>NZ_JAIUIL010000009.1:0-280793 GCF_020165595.1 Mesorhizobium sp. BR-1-1-10 | reverse complement strand
GCGTCCTGCGTCACAACCTTGATCGCATCGCCGATCGCCGCAACCGACAGCGTCGGCAAGGCATCGTCGAAGCCGAGATTGCCGCCCAGGTCGGCGCTCACCGTCGAGGTCGCCTGGTCGTTGTCGCCATCCGTCACCGTCGCCGTCGCCGACAGCGTCACCAGGCCATTGGCAAGGTCGATGTGGGCGTTGTTGTTGGTGGTGTCGAGGCTCTCGGGCAGGTGGTCGATCTGCTGATACTGCGTCAGCGTCACCGTGCCGGCCGCATTGACGGAGATCATGAAGACATCGCCATGCGTGGCCGTCGTGCCGACGATGTCGTTGCCCACCTTGGACAGCGTGATTGCCTCACCCTGGCTGGTCAGGCCCGAATTCTCGCCGGGAGCTGTCACCGACAGCGTGTAGCCGCTGATCACCGTCGAACCGGCGCCATCCGCGCCATAGCTCGGCGTCACCGCCCCAAGGAAGGCGGCCGCGAAGCTTGCGCTCGCCGTGTCGGTATTGTTGCCGATCGTATCGGCGTCCTGCGTCACCAATGTCAGGGCGCTATCCGCAACCGTCCCGACCGTCACGGAAGGGCCGTCGTCATTGAAGGTAATGGTCAGCGTGCCCGGTGCCGTCGAGCCGTCCGCATCGGTGATCACATAGTCGAGATCGACGGTCGCATTGTTCTCATCGTTCGGGCCTTGGGCCTGAAGCACGTTGTCGACCAGCGTCACCGTGTAGGCGCCAGTTGCCGGGTCGGTCACATGCACCGTGAACAGGACGCCACGAGGGCCTGTCGCGGTCAGTGTGTCACTGCCGGCGTCCCAGCTGTAGGTCACGTTCTCCTGGCCGACCGTGCCATTGGTGCCATCCAACGTTGCGAACGAGAAGCCGTTGGCGCCGGCGCCGTCGCCACCGACGCTGCCGCCGAGCGCTCCGTTATAGGTCTTTTCGCTGGCACTGAACGGAACCTCGCCGAGATTGGCGTCGATATCGCCCAAGGTGCTAGCCGGATTGCCGCCAGCAAGCCCGTCATCGTCAACCGCAGCCGTAGCCGTGCCGCTTGTCGGCGTATTGGCGTCGGTCACCGCAAAGGTGATACCGGCCGTTGCAGTGTCGCCGTCGCCGTCAGTCACCGTGTAGGTCGCCGAAGCCGCACCGGTGCCGAGAACCGAACTGTCGGCGGTGAAGGAGTAGTGGCCGTCAGCCATGACCTTGATCGAGCCATCGCCGATATCGATCGCCTGCGAGTAGCCGTCGTTGCCGAAGACCAGCACAGTAGAGCCGATGTGCGTCACCGTGGCGCCATCGGCGCCGGCCACGAAGTCCAGCGTGCCAGTGATCGTCGCACCCTCGGCAACATTCTGCGAGGCTTCGTCATGCGCCGTCGGCACGTCGTCGGACACCGTCACGTTGACGGTGCCGGTCGCCTGAGTGCCGTCGGTATCGGTGGCAACCACGCCGACATGGCCCAGATCGACCAGGTCGTCGAGATTGATGCCGGGATGCGCGTCGTAATTGTCGTTCAGCGTCGCCGTCACCGTCGCCACATTGTTAGCGACCGAGAGATCCAGCGTCACCACGGTCACGGCGCCGTCCTTGCCCACGACCTGGGTGTCCGACACCCGGGTCCAGGTCAGGTTCGCGGTGTTCAGGCCGCCCAGGTCTGTGCCGAAGACGACCGAGGTGATCGCGTCCGAGCCCGGCGTGAAGGTGATCGAGTTAGAGGCAGAGTCCGGACCGAGTGGCGTCGAGCCGTCACTCAGGTTCTGGTCGTCGAGCGCCAGCGTGATTGGAGCGCCCGCGGTCGGGCCCGCGCCATCCGTGATCGTGAAGGCGATGTTGGCCGTCGAAGTGTCGTGATCGCCGTCCGTCACCGTGTAGGTCGCGTTGACCGCCACGGCACCGCCGCTGTTGTCGACCGAGGCATCGGCCGTGAACGAGTAGGCCCCGTCGGCCTTCACCTGGATGGTGCCGGCGCCGATGTCGATCGACTGCGAATAGCCCGTGCCGGGATCGAAGGTCAGCAGCGTACCGTTGACATGCGTCACTGTCGCGCCGTCCGCGCCGGCCACGAAGTCCAGTGTCCCCGTCACCGCCGGGGCACCTTCCACAACCGCTTGCGAAGCCTCGTCATGGGCCGTCGGCACGTCATCGGACACCGTCAGGTTGACGGTGCCGGTCGCCTGAGTGCCGTCGGTATCGGTGGCAACCACGCCGACATGGCCCAGATCGACCAGGTCGTCGAGATTGATGCCGGGATGCGCGTCGTAATTGTCGTTCAGCGTCGCCGTCACCGTCGCCACATTGTTAGCGACCGAGAGATCCAGCGTCACCACGGTCACGGCGCCGTCCTTGCCCACGACCTGGGTGTCCGACACCCGGGTCCAGGTCAGGTTCGCGGTGTTCAGGCCGCCCAGGTCTGTGCCGAAGACGACCGAGGTGATCGCGTCCGAGCCCGGCGTGAAGGTGATCGAGTTAGAGGCAGAGTCCGGACCGAGTGGCGTCGAGCCGTCACTCAGGTTCTGGTCGTCGAGCGCCAGCGTGATTGGAGCGCCCGCGGTCGGGCCCGCGCCATCCGTGATCGTGAAGGCGATGTTGGCCGTCGAAGTGTCGTGATCGCCGTCCGTCACCGTGTAGGTCGCGTTGACCGCCACGGCACCGCCGCTGTTGTCGACCGAGGCATCGGCCGTGAACGAGTAGGCCCCGTCGGCCTTCACCTGGATGGTGCCGGCGCCGATGTCGATCGACTGCGAATAGCCCGTGCCGGGATCGAAGGTCAGCAGCGTACCGTTGACATGCGTCACTGTCGCGCCGTCCGCGCCGGCCACGAAGTCCAGTGTCCCCGTCACCACCGGGGCACCTTCCACAACCGCTTGCGAAGCCTCGTCATGGGCCGTCGGCACGTCATCGACGATGTTGACGGTGAGCGTGCCATTGGTGCTCTGGAGATCCTGGTCGGTCAGCGTGACAGTGAAGTTCTCGAACAGGCTGTTGGTGCCCTGGACAGAGGTATGTGTCTCGTTGTCGTTGAGCGTGTAGGTATAGCTCACCTCGCCGGTGCCGGCATTGTAGGCCGTCACCGTCAGCGTGTTGCCTAGCGTCGTCGTGAACGAGCTGGCGGTGAACACACCGTCGGTGATGAAAGCGTGGCCATCGATCGACAGATCGTGGATGCCGTCGGGCGAGGAAATGGTGAAGGTGCCGGGGCCGGTCTCGGCCGTGCTTGCCGGATCGGACCCGGGGCCACCAGGCGTGCCGACATTCAAAGCCGCTTCGTTGACGATGACGTCGCCGCCATTGGCTTCCGGCGTCAGGTTGGCGACTACAGGCGTCGAGTTGCCGATCGAGATCGTCAGCGTGGTGTGCGAGGTGTCGCCATCGCCATCCTTGATCGTGTAGGTGAAGACGTCGTTGACGCCTCCGGGTGTGCCCGCATCGCGCACATAGGTATAGCTGCCGTCGCCGTGCAGCGTCAGCTTGCCATATTCACCTTGGATCGGGCTGTTGAGTGTGGTCGTATTGTCCAGAGCGACATTCGTCGTCCCCTTGGCAACGCCCACCACCGTCGCGCCGTCGGCGCCCTGGATGTCGGCAACGCCGTCCGTCGTGTTGGCGTCGCCCGCATCCGTGCCGCCAACCAGCACATTGCCCGTCGCGGGGCCGAACTGGCCGGCTGCGATACTGTCGGTGTCGACAACCGCCGTCGGCACGTCGTCGATGATGGCAACGGTGAAGGTCGTGCTCGCCGTATCGCCGTCGACATCCGTGACGGTGATGCTGAAATTGTCCGGAACCGTATCGTTGGCGTCGTATCCGGTCGTGCTGACGGGATGCGTCACCGACTGGGTCACGGTGTAGTCATACTGGATGGCACCCGTGCCAGGATCGTACGACAGGATCGTGATGTAGCCGAACTGCCCTGAAATTTGCTGGCCGACGCCGGTCACGGTGGTGCCGTTGATGACGATCGAGCCGATGCCATCGGGTGCGTCGATGCTGATCGTCCCGACGCCGGAAGTTTCGGAGTTGGTCGGTGCCTCGCTGCCCGGCGATTGTTGCGCGCCGCCATCGAGTCCGGTTTCGCTGGCCGCCTGATCAGGGTTGGTCAGCGACATGGCCACGACGGAGACGCCTCTGTCGACCAAAGAGGGAAACAGCTCATGCCGCTCGAGCTGCCCAAACTGCAAAGCCGTCGGCGGCAGGAGCGCCGACAGGCCGAAGCCGTCGCCGATCCCGCCGGCAGGCTGTTCGAAATTCCCGCCGGCGCTCGAGGTCGTGCTGCCACCGGCCGATATCGAGCCGTCCGCGCCAAAGGCGACATCGACATGGCTCGCTTCCAGCGCTGCGATCAAGGCCACGCGCGGCACTTCGACGTCGCCGATGATGAAGGTCGGCACATGCAGGGCACCGTCCTTGATGACGATGACCGAGCCGTCCGCCTGCTCGAGCACGAGGTTGTGGCCGTCGACCTTGATGTTGTCGATCGAGACATTGGCGGGAAGTTTGACGACGTTGCTTGCGTCCGCGACGTATTCGTGCGGGGCGTTTGCCGCTGGCGGAGCTGCCGCCGGCGCGCCGCCACCGACATCGACCGGCACAGGCTCGGCCGCGGCCGGCGCTGTTTGGACCGGTGCCGCCGCTTGCTCGGCCGGCGCGGCTTGCGCCACCACCTGGGTCGGCGCTGTCAGGTCGTGATGATCGCTGGAGACGGAATGCTCGTCCCACGAGTTCGAAAGATTGTCCAGTTCAATACTGTTCGCCATAGCTTAAACCCCTCCGGTATTTCCCGGATAGAGACAGGCGGCAGCTTGACTTTGCAACGGTCCGTCAATCCATTCTATATATTTGGATATGCCTTCGATGACTTTTTTTACGCTTGGTAAACTGTGAACATATAATCAGTTATATGTTGTCTGGAAGGCATAGCGCTTCGCCACCGGCGGCGCGGAAAACTTGGTAAATATAAGTATAAATGCATGTAAAATTTTACTAAAATCAGCAAAGCGAATTCGTAGGAAACTTATCCATCTTCCTTTCCAGTAATTTGAGACAAAATTGGTAGCGTCCACAGTCAAAGGTGGGCGTCATGAAAAAACAAAAGAATGCTCCGGGGAAGTGCAAGCTTAAGCTGCTTCTGCTGGCGGTGGGGATAGCCGGCTCGGCGCAGCCAGCCCTTGCCGGGCCCGTCATCAGGAATTTCATGCCCGAAGCAGCACTGCTTGGAATGGTCCAGGCGCCGCCTGGCCTCGGCGGCATTTCGCTGCAGAGATACCAGCCCTGGCAGCCGGCCACCCCCTACCGGATCAGCCTTGTCCTGAACGGATATGGTCCCGTTTCCGCTCAAGACGGGTCCAGCGCCTCGATGGCGCAAGAGGGCAGGGGTATCGACCCGATGCCGACGGCGTCGATCATTCCGGGCGTTTTCGGGTCGGTTGCGCTGTCCATGCGCAATTTTCCCGTTTCGGCGCGCTGGGCACCTGTCTACCAGGCCATAACCGATTGCACCGCGGGCAGCCCCTGTGATCACGAGAGCCCGGCCTTCGCGGCCATGGTCTCGGCCGCCCAAGGCAAGGGGTTCGTCGAAAAACTGTCGTTCATCGACAGCGGCATCAACCACCTGATCGCCTATAAGAAGGACAGCGTCGTTTACGGCAAGCTTGACTATTGGGCGAAGCCTTCGGAGATCCTCGCCAATCGTGCCGGCGACTGCGAGGACTTCGCCATTCTCAAGATGACCGCGTTGCTGAGGGCCGGCATTCCGGCACGCAGCATGTCGCTCGTCGTTCTCCAGGACCGCAAGCGGGGCTTCTTCCACGCCGTGCTTTCGGTCAGCACCGCAAGCGGCGCTTATATTCTCGACAGTCTCAACGATACGGTGCTCAAGGACAGCGCCCTTCCGAATTATCAGCCACTGTACTCGTTCAGCACCGACCGGGCGTGGATCCACGGGTCCAAGTCGGGGGACGCCCAGATGGCCGATGTCAAGGGCGGTTTCGCAACCGTCGCCCCTGGCGAAGGCCTCCAGGCGGAAGTCAAGTAAGGGCCCGCGCGCCGGCTTTCTTGTCCTGGTTGAATGGCGGAACAATTCCTGGAAAAGTCTATTGTTGGTTTTCCGGCGGAATCGCGTCAGCAGATAGGGCGGTTCGGCGTTTGCGTGAAACGATGAACGGCGCTAGCCGTTGAAGACGAAAGCCATCAGCAATTCCAGGTCCAGCACCGGCGCCCGCACCACGTTCAATTGGCCCCGGTAACGGCGTTCGCCGGCTCCAATCACAAATCCGCTCGCAACGGCAACATCGCCATTGGTGTCGAGGCGGGCGAATATATCGGCTACGTTGAGATCCAGCGCCAGCTTCAGGTCCTGGCGCGTGTCTTCGTCGAATGCCGCCGGCAATTGTCGTTTGACCAATTGCTGGAACGGCGCATTGAAGGTCACGATCTTCTTCGTCGAGGCCAAGGCGAAGGCCGGCGACGGGCAGGCAAGCAGAATGGCGTTTATCGTCCTGATCGATGCAAGCCTGCGCAAATTCAGGTTCTCGCGCCCCAACTCGCGTATGCAGGCCACCCGGATTGCCGAGGTCAAGTTTCCTTTCTCCGCGTGACCTTCGGCGATCTCGTCGACCAGCATGCCGATCGTGCATTTGCGGCTTTCAGCCATCTGTTTCAGCGAAACCCAGAAAGCCCGTTCAAGCCGAATGCCGCGCCTGATGCCGCCGCGCGCCACGACGCGGAACTCGAGTTCGAAATCTTCTGTCGGGAGTGGCAGAAGCAAGTGGTCGCTCCGGGTCGCGGGAGAGGTGGCGCTAGCGCTCACTCATTGCCTCCTGGCGGGCTTTGTTGATCGGCTTCAGCAGGTAGCTCAGGATCGTCTTGCGACCGGTCTTGATATCCACGGAACAGATCATGCCGGGGATGATCGAATATGCCTTTCCGTCTCGCTCCAGCGTCGATCTATCGGTTGAAACACGCACCTGATAGTAGGGCTCGCCCGTCTTCTGATCGACCAGGCTGTCGGCGGTTATGTTTGAAACCTTGCCTTCGATGCCGCCAAAGATCGAGAAATCGTAAGCCGTGACTTTGATCAAGGCATCCTGATCTGGGCGGATAAACGCGACATCGCGGGGCGAAACACGTGCTTCGACCAGCAATGTCTCGGAAGTGGGCACGATGCCGGCCACGACAGTACCCGGCTGGACGAAGGCGCCGACGGTGTTCAACTCCATCGTGTTGACGATGCCGTCCACCGGCGAGCGGATATCCGTTCGCGCGACCTTGTCGGTCGCGCCGCGAATGGTTTCGTCCACCACTGAAAGATCGGCCAAGGCCTGCGTCAGGTCATCGAGCGCTTCCTGCTTCAACTGCAGCCCGAGTTCCTCGACCTGGAGCTGCGCCTCGGTGATCGCCGACTTGCCCTTCTTTATCGTCTCGCCGGCCAGGTTCAATTGGCCGTTGAGTTCGGTCTGTTCCTGCTCGACCTTGAGCTGCTCGGTCCTTGCCATCAGACCTTTCTTGACCATCGCCTCGACCAGCTTCGCCTGCTGGTCGCTCACAGCCAGGTTTTTTGTCAGGCGGTCGAGATTGGCGTTCGCCTCGTCCAGTTCTTTTTCGCGCTGGTCGAGTCGCGACTTGAGCACCGACAGCTTGTTGTCGAAGTTTTCGCGCCGGGCAACGAGGAGGTTTTGCTCGTTGTCACAGATTTCCGGCGCCACGGATTGGATGTCCTGCGGACAGGGAAACGATCCGGTGATGCTGCCGCTCTGTTCGTATTTGAGCCTGGCGATGCGTGTTTGCAGGGCCCGCGCCTTGGCTTGCTGTTCGCCGAGGCTGGATGTGTTCAAAGTATTGTCGAGACGGATAATAAGGTCGTTCTTCCTGACGACCTGCCCCACCTTCACGGCGATTTCCTGAACGACGCCCGGCTCGCTGGCTTGAATGACCTGGGTCTTGGAGGCCGGTATGACCTTGCCGTCGCCACGCGCGATCTCGTCGACCTCGGCGAAGGACGACCAAGCGACAAAGGCGGCGAAGAGCGCCCCTATGATGAATATGGACGCCGTCGCGAAAAGCGGCGGGCGGTCTTCCCTGGCAAGCATTTCCCACGCCCCGTTATCATATCGGTTTCAGCCCGATGTAATTTGTTCATTCAGGAATTCGTTCTCTGCAGCGCCTGAATGACTTGTTCTTTTGGCCCGTCGGCAACTATCTTTCCTTGTTCGATAACAATGAGGCGATCAGCCAATTCGAGCATGCTGAAGCGATGCGTCGAGACGATCAGCGTCGTGTTGTGGTCGAAAGCGGTCTTGAGTTGCTTTATCAGTTGCCGTTCCGACGCCAGATCCATCGAGCCGGACGGTTCATCCAGAAAGACGATCTTCGGCTTGGTCAAAAGCAGCCGGGCGATCGCCACCGCCTGTCTCTGCCCGCCGGAAAGATTGGTGCCCCGTTCACCGACGTTCATGTCGTAGCCGCGCGGATGGCGAGACACGAACTCGTCGACGCCGGCGGCTTTCGCGGCTTCGATGATTTGCTCGTCGGTCGCCTCCGGAGATGCCATCAGCAGGTTCTCCTTGATGGTGCCCGAAAACAGATCGCCGGCTTGCGCGACGATGCCGACGGCGGCGCGCACCTCTGACGGGTGATACTGGCGGATGTCGATGCCATCCAGCAGCAATTCGCCGGAGCTTGGCAGAAAAAGCCTGCCGATCAGGCGTCCCATCGTCGTCTTGCCTGACCCGATGCGGCCGATGATGCCGATGCGCTCTCCTGGCTTCACCGAAAAGTTCAGGCCGGACAGAACCTCGTTTTCCGATCCGGGATAGACGAAGCCGACATTCTTGAACGTCATCGCGCCATTGCGAATCGGGCGATTGACAAAGCCCACCGTATCCGGCCGGTCCTCCGGCTGCGCCATGATGGAATTCACCATTCTCAAGGAGAGCATGGCCTGGCGAAATCTCGACAAGGTGATCGCGATCTGGCCGAGCGGAGCCACGGCCCGGCTTGCCAGCATCACCGTTCCGATGATGGCTCCTGTCGAAACATGCCCTTCCGAAAAGGCGTAGGCTCCAGCCACGACCAGGGCTACCGTCACAAGCTGCTGGATGGCCTGGGTGATGTTGCCGGCCGCCGCCGAAAGCTGCTTGATCTTCTCGGAGGTATTGGCCGCATTCTTCGAATGCTCGCCCCACTTCCTCAGCAAATAGGCTTCGGCGCGCAGCGACTTGATCGTTTCCAGCGTGGAGATGGACTCGACCAGTAGAGCCTGGCGCTGGGAGGCTTCATTCATGGATGCGGCGACCCGTTTGCCGATGCGGCGTTGCGTGACCAGGCCAACGACCACCGACGCCACAAATGCGAGGGCCGGGATGACGACCAGCCAGCCGCCGATCGCGTAGATGACGAGCAGGAAGATGAAGACGAAAGCCGTATCGATGAACACGCTGATCGTGTTGGAGGTGAAAAATTCCCTGACGAACTCATATTGGGTGACGCGGTTGGCATATTCGCCTGTCGAGCCCGGGCGCGCGGACAGGGATGAATTCAGCACCTTCTCGAACAGCAGATACGATATCCGCAAGTCCGCCTTGCGCCCGGCATAGTCGATGAGCGAGGCTCGGGCCGTTTTCAAAAGCAGATCGAAGAGAATGACGGCGCCGATGCCGATCGCCAGCACCCAAAGCGTCGATATCGCCTTGTTCGGCAATATGCGGTCATAGACATTCATGGTGAAGATCGGTGAGGCGATGGCCAAAAGATTGATGAAGATCGCCGACAGCACGACCTTGGAATAGGTGCGCCAGAAAGCGCCCATCGTCCCCGTCAGCCAATGGCGCCGCTCGATCTGCTGCGCCGACCCGACCTTCATGCCCTCGGTGGCGTTGGCATAGGTGATCGAGAAGGATACCCCGCCACTGATGTAACTTGCGGCCAGCTCGGATTTGCCGACAGTCGTGCGCCCGTCTTCCTGCGGGGCCGTGAGATACCCGTCGCCGTCGGTTTCCGCCAGCAGGGCGATCGGCAACTGACTGACACGGAAGAGAATTGCCGGAAGATCGACGCGACCGCGCAGGAAGTCGCGATGGTTGAATTCCTGGGTCTCGAGACCGATGCGCTCGGCAAGATGCCGGATCTCGGTGACCTCGATGCGCGTGTCCGAAATCGGCACTCCGGCAAACAGCACGGTCTCGGCGCTCGGCCTGCCGAGATAGGCGGCCACCGCCGAAAAGCAGGCCTTGAACGCCTCCTTGGGCGACAGAATATGTGGCTGCTGATTCACGACCCGCCCGCCAGAACCCTCAACACTCCTTACGGCTCACTTCTTCCTGACAGGGGCGAGGATATCGAAGGGCAGGTCGTTCTTCTGTTCCGACGGGGTCCGTGCATAGGTTTCGGTGTCCGGGATCTCCGGAACCGCGAATTCATCCTTGGCGTAGGCCGCGGCCTGCTTCGGCGGCTGGATGTCCATCGTTTTCAGCAACTGCCCGGTTGCCGCCAGAAGTCGGTATTGGGCAAAGAGGGATGCATAGGACGCGGTGTCCGCCAGCGTTGCTGTGTTGAACCGCGTATTCTGCGCATCCAGCACATCGAGCAGCGAGCGCTGTCCGACCTTGAACTGCTCCCGATAAGAGGCAACCAGCTTCTCGTTGGAAGCGGCTTGCAGCTTCAGGGTCTTTGCCAGGTCGGCTTGCCGGAAGCGGCGATCCCACGACGTGCGAACGGCTTCTTCGATCTCCCGCAGAACCTGATGCAGCCCAAGCCGCTGTTCGCTGGCGCGGCGGATCTGCTCCTGCTCATTCGCTTTGTCGATGCCGCCCCGATACAGGTTCCACCGCAGCACCACCCGTGCCTGCAGATCGGAGGTGTCTCCATTGTCGCCGTCAATGTCGTATCCGGCCCGGGCAACGCCTTCGGCGACGACCGACGGGCCGTATTTCGCCCGAGCGGCGTCAACCTGCGAGCCCGCGGCGGCGATATCGCTATTGGCCATGTGGACGCGCGGGTTGTTCTCCCGCGCAATGCCCAGCGCGTCGTCCAGGGACCTTGGCAGTGCAGAGGAAACGTCGCCTGGCCGCGATGCATTGGTCAGCGGTTTCCCGACGGTCTTGAAGAAGCGTATTCTCGAGGCCTCGAGTTCCTCGGAAGCCTCCTGCATGCGGGCCTTGGCCGCAAACAAGCGCTCCTCGGCCTGTTGCCGGTCTGCTTCGTTCAATCCGCCGCCTGCTATGCCTTCCCTGATGTCGTGGAGAATCGCTTGGTGAAAGCCCAGATTCTTCTTTGCCTCGGCCACGATCGAGGCCTGAAGCATGTATTCCAGGTAATCCTGGACGACAGACAGCCCGATGAACTCAGATCGCTCCAGCACGCGGAATGAGGCGCCATCGACTCGCGAGGCTTGACGGTTGAGTTCGGCTCGCCTTGCGCCACTATCATAAAGCGTCTGCGAAACCGTCAGATCGGTCTCCGCGGGATAAAGCGCATCGTGCTCGATGGAGAGCGCGCGGCGGGAGGAGTTGTCCAGGCGGCGAGCACCAGCGGATGCCTCCAGGTCGACGCTTGGAAGATAGAGCCCTTTTGCTTGCCGCAGTTCGAACTCGATGGCCTCGCGGTTTTCGATGGCCTGGCCGATTTCCGGGTTGGATTCCACCGCGACCGCCATGGCTTCCTTGAGTGTCAGCGCATGCGCGCCCCAGCAGCTCAGCATGGTAGCCGTCATCAAGAGACCAACGCCCATGACCTTGGTCGACAGACCTGTCGTCTTCATTTTCCCACCCACGTTTCCCCGCGCTTTTTAAGAGCGCCCCAGCCGGGCTTGGCGCCTGACCTTGCCACTATCTTGCAAATTAACGTGCGCGTTTCATTATTAAGCTGTGACTAAATCATAGAATTTAGGCAGACGGTCAAAAAATGTAGCAAAAATAGCACACATTTGGGACGCCGGCGGGATCAAATGCCGGTATCGAAACTTGAAGCCCCGAGACAAGATATTGAAGATGGGCAACAGCAAGCCTGTTCTGGCATATGCCGATGAGTACGCATGTCCGCAAACAAAGTTGCTCTCGCGGAGGCAATAAGGCGCCTTCAACAGCTCGGGTGCAGAAGGATTTGGTCCGGCCCACCCAGATTGACGACATGTTCTGGTCGCGCCCGCTGTGGTTTGCGAGATCGCTGACGCACTGCCGAGCGTGACACTTCTTGGTTAAGTCTAGGCTGCAGAGTGTTTGGATCAGGGCTTATTCGGTGCGCGCTTGGGTCTCGAATGGACCGTCTGCGCTTGGCTGGGGCGCCAGGATTCGAACCTGGGAATGTCGGTACCAAAAACCGATGCCTTACCACTTGGCGACGCCCCAATAGCCGTCAGAGTCGCTGTGCGGCGCGTTATTAGCAGAGCAGCCGAAAAGCACAATGCTTATGAACGACCGCGAAGACGCTCGGCTGACCAGCGGTGCAATCGGCGCTAGGTGATCCACAAGCGGACTAGTGGGACCACACAGCCAGCTCGTTGCCGGCTGGATCGACGAAGTGGAAGCGTCGGCCGCCGGGGAATGAGAATATCCGCCTGACGATCGTTCCGCCGGCGCTTTCGACGGCGCGAAGGGTTTCCTCCAGATTGTCACTGTAAAGCACGGGCAACGGCTTGGCCGGTGCTTCCGCGGCATCGGCCTGAAACCCGCCATCCAGGCCCTCGGCGAAGGCCGAATAGGTCGGCCCATAATCTGTGAAAGACCAAGCGAAGGCGGCGCTGTAGAAGGCCTTCAACCGATCCAGCGTGCCGCCGGTCGCCGGCATTTCCAGATAGTCCAGTTTTCCAGGCTGTTTCATGGCGCACCTCTTGTTCCCTTTATGTTCTAGACGTCGAGCCGTGAGGTGGCAAGTCTTTTTGCCACAGGCCCGGGCGGAGTTTTTTCTTAATCGATTGTAGCGGCCGAACGGCTTGCCGACGCCTTGCCTTTCGCACTGCAGCATCATATCGCTCCAAAGTCGGGCACGGATGGAACTTTGCGTTTCGCCAATCTTTCCAATCTCCTGCAACCGGAGAGCAAGCATGACCAAATGGGTTTTCACCTTTGGCGATGGTGCGGCGGAAGGCCGTGCCAGCGACAAGAATCTGCTGGGCGGAAAGGGCGCCAACCTGGCCGAGATGTGCAGCCTGGGGCTGCCAGTACCGCCGGGCTTTACGATCACCACCGAGGTCTGCAATGCCTATTATGCCAACGGTCGCACCCACCCGGCGGGATTGGAGGCTGATGTCGCAGTCGCCCTCGACCATATCGGCCGGCTGACTGGCCGCCGGTTCGGCGACCCGTCGAAGCTGCTCCTGGTTTCGGTGCGTTCCGGCGCCCGGGCGTCGATGCCCGGCATGATGGACACCGTGCTCAATCTCGGATTGAACGACGAGACAGTCGAGGCGCTGGCCGCCGATTCCGGCGATGCGCGCTTTGCCTATGACAGCTACCGCCGTTTCATCCAGATGTATTCCGATGTCGTCATGGGCCTCGATCACGAGGTGTTCGAGGAAATCCTGGAAGACCAGAAAGCCAGCCTCGGCCACGAGCTCGATACCGAACTGACGGCGATCGAATGGCAAGGCGTCATCGCGCTCTACAAGGCCAAGGTCGAGGAGGAACTCGGCAGGCCGTTCCCGCAGGATCCGCACGAGCAACTCTGGGGCGCGATCGGCGCGGTGTTTTCAAGCTGGATGAACAACCGGGCCATCACCTACCGGCGTCTGCACGATATCCCGGAAAGCTGGGGCACGGCGGTCAATGTCCAGGCCATGGTGTTTGGCAATATGGGCGAGACCTCGGCCACCGGCGTTGCCTTCACCCGCAACCCCTCGACCGGTGAAAAAATGCTTTATGGCGAATTCCTGGTGAATGCGCAGGGCGAGGATGTCGTCGCCGGCATCCGCACGCCGCAGAACATTACCGAGGCGGCGCGCATCGCGGCCGGTTCCGACAAGCCTTCGCTGCAGAAGCTGATGCCGGATGCCTTCCAGTCCTTCGTCACCATCTCCGACAGCCTGGAAAAGCACTACCGCGACATGCAGGATCTCGAATTCACCATCGAGCGCGGTAAATTGTGGATGCTGCAGACCCGGTCCGGCAAGCGGACCGCCAAGGCGGCGCTCAGGATCGCGGTTGAAATGGCAAGGGACGGCCTGATCACGAAGCAAGAAGCCGTCGCACGCATCGATCCTGCTTCTCTTGACCAATTGCTCCACCCGACCATCGACCCGAAGGCCGCACGAGACATCATCGGCGTCGGGCTGCCGGCGTCTCCGGGGGCTGCCACCGGCGAGATCGTCTTTTCTTCCGGCGATGCCGAGGATCTGAAGACGCAGGGGCGCAAGGCGATCCTGGTGCGTATCGAGACCAGTCCGGAAGATATCCATGGCATGCATGCGGCCGAAGGCATCCTGACCACGCGCGGCGGCATGACCAGCCACGCCGCGGTCGTCGCGCGCGGCATGGGCAAGCCTTGCGTGTCCGGAGCCGGCTCGCTGCGCGTCGACTACAAGGCAGGCACGCTGGTCTCGATGGGGCAGACCTTCCGCAAGGGCGACATCATCACCATCGATGGGGGCAACGGCCAGGTGCTCAAGGGCGCCGTGGCGATGCTGCAGCCGGAATTGTCCGGCGATTTCGCCGCCATCATGGAATGGGCGGACGCGGTACGCCGCATGAAGGTGCGCACCAATGCCGAAACGCCGCTCGATGCCCGCATGGCGCGCTCCTTCGGCGCCGAGGGCATCGGGCTATGCCGCACCGAGCACATGTTCTTCGACGGCGCCCGCATCGTCGCCATGCGCGAGATGATCCTGGCCGACACCGAGAAGGACCGCCGCGCGGCGCTGGCCAAGCTTCTGCCCATGCAGCGCTCGGATTTCCTGGAGCTGTTCGAGATCATGGCCGGCCTGCCGGTGACGATCCGCCTGCTCGATCCGCCGCTGCACGAATTCCTGCCCAAGACCGAAGCGGAAGTCGCCGAAGTCGCGGCCGCCATGAACGTGTCGGCAGACAAGCTCAGGCAGCGCACCGAGGCCCTGCACGAGTTCAATCCGATGCTAGGCCATCGCGGCTGCCGGCTCGCCGTCTCCTACCCCGAGATCGCCGAGATGCAGGCGCGCGCCATTTTCGAGGCGGCAGTCGAGGCCGGCAAGAAAGCCGGCGCGCTGGTCGTCCCCGAGATCATGGTGCCGCTGGTCGGTCTGGCGAAGGAACTCGATTTTGTGAAGGCACGCATCGACGCCGTCGCCAAGAGCGTCATGGACGAGAGCGGCGTCAACATCGATTACCTGACTGGGACCATGATTGAGCTTCCCCGCGCGGCGATCCGCGCCCATGTCATTGCCGAGTCGGCCGAGTTCTTCTCCTTCGGCACCAACGACCTCACCCAGACCACCTTCGGCATCTCGCGCGACGATGCCGCCTCCTTCCTGGAGACGTATCGCCAGAAAGGCATCATCGAGCAGGATCCGTTCGTTTCGCTCGACATTGAGGGCGTCGGCGAACTGGTGCGCATGGCGGCGCAGAAGGGCAGGGCGACGCGACCCGACATCAAGCTCGGCATCTGCGGCGAACATGGCGGCGATCCCTCGTCGATCCGCTTCTGCGAGGAGGTCGGGCTCGACTATGTCTCCTGCTCGCCCTACCGCGTGCCGATCGCCAGACTGGCAGCGGCGCAGGCCGCGGTGCAGACAACGACCACGGGGCGTGGATAGACCGGTCCGAGCTTACGGTTTTGTATGAAAACTCACGCGAACGTGCTAGAGGTATCGCGCAATCTCGCCATTGTTTCTGACCAATTTCGTGATGATCGCCAACCGTCTCCGGAAACATATGTTGCAGATTTCACCCGCTCCGTTCCGCTCGATCCTGATCATTCAAACGAAGTTCATAGGCGATATCGTCCTCGCTTCGACCCTCGCCAGGAACCTTCGGCTCGAATTCCCCGGTGCCAGGATCGTGTTCCTCTGCGAAGCGCACTTGGAGAGCTTCGTGATTGCGCATGGCATCGCTTCGGAGGTGGTTCCGTTCAGGCGGGCTCGCGCGCGGGGCACCCCGCTGGAGCGCGGAAAAGAGCTCTACGCAACGGTGAAGGCGCTGCGCGGCTTCTGCTTCGATTTGACGATCGACCTGACCGATTCGAAGACCTCTCGGCTTATCAGCGGCTTGGTCAACGCAAAGACGCGCGTCGGCTACAATCCCCCGGAAAGGCCGCTGAAGCTGCTGGAGCGGCAGCCCGCCAATGTGTTTGCCAAACCATTCGGGTTTGGCGGCCAGCATTTTGTTTATCGCTATCTCTCCCCTCTTGAAGCGCTCGGCATCGATCTGCGGGTGACGGTACCGAGCCTCCAGCCGCCGCCATTCGAGGCCGCGAAAGCCTTGGCGCTTCTGGGCACGCACCACATCCGTCCGAACGCCTTCGTCGCTGTCCACGCAGGCGCGAGTTTCAAGGGCCGGCAGTGGCAGCCGGAACGGTTTGCCGAGGCGATTGACCAGATTGCGGCCGAAACCGGACTGGGCATCGTCCTGGTGGGAGGGCCGGGCGAAGGTGAAACCGCCGCGCGGATCGTTGCCGAGACGGCGACGCCGGTAGTGGACCTGGTCGGAGCGCTGTCGCTCGAGACCCTACTGGCCGTCCTGGAACAGGCTCGGCTGTTTGTGGGCAATGAAAGCGGGCCGATGCATATGGCCGCTGCCGCCGGCACCCCGGTTGTCGGCCTTTTCGGCCTGACGCATCCGTCACGCTGGGGACCTGTCGGCGTGCCCAGCATCGCGCTTCGGCCGTCAATGCCATGTGACTGCGTGGCCAAGGATTTGTGTCGCCGAACCGATCCCAGCAAGGCGTGCTGCGTTTGGCGCCTGGAGGTGAAGCCGGTTGTCGAAGCGGCGCGCGAAATTCTCGCGCGCACCGAGCTGAAAAATGAACGCGCTGTCTGAGGGCGATGGAACGGCAAGACTGTCGCTGAACGGCTCGTCGACCAAGTGGGAGGTCAAATTGCCGCGCCAGGCGTTTTTCTGCTATCCCTCGTCCGATTTCCGCCTTCATGCGGGTCTTGGGATGTCGGCTTGAAACCGCCGGTCGGGAACTTGGTTCGATGCATTTGCCGCAAAAACATCTCTGCAGGATCGCCATGTCGGTGGCGCTGATATCCAGCGCCCATGCCACGCCGCTGGTCGAACCCACGCTGCACATCAAGCCGGCTGCAAGCGGAACCGGTCGCGTTGCACTCACGCTCGATGCCTGCGGCGGCAAGACCGACACGCGCATTCTCTCGGCGTTGGTGGACAACAAGATACCGGCTACCATTTTCGTCACCGGCATCTGGCTGAAGCGCAACGCCGAGGCCGTCGCGATCATGCGGGCGCATCCCGACCTGTTCGAGCTGGAAAATCACGGTGGCCGGCATATCCCGGCGGTCGACACGCCACAGAAGATCTATGGCATACGCAGCGCCGGCAGCCCGGAAGCAGTCCTTGCCGAAGTCGAGTCGGGGGCCGCGGCCCTGGCCACGACCGGCGAACCGGCGCCGAAATGGTTCCGTGGCGCAACAGCCGAATACAGTCCCTCGGCCATTGCGATGATCCGCAAGCTCGGCTTCAAGATTGCCGGCTTCTCGATCAATGGCGACGGTGGCTCGCTGCTCGGCGCCAAGGAAACGGCCAGGCGCATCGCCGCCGCCAAGGACGGTGATGTCATCATCTCCCACATCAATCAACCGACCCATGCCGCCGGCGAGGGCGTGGTTCAGGGCCTGCTGGCGCTCAAGGACAAGGGCATGACCTTCGTGCGCCTCGACGATGCCGACGGAACGGGTAATCACGGCACCACCGACTAGGGGCCGGCATCCTGAATGTCGATGCCCCCTGAGCGTCTTCAAGCCGAAGCGTTCAGTCCGGCTTGGCCTCGATGCTGACCTTGCTGGCGTAGAACGCGCCGTGGTCGCGGATGTCGGTCATCTCGTCGAAGGGCTGCCGATAGGCCCACATCGCGTCCTTGCCCGCTTCGCCCGCCGGCAGCACGCTCCAATAGCTGGCATCACCCTTGTAGGGGCAGTGCGTCGCGTGACCCGTTCGGCTGAGCTTGTCGAAATCGATATCGGCGAACGGAATGTAGAAGGCGGCGGGGTAGGGGGCCTCCGTCAGCACCTTCGCCTTGGCGGAAGAAGCGATGACCGTACTGCCGGCGCGGATTGTGACGGTGCCGGAATAGGGCTCTATCGTGATGATCTTGTCGGGATTGCGCTGGAAGCCGGGTGCCGGGTTGGCGATCTTGTCCATGCTGGTTCTCCTTGCCCGACCTTAGGTGTGGTGGGCGACCGGATAGAACAAGGCCCGTGGTCACAAACAAGCAGACACCAAGCGCCCGTGCGTGGCGCAAGACTGGCCTTGGCGTGGCAGCGGAAAATCAGGCAGCGGTTTTGAAGGCGTCCATCAGCCCGGCATAGGCGGCCGCGATGCCCGCCACCGGGTTGCTGCTTCTCGAGATCGTCTCGACCTTCAGCGCCCCTCCGACGGTTGGCAAGGTGAGCAGGAGGAACTGGCGATTGCCGCCATCACCGACGGATGCCGCCGCGACGTGCTGGCCTTCGCCTTCGTTCTGGACGCACATCTTGAACAGCAGTGTGCCGCCGACCGCTTCGAGCGCGCCGCCGACAACTTCGACGAACTCGTCTTCGGAAACGGTCTTTTCGTCCGGCACCAGATCGGCCAGGCTTTCGGCAAGTGTACTCTCGAGAACCTTATCGTCGAGCGCGTCCATGCGAACCTCTTTCAGTCGCCAATCGCACCCCTTTGCCCGTTAACGAAGCTTAACACCGACGATGGCCGGATTATGGCACTTTTTGCTGTTGGTCCGATCACGAGGAGTTTGCGCCAATGGAATCTGTTTGAAGCTCCTGCCATTCGACGGGCGGCAGGGGCCGCCAAATTTCAGGAGCGCTTCAGCAGCGACCAGACGGCCGGAACGAGGCTGGCCGCGAGCGCGACCTTGATGAGATCGCCGACGATGAACGGCACGACGCCGAACTGCCAGGATTTTTCCGGACCGATGAGCAGCGCCAGCCAGGCAAAACCCATCGCCATCATCACCCCTTCGGCAACCAGCATGGCGTTGAAAAGCTTGATCGGATGACGGTCCCAGCCGCGGTCGGCGGCCCAGCCGACAATCGCCGCCATGACCACGAAGCCGGCGAGATAGCCGCCGGTCGAGCCGAGCATATAGGCAATGCCGATGCCTTTTTCCGGCGTGCCCTGGAAGACCGGGAAGCCCATGGCGCCTTCAGCCATGTAGAGCAGCAGGGTGGCGAGGCCGAGCCGCATGCCGAAGGCGGCGGCGATCAGCAGGACGGCGAGCGTCTGCATCGAGAGGTCGACAGGCCCGAGCATCACCTTGGTCTTGGCCGAAAGCGTCAAAAGCAGCGTCCCAGTGATCGCCAGCAAAAACTGCGTTGCCAGTCGCGCGGCACCTTCCTGCGGCAAGGCCAGGAAAACAAGCGGGCGCGTCGTCGTTGCGGTTGTCATGGTCTTCCCCAATCCAAACTTGCCGCGAACCAGAAATCGCGGTCTTGCATTTTCCTATATTGGCTTGCGTGCTATGCGGCAATCGGTTTTGCGTTCCGGGAACAATGCGCCGACATGGCTCTCAAATTCGATACCAGCTTCGACCCTGCTTACGGCCAAGGTGTAAGCGTGGCCCCTGACGTGCAACGCGTCACGGCCCCTAATCCCAGTCCCTTCACTTTCCATGGCACCAACAGCTACGTCGTGGGCCACGATACGCTGGCGGTGATCGATCCGGGGCCCGATGACGAGGCGCATCTTCAGACCTTGCTCGACGTGATCGCGGGCCGGCCGGTGAGCCACATTTTCGTCAGCCACACGCATCGCGACCATTCTCCGCTGGCGGCCCGGTTGAAGGAGCGCACCGGCGCCCAAGTGCTGGCGGAGGGACCGCACCGGCCGGCGAGGCCCTTGCACATTGGCGAAACCAATGCGCTCGACGCCAGCGCCGACACCGCTTTCGTTCCCGACATCGCCTTGCTGGACGGCGAGCTGGTCAGCGGCGACGGCTGGGCGATCCGGACCGTCCTGACGCCCGGCCATACCGCCAACCATGCGGCATTCGCGCTGGAAGGCACCGGCATCCTGTTTTCAGCCGATCACGTCATGGGCTGGGCAACCTCGATCGTCGCGCCGCCGGACGGGGCAATGGCCGACTACATGGCATCGCTGGACCGCCTGATCGAGCGCGGCGACCGGCTGCTGCTGCCTGGCCATGGAGGACCGGTGACGGCGCCGCGCGCTTTCATGCGCGGGCTGAAGACCCATCGCAAGATGCGCGAACGAGCCATATTGGAACGGATCAGGGCCGGCGACAGGACAATCCCCGACATGGTCAAGGCGATCTACAGGGATACCGACCCCCGGCTGCACGGCGCCGCCGGCCTGTCGGTGCTTGCCCATCTGGAGGACCTGGTGGCGCGCGGCGTGGTGGCGACGGACTCCGCTCCCGCCATAGATGGCATTTTCACGCCTGGCCGATAGCCCTGCCGCCGCCCACCCGTTCACTAATCATCGTCGCGGCGCGCGATTTGCTCGAAAAATGGCTATTGTGCCGGCGCCGCGCCGATCTGGCCGGCGACTTCCTGATCGAGCTCCGTGAGGAATTCAGTGATGCGCGCGGCATTGTCGCCAAGGTCATGGCGGCCGTAACGCGAGGCGGAGCGCATGTCGACGATGACCGTGTCGCCGTCATCCGTGACGCGAATGGCGACGTCGGCGGGAAGGCCAAGAACGAAACTCGAGGCGACGGCGGTGATTGTCACCTCCGTCTGTCCGGCGAGTTCGGGATAAGGCTCCGAAAGGTCCCAGCCGCGCCGGTCGAGCACGGTTTCAACGGCATTGACGACGGTCTCGAACGGCAGGTCGTAGCTGCGTGCGGTGACCAATGGATAGCTGTCCGTCTGCAACGTCTGCTCACCCGGCGTCGACGGGGACACTGCGTTCATGTCCTTGGTCCGGTCGCTGACATCGAGCGCGGGCGGTTCATCGAAATCGGTCGAAATGTCCCGCAGTGGCGGATAGATCGTCGCCCAGTAGGCGGCAACGCCGTAGGGGGTGAGCACCAGCAGCGCCAGCAAGGCGCCGACGGTGAGATCACGGCCACCACGGTCACCGAAATTCCACAGCCTCGCAAAGGCCAGGCCGGCAAACAGCAGCGCCAGCGCCGCCAGCAGGGCAGCAATGCCCAGCACCCACAGGAAGACCGGTGTTTGGACGAGGCCGAAGCGATGGCCGACAAAGTTCGTCAGCAAAAGCACCGCTGAAAAGGCGCCCGTGCGCCGCGACCAGCCGGCAGCCTTCGACGTTTGCCGTTCGGGAATGCTAACCATTATTCTCTGCGCTGCCCCAACCCGGATGGAGGTTTAGTGCCTTTTTGCGGAAACACGCAACATCCTCTCAATCCGTCGGCAAGCGATAGTCCCTGAACTGCTGACGCAGGGTGATCTTCTGGATCTTGCCTGTGGCGGTATGCGGTATCTCACCGACGAAAGCGACGTCGTCCGGCATCCACCATTTGGCCACCTTGCCATCCATGAAATCGAGAATCCCGGCCTTGGTCGGTTCCTTGCCCGGCTTGGCAACGACGACCAGCAGAGGCCGCTCGCCCCATTTCGAATGCTTGACGCCGATGGCCGCGGCTTCCGCCACATCGGGATGGCCAACGGCCAGATTCTCCAGGTCGATGGTCGAAATCCATTCGCCGCCGGACTTGATGACGTCCTTGGCACGGTCGGTGATCTGCATGTAGCCGCCGGCATCGATATGGGCGACGTCTCCAGTGTCGAACCAGCCGTCCACGTCGAACTGCTCCGCGCCCGCACCGCCATAATAGGCGCGGGCGACGGCCGGCCCGCGCACCTTCAGCCGGCCGAACGTTTTGCCGTCCCAGGGCTGCGGATTGTTCTCGTCGTCGGTCACCTTCATTTCGACGCCGAAAGGCGGGTAACCCTGCTTGCTCTGGACGTCGAGCCGAGCCTCGCCTTCGAGGCCGGCATAGTCCGGCTTCAAGGTGCACAGCGTGCCGAGCGGCGACATTTCGGTCATGCCCCAGGCATGGATGACCTGGACACCGTAATCGTCCTGGAATTTCGTCATGATCGCGCGCGGGCACGACGAGCCGCCGATCACGACCTTGCCGAGATGGGGAAGCGTCTTGCCAGTCTCCTCCAGATATTGCAGCAGCATCATCCACACGGTCGGCACGGCGGCGCTGAACGTCACCTTTTCCTGATCGAGCAATTCATAGATCGAGGCGCCGTCCATCTTGCAGCCTGGCATGACCAGCTTGGCGCCGATCATCGGGCCGCTCTGGCCAAGACCCCAGGCATTGGCGTGGAACATCGGCACCACCGGCAGAATCGTGTCGCGCGACGACAGGCCCATGGCGTCGGGCATGGCCGCGATCATGGCGTGCAGCACGTTCGAGCGATGACTGTAGACGACCCCCTTGGGATCGCCCGTCGTGCCCGACGTGTAGCACATGCCGGCGGCGGTGCCTTCGTCGAAGCTCCTCCAGGCGAAATCGCCATCGACCTCTCCGAGCCACTCCTCATAGGCGACGGCGTTGGGCAGGGTCGTTTGCGGCATGTGCGCCTTGTCGGTGAGCACGATCACTTTCTTCAGCGATTTGACGGCACCCGCGATCTTCTCGAGCAACGGGATGAAGGTGAGGTCGACGAAGACGGCCTTGTCCTCGGCGTGGTTCATGATCCAGACGATCTGTTCGGGAAACAGGCGCGGATTGAGGGTGTGGTAGATAGCACCGATGCCCATGATGCCGTACCAGGCCTCGATGTGGCGGGCGGTGTTCCAGGCCAGCGTCGCGATGCGGTCGCCCAAGGCAAAACCGTCGCGCTCCAGGCGCTGGGCGACCTTGAGGGAACGGCGATGAAGGTCGGCATAGGTGGTGCGCACGATCGGCCCCTCGATCGAACGCGACACGATCTCCCGCGCACCATGCTGCCGCTCGGCGTTGTCGATCAGCTTGTGGCACAGCAGCGGCCATTCCTGCATCAGTCCCAGCATACCGGGTTCCTCCATCACGCTTTTCACGGTGCGCTTTTGATCGCATTGTGAAGCGAACCGGGGAATTGTCCAGCGTCCACAAGCGCAGCGGGCGAAAGTCGGAGTTCGAACCTGTATCGGCAAACGGTTGAATCCGGACGGCTTTTTGATTTCGCTTGGCTGCATCGGGCCCGGACCGGCCATCGATGGCGATCTGGCCAGGCGGTTGGCCGATTTGGCATGGGCGCTTGGTCGGCACCAAAGACATCAGCTCTATATATCGGCTGAGGGTTCGGCAGGTTTCTCAAGGATTGGAGAATAAGCCGGGACATTAGCCGCGGCTTTTAAATTGCAATGCAGCAATGCTGCCGATCAGAACTTCTGCCAACTATTCCCGCTAAATAGATGCTTGCTGGTGAGGTCGCACTGGCGTAGCTCTTGATCTTCGACTGAGTCGAATCGCCAATGGTGAGGGGTCCGGTTCGCTTTGCGAAGGAACGGCCTGTCAAGTGTAGTGGCGATTGCCGACACGGGCACCTTTCGGGGGAAGGGGAAGAAGTTGAATGTCGCAACATCAACGATTGTCGGAAGCCGGCACTTCCTGTTCAGAATTCGTTTTCAACTCATCGGCGGACTGACATTCGCGATCATCGCGCCAGCACTGATCCGGATAGCATCCTATCCGGACGCGATCTATTCGGCCAATCTGCAGATAACGGTCGCGGCTGCCATCATTGCGCATGTTACCGGCTTTCTTGCCTATCGCCGCATTGGCAATTTTCCGGGCGTGGCCGCGGCCAGCTATATCCTGCCGACATTCGTCCTGTCCTACGGTCTTGTTTTCTTGACGATTTTCTTTTTCCGCTTCGAGTATAGCCGGTTTCAGGCCGCCGCCAGCTTCACGCAGTCCACGCTCTGGTATTTCGGCCTGAGCCTCATGACCCGGCGTCTTGAGCCGTACCGGCTGGCCGTCATTCCCGGCGGCAATGTCGAGCGCCTCAGGGCCCTGCCGGGCGTGCACTGGTTCTGGCTCAAGTCGCCCGGCACCGTTATCGAAAGAGTTAACGGCGTTGTTGTCGATTTGCGTGCGGACCTCGGCGCCGAATGGGAGCGCTACATCGCCGACCGGGCGCTGTCGGGCACGCCCGTCTATCACGTCAAGCAGGTCAGCGAATCGTTGACCGGTCGTGTCGAGATCGAACATCTGTCGGAGAACACGCTCGGCTCGCTCAATCCGAACCAGGCTTATCTCAAGATCAAGCAGGCCATCGACTGGACCTCCGCGCTTGTCCTTGTCGTGGTTCTTTGTCCCGTTCTGCTGCTGGTCGCCCTATCGATCCGGCTGGACTCGGAAGGCCCCGTGCTGTTTCGCCAACCCCGCATGGGCTACCGGGGCAGGATCTGCACCGTCTACAAATTTCGTTCGATGAGGCAGCAGACCGGCTCCGGCAGCGACAAGGACAAGGCGATCACCAAACGGGATGACGATCGCATCACGCGGGTCGGGAGCTTCCTGCGCAAGTTCAGGATCGACGAGCTGCCGCAGGCCATCAACATCCTGCGCGGTGAGATGAGCTGGATCGGGCCACGGCCGGAAGCTGTCGTGCTGTCGCAATGGTATGAGGCGGAATTGCCGTTCTACCGGTACCGGCACATCGTCAGGCCGGGCGTGAGCGGGTGGGCACAAGTAAATCAGGGCCATGTCGCGGCGGTCGGCGATGTCATGGAAAAATTGCACTATGATTTTTACTACATAAAGAACTTCTCACCTTGGTTGGACGTGCTGATCGTTCTCAGGACCATAAAAACGATGTTCACCGGTTTTGGTGCGCGATAGCCAAATCAGGGCCTGAATCCGATCGCACGTGCAGGAAGCAATGGATCTCGCCTCAAGGAAAATAGCTGTCATCGGACTTGGCTATGTCGGTCTGCCGCTGGCTGTGGCCTTCGGGGCGACCAGGGATGTGATCGGCTTCGACATCAACCCGTCGCGCGTGGAGGCACTGAAGCGCGGCGAGGACCATACGTTAGAAGCCAGCGAGGAGGAAATCGCCGCCGCCAGAGGGCTGAAGTTCACCAGCGAGAAAGCCGATCTGCACGACTGCGGAATTTTCATCGTTACCGTGCCCACGCCGATCGACCGGGCCAACAGGCCGGACCTGAAGCCTCTCGTCATGGCGTCGACGACGGTCGGCGAGGTCATATCCCCGGGCGCGGTGGTGATCTTTGAATCCACCGTCTATCCCGGCTGCACGCAGGAAGTCTGCGCACCGCTGATCGAGAAACATTCCGGGCTGCGTTACAACAGCGATTTCTTCCTCGGCTACAGTCCAGAGCGCATCAACCCCGGCGATCGCGAGCACCGGCTGCAGACGATCGTCAAGGTCACCAGCGGTTCCACGCCAGAGGCGGCGGAGGCCATCGACGCGCTCTATGCCTCGATCGTGCCGGCGGGTACGCATCGTGCCTCCAGCATTGCCGTGGCCGAGGCCGCCAAGATCATCGAGAACACGCAGCGCGACTTGAACATCGCCCTGATGAACGAGCTGTCGCTGATCTTCGGCAAGCTGGGCATCGACACGTCGGAGGTGCTGGAGGCGGCCGGCACCAAATGGAATTTCCTGCGCTTCACGCCGGGCCTCGTCGGCGGGCACTGCATCGGCGTCGATCCTTATTATCTCACCCACAAGGCCCAGGAACTCGGCTATCATCCCGAGGTGATTCTCGCTGGCCGCCGCATCAATGACGGCATGGGTCAGCATGCGGCGGACCAGACGGCCCGCCTGATGATGCGCAAGGGCATACCTGTCGTTGGCAGCCGGATTCTGGTCATGGGTGCGGCCTTCAAGGAAAACTGTCCGGACTTGAGGAATTCCAAGGTCGTCGACGTCGTCGCGCAACTGAGGCAGTACAATGCCGGCATCGATATCTGGGACCCTTGGGTCGACGCGCAGGAATGCGCACGCGCTTTCGGCACGGCGAGCGTGAAGGAGATGCCCGCCGCGCGCTATGACGGCGTCATCGTCGCTGTCGGACACGCGCAGTTCCGCAGCTTGGGCGTTGCGGGGCTGAAGTCGCTTTGCAAGGACCCCAGTGTAATCTACGACATCAAGGGGCTGTTCCCTAGGGACGTTACGGACGGGCGCTTCTGATGAAGGTATTGGTCACCGGCGCTGCCGGCTTCATAGGCTATCATGTCGCCAGGCGGCTCCTGGAGCGCGGTGACGAGGTTGTCGGCATCGACAGCATCAACGATTACTACGACCCGCAAATCAAGCAGGCGCGGCTGCGGCTGCTGGACGAGGCGAGCCGCAAGACCAATGCCGGCTATCATTTCATCCACGGCGATCTCGCCGACAGGGGCGTGGTCGACGGCTGCTTTGCCGACCATGCCTTCGACCGGGTGATCCATCTCGCCGCCCAGGCCGGCGTGCGCTACAGCCTGGAAAACCCGCGCGCCTATGTCGAGAGCAACATCATCGCCTACACCAACGTGCTCGAGGCCTGCCGCGGCAGCCGTGTCGGGCACCTGACCTATGCCAGCACCTCGAGCGTCTACGGTGCCAACACCGACATGCCGTTTTCCGAGCATCGGCCGGCCGACCATCCGCTGCAGTTCTACGCCGCCACCAAGCGTGCCAACGAACTGATGGCGCACAGCTACAGCCACCTGTTTGGCCTGCCGACCACGGGGCTACGCTTCTTCACTGTGTACGGTCCCTGGGGCCGCCCTGACATGGCGCTGTTCCTGTTCACCAGGAGCATCCTGGCCGGTGAGCCGATCAAGCTGTTCAACAACGGCAACCACACGCGCGACTTCACCTATGTCGAGGACATCGCCGAGGGCGTGATCCGTGCCAGCGACAGCCCCGCCGCGGCCAACCCGACCTGGGATTCCGGCCGTCCGGACCCGGCGACCAGCAGCGCGCCCTGGCGCATCTTCAACATCGGCAACAACAATCCGGTGAAGCTGACCGCCTATGTCGAGGCGCTGGAAAACGCGCTCGGCCGCAAGGCGGTGATCGAGTTGCTGCCGCTGCAGGCCGGCGACGTGCCCGACACCTTCGCCGACACTTCGGCGCTGCAGGCGGCGGTCGGCTATCGCCCCCGCACCTCCGTCACCGAGGGGGTGGGGCGGTTCGTCGAGTGGTACCAGGATTATTTTGGGCGGGGATAGTGCGAACCGATAAGGAGGCAGTGTCGTTGCTGAGGGGGTTTGTACGCGCGAACGTGGCGGTCTCTGAATATCTTGACAGGGCCTTGCCGCCACGCCTTCGCGCGGACGGTAATAGCACGTTTGCGACCGAAATCGCGCCGGCGCTGCTGTCTCCGGACACATTGGTCTACGATCTGGGTGGAGGCGCAAGACCGCTCGTCAGCCTGCCGCAGAAGCGGTGCCTCGGGCTCGTCGTGGTCGGGCTTGATCTCGCTGCCGAGGAACTGTTCAAGGCCCCCGATGGACTCTATGACGAGCAGATCGAGGCGGACCTTACCGTGTTCAAGGGAAGGCAGGACGCTGATCTGGTCATATGCCAGGCGACCCTGGAACATGTTCGCGACGGAGAGGGCGCGCTTCGCGGCATCGCCAGTTGCGTCAAGCCGGGCGGTTTGGTTGCCATTTTCTCGCCGTCACGCAATGCCGTTTTCGCCAGGTTGAACCTGATTTTGCCAGAGAGGATCAAGCGGCGGCTGCTGTTTGCCATCTATCCCGACAAAGGCAGGGGTCATGACGGATTTCCGGCTTTCTATGACAAATGCCTGCCAAGCGAAGTGGAAAGGATCGCGGCGCAAAATGGGCTGGAGCTTGTCCAGCGGCGCCTGTTCTGGAGAAGTTCATACTTCTATTCCTTCGTGCCGGCTTTCCTAGCCTGGCGCCTCTGGCTTGGCATCGCCGCTCTCTTGCTCGGCAAGGATGCGGCGGAGACCTATGCCTATGTCTTTCGGCGAAAACAGTGATCCGTCGAAGATATTCTCCGCCGGTCCTGGCCCGTTTCCGGTTGCGCCTGCTTTCCAACGGGAGAGCTAGAGCCGAACGAGGCGGTATGGCGGCGACCGGGCTTCGAACCGGATGAAGCGAATGAGGAAAGATAGAAAGTCGCCGGGCGGTCCGGATGCCCGGATCGCCGTCTTCATCCCCTCGCTGCGGGCAGGTGGCACCGAGCGCGCGATGCTTACCCTGGCCCGGGAATTCGATCGGCGTGGGCTGGTGACGGATCTCGTACTTGGGTGTGCGATAGGTGAATATCTTCCCCTGGTTCCCGACACGATAAGGATAGTGGATCTGCAGGCGTCTCGCATGCTGCTTTCCCTGTCCGGCCTTATTCGCTACGTCAAGGCGGAGCAGCCGCGGGTGATGCTGGCGGCGCTGCCTCACGCGAACATCCTGGCAATAGTGTCGTCCTTCCTGTCACGGCAAGGGGTGCGTACGGTCATATCCGAGAGAAGCAACCTGTCCAGGACCCTTGCGGATACGAAACTGATCCGTGAGAGATTTCTGCCGTTCCTCATGCGAATGACATACGGTTATGCTGACAGGATAATAGCCGTCTCACATGGCGTTGCGGACGATCTGATCAGGCGCATCGGGCTCGACCCGAATTCTGTCGAAGTGATCCACAACCCGTTGGATATAGAACACATTCAGGCACAGGCCAGCGCGCCCATCGATCATCCGTTCGCGGACGAGGACGGCAGGTCCCTGCTGGTCGCCGTCGGTCGCCTCGATTTCGCAAAGGACCATGCCACTCTGATTAGCAGCTTTTCACAGGTCGTAAGGAAACGACCCGTCAAACTGGCGATTGTGGGGGAAGGGCCGCTGCGCGCGTCGCTGCAGACGATGATCGATGAACTCGAGTTGCGTTCCTCGGTCGCCCTGGTCGGCTTTTCGAAAAATCCGTATCCGTGGATGCACCGCGCCGCGCTGTTTCTCCATTCGTCGCGAAGGGAGGGCTTTCCCAATACGATTATCGAAGCCATGGCCTGCGGAGCCAGGGTGGTGAGCACAAATTGCGAAAGCGGCCCAGCGGAAATCCTGGAGGACGGCAAGTGGGGGCGGCTTGTCGCGGTGGGCGACGTGCAAGCCTTCGCGGCCGCGATATTGGCCGGCCTCGATGACATCAGCCCACCCGATGTCAGACGTCGAGCCCAGGATTTCAGTGTCGAAAAAGTGGCTGACGCGTATCTGCTCGCGATGGGTATGGGCCTGGCGAGCGCCACCCGAAAGGAGCTCCCGGATTAAAGTCCTGCATGTCATCACCGGGCTGCACAATGGCGGTGCTGAGGCGGCTTTGTTCCGTCTCTGCATGGCCGAGCACACTCATTCGCACGCCGTGGTCTCGCTTTCTGACGAAGGAAAATATGGCCCGCTGCTTCGGGAAGCGGGGGTGCCCCTGACCTGTCTGTCGATGCCGAAGGGAAGGCTAAGCCTCGGCGGGCTGGCGGCATTTCGGCGTGTCTTGTCAGCCCATCCGCCTGATATCGTCCAGTGCTGGATGTACCACGCAAATCTGGTTGGAGGCGTCCTGTCTCGGCTTGCGGGTATCCGGCTGGTGGTTTGGGGAATGCACAATTCCGGTCTGGATCCGCTTGTCGCCCCCTTGGCCACGCGGACGGCGGACCGGGCCTGCGCGCTCATATCCCGGGTGGTCCCGACCCAGATCGTGAGCTGTTCGCAACAGGCATCACGGCGCCATATCAGCGCGGGTTACTCGGCTTCGAACTGGACGATAATTCCGAACGGTTATGATCTGGCTGTCTTCGAGCCGGATGAGAGGGCGCGCAGTCGGCTGCGCCGGGCCTGGTCGATAGAGGAAGGCCAATTCGTCATCGGAAGCGTCGCCCGCTGGCATCCCGACAAGGATCACAGGAATCTCGCCGCTGCCTTGGCCAAGCTGTCGGCGCGCGCCGAGTTCCCTTTCAAATGTATTCTCGCCGGCCCCGGAATCTCTCCTGAAAATACCGACCTTGCCGGACTGCTGGACCGTTACGGCGTTCGCGACAAGGTGATGCTGCTTGGTCCGAGCGACGGTGTTGCCGCTCTCATGAGTGCGTTCGACATCCATGTCCTTGCCTCGAGGCGCGAGGCATTCCCTAACGTTGTCGCCGAAGCCATGGCGTGCGGTACGCCTTGCGTAGCGACGGATGTCGGCGATATCGGCATGATTGTCGGCAACACCGGATGTGTTGTTCCGAGCCAGGATCCCGACGCGCTTTCTCGCGCCATTACAAACATGGCTCTGGAAAACCGTGACTCGCCATCCTGGGAGACAAGACAGCAGGCATGCCGCAACCGCGTCGCGTCCGATTTTTCAGTTGAGCGGATGGCAAGGGCATACAGCGCGCTATGGGAAAGATTGTCTGCCAAGGGCTAGCGCACGGAAACGACCAGGAACAGACAATTATATGTTAAGCTCGCGAGTCATCAGGCAGACGGTGGGGATTGTCATGTTGGAAACCGACAAGCTGTTCGCGGGCTCAATTCCGGAAAACTACGACCGCTACATGGTGCCTTTGATCTTTGAGCCGTTCGCTGCGGATATCGCGCGGCGAGCAGCGGCCCTATCGCCCGGCGCGGTCCTGGAAATCGCCGCGGGCACCGGGGTCGTCACCCGCGCATTGGCGCCAAGACTGTCGCCCGACGCAAGCTATGTCGTGACCGACCTAAACCAGCCGATGCTCGACTACGCTGCTTCGCGACAAACTCCTGATAGCCGCATCGAGTGGCGCCAAGCGGATGCGATGGCGCTGCCATTTGAAGATGCGGCCTTCGATCTTGTCTGTTGTCAGTTCGGTGCGATGTTCTTTCCGAACCGCACGTCTGCTTATCGCGAAGCCAGGCGGGTCCTGAAGCCCGGCGGACGGTTTTTGTTCAATGTATGGGATCGCATCGAGGAGAATGTGTTCGCCGATGACGTGACCAACGCTCTGGCACGGATCTTTCCCGACGATCCCCCGCGCTTCCTGGCACGCACGCCGCACGGCTATCACGACAAGGTGCTGATCCGTCGCGACCTAGAGGATGCAGGCTTCTCTCGAGTGGTGATCGAGACGAGAGCCGAACAGAGCCGCGCATCCTCGCCACGCCTTCCGGCCGTTGCCTACTGTCAAGGCACTGTTCTTCGCACCGAAATCGAGGCCAGGGAAGCTGGAAAACTGGACGCTGCAACCGATTACGCGGCATCCGCCATCGCAGACCGACACGGCAGCGGTGAAGTCGCCGCCAAAATTCAGGCCCATGTAATCATGGCCGAGGTCTAGGTGTCGGCAGGCCCGTTCCGCACGACATGTCGCCCGCCGTACCGCACTCGGATGGCATTCGGAGGGCCGCAGACACCAGCCGGATTTGTGAGCCGCCGGGCGTGAGGATATTGGGAGCTAGGCAATAGGGTGAAGGCGCGGGACGTCAGAAGAGATTACCTGGTTTCACCCTTTGCGCTTACGCCGCAAATGCTTTTGCTTATATCGAGCCTACTTTATTTTGTTCCATTTCTTGCCGGCGGCTTTCAGTACGTTGACGTTGGCGGAAGGAAGTATGATTTTACATATGATTTGGGCACGGGGTATGCCATCGCCGTTTCCATGGTTTGCATCGCCGCGGCGATGGTTGGCTTCGTTCCGAGACGCCAGAGTTTCGAAATTGAGGGAGATAGCCAAGGAGAGTCGTTGATAATAATCGCGATGGTCATTATTTTCGGCGGAATTTCGATTGCGAACCCGGCACTTTTCTCCGCGTCTAAGGCGGATGTTTTATCGTCAACTGGTCGGTTTCAGTATATATTTTACAACGCCTGTATCATCGGCGTGGTCTTTGGGGCTCTGGCCGGGTGGAGGAAATCCAAGCTTGTTATGGCCCTGAGCTGCCTAGGATTAATTTTAACGCTCTATATTGGGCATAGATCCTCGGTTGCGATAACTATCCTATCTTTACTGTATCTAAGATACAGGAATGTTCCGTTGATGATGATAAGAAAACGGTATGTCATCGGCGGATTTTCAGCGTTCTTTTTTCTGGCAGTGTACAAGTCTGTCTACTCCGCGGTGAAGGCGGGGAATTTCGAGCTTGTCGGCCAAAAAATAAAATTCGACCAGTTGTCAGATTCCACCCTTGTCGGGTTGGAGCAGTTCATGACATTGGCTCATTTGGACCTTATCGTAAAATATAACTACACCTTGCCTTGTTCCAATCTCTGGTTGGTGCCACTTTCTTTCATTCCATTTTCGGATGCGGTCTTCGGCAAGGATGGCTGTACTTACAACGAGCAGGTCCAGCCGCTGCTTTTTCCGGGCTACAGTGGCGGTGTGGCGGCAAATATCTGGGCGGAGTTCTATGCAAATTTCGGATACGCCGGATTTCCGCTGCTCGTCATTATTCTTTCCCTGGTCTGTGTCGCCATCGAAGCAATAATCCGCAACGTGCGCAGCGCGACGCTCAAGTCTGGTCTGATCGTGGCGATCATCCACCTCACATTCTACATCCAGCGCAAGGAACTGCTCGGCGCGTTCATCTCCGCCAAGCGGGTCATCCTTGTGTCGCTTTTCATATTCGGGCTGGTGTATGTCCATCGAAAGTGCTTCCCGCAAGCGCCTGCGATGGAAGCGGGAGTGCGGGGCCTGCGCCGGGACCATGGCTGAGCACATGACGGCGATAGCCAAACCTTCTGGATGGATACGCGCGCGCAGGGTCGCTCGGGACGTCACCATGACCACATCCTCAAGTGGAGTGGCGGCTTTGTGTTCCGTCATCGCGTTGGCGCTCAATGCACGCTCGCTCGGCCCCGGAGATTTTGGCACCCTCGCCGTAATCCAGGCCTATGTCACGTTCATCTCCGGCCTCGCTACGTTTGAGAGTTGGCAGCCTGTCATCAGGCTGTCCGCCAGGTCCCGCTCGCGCCTTGGCCGGGCAGCTTCATGCGGGATCGCGCTCGACGTTTCGGCGGCCGTTGTCGCCACTGCGGTGGCGGTTGGTGGGGTCCTGCTGTTTGGGGAGTCGATCGGCGTATCCCACCAGGATCGGCTTCTGGCGCTGATCTATAGTCTCACCTTGCTGGCCAGCCTCGCGGGCACCCCCAAAGGCGTGCTTCGCCTGAATGGGCGGTACGACGTCATTGCCGGCAATCAACTCGCCCAGGGGGCTGCCGTGGTTGTTGCCTCGCTCGTCCTTTGGGCCATCGAAGCGCCTCTGATCGCCTATGTGGCTGTGTTGGCGGCGATCGGTGCGCTCTACAATCTGGCGCTGTTCGTCCGGCTGCTTGTCTATGCCCGACGCGAGAACATCAAACTATTCAATCCGCTTCGTTCCCGTTCCAGGCGGCGTTTCTTTTGGACATTCCTTGTCATGGCCACCGGGACCAGTGTGCTGTCGACCCTGGTGAGTGCTAGACGACATGTAGCCTTGTTCCTTGTCGCCGGTCTTTTAGGAGATGTTGCCGCCGGCGCCTATTCCGTGGCGTCGCGTCTGGCGACGATGATGTCCCGGCTGACTGGGCCCTTGAACCAGGTGATCTTTCCCGAACTCGCGAGACTGTCCAACGAAGAATCTCCGTCCCGCCTAAACAGGCTGAACGCCCGCATCACGATGGTCTCGGCATGTGTCGCCGCGGGCATGGCGGCGGGCGGTGTCGTGCTGCAAAAATTCATCGTGGTTCTGGCCGCCGGTTCGGCCTATGCCGATGCCTCGCTGCTTTTCGCTATCTTGTTCGCGGCCGAGTGTCTCGGCCTGGCCGGAATGCATTTCAATCCTTTGATCCAGGTTCTGGCCGGAACAAAACCGCTTCTCAAGATCATGGCGTCGGCATTCATCGTCTACCTGCCGCTTTCGTTCGTCCTGTCGGGCTGGATCGGAATTCCGGGTATCGCCTGGGCCGGTCTGATCGCATCGGCGCTGGTCTACACGGCAATGATGGTGGTTTCGCAATTATTGCTGAAAAAGCAGATCCGAATCACGGAAAATATCCCAGGTCTGACAGCTTGAGATACTTGTTTTGCCTACCAAGATACCACACCAATGTTGTGCCTTGGGTGCGCATACTGACCTCGGCCGGGCATCATGTTGCAATCGACGTCGTCGAAACAGGGGCAACGGAGAATTACACACTTGTTTCTCCCAATGTAGTGGCACCATCGGCGCTGTCACGAAGAGTTATGCACATGGGTCCGAGCGATATCCCAAACTCACCCTTTTCCTTTCCCGGTCTTGTTTCCTACTGGAGACATCTTCGGGTCGAGAATCCCGATGTGGTGATCGTGCGCGGCGTGACGCGATGGTTCTGCAGGGTCGCCGCGTTGTGTGCGATTTTGCAAGGCCGCAAGCTGGTTATCTACGATCAGGAGGATGTCAGGCCTCAGGCATGGAGCGGCACATGGATCCGCAGAGCTGTCTTTCGGCAACTCGGGATTGCGCACTTCACGTCACGGCTCCCGTCGAATCCTGGCTCCGTCGGTGCGGGAGGCGCCATGCCCCTGCCATTCGGAAATCCCTTCGAGCCGATCCGGATCGGAGCGCTGCGAGGCAGGCCGTTGCATTCGCCGCCCCGAATCCTGATGGTGGCAAAATACCGGGAGCGAAAGGGGCACAGTTTGCTTCTGAGGGCACTGGCGGTGATCTCGGCGTCCACACCATTCTCCATAACGTTGTGCGGCGAGGAGGCGACGCATTCCGACGCGGCTTTTTGTGAGGCCTTGCGGCAAGAGGCCCAAGCGCTTGGACTGGCGGACAGACTTCGGTTTCAAAACAACATAGCTCATGACAGGATGATCTCGATCTATGCCAGCCATGATCTCTTGATATTGCCCTCGCGTACGGAACCTGCCGCGGTATCTCCCGTCGAGGCCGCCTGGGCGGGATGTGCCGTATTGATGTCGCGCGACAGCGGCACGAGGCATTACCTCCCTGCGGGGTCCGGGTTCGACTTTGACCCAGACGACCCGCAAGACATCGCTCGCGCGGTTGCCGGGCTTATTGCCCGGCCCGAGGACCTGCGGCTTGCAAGGGATGCATGTTTCATGCGCATTTCTTCAGTTGCCGATGATGACGTGATCTTGCGGTTGTTCGAGACTTTTGGGACTGGAACCGTGCGGACGCGCGCGTCGATGAGCTGAAGGACATCCGGAGGGGCGGGGAGTGGGGTCCGAGGTGGGAAGGAAGATTGTCATCTCGATCAACACGTCCTGGAACGTGGTCAATTTCCGCAAGGGCCTGATCGAGGCGTTGCGGCGGCGCGGCTATGATGTCGTCGTCGTCGCGCCGAGGGACGAGTATTCATCCTTGATCCCAGGGATGGGTTGCCGCCACGTCGACATCGAAATCGACAATTCCGGCACCTCGCCTGCTCGCGACCTTGCGCTTCTGTGGCGCTACTGGCTTATCCTGCGCCGCGAGAAGCCGCTGGCGTTCGTAGGCTTCACCATCAAGCCCAACGTGTTCGGCTCGATGGCTGCAAACCTGAATGGCATTCCGGTCATAAACAATGTTTCAGGGCTCGGCACTGTCTTCCTCCAGGGCGGCCTTCTCCAGGGAATCGCCAAAGCCCTTTATCGCCTGGCGCTGGCCCGTTCGAAGGTGGTCTTCTTTCAGAACGACGACGACCGGATGCTGTTCGTCGGCGCGCGCATCGTGCGCAAGGAACGGACCGCGCTGCTGCCCGGCTCAGGCGTCGATCTCGCGCGCTTCTCGCCGTCGCCGCGCCAGCGCGCGCCGTCCGGTGCCATCGTATTTCTGCTGGTGGCTAGGCTGCTATGGGACAAGGGTGTCGGTGAGTTCATCGAGGCTGCCCGCCTCGTCCGTCGCCAGGCGCCTGCGGTGCGCTTCCAACTCCTTGGCTTTCTCGATGTCGAGAACCGAACCGCGGTCAGCCGCGCCGAAATCGAGCAATGGGTCGACGAGGGTTTGGTCGAGTATCTCGGTGCCACCGACGACGTTCGCCCTTTCCTGGACGCTGCCGATTGTGTCGTCCTGCCTTCCTACAGGGAGGGTACCCCACGCTCACTGCTCGAGGCGGCCGCGATGGGCAAACCTCTGATCGCCACGGACGTGCCCGGTTGCAAGGAGGTGGTGGACCATGCCGTCAACGGTTTCCTTTGCAAGGTCAGGGATGCCAGCGACCTGTCGGCACGGATGATCGATTTCGTGACGATGGACGGCCACTCCAGGGACGCGATGGGGAACGAGAGCCGGAAAAAGGTTGAACGGCAGTTTTCGGAAACGATCGTCGTCGAGAGCTACATGCATCAGATAGAGAAGCTTACGGCTGCCGCAACGTGATGAGCGGCCATCGCCGGCCGTGAGCCGGCTGACACCGGATCTATTTCCGTCTTAGCGGCCGATCGCCGGGGCTTCATGAGCCGCTGCCAGTCCACGATTGTCCGACCAGGCGCAAGCTGCCGTGGCTGCATCGGTGATGGTGAACCACCTTCCCGTTCGCCAAGTCTGATCAGGAGCGCTCGCGCGCAGTCACGGGGCAAAGGATATCTCAATTGTTTTTCGGGTAATCTGAAATTCGCCGGCGATAATCAGAACTTTTCATGCGCTATTTCTAAAATGGTGAGCTCCCAAAGGCACGAGGCAAGTCAAAATTCTAGCGCCGGCGCGAAACAGGTTGGAATTGTGGCAAAAAACTGTTACGCGCTGATGTCATGAACTTTTGATTTGCAAGTTCCAAGGAGCGGCTTCGAGAGAAGGGCAAAACGAATGAATCTCATCGTCAGAACCGTGGTGGTTGGATTTGTTGTTTCCGTCGGTTTCGGTTCCGCTTCCGCATTTGCTCAGAAAGCATCTTGCAGTTGCGCGACTGCCTATCATGGTGCGTCAAATCCGGTTGGATCCATTGTTTCCGTCAATGGCGATGTGATGGTGTCGCAGGCCGCCGGCTACGGCCCGGCCAAGGCAGGAAATATGCTTGATTCCGGCAGTCGTGTGGTGGTCGGGGCCAAGGGGTCGGCGTCCGTGGCCGTTGGCGGCTGCAACCTGGATGTGCCGGCGAGTTCGAGCCTGGATGTCTCTCGCGTCGAGGGCAACATCTGCCTCAAGCTGGTTGGCTCCGAGCAGACCGCCGCCATCCAGCAGTCTGGCGGAGCGGTCGGCGGTTTCGGTCCGCCCGAGGGAATTTTTTCTGGTGCGCTTCTTGCGACCGGCGTGCTTGCGGCTACGCAGGACGACGACAGCGCTGTCAGCCGTTGAAGGCTGTGGCCCATTGCCGTGATTGGCCGCGGCGCGCCGATAGTGTCTTTAGATGGGTTCGTTAACTATATTGCATTAGTAGTTGTTGAAATAGTGTGGGCGATCCTGGCGGGGAATAGCTGGTTTCGATGGGGCGGAAATGACGGGTCGAGTTGGAGTTGTTATTGCTTTTGTAGCGCTCGCAGCGGGAAATGTATTGTTTGCCGGGTCCGCGGCTTTCGCACAGGCAGCGCAGTGTTCCTGCCTTGCGGCCATACCGGTTTCGGGAAGTGTGGTCGGCCAGTTGACCAACGTCCAGGGTGACGTGCGGATGTCACAGGCTGGCGGTTATACCGGTGTGAATGGCGAGGCGCCGGTCTATTCGGGCGCACGCATCATGACGGGGGCGCAGGCTTCGGCTTCCCTGGTTGTGGGCACCAATTGCGCGTTCAACGTTCCGGCGAATGTGACCGTCCAGATCGACCCTGCCGAGGGCGGTATGTGCGTGTCGTTCGATGCACCGCAAGCCGCTGTCGTGCCGGCCGGTTCCGAGCCCGGCGTTTTGCCGGTTCTCCTCGGTGCCGGTGCGATTGGCGGTGGCGCGGCCCTTCTTCTCGGCCTGCAGGATGACGATGACGCCGTCAGCCGCTAGTCGGTCCCCAGCGTTCCTGTTCTGCGTAAGCTTGTGAAATGCGTCATTCGCCGCCATGCGGGTGATGCGTTTGTATTTTGTCGAGACAGCGGCATCGCTTTGCCTCCATGCAGACAGAAACGCCAATGATTGACCTGCATTCCCATATTCTGCCTGGTCTCGACGATGGCTCTTCCAGTCTGGCTGAATCGCTCGAAATGGCGCGGCTGGCAGCGGCTGATGGGACAACGCATATGGTGTGCACCCCGCACGTCATGCCCGGCGTCTATGAGAACGGCACGACAAATATTGCCCAGGCAGTCGAGGCGCTGGTCAGGGAACTTGCTTGCGCCAGCATCCCGCTTGTCCTCTACGTCGGCGCCGACGTTCATGTTTCGCCTGATCTTCCCGACCGGCTGAAGCTCGGCAAAGTGCCGACGTTGAACGGATCGCGCTATTTCCTCTTTGAGCCACCGCATCACATCTTGCCGCCGCGGCTCGAGGATCTCGCTTCCCGCCTCGTTGGCGCGGGCTATATTCCGATCCTGACCCATCCTGAACGGTTGACCTGGATCAAATCGAACTATGACGTAGTCGAGCGATTGAACGCATTGGGCTGCCTTATCCAGCTCACGGCGGATTCGGTCGTAGGAGCCTTTGGCCGGACCGCTCTCTACTACTCGGAAAAGCTGCTCGACGAAGGCAGGGTGGACATCATCGCATCCGATGCGCACGGCCCGTCGAGGCGTCGGCCGGGGCTTTCCCAGGCGGTGGTCGCCATCGCAAATCGGTGCGGCGAAGATGAAGCCTACAATATGGCGGTGAAACGCCCGGGCGCGATATTGCAGAATCAGCCGCTCGCGCCCATTGGAAAAGTGAGCACCAAGAAATTGTATGCCGGCAGCGCGAGCCGTTTCGGCGGATTGGGTCGGCTGTTCAAGAGCGGGTCTCTGGGATGAACATTTTCGATCTTGCCAGAAACAATGCAGGTATGCCGACGCTGGCCGCGTTGCTTGCACTCTCTGCTTGCGCGAGCTCTTCTTCGACATCATCGACGGCCTCCGTCGAAGCGTTGCAACCGACATCGTCTTCGACGGCCCTTGCCGGCGGTGGTGCGCTGCAGGTGGTGAAAGACCTGCCAGCGCCGCAAAACACGCAAAATGGCAGCGAGCAGCCGCTGTCAGCCAACGACGTGCTCGAAGTCAGCGTCTTCCAGGTCGATAATTTGAACAGGACCGTTCAGGTCGATGCCAGCGGCCAGATTTCCCTTCCGCTCATTGGCGCGATGACCGCGGCCGGCAAGACCGTTCGTCAGCTCGAGAAGGAAATCGAGACCGCGTACGGCGCAAAATATCTGCAATCGCCCGACGTGACGATTTTCGTGAAGGAATCGGTAGGCCAGCGCATTACGGTCGACGGCGAAGTCAACAGGGCAGGCATCTATCCGGTGTCCAGCAGCGCTTCCCTGCTGGATGCGATCGCACTCGCCGGAGGATTCAATGCTGTCGGCGACGCCGGCAAGGTCTTCGTCTATCGCAATTTTGGCCAGAGCAGGCTGGTCGCCAACTACAATGTCGAGGAAATTCGCGCAGGCAAGAATCGCAACCCGCGCATCTACGGCGGCGACGTGATCGTCGTTTTCGCTTCGAAGTCGAAAATCGCGATGAACAATCTCAAGGACGCGTTGGGTCTCGCCTCGAGCGCGGCCCGCATTGCGGTCATTCCATAAGACAGGCACGGCCGGCCACGGACAAACCAGGATGACCTTGCGCCATGCTCGATCGCAACAGGCAGCCCCAAATTGCCGGCCCCGGATATGGCCAAGCCCTGTCCGCGGATCTTTATTACGATGGGGCGCAGAATTATAGCCCGTATGGTCGTGACTATGCCGCCCAGGACGAGGGCTTCAATCCGCTCCGTTTGCTGTTCTATGTCATCCAGTATCGCTGGCTGATCGTCATGATGGCCGTCGCGGGCCTCGTCGCCGGTGTCATTGTGACGATGATGCAGACACCCAAATATCAAGCGACGACGCAGCTGGAGGTTCTGGTCCCTTCGGCAAAGGTCTTCCAGGACATTGAGGTGGTTTCCGAAAACAGTGACGTCCGGGCGTTTCTGACCGCCCGGGAGAAATTGAAGAGCAGGGCCTTGGCGCAGCGCGTGGTCTTTCAACTGGGCCTAGCCGAAAAGCCGGACTTCCTGTTTCCGACTCCGAGTTTTTCAATAGGCAACATCTTCTACCGCGCCTTCGGAATTTCCAAATCGCTCTCGATCCAGGAAAAGACGCCCGAAGAGCGGGAAGGCATGGCGATCAAGCGCGTCCTCGATGACCTCACGGTCAATCTGGTGACGAACACCAGCCTGCTGTCGATCACCTTCGTCGACCAGAAGCCGAAATATGCGAGCGATGTCGCCAATCAGGTCGCCCAGAGCTTCATCGATCAACGTCTCGACCAGACCAGCGAGACGTCGGATCTGGCAAGGCAGTTCATTCAGGAGCAGGTCCTGCAGGTCAAACAGAAGCTGCAGAAGTCCGAGGAGGAACTGGTCGCCTATGCCAAGGATGCCGGCATTACCGTCACCGGCGACAAATCGCTGATCGGGTCAAACATCGAGGCCCTCAACACGGCACTCGCGACCGCAATCCAGGAGCGTCTCGATGCCGGGCGGATGGTGGATCAGGTGGACAAGGGGCGTGGCGCCAGTCTCGGTCCGGTTCTGGAGAGCGAAGGCCTGCAGAAGCTCAGTGAAAAGCTCGCGGACCTCACAAGCCAATACCAGCAGAAATTAGGCATCCTGAAACCTGGCTTTCCAGAAATGCAGCAGTTGCAGTCGCAGATCAAGGAACTGCAGCGGCTCTACAACAATGGCGTACTGGCGATAACGGACTCGCTACGGTTGAAATTTCAGGAAGCGCAGAACAAGGAAGCCGACCTCAAGGCCAAGCTCACGGAGCTGGAAAAGCAGCAGATCGTCTTCAACGACAAGAACATCAAATACACCATCCTCAAGCGCGAGGTCGATTCCAACCGGTCGCAGTATGACGGCCTGATCGCCAAGCTGAACGAAGTCGGCGTGAGTTCTGAGCTCAAGACGCAAAGCGCTGCCGTTGTCGATTTCGCGACCCGGCCCTTGAGCCCTTATTCTCCTCGCCTCAGCATCAATCTTGCAATAGCCCTGGCGCTGTTCATGGCCTTGAGTGCGTCGATCATCTACATCGTCGAATTGCTCAACAACACCTTCACAAATCCGGAGCAGATCGAAAAAGAACTCGGATTGGCCATGCTCGGCATCTTGCCGCTCGTCGATGACCGGGAACTCATAGCCAGCATAGCCGATCAGAAGTCGGGGCTTTCGGAGGCCTATCGTTCGTTGCGGACGTCGCTGCAATTCTCAGGAGCGGAAGGGGCGCCGCGTTCGCTGCTGGTGACCAGCTCCGAACCGTCGGAGGGTAAATCGACCACATCGTTCAAGCTTGGCCAGGATTTTGCCGCTCTCGGCGCAAAGGTTCTGCTTGTCGACGGTGATTTGCGCAAACCCAATCTGCATCGGCTGTTCGGCCTCGACAACGCGATCGGCTTGAGCAATCTCCTGACAAACACCGTTCGCAAGGAAGATCTGGCCGGTATCTTCAGAGCGACGAAATATCCCAATGTGACTGTTCTGACGTCGGGGACGATACCGCCGAACCCGGCGGACCTGCTCTCTTCGCCCAAAATGGCGCTGATCATCACCAATCTCGGCAAGCGCTTCGATCTGGTCATCATAGATGCGCCGCCCGTCGTTGGCCTTTCGGATGCGCCGATCCTCGGCCGGCTTGCCGAAGGCACGCTGATGGTGATTTCCACCAACCAGGTAACCCGCAAATCCGCCAAAACGGCTCTGAAGCGTCTACGAGCAGCCGGAGCGAATGTCATCGGGGCAGCGATGTCGAAATTCCAGGTGAACAAGTTCGACTACAACTACGCCTACAAATACATGAATTCCCAGTATTACGAATACGGCACGAATACCCCGAAAATCGAGGGCAAAGTCGATGGTGGAGCAGGCCAGCCCGCGCATGCAAAGTCTCCTGCGTTCAGGCGTTTGGTTCGTCGCCTCCGTTCTGGTGTTGATGGCTTCGTCGACCGGGCTAAGTCGTCTTCTTGAGACGGGAACGCCAAGCGTCTCTCTCGCGCTGGATCCGTTGAACGTGGATGCTTTGATAGGCGAGATCGCCGGCGAACTGAACCAGACGAACGACGGTGCCGATCTCGACGGGTTGGCCGCAAAGGCCCGGAATGCGCTTCGCTTCAACGTCGCGGATGCACGCCTCTATAGCCTAATCGGTGAGATCAAGTATCGCCAGGGCGAGAAGGACCAGGCGTTCGAACTCTTTGATCGAGCTCGAATGCTGTCCAAGACCGAAATACACGCATTGCAGAGATCCATCGATCGCTCCGTCGCGACGGGCAACCTGGTAAGGGCTGTAGCCGAGATCGATATCTTGCTGCGTCGGTGGCCTGATCAATTTTCAACCGTGGCCGCCGGTTGGCCCGCCATTCTCGCCAATCCCGACGGGTACGGGGCCGTGCTCGCCGCCATCCGGGCGGAGGCGCCATGGCGGGGCAAGCTTTTTTCGACCCTTGGCCAGAACCCCCAGGGTTTGGCAGCCGCAAACCAACTGTTGCTCGATCTCGCGGGGTCCCCGACGTCTCCAACGTCCAACGAATTGTCGGCCGTGATCGATGGCTACATCAAGCAAAGGCAATATGACCCGGCCTATCGGCTGTTTCTCTTCAGCCTGTCCGACGAGGAACGGAAACTGGGCGGCTACATTTTCAACGGCGGCTTCGAACCGGTCCACAGCGGCAAACCATTCGACTGGGTGATACACGACCGGTCGGGTATGGAGATCACCTTCGCCGGATCGCGGGATGCAGGTGAAAGCGACAGCGGAGCGACGATTCGATTTCTGAACACGCCCGTCAAGAACGCGGCGCTTCAGCAATTTATCGAACTTCCTCCTGGCTCCTACAGGATTTCCCTGAACGCTTCGGCCACGAATCTCAAACTGCCGAAGGATTTGTTCTGGTCTCTCAGATGCGTCGCTCCCTCACACGAGATCGCGCGCTTCAACATACCGGAAGGCACCTTCAACAGGCGAAGCCTGAGCCTGGACTTCACGGTTGGGCCGGCGGCGTGCCCGATGCAGTTGCTGAGACTGGAAACGGCCGCGATCGCACAGAGTTGGCGGTTTCGGTATGTCGGGACGTTGGTCATGCACAAATTGAGCATCGAAAGAGTATCGTCGTGAGGGAACGGTCGCGACAGCCCACGCAGTGGGATAAATATCTGCTTGGCTCGGTGCTCTTTCTATCGATGCTGATTGGTGGCGGCACCGCGAGCGGTCTGTACACCGAGACGCTGATCGAGATTGCGGCGGTCATCTGCGCCGCGGCGATCCTCTCGAGGCCGTCGGAACAGGCAATTCCCCGCGCCGTGTTGTGGTTGCTTGCTCTTGTGGTTGCGGTGTTCTGTTTTCAGGTCGTGCCGCTGCCCGCGACCCTGCTCGAGGGGGTACGGCCCGCGGTGCTGCTTGCGGATCCATGGCTGGATGGCGAAAGCCGGTTGCGCTTCGTCAGCGTCGGAGTGGGGCGCACCATCGAGTGCATGCTCTATTTTGTCGCGGCCGCGGCGTTCTTCCTCGCCGTCCTGCGCCTGCGCGCCGAGCAGGTCCACGGTCTTCTGCCGTTCTTTTTCATGGGGGTGATCTGCAATGGCCTGGCGGCGGCGATCCAGTATTCGCTCTCCGATACCGTCGCCATCGAGGGACTGCTGCCGTTTACCATCAATGCGGGTCTCTTTGCCAACCAGAACCACTTCTCGGCCTTGCTCTTCGTCTCGATCCCCTTCGTGGTATATTATGGCTTGTTCCGCGGCCACCTTCTGTCAGGAGCGCTCGGTCTGGTAACCCTCCTGCTGCTGCTTCTGGCCGCCGGTTCGCGGGCCGGCATTTTGATCGGGCTGGCGATCACCGCCATCTCCGTTGTCTTCCTGTCCGCGCGCTCGAGGGTTGGTGGTTATGTCATCCTCGCGGTTTTCATCGGCCTTTCGATCTACACGATCGGCGCGTGGGCAAAGATCGATGCCAAATTGGTCGACCCGGCCTTCGGACGAGCCGAATTCGCACGGACCACGATTGAGGGAATTGAGCAGAATTGGACCATCGGTGTCGGATTTGGTGCTTTTCAGAAGGTTTACCAGATCCATGAAAAAGGCAGCATGATCTTCAAGTCTTATGTCAATCATGCGCACAACGATTATCTGGAATTGGCGTTGGAGGGCGGTTTGCCAGTTATCTTGCTGATGGTTGCCTATGCGGTGCTGCTGTCCGCATCGTCCGCCAGAATTCGCGGGGAACCATTGCAGAAGGCGGCTTTTCTGTCGCTAGCTTTTCTGCTCGTTCATTCCCTCGTCGATTATCCCCTGCGAACCGCCGCCCTTGCGATGACGTTTGCCTGTTTGAACGGTATTGTCTTTCACCGCGGTTTTGCCGATCGGCTCAACCAGAGGGATGAATTGGGCAAGGCCAGCCGCCGCGACGAGGACAATCTGCTTGTCCCGGCCAGGGCATCGGCCTTGCCAGGTTCGGCCGAAGCGGGAGGCGCCGGTAGACCGGTATCGAACCCAGCCGATGCGTTTGTTGCTTGCCGCGATTGACAAGCCAATGCATGAAACCTAAGCACAGGCCCTGAGGGGAGGGACTTAGGCATGGCAAGGAGAGCTTCTTGAAAGGAATCATCCTTGCTGGAGGCAGCGGAACGCGTCTTTATCCGTTGACCTTGGCAGTCTCTAAGCAAATACTCCCAATATACGACAAGCCCATGATCTATTATCCGCTGAGCGTTTTGATGCTCGCCGGAATCCGCGAGATTTTGGTCATTTCCACGCCACGGGATCTGCCGGTTTTCCGCGATCTGCTAGGCAACGGATCGGAATTTGGGCTTGAGCTGACCTATGCCGAGCAGCCGCATCCCAATGGTCTGGCGGAAGCCTTCATCATCGGCCGTGATTTCATTGGTGCGGATAGCGTATCGATGATCCTGGGCGACAACATTTATTTTGGCGATGGGTTGTCGAAGCTTTGCCGCACGGCGGCATCGCGTGAAAGCGGCGCTTCGGTGTTCGCCTATCATGTCGAGGATCCCGAGCGCTATGGCGTGGTGTCTTTCGACAAGGCGACCGGAACCGCGCTGACGATCGAGGAAAAGCCACAAAAGCCGAAGTCCAACTGGGCCGTCACGGGTCTCTATTTCTACGACAACGATGTTGTTGAAATCGCCTCGACGATCCGGCCCTCGGCGAGAGGCGAGCTCGAAATCACGGCGGTCAACAATGCCTATCTCGAGCGTGGCCAGTTGCAGGTGCATCGGCTGGGACGCGGTTATGCCTGGCTCGACACAGGCACCCATGACAGCCTGGATGACGCTTCTTCGTTCGTGCGCACAATCGAACGCCGCCAAGGCATCAAGGTTGCCTGTCCGGAGGAAATCGCCTTCGAACAAGGGTGGCTGAGCGCTGACGAGGTGTTGCAGCGTGCAACTCGCCTGGGAAGGAACGAATACGCCGCCTATCTACGCCGACGTGTCGTCGAGCTGTCGGAGGGCTAAATGCTCGAGGTGAGATCCCTTGGCATCGAAGGTCTGCTGGAAATCATTCCCAAACGCCATGGGGACGCGCGCGGTTTCTTCATGGAAACCTACAATGCCGAGCGTTTTTCGCAGGCCGGCATCGACCTGGTTTTCGTGCAGGACAACCACTCCTATTCCGCCGCCGCGGGCGTGCTGCGCGGGCTCCATTACCAGCTAGCGCCGCGTGCCCAGGACAAGCTGCTGCGGGTGATCCGCGGCAGCATTCTCGATGTCGCCGTCGACATCCGCCGCGCCTCGAAGACCTTCGGAAAATGGGTCCCCCTCGAAGTGTCGGCGCAAAAAGGCAACCAGATCCTGGTGCCCAGGGGCTTCGCGCACGGCTTCGTCACGCTCGTGCCCGACACCGAGGTGCTGTACAAGGTGACCGACACCTATTCGCCCGAGCACGACCGGTCGATCCGTTTCGACGATCCTGCCATCGATATCGAGTGGCCGTCGCTGGCCGGCGGCTTCCAGCTTTCGGACAAGGACCTCAAGGCGCCGCTGCTCGCCGTCGCCGAGGTATTCGCCTGATGGGTGTTTGCGTGAGGACTGCGGTATGAATTTTCTGGTGACGGGCGGTGCCGGCTTCATCGGCTCGGCGGTGTGCCGGCATTTGTGCGCCAACCCGGCCTACCGGGTGACCAATCTCGACAAGCTGACCTATGCGGGCAACCTGGCCTCGCTGCGGCCGATCGAGAACGCCCATAATTACAGCTTCGCCCAGGCCGACATCTGTGACGAGAGGGCGGTGCTCGACCTTCTGCGCCGGCACGACATCGACATCGTCATGAACCTGGCCGCCGAGAGCCATGTCGACCGCTCGATCGACGGACCGGGCGCCTTCATCGAGACCAACATCGTCGGCACCTACAAGATCCTCAACGCCGCGCTGGAATACTGGCGTGGCCTGTCCGACGACAGGAAAAGCCGCTTCCGCTTCCATCACGTCTCCACCGACGAGGTGTTCGGCGACCTGCCTTTCGACGGCGGCATGTTCGTCGAGGAGACGCCCTACGCGCCGTCCTCGCCCTATTCCGCGTCGAAGGCGGCCTCGGACCATCTGGTGCGCGCCTGGCACGAGACCTACGGCCTGCCGGTCGTGCTTTCCAACTGTTCGAACAATTACGGCCCCTATCATTTTCCCGAGAAGCTGATCCCCCTCGTCATCCTCAACGCGCTCGACGAAAAGCCGCTGCCGGTCTATGGCGCCGGCGCCAATGTGCGCGACTGGCTGTTCGTCGAGGATCACGCGCGCGCCCTGGAACTCGTCGCCACGAAAGGGCAACCGGGCGAGAGCTACAATGTCGGCGGCAATTCGGAACGCACCAACCTTGCCGTCGTCGAGACGATCTGCGACCTGCTCGACACCAGGCGTCCGCGCGCCGGCGGCAGGCGCTATCGCGAGCTGATCTCCTTCGTCACCGACCGTCCCGGCCACGACCGCCGCTACGCCATCGACGCCACCAAGATAAGCCGCGAGCTCGGCTGGACACCCAGGGAGAATTTCGACAGCGGCCTTGCCAGGACCGTGGACTGGTTCCTCGACAACGAATGGTGGTGGGGGCCGATCCGCGAACAGCGCTATGCCGGCGAAAGACTGGGCGAAGCCCGCAAGGTGGGCGCGTGAGGCTGCTTGTCACCGGACGCGACGGCCAGGTCGCGGCAAGCCTGCTCGCGGCCGGCCAGGCGCGCGCGGGCGTGGAGGTCGTCGCCATCGGTCGCCCGGAGCTTGACCTGGCATGGCCCGACACCATCATCGACGCCATCGCGGGTGCCAAGCCTGATATCGTCGTATCCGCTGCCGCCTACACCGCCGTCGACCAGGCCGAGGACGAGCCCGATCTGGCCTTTGCGGTTAACGCGACCGGTGCCGGCAAGGTGGCGGAGGCCGCGGCGAGGCTGGGCGTGCCGGTCATCTATCTTTCGACCGACTATGTCTTCGATGGAACCAAGGCCGATGCCTATATCGAAACCGACCCGACGGCGCCGCTCGGTGTCTACGGCGCCTCCAAGCTAGCCGGCGAGCAGGCGGTGGCATCAGCCAATCCGCGCCACCTGATCCTGCGCACCGCCTGGGTCTACAGTCCGTTTGGCAAGAATTTCGTGAAAACCATGCTGCGGCTCGCCGCCGACCGCGATGAGATTTCGGTGGTATCAGATCAATGGGGAAATCCCACATCCGCGCTTGATGTCGCCGACGCGATCCTGCATGCGGCCACCATGCTGCACCGCAACAAGGACTTCGCCGGGTTCGGCATCTGTCATCTGGCCGGCAGTGGCGAGACCAACTGGAGCGGCTTCGCCGGTCATATCCTCGACACAAGCCTGAAGTTTGGTGGTCCCTGGGCGCGGGTACGGGATATCACGACGATGGACTACCCAACCAAGGCGCGCCGCCCTGTCAACTCGCGGCTATCGAGCGCGAAATTTGGCGCGGCATTCGGATGGACGGCGCCGGACTGGCAGAAGTCGGCCCGAGAAGTGGTCCATCGTCTCGTAAGCGGGGGCTCCAACGGTCCCTAACTGCATGACCAAGCAGCGGCCGGTGGAGGGTTGTCGCGGCGCAAAGCCGCTTCAGCGGCGGCCACTATCGAGCTGGCGGTAGAGATCGGCATAAGCCTTTCCCATCCTGTCGGCTGTAAAGAGCCTGATGTAGCGATCACGGGCAGCTTGCCCCCAATTCGCTGCTTCGACGGGCGAATCGACGATCTGGTTGATGGCTTCGGCCAGGCGTGCTGGATTTGAAGGCGGAACGACTAGCCCCGTCTCGCCGGCTTTGTTCACATAACTTGTTCCCGTTCCAATTTCGCACGAAATCATCGGTTTGCCGCACATGGCAGCCTCCACCAGTGAAAGCCCGTAGGCTTCCGACCTCTGGTTAGACGGAAAAACGAAGCCGAGGCAGTTGCGCAGGAGCGCCATCTTATGCTGCTCCATGACCTCGCCAAGAAACATCACATTGTTGCGGCGCAACGTCTTGGCCTGAAGCTTGAGGCTCTCCTCGATAGGCCCCGACCCGGCAATAACGATCTTGCACCTGATCCTGTCGGCTGCCTCAATCAGCACGTCCAGCCCCTTGTAATAGCGCAAGACGCCGACGAATAGCACGAAAGGCTCCGCCACAGCCGCTTGGCACCAGCTGTTGTCGGCTTCGGTCGGCGTGGGATAAGCCATTTCATCTATGCCGATGGGAATGATGGTTGATTTGCCCTCCAAGGCTCTGAGAACGGGGCTCGATTTCAAATAGTCCGGAGACGTCGCAACGACAGCGTCCACGTCCTTCAGGAAGCGCAGCATCAGCGGTCGATAAAGTGGCAGGATAAGTTTCTGTTTGACGATATCGGAATGGTAAGTGACGACCGTCGGTTTGCCGTGACGGGCGTGAAAATGCACGATGTCCATGAACGGCCATGGAAAATGGTAATGTATCAGGTCGGCATTTCTGGCGAGCGCTCTGAATTCCCGAAAGACCTCGCGTGAAAAACCGGTCGATGCCAGCTCGAAATCCAGTTTGGCCTTGCGGGCCATATGCCCATCGAAAGCCCGTGTGTTCTCGCCAGGGCTTCGGCTCAACGAAAGCACTTCGGTTTCGATGCCGTGGCGCGCCGTGCTTTGCGCGATGGCATGGATCGTCCGCTCCACGCCGCCAAACGTATCCGGCCAGTAGGTCTTGAAGAAGTGCAGGACTTTCAAACGCGGGTCTTCCGTCTTTGCTCGATGGCCTGCTCAAAAATTTGCAGCATGCCCTTGGCGTGGTTCTCCCAGGTGAAGCGCCCGGCATTTTTCTTCGCATCCGCAGCGATCCCGTTCCGGAATTCCACATCGGTACAGAGGCGGTGGAATGCAGCGGCGATTGCCGCAGGATCTTCCGGGTCGACGAGCACGGCATTGCTTCCCGCCACTTCAGGCATTGACGAGGTGTTCGACGTCAGCACCGGTTTGCCGAAAGACTGTGCCTCGACGATCGGAAAGCCAAACCCCTCGTAAAGCGATGGCATCGCCAGAAAGAGGCAATTCGCATAGAGCGTGGCGAGCGTCGCGTCATCGACGAAGCCGGTAAACTTGATATTCGCCTCAAGTGCGCTGTCGCGCACGTCGCCGGCCAGGCTCGTCTGCTTCCAGCCCGTGCCGCCGACGATAACCAGGTCACAGCGCGACCGGGCGCTCTGCGGCAGGAGGCCATAGGCCTTAACCAGGTTGCCGAGGTTCTTTCGCGGCTCGAGCGTGCCGACGAAAAGCGCGTAGGGCTTGGTGATGCCGAGGGGCGCCAAACTCGAAAAATCGCTCGGAGCCGGCAACGCGGTCGTGCCGGGTGCGACCGTCTTGATCGGCGATTTCAGCCAGGGAAACTCGGCGGTCAAGGCGGCGGCCGTTGCTGTCGAATCCGCGACCACGACATCAGCGGTTTTCAGCGCGGGCTTCATCATCAAGCGGTCGCCCAGCCAGGTCCGGGTCCGCATGGTCTGTGCGGCGTACAGCCAGACGAGGTCATGAATCGTGACCACCCTTCCGATGCGCCTGTCCAGGATGAAGGGCAGGCGATGGGACGGCCCCCACAAGACATCCACCCGATCGCGCAAGGCCCAGGAGGGCAGGACTGCCTGTCCCCAGAACACCCTCGCGTAGGGACCATTGAAGTTGGCGACCTGGACGGAAACGCCAGGCGGAATATCATAACTCGCATTGATCTTGCTCGGCGCATAGACAAACACATCGGCGCCGAGCGCCACCAGCGCTTTGACCGAATTGTGCACGAACCTGCCAATTCCATCGGTGGCTGATCCGAGATTCCTGCCGTCGATCCCTATTTTCAATCGTCTCTCCGGAAGCGAATTAGGCAAAGAATGCCGGACATTTTTGCGGCGATAGCAGGACAACGCTGCGAGGGATGATCATGCGGCAGATCATTATGAAGCAACGCTAATATACATTTCGCAGGTTCCGTGGTTCGAAATGGGAAATACGGTTTTCCCGAGGAAAATCATTTGCGCCTCAGCCCGATGGTGGTAGACGCACGGAGTGTCAGGATCCAATTCGAGAGTACGCCGCTGCCAAAGCTGATTATCCAGATTCCTTGCTATAACGAAGCCGAGACGCTTGCGACAGCGCTGAGTGATCTGCCGCGGACCGTCACCGGGTTTGACAGCGTCGAATGGCTGGTCATCGATGACGGCAGCAGCGACGAGACGGTGAGGGTCGCCGAGGAAAACGGCGTAAACCACATTGTGCGTCATACCAGCAACCGCGGTCTCGCCTATGCCTTCATGACCGGCATCGAAGCTTGCCTCGCGCGCGGCGCCGACGTGATTGTCAACACCGATGCGGACAACCAGTATCGCGCCGCCGACATTCCGGCGATCACCAGGCCGGTGCTGGAGGGGCGTGCGGATATGGTCGTGGGCGCGCGGCCGATATCGGAGATAGAGCACTTCTCCCCGGTGAAGAAGCTTCTGCAGAAGTTGGGCAGCTGGGTCGTGCGGGTGACCAGCGGCACTGATGTGCGGGATGCCCCGAGCGGCTTTCGCGCGATCTCGAAAAACGCGGCCCAGCGCCTGATCGTGTTCAACAACTATACCTATACGCTGGAAACCATCATCCAGGCCGGGCGCAAGAACATGCGCGTGGTCTCGGTTCCGATCCGAGTCAATGGTGATTTGCGGCCGTCAAGGTTGGTGAAGAGCATTCCTTCCTATCTGAAGCGCTCCATCTTCACGATCATACGTATCTTCGTCATTTACCAGCCGGCTCGGTTTTTCGGCTGGATCGCGGCTATCCTCTTCAGCCTTGGTTTTTTGCTCGGCCTGCGCTTCCTTTATTTCTATTTGACCGAAGGGGTTAGCGGCCATATTCAGTCGGTGGTCCTGGCGGGCGTGCTGATGACGATGGGTTTCCAGTCCCTTCTCGTCGCCTTTCTGGCCGACGTGATCGCCGCCAACCGCAAGCTTCTCGAAGACATTCGTTATACGCAGCGTTCCACGCAGGGAGAGAATGGCAACTACGCAGAAGCCCGCTTCAGCAGGAAAGCAGGATAGGAAGATGAAGGTAGCTGGCGGGCAGGCGGAAGACGGTATCGTCATAGGCAACACCTATGACAAATATGGCACGCGCAACCCGATCGCCCGCCGGATGGTGCAAGGTTTCGAAGCGGCATTGTCCAGCTTGGTGACTAAGGTGAGGCCCGCTACTATTCACGAAGTCGGATGCGGAGAAGGCTATTGGGTCATGCGCTGGCTGGAGCAGGGTATCGACGCGCGAGGCACCGATTTCTCTGCCCAAGTCATCAGAATGGCAAAGGAGAACGCGCGCGGAAAGGATGTTGACCACCGGCGTTTCGCTGTCCGCAGTATTTATGAGGTGGCCCCTGAACCAGACAGCGCCGATCTCATCGTATGTTGCGAAGTAATGGAGCATCTCGAGGAGCCGCGGAAGGCATTGCAAGCGCTGGAGCGTATCGTCAGGTCGGACCTGATCCTCAGTGTACCCCGGGAGCCGATCTGGCGTGTCCTGAACTTGGCGCGCGGGAAATACATCTCGGCCTTGGGCAACACGCCCGGCCATCTGCAGCACTGGTCGCAGCGCGGCATCGTCGCGCTGGCTTCAGAGTTTTTCGATGTGGTCGAGGTTCTGTCTCCGCTGCCATGGACCATGATGCACTGCAAGCCGAAGAAAAGGCATTGATCGTGGCGCTTGGCCCTCGTGCCAAGACCTGGCTCAATCGCATTGGAGCCTTCCTGGGGTTGGCCGGTGTTGTTTTCGTAGGGATCAGACTCCAGGGGTACACCGGCGAGATCGATTTTCGCCGCATGGGAGCAGCCAGCTACACCGCCATTATAGCCTTGGCCGGCGTCTATGGAGTGTCGAACCTGCTGCTTGCTCTCGGCTGGCGACATCTTCTGCACCACCTTGGTGCTCCCGTCTCGCGGCCCTGGGCGATCCGCACCTATGCCATTTCGCAACTCGCCAAATATGTTCCCGGCAATATCTTTCAATTCGCAGGACGGCAGGTGATCGGCGTGGCGGCCGGCATCGGCAACGGACCGCTCGTCAAGTCGACCGCCTATGAACTGGCGGCCCTCATTGTCTGCGGACTTCTCTTTTCACCACTAGTGCTGCCGCTTGTTCTGGCCGGCTTGCCGAGTTGGTTCGGCTGGATTTCGTTCGTCGCGACAGTAGCTATCGCGTTTTCGCTGATTGGCCGTCTCGGCGGCGCCGTTTTTTGCCACGCCGCTATCTGCTATTTCGGGTTTCTCGGGCTTTCGGGCCTAGTCTTCGTCGCAGTCTTCGACCTTGCAGGTGGAGCTCGCGAATTCGCACTCTACCCGGCAATCGCTGGAGCATATATCTTGGCCTGGCTTTTGGGGCTTCTAACTCCGGGTGCGCCGGCCGGGCTCGGCGTCAGGGAGGCGGTACTGCTCTTTTTGCTTGGAGGGCTCAGCTCGAGCCCGGTCATTTTGCTGGCAGTGGTAATCGGGCGAGCGATCACTGTCCTGGGCGATCTTCTCTTTTTCGCCGGCGGGCACTCAATTACCGCGTAGCCTTGCGCGCCAGTCCAGGATTTCGCCGTTTAAGCCTTCCTAAAACGCAACACGCAGCACGCCTTCCTGGTCATGAGGTGCGAAACATAAGAAACATAAATAGACACTGGCCTCGCCGGACCAAGTCGGCTAAGAGCGCCGGTAGCCTGGAGGGCTCTATGTCGGTCAATATTAAGGCCCTTGTGGCGGCAGCTTTTTTGTTGTCGCTCGTACTGATCGTCAATGGCGCTATTCCCGGCTATCTAAGCCCCACCACAGGACAGGTTTTCTGGCTACTGGGGTTCTCGAAGGCATTCGTGAATTCAACGTCTGTGTATTCGTACAATTTCGGGCTCCCAAGTCCGGCGCCACTATCGTTTGGTCTCTCGGCGGCGCTTCCGGCGGCGGTGCTTCTTGGGGCTGGCGTGTCTCTCGTCAACGCTTATGCCGTTCTTTTTGCTGGCTGGCTGAGCGTCGCTTTCGCGGGGGCATATTTCCTCGCCCGCTATCTGGAAGCGGGCGTCCTAGCGTCACTCTTTGCGGCATTAATTTGGTGCAGCTTCCCGATGATCACGCAGCATCATTTATTCTGCGCCTTGGCCCTCGGGATGGCCCTGCTGCCGTTGTATTTTTGGTCCTGCATGAGGGTTGTTTTCTCTGAAAGGCTCTCCCTTTGGAGCTCTGCCTGGCTGGTAGTTATAACGATCGTGGCTGCTTTCATGGACGGGTACACGTTCATGATGTTCGCAACTGGAACGGCCATTATCTGTGTCTGCGAATGCGTGAAAAGAAGGCGAAGCGCCAGGGTTGACCTGATCTACCGAGCGGCAACAATTACTACAGCCTTCGGGGTCGCCTATGGACTTTACGCTCTGTACGAAGGAACTCCAACGCTCGCCCCGGTCGAGCTCGATTTTTTCCGGGGTTGGGCCGCCAACGTTGAGTTCTTCTTCATCCCGACAAAGATGGTGCTGGCCCTCCCGGACCTGCTGAACTTGAGTGTCGAGCGGGCTCAAGACGATTATTTCGGAGACTACACAGTCTACCAGGGCACCTTCTGCACGGCGATAGCCGGCGTGGCTGCATATGGCTTAGTGACAGTCAAAGGCAACCGATTCTGGCTGGTGGCCTTTGGGTTAATAGCTCTATTTGGATTTTATATGGCGCTCGGGCCTACGGTGAAATTCTTCACATATCGCCCTCCTAATGGGCCGACGATCATGCCGGCCGAATACGGATGGTTTCCAACCGGCAGTGCTGTGATCTCAAAATACTTGCCGGGTTTCAACAACATGAGGGCAAGCTATCGATGGGCCGTCGTTGCCATATTCGGGTGCTGGGCCGTCTTCGTCGTCATGATGGCAAGTGGCAAACTCTCAACGGATGCGAAAGCTGCGCTGGTCGCCTTCCTTTTTATGTTCAACATTCCGAACCCTCACCAATTTAGCGAGGCAAAGCGGTTCCATGATCTGGTCCAGGACGTAAGCGACGAGGTCGCGTCATGGGACCCATACTTTGCCGACGGCGAGAAGGTGGCATTCCTTCCGTACCGCAACGACTTTCTAATCAACTACGTCGCGGCTGATCTGAACATCAAAACGTACAACATTGGCGGAGACAAAAACCTTGAATGGGCCGTTGGCGACTGGCCGCCCGAGATGGCGGCGTTCCAGCAAGGCGCAATTTCCCCTGACTTTGAGAGTAATGTGCGCAGTCTTCTAAAATCGAGAAAGGCTGACGCCGTAGTGCTTTCCTACGCAAATATGATGCTTGGCGCTTATGTTTGGCCGTTCGATGATGACGACAAGGATCAGTTATTGCCCATAGCGCGCAAGCTTGATGCAGACAGCCAATTTCATGTAGTCTTCGCCCCGCATTTCGCGATCGTGCGATTGGCGGACAACCTCCAGGCTGGTGGGTAACGGACGTCTCGTCGTGATCTTGCAATGTGTTGTCGCACTCGCCGCTCTCGCGCGTTCTGTGCTCTGTATGACTACCCAACCGGCATCAGCTACGCGAGCCCCTGGCGCCTCCCCCAGTGGCTGGCCAGCCCGGCCTAGGAGTGGAGCGAGACAAGAGGTCAAGGCTAGAGACGTCGCCGACTAGGGTGACAATGATATTGGCGCTGGGCAAGGACCATGTCCGCAGCTTGATGTAGTCGGCCTCTAGCCAGACACGAGGCTCTTTATAGTAGACGGATAGGCACGGAGAATAGTGTCCCAAGTCAAATTGCGAACATCATTAAAATCTCTTTCGCTATTCGCTCCAAATAATAGTATATCTCTGATGTGCTGTTTAAACTCGGCTGGGTCATCAGATATATTAACCCCTGGAAGAGTTGCATAATCTTCAAAACCAGAAAAGCTCTTGGAGGTGCCGACAACTGGCTTCAAAGAAAGGAGGGCTTCAGCTGTTTTCAGGTTAGACCCACCGCCGGAGGTTACCGGCAGCACGACAACCTCGGCCAATCCAAATAGCGCGTTTAGTGCATCTTCCTCTTGGCGCCCAATTAGCAGCGTTGTCTCAGCAAATATGGCGCGATTCGTAGAGTATAGTGGTGAAGACGTGATAAGGTCACAAACCCCGCCAACGACAACGAGCTTAGCTTCTGGCGGTATACATCCAGGGGCGGGAAGAAACATCCGAAAAAAACCTTCCGCGTTAGGGGGGTGCGCGCTGCCGGTAAAGATCGCAATCTTCTGATACCGGAGTTCATGCCGCCAAGAGCGCAATAGACTCTCGGACGCGTGGCGACGAATGTGACCGTTGCCAAATACACAAACCTTCCGGGCTCCCCATTTAACGTAGATGTCGGCGTCGCGTCTTGTGCAGGCCAGTACCAAATCCGCCGCTTCCACCAAATCTCTTTCCAGCTTCTCCGCCGCCTTTCGATCATGCAGAGACGGCATAAGTTGCGACTCGACGTTCTGGCTCGAGTAAACGATCTTCACGTCTTCCAAGCCGCTTTCGCGAAGATCGGATAGCAAGGCCGAATGCCACGGCTGTTCGAAGATTATTACCTTAGGTGAGCATCGATTGATCCTAGCCAAAAGACTGTTCTTGTACGAGGGCTCTGCGTCAAAAATCGAGTATGCATGAAGATCGAGCTTTCTTCCGTCTGAAAAAAGCGCCGTATGAAGGTCCCTACCAAAAGCAAATTCCCTCTCCTTCTCATCATACTCGGGATAAGAAACCCCCGAAAAGATCGGTATGTAATCGACCCGGATCCCACTGTCGATTAGCGCATCAACAAGTGCTCTGACCCTCCTCTGCCCACCGTGATACGGCTTGCTGATGGGATAGATTCCGATGTAGCAAACGTCATAAGTCATTTCGAAACTTCTGTAATTTCCAGTCTAGTCTATTCGCCTGTCAGCGGCAGACTGCATTCCCCCAAGCATATGCTGTATGATTGGAGCGGTAAAATTGTCCCAACTATAAGGCCTGTAATTCTCTATAATAAACCTTGATCGATTCTGCAAACAATCATCGTCAAACATATATTCTTCAATCTTCCTGATCCATTCCAAGCCATCAAGTGTATCCACGTGGTCGGCAAGTCCCTGGCCGGCTTCTTCTATAGACGATCCTGTCGACGCTACGCAAGGTTTTCCAAATGCCAGACTTTCGGCCACCGTCATGCCGAAGCCCTCGTAGTGAGACGGAAATATTGTAAAGGCGCAATTGGTGTACAGCCAGCGCAGCTGATTGTCGCTGACGCTACCGAAGTGTATGATGTGGTGCCCCCCGATAACAGGATCGTGAGAGATTCTCTTCAGGAGACTCTCTGTGTCCCAGCCTTGTTTACCGGCAAAAACCAAGGGAAACAGATTGGTGCCATGCTTCAAGGCAAGGCGCCGCCACAAAAGGTATGCGAACTCGTGGTTTTTTCGCGACTCAATAGTGCTTACAAAGAGTACGAATTTTCCTGGAGTGATGGCATCTATACCGGGAATGCGGGGATGTTCCGCTAACGCACCGGCGTCGAGGACAAACCGCGCAGGCCCCAGTTTGCAAATTTGCGTCTTACTCTCCGAGATTGAAGGGTAGCCGCATGTCTCAGCATAGCGTCGGAGATCTAAGGCGGTGCTGGAAGAGATACAGAAAAAGTGATCACATGACCACAACAGGTAATGAAGACATTTAGCAAAATTTTGAGCAGCCCCGGATTCCGAAAATTGTCGAACGACAATAGGAATCAGATCGTATAACAATACACCTATATAAATATTTCTTTTCGATTTTGTTTTCCAAATCCATTTTGCTTTGTTTCCTTCCCAGAAGACGCCAGGCAGGAGTATTGCAGAAATCGTGTCCATCGAGATCGGGGTCGAGTCAGGTGGAGGGGCACTGTGGACTAGGGTCATACGAAGACCACCCAATGATGCCTTCAAATCGACATTACGACCAACCGACCAAAATCTAGCAAATCTGCCTAACATCCCGAAGTCGATAGAATCGAAGTGATCTGCCACAAACTGCTTGGCACGTGTTACCCCTCTGACGCGCCATGCGCTGGATCTCGAAGCGCGCGCTATCATGTAGTTAGCAAATAAAACTCCGGCGAAGAAGGTATTTACATAAGACTTTGTGGAAACGGGTTCCTGCAGCGACCGCTCAACAGGAGCTTCTTTGCCAAGCTCGGGTGCGTGACCGGCAGATGCCGAGTTCGTGATCATCTGGACAACGATATCTTGTGAGATTTCGCTATATTGCTGCGCGTCGTCGGAATAAAAGCCAAAAACTACGCTCTCTGCAGACGTCGCAAGGAAATGCCTAGCAACCTCGTGCTCGCATCGAATTATTCCAACAGGAGGAGAGGACCGATGACGCCAGCTGGTGCTTAGGTCAACAAGTATACGACCGCCAGGCGAATTACGATCGAAATTGATGTTAGATTTATATATACCGGTTCCAACCATGCCCGTAGTCACAATTGTCCTCTGAACACTGATTTTGTATTTATCATTTAAAGGCACTAAGGAAAAGGCGGTGAATTCTGCTTAGTATCGTCTTTTGTAAATTGGCAATATCATTGTGAATAAATGATATCGTTGAGTCGACGCCGGTCATTTTTACGCTAAGCCGATCAATTTCGCCGCCTTGCATTTCTAACCGACTTTCCAAAGAAGCGGTGATATCCCGAAGTGTAGTCCGTTCCGACTCCATCAATTCCATCTGTGCGATCAGGCTTTCGAGCAACTGTCGGGCGTGATCTGCATCAGCTAATTTTCTGGCTATTTCGTTGTCAGCGGAATGAAGCCAACCCTTAATACTTGCAAGGTCGGCGGGCGTCTCTTGCGATATAGCCCTTACAAAATCAGCGAGAGGCTCGGTTCCGAATTTCGAATGCTCCTTTCTTGCTAAACACGCATAGTCTCTTGCGCCCTCAAACATGAGATGGACGCTGCGCTCAATCGGGCCTGCCTCGATCATCGGCGCGCCGTTCAGCCTCAGGATCGCCGTCTCCGCAAAGCCGGCCTGTCCCACCAGGAACTCAAGCAAGCCCGGCGGCAGGGGGCTTTTATGGGTCGGGTCCAAATGGAAGGTATTGGTGCTGACCGAAATATTTTCGGGATTGGGCGTTTCCAAGATCAGCAGGCCGTCCTCGGCCAGCACCCTCTGGCATTCGTCTAGCAGACCGATCAGATAATCGGTCGGCACATGCTCGACCATGTGAAAGGCTGTAATGATCGCCACGCTGTTGTTAGGCCTGCCCCCGAGATGTTCAAGCGCGTCCTGCAATTCTATTCTGAGGCCGTTGTCGGCGGCCTCCTGCGCCATTCGCGCATTGGTGTCCACGCCTATCGCTTCCAGCCCGGACTCTGCAAGTATCTCCAGCCATTCGCCGCGTCCGCAGCCGAGATCAATCGCAAGGGGCGGTCCTTCGGCCTGCCGAGGCACCTGCGCTAACAAAGGCTGATAGATCTGGAGGCGCTCCTTAACGTGCTCCCTTGACCCACGAAAGCGGTCCTCGAAGGCCTTGTACAGATCGTCAAAATTCTTTTTCATCGGACGATTTCGAACGCGTGCTCAAGGCGGCTCGTCCCGACAAAGAAGGGGCGGTCTGAATTGATGACGTCGAAAACCTCCACATTTTCAATCCAGTCGAAATTGTTGTCGATGTGAACATCTCCCGTATGGAGCGAAATAGAAAGCCCGTATGAGCCTTGGCCAAGGGCGCAGGCAAGGTGCAGGTTACATTCGAACCCGCTGCCTGCTGCAATATTTGAAAGCACCTGACCCGTATGCCACGTATTGGTTCCCCAAACAGTGTGGCCGGCGCGATCTTTCAACATGAACCCGATGACAAGTTCCGAAATATCCTCTTTTGCAGCGACCCGGGCTCGAATTGTCAGGCTCTGTCCTGAAATGGCGGTTTTGATCGGCTTCCCACTTTCGCCGTCGATCAGCGCGACCGACTCAACAGCGGCCGCCTTAGTTCCACTCCTGCTGTAGAGCCAATTGTCCTTTTCCCGCCGTTGCTCGATGGTCAGCCTCGCGTTCTCTTTGGTTGCGATCAGGGCGTTATAGTAATCGACCACCTCGTCAGGCGGCCCATCCTTCAGCACATGTCCCTTGTCCAGCAGAATCACCCTATCACACAATGATCTGACATCGCCCAAACCGTGAGTGACCAGAATGATCGACGTGCCTGCGGCCCTGAAACTGCGTATCCGGTCAAAGCTCTTGTGCTGGAAATAGCTGTCGCCAACCGAAAGCACCTCGTCGACGATGAGCACGTCCGGCCGTTCCGCTGTGGCGAGCGCGAAGGCCAGGCGCGCCTGCATGCCGCTCGAGTAGGTTCGCAGCGGCTGGTCGAAGAAGTCGCCGATTTCTGCGAAGTCCTCGATATGCGGCATGAGTTCGGCCAGGCGCGCCTGCGAGAGACCCATCAGCCCGCCGGCATGGTAGGCGTTCTGCCGCCCGGTGAATTCCGGGTTGAAGCCGAGCCCGAGTTCCAGGATGGCGCTTATGCGGCCCGAGACGCTTGCCGCACCCTTCGTTGGCCGTACAGTGCCGGTAATCAGCTTCAAAAGCGTGCTCTTGCCGGCGCCGTTCTGCCCGATCAGCCCAAGCGCTTCCCCGTGGGACAGGGAAAACGAGACGTCCCTGACTGGCCAGAATTCCTCCGTCGGCGTAACCGGCGCTCCGAACCAGCCGGCAAACCTCTCGAGGTTGCTGGCATAGTTCGCATAGCGTTTCGACAAATGACTGACGGAAAGCACGGTCATGGTTACAGCACGTCGACGAGTTCGGGGCTTGCACGGCGAAAAAACATCATCGCGAAGACCATGCTGAGCAGCCCCAGAATGGCCGGCATGATCAGGCTTTCAAGGCTGGGCCAGCGGTTGAACAGCAGCGCATCTTGATAGAGCGCCACCAGCGGTGCGATCGGATTGAAATTGATCATGAAACTGTATCTCTCGGGCACTACGTTAGCCGGGTAGACGATCGGCGTCAGCCAATACCAGAGCTGCAGTAGGATCGTCATGACCTGCGCGACATCGCGAATGAACACATTCATCACGCCGAGGATCACGCCAAGGCCAAATCCGATCGCCGCGATCAAGATGATTCCAATCGGCAACAAAATCAGAGCACGGCCCGGAACATGCCCGAGGAATATGAAGATGACGAACAGGGCGACGAGCAGCAACAGATGGTTGATGAGTGCCGTTCCCCCTACGATCACAGGCAGGCACAAACGCGGAAATGCGATCTTCTTCATCACGGGTGCTTGCTCGATGAAAACGGTCATGCTCCGCGTGAGGATCTCACTGAAGAGCGTCCATGCGGCCATGCCAGAGAGGAGATAGATGGGATAGGCTGCGGGACTGTTTGCTTCGGGAAGTCGTGCCTCGAGAACCTCCGAAAGAACGATGGAAAAGATGAGCGCCTGCGCAAGCGGGTGAAGGATGAACCAAAGGCCGCCCAGGCGCGACCGCACGAAACGCCCCTTCAAGTCGCCTCTGATGGAGGAAATGATGAAATGGCGGTAGTGCCATAAGCTTCGCAGCATGTGATCGACCCTTTGCGCGCTGCGTCTTGCCGTCAGCGGGCGTTACATAGCCGGTGCCAATATCCGAAAACGTCGGCAATTGTCTGTTCGAACGGCACCAAAGGCGTCCAATTCAGCCTATTGTGTGCTTTTGCCGCATCACCGCACATGACGGGAATGTCATTGGGGCGGAATTTGGCCGGGTCGGTACGCACCTCGATGTTGATGCCCGACTGCGCTATGAGCATGTCCAGTATATGCTGGATCCTCCGCGGTCGTCCTGATGCGATGTTATAGACATGGTCGGGCCCGGCATCCAGCTCCAGAAGCGCCGCACTCGCATAAGCGCGCACCACGTCGCGAACATCGAGGAAGTCGCGCTCGGCTTCGAGATTTCCGACGTGAATGACGGGCTCGCTTTTTCCCGACACGATCTCGGCAATCTGCCGCGCGAAGGCGGAAACCACATAGGCGTCCGACTGACCAGGGCCGGTATGGTTGAACGGGCGAAAGCGCACCGCGCGCAGGCCGTCATAGGCCATTTGCCCGATCATCAAGTCCGCAGCCGCCTTGGTGGCGCCGTAGACCGTCATCGGTTGAAGCGGCACGGTTTCCGTCACTGGGCCGGCCACGCTCGCAAACGAAGCCCCATAGGCTTCCGAACTGCCAATGTAGACGAACCGGGCCTTCGGCGCGTGGCGCATCACCGATTCGGCAAGGTTCATCGTTCCCGTGAAGTTGACGTTCCAGGCATGGCGCGGCGCGTTGCGGGCATCGGAAGGTGCTGCAACCGCGGCCAAATGAATGAGCGAGGTGGGCTGGACCTCCCGCACGGCGGTGTCGACCGCATCCCGGTCCAGCAGGTCGATGGCATTTCGCTGGCCTTCGCCATGGCCAAACGCGAACACCTCGCAGGAACTGTGTTCCCGTTCCAGGAGGCGCAACAGCGCAGAGCCGACAAATCCGCTTGCCCCGGTAATCAGGATACGATGCTTCAAATTACCGACCATGAGGCAAAAACGGTTCCCATCCAGCTTAACGTCTGGCTGGGTTCGCGTGGCGTTCGAGATCCGCATCCACCATTTCGCGGATCATCTCTTCCAGCGAGATCGTCGCCTCCCAGCCCAGCTTCGCCTTTGCCTTGGCTGGATTGCCGAGCAGGATTTCGACTTCCGCCGGCCTGAACAAGTCGGGGTCGATGACAAGGTGATCGTCAACATTGAGCCCGACGTGCTCGAATGCAATCCGGCACATGTCGCGCACAGTCGTCGTCCTGCCTGTCGCGATCACGTAATCATCCGGCTGGTCCTGCTGCACCATCAGCCACATCGCGCGGACATAGTCCTTGGAATGACCCCAATCACGCTTGGCGTCGATGTTCCCGAGCCGCAATTCCTTTGCCATGCCCTTCTTGATGCGCGCGACCGCGTCAGTGACTTTGCGGGTGACGAACTCAATGCCGCGAAGCGGGGATTCATGATTAAACAGGATGCCGCTCGAGGCATGCAAACCGAAACTTTCACGATAATTGATCGTAATCCAATGGCCATAAAGTTTCGCCACCGCATATGGAGAGCGTGGGTGGAAAGGTGTCGTCTCGGATTGCATCGGTTCCTGGATAAGGCCGTACATCTCCGAGGACGATGCCTGATAGAAACGGGCTTCAGGCGATTCGAGGCGGATGGCCTCAAGCACATTGGTCACGCCTATGCCGGTCACGTTGCCGGTCAGGATCGGCTGCTGCCACGACGATTTGACGAAGGATTGAGCGGCAAGATTATAGACCTCATCCGGCTTCACGTCGCGCATCGTTCTAGCCAGACCAGACAAATCCGTCAGGTTTCCGTCCACGATCCGAACATCTTTTTCAATGCCAAGCCACTTCAGGCGCGTGGTGTTCACATCGGCGGTGCTTGAACGCCGCGCAAGTCCGTGAACCTCATATCCTTTGGCAAGCAGGAGTTCCGCCAGATAGGCGCCGTCCTGCCCGGTAATGCCGGTAATCAAGGCTTTCTTTGTCATCAATGTTCTCGGTTCTATCTAGTGGTTGCTCGCCAAGCACAGCGAGCCAACCGGTTGTCAGGCGCGGCCGTATACGTCGTCGAAGCGCACGATGTCATCCTCGCCGAGATAATCGCCGCTTTGTACTTCAATGATCACCAGGTCGATTCTTCCCGGGTTTTCCAGCCGATGTTTGTGGCCGCAGGGGATGTAGGTCGATTCGTTGGTCGCCAGAAACAGCTCCTGGTCGCCATTGACTATTTTCGCGGAGCCGCTGACCACGACCCAGTGCTCGGAACGATGGTAGTGCATTTGCAGGCTCAAACGTCTACCGGGCTTCACCTCGATGCGTTTGATCTTGAAGCGCTCGCCTTCCTCCAGAACCGTATAGGTACCCCACGGGCGGTGCACCGTGCTGTGAAGCAGGTGCGCTTCATGTCCAGAAGCCTTGAGGTCGTCAAACAGCTTCTTGACGTCCTGAACACGGTCGCGGGATGCGACAAGCAACGCATCCGGGGAATCCACGATCACCAGGTCGCTGACGCCGACCGTGCCGATGACGCGCTTATCGGAGCTCACATAGCTACCGGTCGTGTCGATCATGTGAACATCGCCGCGTATCCTGTTCCCGCTTGCATCGGGAGCGATCAGGTCGGCCATTGCGTTCCACGACCCGATGTCGTTCCAATCCATGTCACAGGGAACCACGGCAAGATTGTTTGTCTTCTCCATGACCGCGTGGTCAAGCGAGACTCGCGGGGCGGAGCCAAAGTGCTCGGGCGCGAGTTCGATCTTGGCAAAGCCTTCGCCTTGACTGAAGTGGCCGTTCTCATAGCTGTCGGAGACAGCCTGGATCACCGCGGGACAATGCAAAGCCATTTCGTCGAGCATGGTTTGTGCGCTGAAGCAGAAGATGCCGCCGTTCCAGAAGAAGCGCTTGGATGCGACATAGGCCTTGGCCGTCTCGAGATCAGGTTTTTCAACGAAACGGACGACTTTCTCACCATCCGCTTCGATATAACCGAATGCAGTGTCCGGTCTGGTCGGGCTGATGCCCAATGTGGCGATCCGCCCCAGCTGCGCGTGTTCGATGGCCCGGCCCATCACGGCCAGAAAAGCAGGCAGGTTGCCAATCATGTGATCCGCCGGGAAGACACACAGAATCACCTCAGGACCCTGCGTTGCCTTGGCATGGATAGCGGCCGCCGCCACCGCGGCGGCCGTATCGCGGCCTTCCGGTTCGAGCAGAAATGTGCGCGGCAACATCACGGAATCCAGTTCGTCGAAATCGTCTTTCGTCAGGAACAGGTGTTCTCCGGACGTTACCACGACGAGTTCCACGACATGCTCTATCGAAGCTGCGCGCAACACTGTGTGCTGAATAAGAGAATGTCCGTCAGCCACTTTGAGGAAAGGTTTGGGGTGCGATTGCCTCGAGGCGGGCCATAGTCGCGATCCGGCTCCACCGCTGATGATGACGGGAACCACTTTCATTACGCGACCTCTGCTTCGTTTGTGGATGTGATTGCCCGCGCTCTTTCGAGCGTCAGCGCCACGATCGCTGTCGCTCTGCTTGGGTCCATAGCCTCTGAATAACAGCGAAGCTCCGGCGCGTTGCCGGACGGCCGCAGATGGATGATCTCGCCGGTTTCCATTTTTGTCCTTAGCCCGTCAGTCTCGTCGACGTCGGCAACGGTCCCGAACGGCGCCAGAAATCGCTGCAGTGCATCCCGGTCCGCAAGCCGGCGCATCAAGCTGCGGGAACTCTCCACCGGAAAATTTTCGAGACGTTCGCTTGCGCAGGCGGGAAGATTCCACAGTTCGCGCAAACGCGACAGGGATTTTCCTGTCGACGCGACCATACCGAGAACGGCGAGGATGGGGAGCAGGGAATCTCGTGTCGGCAATGCCGTCAACGTTTTTCCGTGAAGTGAACAGTCCGCCCCCAGGAGAACGCCACCATTAGCCTCGAAGCCAATGACGGTTTTTTCGGGATGGTAGGAAGCTTCCATGGCTTCAACGACAAATGGAGATCCCACCTTTGTCCTCAGAACCGTAAAACCGAAAGCTTCCGAAATGCCTGAGTTGGAGGTCACGGGCGTCACTACGCTATCAGCCCGCAAGAACAAGGCCGTGGCGAGGCCGATCAGGTCGCCACGAAACAGATCGCCATTCTCGTCGGCGATAAGTGGTCGATCGGCATCGGCGTCGGCCGACACGATGGCGTCGAGCTTGAATTCTCGAGCCCAACCCTTGAACTTTGCAATTGTGGTCGGGTCAACGGCTTCGGTGTCGACAGGTACGAAGGTATCGGATTTCCCGACAGGTATCACATGGGCGCCAAAAGATTGGAGAACCTTCACGAGAAGGTCCGCCGCGACCGAACTGTGCTGATAGACGCCGAGCCTCATGCCTGAAAGGGATCCAGGCTCCAGGATGTCGTCAGCGCGCGCGCGATAGGCGGTAATCGCCTGGTCATGATGTCCTGGCAAAGCCGTTCCTATTGCCGGCGGGGCGTTATAAGCGTCTGACCTTTCCGCGGCATAGCGTGCTATAGCGGCTTCATCGGCCTTGCTGATCTCACCCTGCGGGTTATAGAATTTGATGCCATTGCGGTCAGCGGGTATATGCGAACCGGTCACCATAAGCGCCGCTGCGCCATGCTGCCGAGCATACAACGCCAAAGCTGGTGTTGGAATGGCACCGCAATCGATCGGTTGAAATCCACCAACCACCAAGGCAGCCATGCAGTTGGCTGCAATGGTCGGGCTACTATCGCGCAAGTCGCGACCTATGAACACCTTGGCCTTCGGCTGGAGCCCGCCTGCTGCTAGGCGCCAAGCGAAGGCTTCAGTATAAAGTCCACTCGGTTTGCCGACCAGTTCCGAAGCCAAGCCTCGAAGGCCACTCGATCCAAATTTCATTACTTCACTTTGGCTAGTGTGGGGGAAGGCCGTCATATTGCAGTGCGCCCATCTGTCAACCGGAAATCGTTTGGCCAGCCGTCCAGTGTTCCTCGGGCTCTCCAAATAGTGCGTCGGTAATGGCTTGGGCGAGACTTCGTGAGTAGTTGACCAGAAAGGCGGCGTCAAATCCGCCGAAATTTCCAATCTTTCGGCCGGTCTTGTAATCCACCTGAGTCGCGCGACAGTGTTTATAAGCGGAAGCTACTTTTCCAGTCGCTGTTACATGATATCTTCATCAACGCGCTCGTTCATGAGACGCCGGTGAAAAAATCCCTGGCGATGGCTTCAAGTCCACGCTATGCGATAAAGGCGGCGGGGGCCGAGAAATTTGCGCTAACATAGGTGGCCGGTGGCGAATGGTATTCGACCTGGCGCGGCATTGGTGTTGAAGTTCTCACGTCCGGAGTTCAGTACTGCCCAATGGTATCCTATATAGAAGCTGTGTTCGGGCTCAGGCCTCAGATGCGGCGCGCCTTCATCATGGTCCAGGACGTGGTCATGGTCCTGGTCGCCGTGGCGCTCAGCCTCGTCCTGTCGCGGTCGGATCTTTCCTTTGGGGCGCTCTCCACGGAGGGCCTTGTCACCTGGGCCGGCATCGTGGTCATCAGCCATCTGCTGTTCAGATATTGCGGCCTCTACACCACGGTCTGGCGCTTCGCTTCGACGCCTGATTTCTTCAACATCCTGAAGAGCTGCGCGATACTGACATTCGTCCTCTACGCCGTTTCACTGTTCGTGCGTTCCTTTCAGCCTGTCGCGGGGCTCAACGAGCGCCAGTTCATCGTCTTCCTGCTCGTCTCCTTCACCGTCATCTCGGCGCCCCGGCTGTTCTACCGCTTCCTGCGTGACGGCGCGAGCTGGGGTGTCCTCAGCGGCAAAGCCGACACGGCGCGCACCAAGCAGGCCCTGTTCGTCGGGCGGCTCGGCGAGGCCGACCTGATCATTCGTTTCACGCGCACGGCGCAACCCCCCGATCATACCATAGCCGGCATCATGGCCACCGAGCATGGCGCGCCGCTCGGCACGCGCATTCAAGGGGTCCCGGTGGTGGCGACCCGGCCGCGCCTAATCGATGTCCTGGAGGACTATGCGAGCGGCACCAAAAGCCTCGATCTGCTGATCTTCGGCAGCGGCGCCGAGCATGAGATCGAGGAATACTCGGAGCTGGTCCGTGTCGCGCGTCACGCCGACATAGCGGTCGTGCAGTTCGCAGGCCTTTCGCAGCTGGGCCAGGAGGGAAAGCTCGTTCTCGATGCCGTCGAGATGGAAACGATCCTGCGCCGCCCGACTGTGCCATCCGACATCGAGCGCATCGGCGCCTTCGTCGGCGGCAAGCGCGTCCTGGTCACGGGAGGCGCCGGCTCCATCGGGCGAATGCTGGTCAAGCGGTCGCTGGAGCTTGGAGCCGAGGCCGTGCTGGTCGCCGACAATTCCGAATTCGGCATCTTCCAGTTGAGCCAGTATATCGACGAGAAGCATCATGATCGCCTCAAGGTCCGCATCGTCGATGTCGCGGACCGGCGCCAGATGACGCGCGTCGTCACGGAATTCAAACCTGACATCATCTTCCATGCAGCGGCGTTGAAGCATGTTCCGCTGCTGGAGGAGAATTGGGAATCGGCCATCCAGACCAACGTCTTCGGCACGCTTGTCTGCGCCGAGGTCGCGGCTAAATGCGGAGTGGCGCAATTCGTAATGGTCTCGAGCGACAAGGCCGTCGATCCGACCTCCGTGCTCGGCATGACCAAGCGGGCCGCCGAACAGATCGTCAGCGCCCTGCACGGCACGCCGGCCGGCGAACCGGGCGGGCGTCGCGCCTCCACCAAGTTCATCGCCGTGCGCTTCGGCAACGTCTTCGGCAGCAATGGCTCGGTGGCGACCATATTCCAGGCGCAGATCGAGGCCGGCGGGCCGGTCACCATAACCGACCGGCGCATGACGCGCTATTTCATGACTGTCGCCGAAGCCGTCGATCTCGTCATCATGTCGGCGGCCGATGCCGCCTCGCGGCCGGCCGGCCAGGATTACGCCGTCTACATGCTCGACATGGGCAAGCCCGTGCCGATCGTCGAAGTGGCCGAAACGATGATCCGCATGGCGGGAAAAAGCCCCTATACGGACATTCCAATCCGCTTCACAGGCATCCGCCCGGGCGAAAAGCTCCACGAGACCCTGCACGGCGAGGACGAGGAACTGGTGGAACTCAGCATTGCCAAGATCTTCGGCCTGAGCACCGATGTCGCGCAGTGGTCGGATGTCCAGACAGCACTTGCGGCGCTTCAGCAGGAGATGAAGAGCCAGAACAAGGCAGCTTCGCTTGCCGCGCTTGCCGGTCTTGACCGCGCCAAGAAGGCGAGGGGGGCCACGCCTCAAGAGGTGATCCCGAAAACGGCTGGGCAGGCGACTTAGGCTGTGCAGAAAATAATCTTGAGTGCTTGATCTGGTCGGCGCCAATGCATCGTGGCAGGCGCGGATCTCCCGGCTGGGTCGCCTGTTCAAGGGCCAGTTCGCGGACTGGACCGATCTCAATCTTGCCGGCCTTGCCGTCAATCGCGATCTCCTTACGAAGGATGCGGTGGCGTGCCTCGACCTGTTCGCGAACGGTCGGCGAGGTTCCCTTTTCCAACGCCTGGGCGCCCTGCGCAAAAGCGGCGTCTATCGACAGACTTTTGCCGGCACCCTTGGACTCTATCTCGCCTTTGTCCTGGGTCGTATCTGAAATCGAGGACCGCGCGGCGCGCTTGGTTGGGAAGGCGACCTCGTGCTACGCCGGCCGGATTGACGGGCATCGCTGGCGGTTATCGCGTAGAGCCCTGGCAGGGAGCCCTATCGGCCACATGAAGACAGCCAAGAAAATCTTCGATCTCGCCGGTGCGGCTGTGCTGCTGGTGGCAACCTCTCCCATTCTATTGCTGGCCATTGTCGCCGTCCGGGTATCCTCGCCCGGTCCGGTGATTTTTTCACAAACGCGGATTGGCCGCGAAGGTGTGCTTTTTCGCTGCCACAAGTTGCGGACGATGTACCAGGGAACGCCATCCTTGCCCTCGCATGAAACCCCGGTGAGCGCCGTGACATCGGTTGGAAGGGGCTTGCGGAAATTCAAGCTCGACGAGTTGCCGCAGCTGTGGAATGTCCTGCGCGGCGAAATGAGCCTGGTCGGGCCGCGTCCTTGCCTGCCGACCCAGACGGAACTGATCGAATGCCGCAGGCGGCTGGGCGTTTTGCAGGCTTTGCCCGGGATGACAGGCTTGGCCCAGATCAGGGGCATCGACATGTCGAACCCGCAACTTCTGGCCGAAACCGATGCCACCTATCTCAGGAGCGCGTCGTTCTGGCTCGACCTTCGGATCCTGTTTGGAACACTTTATCGCGGCTGAGCAGCCCCGCTCCAGAAGCGGAACCGGTCTTTGGGCCGGGATCAAACAGGACGTCGGGGGTTTCGGAGCCGCGCTATCTCGGTCAGCCGCTCCAGCGTGCTGGGTTCCGGCGCCCAGCCTTCCGAGACAAGCAGCGACGGGTCGCATATTTGCGTCGCCGTCAGGCTGTCCCAGAACATCCGCTTGCCAAGCAGTGTGGCGGCTGTCCGCATCGGTCCAGCCGGCACGGTCATCAGGCGCGTCGGCCTCCGCAAGCCGCGGCGAAAGGCACCGATGACGGCAGCGACGGACACCGGCGGCTCGTCGCTGGCGAGATAGATCGGACGAAGTGGCTCGGAATGGCAAAGCAGATGCCACACCGTCCGTGCCGCGGATTGCGATGATAGCAGCGAGCGGTTCGCCGTCAATGCGCCCGTTGGCATCGGCAGAGCCGTATCGGCGAGCCGCATCAGCGTCGCCAGGTTTCCTTTCATCCCGATCCCGTAGACTGGAGGCAGCCGCAATATGGCCGCGTCGGCACGGCCATGCGAGGCATAGGCGCCCAACACGGCGATTTCTGCTTCACGTTTCGAGCGCCCGTAGGCGTCTTGTGGGTCGGGGATCGTGTTTTCGTCGATGGTTGCGCTGGCACGCGCGCCGATCACGGCCCGGATCGAGGAAAGATGAATGAACCGTCCGCTTGCCTGCGTGGCGGCGGCATGCGCCAGACGTGCGCTCAATTGCGCATTGGCTGCCCGAAAATCAGCTTCGGCGGCATTGCCCTGATCATTGTTCAGACCCGCGCAATGGACGACATCCGTAACATCCCTGGTCAGCGCCAGGAAAGCCTCGGCAGGTGCATCGTACCCCGGCATCTGCATCGTGTCGGGCCCGGCATCAAGTCTCTCCGGCTGACGGGAGGCAAGGCGAAGTTCGACACCGGCCTCACGAAGCCGATGGACCACCTGGCGGCCGATGAAACCCGTCGCGCCCGTAACCAGGACTTTCATTGTCTTGCCAGGACCGGCTATCGGGCGGCTGGCGGAGGTGCCAGGTCTGATGGAATGGCTTCCGTCACCAGTGGAACGGTTTGGCTTTTCGGTGGTGACGTCGCCTGGGCTCCCACCACTGGTGGAAGGGCTTGCCTTTCCACCAACGCGGCCTGGCGGCCACAGGCAAGATATGTTCCCGACACCAGGAAGACCATAAAGACCGAGTCAAGAATGTCATGGCCGATCAGGATGCCCGTCATGCCGGCAGTCAGGTAGGTGATCACGACGGCGACGATCATGGTGGCGCCGAACCGTTCGATCGGATCGGTGCTGTCACGGAGGACCAGGGCTGCATTTCTGACGGCAGCCACAAAGATCGCCGCCAGCGTCACCGCACCCAAGATTCCCGCTTGTACCAAGGCGGTCAGGAAGCCGTTGTGGAAATGACTGAAACCTGCATCCATCCCGAACTGATCCTGAAAGCCCTGCTTGATCAAGAGCCGGGTGGCACCCACCCCATGTCCAAACAATGGCATCTCATGAAATGCCTTCAGGCCGATATCCCAAAGCGCGACGCGTAGTCCCAAAGCAGTCGTGTGGTCACCATGGGCCGCCAGCGCATCCCAGTCGGAGTGCAGAAATGCGACGCGCCCCGCTATCGTCTGGAACCCGAAAAACGCGATAGCGACCGCAATCGCGGCCAGCAGCAAAAGCACGCGAACGGCATCTCTCCCTCTTAGCTTCTGCTGGTTGATCAACAGAACGGCGACACCGACAATCAGCAGTGCCAGCCAGACGATGCGCGTACCGGAGTAGATGATGGCGATCGTTCCGCCGAGTGCGGCGCAGGCGAGGGCGATCCTGTATTTCTCTATACCGGATAGGGCAGCGGCCACGCAGATCACCACCGCAAGGCAGAGGACCTCAGCAAAAACGATCGCATTCCCCGCCCCACCCTCGGCGCGCATACCAAGTCGATATTGCTGATAAACCGCCAGCAGCAGCGCTCCGAAACAAGCCGCCATGCTGGCCAACACAATGATGCGGACGAGCGTTGTTTTTTGCGTAGTGCTCCAGGTCGAATAGGAAATGGGAAAAAACAGAAAGGTGATCAGCGGGACAAGATGCCGTGCGTCCTTGACGATCGCGTGGTTGACGATGGACGCCAGGACATTGCTTGCGCAATAGGCGTAGATCGCGATCGTTAGCGCCATCATCGCCCGGTCGACATTGAAGTGCCTTCTCTTCAAGGCGATCAACAGGACGGACCATAGTCCGCCGCCGTTGAACACGAAGCTGACCGCCGATCCCAGGATCGGGGGAGAAAAGAAGCAGAGAATGGAGAAGTAGACATTGATCCGCGAAGGCGTGATTTGCTGCCTTATGAATGAAAGCCGGTTCAATTTCCGGACCCGCTATTCTCGAGAAAATTTATGCGGCACATCGTGTTCGGTGAAACCCCAACATGCTTACCTCGAAATTGCCCATTCATAATGCATCTTGCCCTCTCTCAAAAAGCGTATAGCGGCTGTGCCGCTGTTTCGATAGTGCGCCCTGATCGAAACCTGCGGTCGGCACCGGTTGACCCTGAAGCATCCCCAGCGATCTCGCAGGCAATATTTTTCCAGCCTTTTCACGGCTGGAAGCTCTCCAAGCAGAAATTTCCGGGTTTTGTCGCAACCGTGGAAAATTCATTCCCGAACGAATGGCTGTCGGGCTCGTCCTGCATTGTTCTGGGCCGCGACGATCTGCTAGAACGCCCGCACGAAACACTTGTCCAGAAGCGAAGCTTTGAACCGGGCGCAAAAGGCTCGATGATTTGACGCAGGATCTTCTGTTGCAAGGCATGAGAGAACGCTCACGGTCCATGATACCAGCGCTTACGCATCTGCAGCGGCTTGAAGCCGAGTCCATTCACATATTCCGCGAGGTCGCGGCAGCCTTCACCAAGCCGGTCATGCTCTATTCCGTCGGCAAGGATTCGTCGGTGCTGATGCATCTGGCGATGAAGGCGTTCTATCCGGCCAAGCCGCCATTCCCGTTTCTTCACGTCGACACCACCTGGAAATTTCGCGAGATGATCGCATTTCGCGATCAGATGGCGAAGAAGCTGGGTTTCGATCTTCTGGTTCATGTCAACGAAGATGGCGTGCGCGACAACATCAATCCGTTCGATCACGGCTCGAACACCCACACTCATGTGATGAAAACCGTGGCGCTGCGCCAGGCGCTCGACAAATACGGCTTCGACGCTGCCTTTGGCGGCGCCCGCCGCGACGAGGAAAAGTCGCGCGCCAAGGAGCGCATCTTCTCTTTCCGCAATGCCCAGCATGTGTGGGATCCGAAGAACCAGCGGCCCGAAATGTGGAAGATATTCAACACACGTATCGCGCAGGGTGAATCGATCCGCGTCTTCCCGCTGTCGAACTGGACCGAGCTCGACATCTGGCAGTACATTCTGCAGGAAAACATCCCGATCGTGCCGCTCTATTTCGCCAAGCGGCGGCCGGTTGTCGAACGTGATGGCATGCTGATCCTCAAGGATGATGATCGCATGAAGCTACTGCCCGGCGAGGTCGTGGAGGACAGGTTGGTGCGATTCCGTACGCTTGGCTGTTATCCGCTGACCGGCGCCATCGAATCCGACGCCGACACACTTGAAGCCATCGTTGGCGAGATGCTGACGGCACGCACCTCCGAACGGCAGGGTCGATTGATCGACCGCGATGAAGCCGGTTCGATGGAAAAGAAGAAGCGCGAGGGGTATTTCTGACCATGCGCCACATCATGGCAAAGAGCCTCGCTCCAACGGACGGCGTCCGCGATTATCTGGCCGCGCAGGAGAAGAAGTCGCTGCTGCGCTTCCTGACCTGCGGTTCGGTGGATGATGGCAAGTCGACGTTGATCGGACGCCTGCTCTCCGACACCAAGCAGATTTTCGAGGACCAGCTCGCCGCGCTTGAACGCGATTCGCGCAAGCATGGCACGACGGGCGACGACGTCGACTTCGCGCTGTTGGTCGACGGCCTCGAGGCGGAGCGCGAGCAAGGCATTACCATCGACGTCGCCTACCGCTTCTTTGCCACGCCGAAGCGCAAGTTCATCGTCGCCGACACGCCCGGCCACGAGCAATATACCCGCAACATGGCGACAGGCGCTTCGACCGCCGACTTGGCGATCGTGCTGATCGATGCCCGGCAGGGGGTGCTGCGCCAGACGCGGCGCCATTCGATCATTGCCTCGCTGCTCGGCATCCGCCACATCGTGCTGGCGGTCAACAAGATCGATCTCGTCGGCTTTGATCAGGCGGTCTTCAACAGGATCGTCGAGGACTACCGGCAGTTCTCACGCGATCTCGGCTTCCAGGCCATCGCGCCGATTCCGATGTCGGCCCGCTACGGCGACAATGTCAGCGGCCGCTCCGAAAACACGCATTGGTATTCCGGCCCGACATTGATCGAGCATCTCGAAACCGTCTCCGTCGACGCAGCCACGGCCGAGCTGCCGTTCCGCTTTCCGGTTCAGTACGTCAATCGCCCCAATCTCGATTTTCGCGGTTTTGCCGGCACCATCGCGTCCGGTATGATTGCGCAAGGCGACGAGGTCGTGGTCGCCAAGTCGGGCAAGTCCTCGCATGTCAAACGCATCGTCGCCTATGGCGGCGATCTCAAACAGGCGGTGGCCGGCCAGGCCATCACGCTCGTTCTCGACGACGAGGTCGAGGTTTCCAGGGGCAACATGCTGGTTTCGCCGTCCGCACGGCCGCAGGTCGCCGACCAGTTCGCCGCCAACATCGTCTGGTTCGACGAGCATGCGCTGTTGCCGGGCCGTTCCTATATCCTGCGCACCGAGACCGATCAGACCAGCGCCACCGTCACCGACTTGAAGTACCGCATCAATGTCAACGACTTTGCGCATGAGGCGGCCAAGTCGCTTGAAATGAATGAAGTCGGTATCTGCAACATTTCGACCCGGGCGCCGATTGCCTTCGATCCGTTTGGCGAGAACCGGACCACTGGCGCCTTTATCCTGATCGATCGCATCAGCAACGCCACGGTTGGCGCAGGCATGATCGTGCACTCGCTGCGCCGCGCCGAAAACATCCATTGGCAATCGCTTGATGTCGGCAAGCGCGTGCGTGCCGACATGAAGAACCAGCGGCCCGCCGTGTTCTGGTTCACGGGGCTTTCGGGCTCCGGCAAGTCGACCATCGCCAACCTGTTCGAGAAGAAGCTTTTCGCCACTGGGCGTCATACCTACATTCTCGATGGCGACAATGTCCGCCACGGTCTCAACCGCGACCTTGGATTCACCGATGCCGATCGCGTCGAGAACATTCGCCGCGTCGCCGAAGTTGCCAAGCTGATGGCCGACGCCGGGCTGATCGTCATTGTCTCCTTCATTTCCCCGTTCAGCGCCGAGCGGCGGATGGCCAGGGAATTGATGGCCGATGGCGAGTTCATCGAGGTGTTTGTCGATACGCCTTTCGAGGAATGCGCCAGGCGTGATCCGAAGGGCCTCTATGCCCGCGCGCTGAATGGCGAGATCAAGAATTTCACCGGTGTCGATTCGCCTTACGAAGCACCGGAGAAACCGGAGATCCATCTAGAGACGCTCGGCAGATCGGCTGAAGAGATGGTAGATGCCCTGGAACACTGGCTGAACGAGCGTGACATTGCCGAAGACCAATATGACAATGGCGGCGGTATCTGACGACACGTCGATGCTTGAAATCTTCGAGCGGCTGGCGCTAGCGGCCGGGCGCGAGGTGATGCGCGTATTCCACGCCGGGTGCGCGGTCGACCGCAAGTCGGACGCCTCGCCGGTCACCGAGGCGGACCGCGAGAGCGAGAAGATCATTCTTGCAGGCCTGCGCGCCGCATTCCCCGATATTCCCTGCGTGGCCGAGGAGGAAGCGGCGGCCGGCGTCATGCCGGGCGAACTTGGCGAGACCTTCTTCCTCATTGATCCGCTTGATGGCACCAAGGAATTCGTCAACCGGCGCACCGACTTCACCGTCAACATCGCGCTTGTCCGCCATGGCGTGCCGGAAGTCGGCGTTGTCTTCGCACCCTGCAGCGGCCGGTTTTTTTCCGGGCGACCGGGCAGGGCGGAAGCCCTCGAAGTCGATGGCGACTACCAGATCGTTTCCCGCCGGCCGATTTCGGTGAGAACGGCCGCGACGCCGCTGGCCGTGGTTGCCAGCCGCTCGCACAACACGCCGGAAACCGAAGCCTATATTCGCGACCTTGGTGCCGCCGAGATCGTCTCGGTCGGTTCGTCACTGAAATTCTGCCTCCTCGCCAATGCCGAGGCGGATGTTTATCCGCGGTTCGGTCGCACCATGGAATGGGACACCGCTGCGGGTGACGCGGTGCTGCGTGCCGCCGGCGGCACGACGCGGACGCTGGACGGCAAGCCCTTGACCTATGGCAAGCGCAACCAGGCCGATGACGCGGACTTCGCCAATCCGCATTTCATCGCCAGCGGCGAGGCTGCAATCCAGGGACGTATCGGACGTAGGTGAAAAGCCCTCGTCGATGGCCTATCCTTTGTCGACGTCCCCTGAGTCGGTAAGTGAATGTCCTTGTTTCAGAAATGCCATGCCGTCATTTTGGGCGGCTTTCCCGCATGGACCAGCAATCGTGATGAAATAGTCTTCAGGATGTTGCTGGGCCTCTACGCCCTCTCTCCCGCCCTTTTCGCCTTCGTCGAAATGTCTCCAACGGTCTTGGCGCTTGTCGGGGCACTCATGGGCGCTCTCGCCCTTTTGACGAAGCGTGCGCATTTTGGAAAAGGCACGATAGGCCTTGCAATTGCTCTCGCTGTCTTGTCAGGCTTTGTCCTTGCGAGCGCCCTGTGGTCGGTCGATGCGAGCCGCTCTCTCATGGCGGCGAGGGGCGTGTTTGGCTACTCGATCGCCGCTATCCTGCTGTTTCAGGGCGTCCTCGCGCTTGCCAGCGCTCAACGCGAGCGGCTCGCGCGGGTGTCATTGGCCGGCATGTTGATCGGCGTCGTATCGGTGATGGGCTGGGAACTGTATTTTGCGTTTCTGACCGAAGATCCACGCTTTGTGGAGAACGTTTTCACCCTTCACAAGATCACGGTGTACGGAGCTTTTTTTGCCGTCATATTTCTTGCCCAGCCGAGGCTGGTCTGGAAAGGGCTTGCGGCTCTCTTTGCCGTTCTGACATTGCTCTACGGCCGATCGACCGGCGTCAATCTGGCGATTGTCCTCGTGGCGGTGATGTTTGTCATGCCCGCGAAATACCGCCAGCACGTTTTGGTTGGATTTTTCGCCGTCTATTTGTCTCTTGCCCTGATTGCCCCCTTCGTCGTCGCGCCGCTGTTCGCCTACCTCAAAACAACGGGATGGCTGGCTTTCTATCCAGGAACCTTCGCAGCGCGGCTTGATCTATGGCAGATGATTTCGCCCCGCATCGCGGACCAGCCGATCCTCGGCCATGGCGCCAATACGATCAGAAACGCGGCCGGGGTTGTCGTGAGTCCGACATATTATGCGCAGGCGGATCTCCCAAGCGCACATAATATCGTATTCGATTTGTGGTACGAACTGGGAGCGCTGGGCATCATCGTGTATGGGGTGCTCCTGGCGGCGATCATAAGAATGATCGGCGGTTTGAGCGGCCCCTGCCATTTCATAGCCAGCTGCTACCTGATCATAGCTGTCGTCGAACTCTCGGTCGACCATCGGATCTGGTTGTCATGGGTGCTGGGCACTTTGGTCTTCGCGGCGGGGATCTGCATAGTGCAGTGCCGTTCCATGACCCGATCGGGAATGGAAGACGGGACCACAAGACACGCGGCGGCCTTCTCAAAATAACGGGCGAAGCGCACGGCCTGCGCCGTCGTCGCTCTATGCCAAGGAGGTGTCGGTCGGGTATCCGTGCCCGACGCCTATTCGGCCGCGGCCTGCGCCGAATTCGAGCCGATATAATTGCGGATCGTTTCGATGATCCGGTCCTGGTCGGCCTCGCTGAGATAGGGGTGCATCGGCAGGCACAGGATGCGTTTCGGCAGGTCCTCCGAAACGGCAAGACCGGTCGGCGTGCGCGGGTAGTCGCGATAGGCGATCTGCTCATGCAGCGGCTTGACGTAGTAGATGACGGACGGAATGCCCTTTTCGCTCAAATGCGCTTTAAGCCCGTCGCGTTTCGGCGTTTCGATCGCATATTGCGCCCAGGCCGAGCGGCTGCCACCCAGGTTGCGGGCTGCGGTGACGATGTCACCAAGGCCTTCAGCGTAGCGTTGGGCCACCACCTGCCGCGCCACCATTTCTTCCTCGAGGATGGCGAGCTTCTCGAGCAGGATCGCCGCCTGCAGCGTGTCGAGCCGTGAATTGATGCCGACGCGGATGTTGTCGTACTGCGTCTCGCCCTTGCCGTGGAAGGCGAAGGATCTGAGCGCGTCGGCCAGCGCGTCATCATTGGTGAATATCGCGCCGCCGTCGCCATAGCAGCCGAGCGGCTTGGCCGGATAGAAGCTGGTCGAGCCGACATGGCCGAACGCGCCGCACATCCTGCCTTCGAGCGAGCCCCCCATGGACTGGGCTGCGTCCTCGATCACCAATAAGCCTTCGCGATTGGCAATAGTCATGAGCCCCTCATAGTCGGCGGCAAGACCGAACAGGTCGACGGGGATGATCGCCTTAGGCTTCAGTCGACCTTCCTTCTTGATGGCCGCGATCGCCGCCTCGAGGCTGGCGATGTCGATGTTGTAGGTTGTCGGATCGACATCGACGAAAACCGGCTCGGCCTTGGCCAGCGCCACCACTTCCGCCGTGGCGGCGAAGGTGAAGCTCGGCACGAACACCGCGTCACCCGGGCCGATGCCGGCGGCGAACAGCGGCAAAAGCAGTGCGTCGGTGCCGTTGGCGCAGGCAATCACATGCTTGACGCCGACATAGGCGGCGAGCTTCTTCTCGAATTCGGCGACCTGCGGGCCAAGGATGTAGCGGCCATCCTCGACCACGTGGTCGATCGCGGCTTTCAGCCGGTCGCGGATTCGTTCGCGCTGCGCGCCAAGATCGATGAATTGCATGTCGGCCTCAATACCTGCCAATAACCGGCCCGCTGGTACCAGACTTGGCGCGGCTGAAAAAGCCGGCTGCGGATCGGGGACTTGGTGCAAGTGTCGCAGCCCGTTACCACGTTTTGCCGGTATATTGTCCCACAAAGCCGGGAATCCGGGCTTGGCGGTGCAATTCAGCCCATTCTTATCGAGGTTTTCCGGCGCCTGGAAACATAAAGTGATCGCGCTGGAGAGCCGATCAGCCGATCTCGTGCCGCCACGGGGGATTGGCGCCGGCTCGTGATACCGTCACTGCCGCCGCCTTGGCGCCGAGCGTCAATGCTTTGCGGATGGCGTCTTCGGACAGGCTGGAGATGGCCGCCTTCGTCAACAGGCCTTGCTCATGCAGGGAGGCAAGGATGCCGGCGTTGAACGTGTCTCCGGCGCCGACGGTGTCCACCACCTTCACTGCCTCCGGCATGACGGTGACACGATGCTGTTTGCTGTAGCCAACGGCACCCTCGCTGCCATGCGTGACGACGATCAGCTTCGGGCCGCGGTCGAGCCAATTGCGCACGACATCCTCGTGCGAGCCGGCTTCGCCGAACCAGTGGAGATCTTCGTCCGACAGTTTGACGATGTCGGCCATCGCCATCATCTCCCGGATGCGCCTGAGGTGCTTGGCCTTGTCGGGAATGAAGTTCGGCCGGATGTTGGGATCGAGCATCATCACGCGGGCCTCATGCTCGCGCTGCATGAATTCCTCATAGGCCGACCCAGCCGGCTCCGAGATCAGGCTGATGGCGCCGAACAGCATGGCCTCGATCTCGCTGCCGAGTTGCGGCAGGTCTTCGATGGTCAGCATGCGCCCGGCCGTGTTCTCGTCATAGAAGGTGTAGGTCGCCTGGCCATTGTTCAGCCGCACGAAGGCCAGGGTCGTCGGTCGGGGCGAGGTGTGCGCGTAGGTGGAACTGACCTTGCTCGCCCCCAACGCGTCCCTGAACTGACCGCCGAACAGGTCCGACGACAGGCCCGAGAAAAAGCCGGCCGGCGCGCCCAAGCGGCCGAGCGCGATCGCTGTGTTGAAGACAGCGCCGCCGACATAGGGGGCAAAAGCCGGCTCATTCTCCGTAGTGGTGCGCGGCAGCATGTCGATCAGGGCTTCGCCGCAGCAGAGGATCATGGCTTCTCGGTCTCCGGCGGATAGATCACGCCCTTGCGGATGATGATATTGGCGTAAAGCCGCGGCTCGCTTGTCGCGACGATGGCATGCGCCGATTTGACCCGTGCATAGAAGTCGGCGCCGGCCAGTGCAACCACCTTGCGGCCAGGCGCGCGTTTGGCGCAGATCGCCTCCATTTCACGATGGACGGGGTCGGCAAGCGACGGATCGCCTTTCACCGAGGCGCGAAACAGCGCCTCCGGCACGACATCGTCGACCGGAAGCAGCGTCAGTATCGCGTCGAGTACGGGCATGAGGGCGTGGCCATCGGTCCTGATGAGGCGCCTTGCCTGCTCCTGTGCCGGATAGTTCCCGTCGACCACGGCAATCTCGTCACCATGGCCCATGGCGCGCAACGTCGCCAGAAGCTCCGGACCAAGCAGCGCCGGAATCCCGATCAGCATTTCACGCGCCCCTGGAGATCGTCGTCGAACCGATCAGGAAGCGTTCGGAAAGCGGCAGGCTGGCGCCGCCGAGCGCCCGGGCATGGATACCCACGCTTCCCTCGCGGACGGCCGGAAGTTTCAGCCCTTCGCCGTCGATCGCGCCGATTGCCGTCACGACCGCCTCGACCAGCCTCTGGCGCACGGCCTTCGGCATCCAGCCGTCGATCACCGCGGCTTCGAAATCGATGACCGAGGACGCTGCCACGATGGCGTAAGCGAGCGCCTGCGAGGCGCTGGCGATCCACTCGTCCAGCGCGGCGCCGATCTCCCCCCAATCCTCGGGTGAGGTCCACAGATAAGAGGCCTCGACGCCACGCGCGTTGAGTGTTTTTTCGAGCATGGCGATCGAGGCCACGTCGATCAGCTGGGTCGGTTTTCCATCCAGCCCCGGCACAGGCATGGAGCCGAGCGCGCCGGCGTTGCCCGTCGGCCCGCCAAACAGCCGGCCGTTGAGCACGATGCCGCCGCCGGCAAAGGCGCCGATATAGAAATAGACGAAATCCCGCGCCGCGCCTGTCTGGCCGAAGACCAGTTCGGCGCCGCAGGCGGAGGTGGCATCGTTCTGCAGATAAACCGGAAAATCGCATTGCGCCTGGATGTCGGTCCTGATGTCACGATGGCGCCATTCGTCCATCACGTCGCGCGGCGCGCCGGCGGTGTCGGCCCAGTTCCAGAGCTCGAACGGCATTGCGATGCCAAGTCCGGCGATGCGCTTGTCCTGTGCCGGCGTCAGCTCGCCGCGCATCGTCTTCATGCCTGACGTGACGAACTCGACCGTCTCGCGTGGGGCAGGGTAGCGGTAGGAATGCTGCAGCATCGCGCGCACCTGTCCGAGGAAATCGATCAGCACGAGTTCGGCGCTGCGGCGGCCGATCTTGAGGCCGATGAAGAAGGCGCCTTCGGGGTTGAGTGCCATGGGGATCGAGGGCTGGCCGATCTTGCCGCGCAACGGCGCCTGGCGCACGAGCAGGCTTTCTTCCTCCAGTTCGCGCATGATGACCGAGACCGTCTGCGCCGAAAGTCCGGTCATCCGGGCAATGTCGGACTTCGCCAGACTGCCGTGCTGGCGCACCAGCGAAAGCACCAGGCGCTCGTTGTGGTCGCGCATGCCACTCTGGTTGGTGCCGCGGTGAATGAGGCTCTCGTTCGCTTCGGGCGAACCATGCCTCGCAGTGGCCGTCTCCACCCTGTTCCTCCCGTCGTTTCCCCACAATGCTTTTGGGTCAGAATGAGTGAACGACGCAAGGGTGTCAATAATAAATAAGAGTGATTTAATTATTGACAGATGCGCTGGCGTGGTGTTCCTTGAGGGAGCATCCGCGCTGGGAGAAGTCGCTGGATGCCGTGCGGGTGCCGGTTGGCCGGCATTCGAAAAATGTTCCACTGGGAGGAAATCGTGACCAATACAAAATTGTTGAAGTCCACCGTTTTCGCGGCGGCCGCGCTGGGTCTGATGGCGTTCGCTTCGTCTGCGTCCGCGGCCGGCGTCGGCGCCTGCCTGATCACCAAGACCGACACCAATCCGTTCTTCGTCAAGATGAAGGAGGGCGCGACCGCCAAGGCCAAGGAACTTGGTGTCGATCTCAAGACCTATGCGGGCAAGATCGACGGTGACAGCGAGAGCCAGGTGGCGGCGATCGAAAGCTGCATCGCCGACGGCGCCAAGGGCATTTTGATCACCGCGTCCGACACCAAGGGCATCGTGCCGACGGTGAAGAAGGCGCGCGATGCGGGCCTGCTGGTGATTGCGCTGGACACGCCGCTCGATCCGATCGACGCCGCCGACGCGACCTTCGCCACCGACAATCTGGAGGCCGGCAAGCTGATCGGCGCCTGGGCCGCCGCCACGCTCGGTGACAAGGCCAAGGACGCCAAGATCGGCTTCCTCGACCTGACACCCTCGCAGCCGACCGTGGACGTTCTGCGCGACCAGGGCTTCATGATGGGCTACGGCATCGACGTGAAGGACCCCAACAAGATCGGCGATGAGACCGATCCGCGCATCGTTGGCCATGATGTGACGAACGGTAACGAGGAAGGCGGCCGCAAGGCGATGGAAAACCTTCTGCAGAAGGACAACACCATCACCGTCATCCACACCATCAATGAGCCGGCCGCGGTCGGTGCCTACCAGGCGCTCAAGGCTGTCGGCCTCGAAAGCCAGGTGCTGATCGTCTCGGTCGACGGCGGTTGCCCCGGCGTGAAGTCGGTCGCCGAAGGCGTCATCGGCGCCACCTCGCAGCAATATCCGCTGCAGATGGCCGCACTTGGCATCGAGGCGATCGCCGCTTTCGCCAAGGACGGCACCAAGCCGAAGCCGACCGAGGGCAAGAACTTCTTCGACACCGGCGTCAACCTCGTCACCGACAAGCCGGCGACGGGCGTCAAGTCCATCGACACCAAGGAAGGCCTCGCCAAGTGCTGGGGCTGATACTGGCCTGACCGGCAACGGAACCGATGCGACCGGGGGGACTTGATCCCCGGCCGCATCGGGTGGACGATGCATCACTGTAAACGCGAATAATCCCGGCGACAGACCGGAAGGCGTGGACGGCGTCAGCGTGTGGCTGAAGCCCTACGGGGAGGAAACATGGCTCAAGCTCAGGAATTCGAGAAGGTTCTCTCGGCCAGCGATACAAGTGTAGCCGCTTTTGACGAGCACAAATCAGCCGTCAAGCGCATCCAGCATTTTCTGCATTCGACGCCGGCGGCGGTGCCGCTGATCGTGCTGCTTCTGTCGATCGTCATCTTCGGCATCACGATCGGCGGGCGGTTCTTCTCGTCCTACACGCTGACACTGATCCTGCAGCAGATCGCCATCGTCGGCATTCTCGGCGCCGCGCAGACACTGGTCATCCTGACCGCCGGCATCGACCTGTCGATCGGGGTGATCATGGTGATTTCGGCCGTGATCATGGGCAATTGCGCGGTCAGCTACGGCATGCCGAGCGTGCTCGCCGTGGCGATCGGGCTTGCCGCCGGTGCGGCTTGCGGGCTGCTGAACGGGCTGCTGGTCGCCTATATGAAGCTGCCGCCCTTCATCGTGACGCTTGGCACCTGGAACATCGTCATGGCCACGAACTTCATCTATTCGGCCAATGAGACGATCCGCGACACCGACGTCGACAACCAGGCACCGCTGCTGCACCTGTTTGCCCTGAGCTTCAAGGTCGGCACGGCCGTGCTGACGCTCGGCGTCATCGCCACGGTCGTGCTCGTGCTGGTTCTTTGGTACGTGCTCAACCACACCGCATGGGGCCGCCATGTCTACGCCGTCGGCGACGACCAGGAGGCGGCGAAGCTGTCGGGTATCCAGACCAAGAAGGTGCTGATGACGGTTTACACCCTTGCCGGGCTGATCGCCGCTTTCGCGGCCTGGGTCTCCATCGGCCGCAACGGCTCGATCTCGCCGTCCGCCGCTGTTACCGACTACAATCTGCAGGCGATCACCGCGACCGTGATCGGCGGTATTTCTCTCTTCGGCGGCCGCGGCTCCATCCTCGGCACGCTGTTCGGCGCGATGATCGTCGGCGTCGTCTCGATGGGCCTCAACATGCTCGGCGCCGATCCGCAATGGAAAGTGCTGCTCACCGGCGTGCTGATCATCGGCGCCGTCGCCATCGACCAATGGATCAGAAAGGTTTCGGCATGACCCAGGAACCCATCCTCACCGCGCGCGGTCTGGTCAAGCGCTATGGCCGCGTCACCGCTCTCGACAATGCCGATTTCGACCTTTACCCCGGCGAAATCCTTGCCGTCATCGGCGACAACGGCGCCGGCAAGTCGTCACTCATCAAGGCGATTTCCGGCGCGGCCGTGCCGGACGAAGGCGAAATCCGGCTTGAAGGCAAACCCGTCTCCTTCAAGTCGCCGATGGAAGCCCGTGAAGCCGGCATCGAAACCGTCTACCAGAACCTGGCCTTGTCGCCGGCGCTTTCGATCGCCGACAACATGTTCCTCGGCCGCGAGATCCGCAAACCCGGCTTCGTCGGTCAGTGGCTTCGCATGCTGGACCGTCCGGCAATGGAAAAGCGTGCCCGCGACAAGCTCACCGAACTCGGCTTGATGACCATCCAGAACATCAGCCAGGCGGTGGAGACCCTGTCGGGCGGCCAACGCCAGGGCGTGGCGGTGGCCCGGGCCGCCGCCTTCGGGTCGAAGATGGTCATCATGGACGAGCCGACGGCGGCGCTCGGCGTCAAGGAGAGCCGCCGCGTGCTTGAACTGATCCTCGACGTGAAGAAGCGCGGCCTGCCGATCGTGCTCATCTCGCACAACATGCCGCACGTCTTCGAGGTGGCGGACCGTATCCACATCCACCGTCTGGGCCGTCGACTGTGCGTCATCGACCCCAAGCAATATACGATGTCCGACGCCGTTGCCTTCATGACCGGGGCAAAAACACCCCCGGAGGCGGCATTGGCGGCCTGACTGCCAACTTGCCGCAGGGTAAGTAGATGACGGCGTTCTCTAAATCGATTGAAAAGATGTTGCAATGCACTAGGGTGGGCTGGGAGAAACGGTGAAAGCCGGTATGATCAGGCCAAACCGAACGAGAGGCGATATGACATCCGCCATGACGATCGAAGCCCCCGCTCTCGACAATCCCGATCCCAAGACGCTTGCTGAAGAAGTCTTGATGTCGCTCAAGTACCGGGTCGGCAAGGACACCACCGTCGCGACCCAGTACGACTGGCTGACCGCCACGATCAAGGTCGTGCGCGACCGCGTCGTCGACCATTGGATGCAGGCGACCAAGGAAGCCTACGACCAACAGGAAAAGCGCGTTTATTACCTGTCGCTCGAATTCCTGATTGGGCGTCTGATGCGCGACGCCTTTTCCAACCTCGGCCTGATGGAGAACATGCGTGAGGCGCTGTCGTCGCTCGGCGTCGATCTCGACCTGATCGCGGCGCTGGAACCGGACGCGGCCCTCGGCAATGGCGGCCTTGGCCGGCTCGCCGCCTGCTTCATGGAAAGCATGGCCACCGTCGACATCCCCGCGCATGGCTACGGCATCCGCTATGCCAACGGCATGTTCCGTCAGGAAATCCACGATGGCTGGCAGGTCGAGTTGCCCGAGACCTGGCTTGACCACGGCAACCCCTGGGAATTCGAGCGGCGCGAGCGCTCCTTCGAAGTCGGTTTCGGTGGTTCGGTCGAATCGATCACCTCGAAGGACGGCCGCCTCGAACGCCATGTCTGGAAGCCGAGGGAGCATGTGCTTGCGGTCGCCTATGACACGCCCGTGGCTGGCTGGCGGGCCAAGCGCGTCAACACGCTGCGCCTTTGGTCCGGCATGCCGATCGACCCGATCCGGCTCGACAAGTTCAACGCCGGCGACCACATCGGGGCGCTGGCCGAAAGCAACAAGGCCGATGCACTGTCGCGGGTGCTCTATCCAGCCGATTCCCACATGGCCGGCCAGGAACTCAGGCTTCGCCAGGAATACTTCTTCTCCACCGCTTCGCTGCAGGACATCCTGCAGCGCCATCTCAGCCAATATGGCGATCTCAAGTCTCTGCCCGACAAGGCGGCGATCCACCTCAACGACACCCATCCGGCGATCGCCGTGCCCGAGCTGATGCGGCTCTTGATGGATGTCCATGGCATGGATTTCGATCTCGCCTGGGATGTCACCAAGCGCACCTTCGGCTACACCAACCACACGCTGTTGCCAGAGGCACTGGAAAGCTGGCCCGTGCCGCTGTTCGAGAGGCTTTTGCCCCGCCACATGCAGATCGTCTACGCCATCAACGCGCAGGTGCTGCTCGAAGCCCGCGCCACCGATCAGTTCTCGGACGAGCAGATCAGCCGTATCTCGCTTATCCAGGAGAATGGCGACCGCAGGGTGCGCATGGGCAATTTGGCCTTTGTCGGCTCGCATTCGATCAACGGCGTGTCGGCGCTGCACACCGAGTTGATGAAGGAGACAGTCTTCGCCGACCTCCACAAACTTTATCCCGATCGCATCAACAACAAGACCAACGGCATCACGCCGCGGCGCTGGCTCATCCAGTGCAATCCAGGCCTCACCGCGCTTGCCCGCGAGGCGATCGGCGACCGCTTCATGGATGACATCGAAGCGATCAAGGGGCTCGATCCCTTAGCCGACGACACCGCCTTTCGCGAAAAATTCGCCGCGGTGAAACGCCAGAACAAGGTGAGGCTTGCCAATCTGGTCGCCGATCGCCTTGGCATCAAGCTCGACCCTTCGGCGCTCTTCGACATTCAGGTCAAGCGTATCCACGAATACAAGCGCCAGCTGCTCAACATCCTCGAAGCGATCGCGCTCTATGACCAGATCCGTTCGCATCCCGAACGCGACTGGATGCCACGCGTGAAATTCTTCGGCGGCAAGGCCGCGCCCAGCTACCATAACGCCAAGCTGATCATCAAACTGGCCAACGACGTCGCCAGGGTGATCAACAGCGACCCTTCGGTGCGCGGCCTGCTGAAGGTCGTGTTCGTGCCGAACTACAATGTCAGCCTGGCCGAGGTGCTGATGCCAGCCGCCGATCTTTCCGAGCAGATCTCGACCGCCGGCATGGAAGCCTCCGGCACGGGCAACATGAAGTTCGCGCTGAACGGCGCGCTGACCATCGGCACGCTCGACGGCGCCAATGTCGAGATCAAGGAGCATGTCGGCGACGACAACATCTTCATCTTCGGCCTCACCACCGAAGAAGTCGCCGAGCGGCGCAACAATGGCTACAATCCGCGCGGCGTGATCGAGGCATCCCCTGAACTGGCGCAGGCGGTTGCGGCCGTTTCATCGGGCGTCTTCTCGCCCGATGATCCCAATCGCTACCGCGACCTCATCAATGGCCTCTATGACAGCGACTGGTTCATGGTCGCGGCGGATTTCGACGCCTATGCCGCCTGCCAGCGCGAGGTGGACGCTGTCTGGCGCAACAGCCCGGACTGGTACGCGCGCGCCATCCGCAACGTCGCGCGCGTCGGCTGGTTCTCCTCCGATCGCACGATCCGTCAATATGCGAAAGAAATCTGGAACGTACCCGTCTGATATGATTGCATAAGGCCACGAACGATGGCCGCAAAAACAAACACTTGGTGCCCGGGGAGGGCGACCGCCTGATGAGGAAGCCGCGCGCGACCGCTGCGACAAGCGGGCCGGACGGACTGGCGCCAGCCAGCGATGTCGAGGCGATTGTCGCCGGTACGCACGGCAATCCCTTTGCGGTTCTCGGTGTCCAGGAGGCCGGCAAGAGCCTGTTCGCACGCTGCTTCGTTCCGCACGCGCAGTCGGTTACGGCCTACACCCTGACCGGCGTCGAGGTCGGCGAATTGACCAGGCGCGACGAGGCCGGTTTCTTCGAAGGCAAGCTGTCGATCAAGAAGCGCCAGCCGCTGCGCTACCACGCCCGCAATGCCGGCGGCGACTGGTGGCTGACCGACCCCTATTCGTTCGGTCCGGTACTCGGGCCGATGGACGATTACTACATCGCCGAGGGTTCGCATCTCAGGCTGTTCGACAAGCTTGGCGCGCATGTCATCGAGCACGAAGGCGCGTCCGGCGTGCATTTCGCCGTATGGGCCCCAAATGCCAGGCGCGTTTCGGTGGTCGGTGACTTCAACGACTGGGACGGCCGCCAGCATACGATGCGCGACCGTCGCGACACCGGCATCTGGGAGCTGTTCATTCCCGATATCGGTGCCGGCCGGCCCTATAAATATGAAATCATCGGTCCCGATGGCGTGAGGTTGCCGCTGAAAGCCGATCCGTTCGCCTTCAAATCAGAACTGCGCCCGGCCACCGCCTCGGTGACCGCGATGCCGCCGGCGCATGCATGGGGTGACGAGGCGCATCGCAATTTCTGGCGCAACGCCGACCCTCGCCGCGAGGCCATCTCGATCTACGAGGTCCACGCCGGGTCCTGGCAGCTTGGCGATGACGGCTCCTTCCTGTCATGGGATGAACTGGCCGACCGGCTGATCCCCTATGTGATCGAGACCGGTTTCACCCATATTGAATTCCTGCCGATCTCCGAGCATCCCTATGACCCCTCCTGGGGTTACCAGACAACCGGCCTCTACGCGCCATCGGCCCGCTTCGGCGATCCGGACGGCTTTGCCCGCTTTGTCGACGGCGCCCACCGTGCCGGCGTCGGCGTCATCCTCGACTGGGTGCCGGCGCATTTTCCTGTCGACGAGCACGGTCTGGTCCATTTCGACGGCACCGCGCTCTACGAGCATGCCGACCCACGCAAGGGCTTCCATCCGGACTGGAACACCGCGATCTACAATTTCGGCCGCCGCGAGGTGGTGTCGTTCCTGGTCAACAACGCGCTGTTCTGGGCCGAAAAATACCATGTCGACGGTCTTCGCGTCGACGCGGTCGCCTCGATGCTCTACCTCGACTATTCGCGCAAGGCCGGCGAGTGGATCCCCAATGAGAAGGGTGGGCGCGAAAACCTCGAGGCGGTCAGCTTCCTGCAGAAGATGAACAAGGAGGTGTACGGCCACCATCCAGGCGTCATGACCATCGCCGAGGAATCGACCTCATGGCCAAAGGTCTCGGCGCCTGTCCATGAAGGCGGGCTGGGCTTCGGCTTCAAATGGAACATGGGCTTCATGCACGACACGCTGGAGTATTTTTCCAAGGAGCCGATTTTCCGCAAGCATCACCACAACGAGCTGACCTTCGGCCTGACCTACGCCTTCTCGGAGAATTTCGTGCTGCCGCTCTCGCATGACGAGGTCGTGCACGGCAAAGGCACGCTGCTGGGCAAGATGGCCGGCGACGACTGGCAGAAATTCGCGACCTTGCGTGCCTATTACGGCTTCATGTGGGGTTATCCCGGCAAGAAGCTGCTGTTCATGGGCCAGGAATTCGCGCAGCGCCGCGAATGGAGCGAAGCGCGCGCGCTTGATTGGGACCTGCTCGATTTCCGCCCGCATCGCGGGGTCTGGCAGACGGTGCGCGACCTCAACTATCTCTATCGTTCACGCCCGGCCCTGCATGGCCGCGACTGCGAGCCGGAAGGGTTTTCCTGGCTGATCGTCGACGACAGCCAGAATTCGGTTTTCGCCTGGGTGCGCAGCGCTCCCGGCGGCGATCCGGTCGCCGTCATCTCCAATTTCACACCGGTGCCGCGCGACAATTATCGTGTGCCGCTGCCGAAGGCCGGCAAGTGGCGCGAGATCATCAACACCGACGCTTCCGAATATGGCGGTTCCGGCATGGGCAATGGCGGCATGGTCGAGGCAAGGGCGGAGGGCAAGGGCATCTCGGCAACGATGCTCCTGCCTCCGCTGTCGACGATCATGCTTGAACTCGCTGCTGACTGAACTCGTTAAGGCTGGTTAGCGCATCGATACGAGTAACTTGGGAGGGTATAAATGGCAGACTTGAAGAGAACCCAGCCGCTGGCCCGCGACGCCATGGCCTACGTGTTGGCCGGCGGGCGCGGCAGCCGCCTCAAGGAACTGACCGACCGGCGCGCCAAGCCCGCGGTCTATTTCGGCGGCAAGACGCGCATCATCGATTTCGCGCTCTCCAATGCGCTCAACTCCGGCATCCGCCGCCTCGGCGTCGCCACCCAATACAAGGCGCATTCGCTGATCCGCCACCTGCAGCGCGGCTGGAACTTCCTGCGGCCCGAACGAAACGAGAGTTTTGACATCCTGCCGGCCAGCCAGCGTGTGTCGGAAACGCAGTGGTATGAAGGCACGGCGGACGCCGTCTACCAGAACATCGATATCATCGAGGCCTATGGCCCGGAATACATGGTAATCCTGGCCGGCGATCACATCTACAAGATGGACTACGAGATGATGCTGCGCCAGCATGTCGATGCCGGCGCCGATGTCACGGTCGGCTGCCTCGAAGTGCCGCGCATGGAGGCGACCGGCTTCGGCGTCATGCATGTCGATGCCAAGGACAACATCATCGCCTTCGTCGAAAAACCCGCTGACCCGCCCGGCATTCCGGGTAACCCGGAATTCGCCTTGGCCTCGATGGGCATCTACGTCTTCAAGACCAAGTTCCTGATGGAGCAACTGCGCCGCGATGCCGCCGAGCCGGGCTCCAGCCGCGACTTCGGCAAGGACATCATCCCCTATATCGTCACGCACGGTAAGGCGATCGCGCACCGCTTCACCAAGTCCTGCGTGCGTTCGACCGCCGAAAACGAGGCCTACTGGCGCGATGTCGGCACGGTTGATGCTTATTGGGAGGCCAACATCGACCTGACCGACGTGACGCCCGAACTCGACCTCTACGACCGCGATTGGCCGATCTGGACCTATGCCGAACTGAAGCCGCCGGCAAAGTTCGTGCATGACGAGGACGGCAGGCGCGGTTCCGCCATTTCGTCACTGGTGTCGGGCGATTGCATCGTCTCGGGCGCTTCGCTGAAGAAAAGCCTGATCTTCACCGGCGCGCGCATCAATTCCTATTCGACGCTGGAAGAGGTTGTCATGCTGCCCGACGTTCATGTCGGCCGGAACGCAAAGTTGAAGCGCGTCGTCATCGACCACGGCGTAAGGATACCCGAAGGGCTGGTGGTCGGCGAGGATCCCGTCCTCGACGCCAAGCGCTTCCGGGTTTCGGAAAAGGGTATCTGCCTGATCACACAGGACATGATCAACAAGTTGTCAACCTGAACAGGTGATCAACAGGCTGTCACTTTAGGGTGTTTTGTGCATGTCGTGGTCCAAACCGCACACGGTTTGGGCGGCATGGATGGGAAGCGGATCGTTAAGCGCATGCAGGTTCTGTCGGTCACTCCCGAAATCTTCCCGCTGATCAAGACAGGCGGGCTTGCCGATGTAACCGGCGCGCTGCCCATTGCGCTCGCGGCGAAGGGCGTGGCCATGCGTACGCTCGTTCCGGGCTTTCCCGTGGTGATGGGCGCCTTCAAGAAAAAGAAGGCCGTCTATCAGTATCCCCTACTGCAAGGCGGCAAGGCGTCGGTCCATGCCGTCCAGGTCGCCGGGCTCGATTTGTTCGTGCTCGACGCGCCGCATCTGTTCGACCGCCCCGGCGGCCCCTATGGTAACGCCTCGGGCGCGGACTGGCCGGACAATTGGCGGCGCTTCGCGGCGCTGAGCCAGGCCGGCGCCGATATCGCCGGGGGCGCCATCTCGGGCTACCTCCCCGACATCGTCCATGCCCATGACTGGCAGTCGGCGATGACGCTGGCCTATATGCGCTATGGCAAGGCGGTCGGCACCCCATCCATGATGACCGTCCACAATCTCGCCTTCCAGGGCCAGTTCGGGGCCGGTATCTTCGGCGAGCTCGGCCTGCCTGCCGCGGCGATGGCGCTTGACGGCGTCGAATATTATGGCGGCGTCGGCTTCCTTAAGGCTGGCCTGCAGGCCGCCTGGGCGATCACCACGGTGAGCCCGACCTATGCGCAGGAGATACGTTCGCCGGAATTCGGCATGGGCCTCGACGGCCTTATCAACATGCGTTCCAGCGATCTCCATGGCATCGTCAACGGCATCGACACCGCCATCTGGGATCCGGCAACCGACAAGCATCTGGTATCTACCTATACGGCCGAAACGTTGAAGGCCCGCGCGCCGAACAGGGCCGCGGTCGAGGACCGTTTCGGCCTCGACCGCGACGGCAGTCCGATTGTCTGCGTCGTCAGCCGCCTGACCTGGCAGAAGGGCATGGACATATTGGCGACGGTGGTCGACGGCATCGTCGCGACAGGCGCAAGGCTGGCCATCCTCGGCTCGGGCGACGCCGGCCTCGAAGGCGCGCTGCTGGCCGCGGCCGCACGCCATCGTGGCCGCATCGGCGTGGTCGTCGGCTATGACGAGGGGCTGTCGCACACCATGCAGGGCGGCTGCGACGCCATCGTCATCCCGTCGCGCTTCGAGCCTTGCGGGCTGACGCAGCTTTACGGCCTGCGCTATGGCTGCGTGCCGGTCGTCGCCCGCACCGGCGGCCTGGCGGACACCATCATCGATGCCAATGAAGCAGCGTTTGCCGCCGGCGTGGCGACCGGCTTCCAGTTTGCCCCCAACAATGGCGGCGCGCTGCTGCACGCGATCCGACGCCTGGCCGACGCCCACGCCAGTCCCGCAATCTTCGAAACCATCCAGCGCCAGGGCATGAAGACCGATGTGTCGTGGGATCGAAGCGCCGAAAAATACGTCGAACTCTATCGCCTGCTGCTTTCGAAAAGGGTTGCCTGAAGCATGATACGCACCGTTTCCACCAAGCCCTATTCCGACCAGAAGCCCGGCACGTCGGGCCTGCGCAAGAAGGTGCCAGTGTTCCAGCAGGAGCACTATGCCGAGAACTTCATCCAGTCGATTTTCGATGCACTCGACGGGTTCAAGGGCAAGACCCTGGTGATCGGCGGCGACGGCCGTTTCTATAACCGGGAGGTCATCCAGAAGGCCATTGCCATGGCGGCCGCCAATGGCTTCGGCAAGGTGATGGTCGGGCAGGGCGGCATCCTGTCGACGCCCGCGGCCTCGCATGTCATCCGCAAATACAAGACCTTCGGCGGCATCATCCTCTCGGCCAGCCACAATCCCGGCGGCCCGCACGAGGACTTCGGCATCAAGTACAATGCCGGCAATGGTGGCCCGGCGCCGGAAAAGCTGACTGACGCCATCTTTGCCAAGACCAAGACGATTTCGAGCTTCAAGATCGCCGACATCGACCCGATTGACATCGATACGGTCGCGACAGTCAAGGCTGCCGGCATGACCGTCGAGATCATCGATCCGGTTACCGACTATGCCGAGTTGATGGAGAGCCTGTTCGATTTCGATGCGCTGCGCAAACTGTTCAAGTCGGGCTTCCGCATGCGCTTCGACGCCATGCATGCGGTGACCGGGCCCTACGCCAAGGAAATCCTCGAACACCGCCTCGGCGCACCGAACGGCACCTGCCGCAATTTCAAGCCGCTGCCCGATTTCGGCGGTCATCACCCGGACCCCAACCTGGTCCATGCCAAGCACCTTTATGATGAGATGATGGGACCGGACGCGCCCGATTTCGGCGCCGCCTCCGATGGCGATGGAGACCGCAACCTGATCATCGGCAAGGGCATTTTCGTCACCCCTTCGGATTCGGTCGCCATGCTCGCCGCCAATGCCCGCCTGGCGCCGGGCTACAAGGATGGGCTGAAAGGCATCGCCCGTTCGATGCCGACCAGTGGCGCGGCCGACCGCGTCGCTCACAAGCTAGGTGTCGGGATTTACGAGACGCCGACCGGCTGGAAGTTCTTCGGCAATCTGCTCGACGCCGGCATGGCGACGATCTGCGGCGAGGAAAGTGCCGGCACCGGCTCCAACCATGTCCGCGAAAAGGACGGTCTGTGGGCGGTCCTCTTGTGGCTCAACATCCTCGCCGCGCGCGGCGAAAGCTGCAAGCAGATCGTCACCGAGCATTGGGAGACCTATGGCCGGAACTACTACTCGCGCCATGATTACGAGGAGGTTGAGAGCGGCCGCGCCAATGCGCTGGTCGACGAACTCAGGGCCAAGCTCGGCTCGCTACCGGGCACCAGCGTGCGCGGCCTGAAGATCGCCAATGCCGATGATTTCGCCTACCACGACCCGGTCGACGGCTCGACCAGCGAGCACCAGGGCATAAGGGTGCTGTTCGAAGGCGGCTCGCGTGTGGTCTTTCGGCTTTCGGGCACCGGTACGTCTGGCGCGACCTTGCGCGTCTATATCGAGCGCTACGAGCCGGACAAGTCGAAGCACGACCTCGACACGCAGGAGGCGCTCGCCGACCTGATTTCGGCGGCCGACGACATTGCCGGGATCAAGAGCCACACCGGGCGCAACAAGCCGAGCGTCATTACTTGAGGGCGGTGGAGCGCTCTTGACCCAGCTCGGCCCCACCATCACCAGCGAAGGCATCCGCTTCGCCGCATGGTCCTCGTCGGCAAGACGGCTCTGGGTTTCGATCTTTGACGAGCAGGGAAACCGCGAACTCGATCGTCTCGAGCTGGCGTCGGAAGGCAACGGCGTCCATTCACTCTTTGTCTCCGGCCTGGCCGCGGGCGCGCGCTATGGCCTGCGCGCCGATGGCGACTATGCGCCCGAGCGGGGGCTGTGGTTCGACCCCGACAAGTTGCTCACCGATCCCTACGCCGTCGAAATCGACCGGGCCTACGCCTATCACTGGCGGCTCGCCGCGCGGCGCAATGAGGGCGCCGACACCGCGTCGCTGATGCCCAAGGCCGTGACCAAGGCCTCGCCCACGGCTCCACCGATCCTGCCGCCCCTGTTTCGCCCGGGCGGCCTGATCTACGAACTGAACGTCCGCGCTTTCACCAAGCTGCATCCGGATGTACCGCAAGAAAAGCGCGGCACGATCGCCGCTCTTGCCCATCCGGCCATCATCGAGCATCTGCAAAGGCTCGGCGTCTCCGCCGTGGAACTGATGCCGATCACGGCCTCCATCGACGAGCGGCATCTGCCGCCGCTCGGCCTGAGCAACGCCTGGGGCTACAATCCCGTCACCTTCATGGCGCTCGACCCGCGCCTCGCGCCCGGCGGCCTGACGGAATTGCAGGACACGGTCGCCGCGTTGCGCCGGGCCGGCATCGGCACCATTCTCGACCTGGTCTTCAACCACACCGGCGAAAGCGACAGGCTGGGGCCGACGCTCTCGCTGCGCGGCCTCGACAATAAGGCCTACTATCGGCACCGGCCGGATGGCGGGCTGGTTAATGACACGGGCACCGGCAACACGATCGCTTGCGACCATCCGGTGATGCGGGAAATGGTGCTCGACACACTTCGTCACTTCGTTCGCCAGGCCGGTGTCGACGGCTTCCGTTTCGATCTGGCCCCGGTGCTGGGCCGGGTCGATGGTGCCTTCGATCCGGAAGCGCCGCTGCTCCAGGCCATCACCCATGATGCGGTGCTTTACGACCGCGTGCTGATCGCCGAGCCTTGGGACATCGGGGCAAACGGCTATCAACTCGGCAATTTCCGGCCGCCTTTCCTTGAATGGAACGACCGCTATCGCGACGATGTCAGACGCTTCTGGCGCGGCGATGCCGGCATGGTCGGTGCTCTCGCAACGCGCCTTGCTGGTTCGTCCGACGTGTTTAACAGGGCAGGGGAGCCGGCAAGCCGCGGCGTGAATTTTATCGCCGCCCATGACGGCATGACGCTGGCTGACATCGTCGCCTATGAGCGCAAGCACAACGCGGCCAATGGCGAGCAGGACCGCGACGGCCATAACGAGAACCTGTCCTGGAACAATGGCGTCGAAGGCGAGACGGACGACGCGGCGATCGTCAAGGCCCGTTTCGACGACCAGCGCGCTCTGCTCGCCACGCTCTTCGCCTCGCGCGGCACCATCATGCTGACCGCGGGCGATGAATTCGGTCGCACCCAGAAGGGCAACAACAACGCCTACGCACAAGACAACCCCACCACCTGGCTTGACTGGGCAGGCCGCGATCAAGCGTTGGAGCATTACGCATGGACGCTCGGAGCCCTTCGCCAGGCGGTGCCGGCATTGTCGGACACGCGTTTCCTGACCGGAGAACCGATTGAGGCTTCAGGCGTTCCCGACGTCGCCTGGCTGACCGAGACCGGTGAGCCGCTCGACGCGACCGACTGGAACGACACCAGCCGGCATCGCCTCGTCATGCTGCTTGGCGGCGAGGAACGCAGGCTTGCCGTCCTGATCAATGGCGACCGCCGCCAATGCGTCTTCACCTTGCCGGCGCGGGAAGGTTTTCGATGGCATCCGGCGATCGAAACGCACGTGACTGACCTTGCGCGCCCGCTGCCGGGGCGCAGCGTCAATTTCGTGATCGAGAGCCGAACCGGAAACGGCGGCGTCAGGAAGGGTTCGTGATGACCGGTGAGAGTTTGGGGCAGGGAGCCGAATGGTGGCGCGGCTGCGTCATCTACCAGGTCTATCCGCGCTCTTTTCAGGACACGACCGGTGATGGCAGCGGCGATCTCGGCGGCATTACGTCAAGGCTCGCTTATATCGCCTCGCTCGGCGTCGACGCTGTCTGGCTGTCGCCCTTCTTCAAGTCGCCGATGGCCGACATGGGCTATGATGTATCGGATTATCGCGACGTCGACCCGATGTTCGGCACATTGGCCGATTTTGATGCGCTGGTCGCCGAAGCCCACCGGCTCGGCCTGAAGATCATCATCGACCAGGTGCTGTCGCATTCATCCGACAAGCATGAATGGTTCATCGAAAGCCGGGCCAGCCGCGATAATGCCAAGGCCGACTGGTACGTCTGGGCCGATGCGAAGCCCGACGGCGGCGCGCCCAACAACTGGCTGTCGGTCTTCGGGGGGCCGTCCTGGGAATGGGACGCGACCCGCCGCCAATATTACATGCATAATTTCCTCGCCTCGCAGCCAGACCTCAATTTCCACAACCCGGAAGTCCAGGATGCGTTGCTTGACACGGTGCGGTTCTGGCTCGATCGCGGTGTCGACGGCTTCCGGCTCGACACGGTCAATTACTATGTCCACGACCGCTGGCTGCGCGGCAATCCGCCCTTGGCCTCGAGCGTCGCCGGCACCAACACGGAGACCAACACCTACCTCTATCAGGAGCATCTGTTCGACAAGACCCAGCCCGAAAACCTGGCATTCCTGCGGCGCTTCCGCGCGTTGCTCGACGAATATGGCGACCGCGCCGCCGTCGGCGAAATCGGCGACGAGGGCCGCTCGCTGCAGACGCTCGCCGCCTACACCTCCGGCGGCGACAAGCTTCAGATGAGCTACACTTTCGACCTGCTGGGTTCGCAGTTTTCGGCGGCGCATGTGCGTGGCTGCGTCGAGGCCTTCGAAAGCGCGGTGGCCGACGGCTGGGTTTGCTGGGCGTTTTCCAACCATGACGTGGTCCGCCATGTCAGCCGCTGGATGCGGCCTGCTGGCGATCCCGATCTTGTGGCCAAATTCTCGATCATGCTGCTCGCCTGTCTGCGCGGCTCGATCTGCCTCTATCAGGGCGAGGAACTCGGCCTTGAGGAGGCGGAGCTTGCCTACGAGGATCTGCGCGATCCGGTCGGCATCCGCTTCTGGCCCGGCGTGAAGGGCAGGGATGGTTGCCGCACGCCGATGGTCTGGGAGGCCGACGCCGACAATGCGGGCTTCTCCACTGCAAAACCCTGGCTGCCTGTGCCGGCAAGCCATCGCGCCCGCGCGGTCAATATGCAGATCGGCGACGAGCAATCGGTGCTGTCGGCCTACTGCTCGGCGCTTGCCTTGCGCAAACAGCATCCGGCGCTGGTCGGCGGCTCGATCCGCTTTCTCGATACCGAGGGCGACGTGCTCGCCTTCATCCGCGAAGGTGGCGGGGAGAGGTTGATCTGTGTCTTCAATTTCGCTGAGGAGCCGGCGACCTTGCCGTTGGTGGGTGATATCGGACCCGTCACGGCTGTCTTCGGCGGGACCGCTTCTGTCGAGGAAAACACCCTCTCGCTGCCAACTCTCGGCTGCTTTCTCGGTCGGCTCGACTGATTGGCACTTCGGTTGTGGCTAGGCGGTCCTACTGAACGAGCACCGCCCGGCCGCAGGTCGCGCCGGTGACGCGCACGTCGGCCTGGCCGACACGCACACCAAGGGCTCCGAGCAAATTGTAAACCAACTCGTCGACCGGCGCCGCCACGCCGTTCAAGAGCGCAACCACTGCCGGCCGCACGGTGGAAAGCAAGGTATTCAGATTCAGCAGCGGCAAGCCCAGCAAATTGGTCGTCAGCGACAGATCAGTGATCAGGGAGGTCGTCAAAGACTGTGTCAGGTTTTGCGTGGAGACTGTCTTTATCGTTTTGGCGTCGATGTCGGCCTTGTTGAAGGTCAATGCGGTCGGCGCGTTGTTGGCCATTTCAAATGCCGCTGAGCCCGTCACTGAAAGTAGATTGATCAGAAGACTGACCTTTGCGATTTCAGTGTCGGAGAACGATTCCGGTTTGGTGAAATCGGCAAAGCCGGAGCTACTGCTGTCGGCCAAATGCGCTTCCACAACACCGGGGCGGGCAGAAACGGTGACCTTGATGCTGTCGGGACCCGTAGGACAGCTTATGTCGGTGAGTTTGGCTTCGGCGTAGGCGACTTCCACATGCAGTGGCAGGTTGACCGACACCAGAGTAATGCCCCCACCGACATTGCCGCCTGCGCCGCCGACTGTCGCGGCTACTTTGATGCGCGTCTGGGCGGTCCGCACGACAGTGCCGATACCATCGATCGCCAGCCAGGGCGAGGACTGCATCGGCTCGCCGATGGCGATGCTGAGTTTGGTGGAGAGCAGCCCCGGGATGGTGGCGCCGAGATCGATCGCGGCCTGGTTGGTACCGTTGGCGAGCACGGCGGCTGCCGTCAGCATGCCCATGGCGCTTGCGTCTACCCCAAGCCCGGACGGCTGTTGGCCGAGGCCCAGGCTGCCGACCGAACCAAGGTCGACAAGGCTGCTGAGCGGGATCTTGACGGTGCTGGTCGATTTGGAGGCGATGGTCTGCAGGGCGACCTTGGCCGTATTGCCGAGGCCGGGAACATTGGCCATGGCGGTAGCGATCTGGCCGACCGTCGCCTTCGATGCCAGAACGTCGGAATAGGTACCGGCCGTGATGTTCAGTTGCGTGGCGAGCGCACTGATGAAGGAAAGCACGCTCACATCCGCCGAGATCAGCCCGTTGTAGTCCATGACGCTGAGCGAGATGTTGCCGCCGAGAAGTCCGCTCAAAAGTGCGTTGAGGATGCCGCCATTGACGCTGAGCAACCGCGATCCGACCGAGAACGTCGCCAGCGGCGTCATGCTGGCCGTGGCCTGGGTGCCGATGACGGGAGTGGGGATCAGCGAACTTGCGAAATAGCGGTTCGGAATCTTTGCCAAAGTGACGCGGACGGCATTGTAAGGCGTCACACCCGCCTGGAAGCGCTGGCTGACATTGGCGGTCGATGAGGCATATCGGCCCTGCGTGACCGTCACCACCGTTTTGCCGGTGGCCGGGGCAATGGTCTGGCCCGAAGCTTGAACGACGACGCCCGGCATGCCGTTGTCGGTCAGTGTGGTGACGACCGCGGTGTTGACGTTGTTGATGTTCGAGGCGGCGGTAATCGCCGCCAGGTCGACCATCGCCTGGGCTTCCCGGCGCTCGGTATAGATGGAGGCTTCGTCAATGGCCACAGCCGCCAATGCCAATGCGACCGGCGCGCTCAATGCGGTCATGACGGCGAAGTTCGCCTTCCTGTCTCCCATCATCGACCGTGCAAGCCGGTCGATACCCTTGCCCGCCCGCCGCAGCATTCAGATACCCCCGACCCTGATCGTTGACTGACGCTTGATGGTCGTCCCTGGCATGGCTATGCCGGGGAACAGGTTCCAGATCGGCAGGTTGCGGGCATCGTAGGAGATGGACACCACGAACTGGCTTCCGTCGGCGATGCTGTCGTTGGCCTGGTAGGTCAGTTTGCTGGCGTCCACGAAGGGGTAGCCGCCGGCATTGTTGGTGAGATAGCTGGCCACGAGCGTCTGCCGCTCGGTCTGGTTCACCCCAGCGATGGCTGTTCGGGCAGCGTCGGCTGCAATTTGCTGGATCGAATTGGCGGCGCCAAAATAGATGCCGTACGCAACCATTCCGAGCAGAAGAAGGATGAAAAGCGGGGACAGCAAAGCGAACTCGACCGCTGAAGTTCCCGAATTGTTTGATCGGAACCGGCGCCTTCGAGCCTCGAAAATGGGGTGGTGAACCATGGCACCAGCATGCCCAAATTCGCATGCAGAAAGCGAAAACTCTGGGTGCAACCAAAGGGTGCGGTCGATTGAAAACGAATCTCTAATTTAGCCGTTGCTTTCTCTACAATGGGGATTGACTTAGGGTCAATCAGTACTCGGTTGAAAAGAGCTTACCTCCTGTCTAGTCTCCTGCCACCAGCCGCCGGAGGGAACCGGGGGCGCGCTCAAAGGAGCCAGTCATCGGCTTCGGGGCGTCAACACGTAAGGCGCGCCGATGGCAGCGCCGACAGGGAGAACTTCATGCTGAAAAACATGCTGAAGGCGACGGTATTCGCCACCACCATGGCCGTAACCGCCGGCGCATTCTACACGCCGGCTTTCGCGGAGAGTGTCTATAACAGGGGCACCGCCGCTGAATCGGAGTCGGTCGATCCGCACAAGACCTCGACGGTCTATGAAGCCAATGTGCTGCGTGACCTGTTCCAGGGATTGGTCATGCAGGACCAGAAGGCGAACCTCATTCCGGGCGCGGCCGAAAGCTGGACGGTATCGGATGACGGCACCGTCTACACCTTCAAGCTGCGCAAGGACGGCATGTGGTCGGACGGCAGCCCGGTGACGGCGGAGGACTTCGTCTATGCCTTCCACAGGCTGGAAGATCCGGCGACCGGCGCCGAATACGCCTCGATGCTGTATCCGGTTAAGGGCGCGGAGGACGTCAACACCAAGAAGGGCAAGCCCGAGGACATGGGTGTCAAGGCGATCGACGCCGGCACCCTGGAGGTGACGCTGAAGGCGCCGACGCCCTACTTCCTGGAGATGCTGACCCATCAGGCGACCTATCCGGTCAGCAAGGCCTCGATTGAAAAGCTTGGCGCCGACTGGATCAAGCCCGGCAATCTGGTTTCGAACGGCGCCTATACGCTGGCCGAATGGGTTCCCAACGACCACATGAAACTGGTCAAGAATCCCAAGTTCTGGGACGCCGCGACTGTCAAGTTCGACGTCGTCAACTACATTCCGACCGAGGATCGTTCGTCGGCGATGAAGCGCTTCGAGGCCGGCGAACTCGACAGCTATGACGATCTGCCGACCGAACAGCTCGCCGACCTCAAGACGAAGTTCGGCGACCAGATCCATGTCGGGCCGTATCTCGGCACCTACTATTATGCCATCAAGACCGACAAGGCGCCGTGGAACAACCCCGAACTGCGTAACGCCATCTCGATGGCGATCGACCGTGATTTCATCGCCGAGAAGGTCTGGCAGAATTCGATGCTGCCCGGCTATTCGATGGTGCCCCCCGGCATCGAGGGCTACACGCCCGCAATGGCCAAATACGCCGACATGCCGCAGATCGACCGCGAGGACGCGGCCAAGAAGATCCTCGAGAAGCTTGGCTACACCCCCGAACATCCGCTGAAGATGGAAATCCGCTACAACACCTCGGAAAACCACAAGAACACGGCAGTGGCGATCCAGGAACAATTGAAGCCGCTTGGCGTCGACGTCACGCTGCTCAACACCGACACCAAGACCCACTACTCCTTCCTCGAGCAGAAGGGCGACTATGACGTGGCGCGTGCCGCCTGGATTGCCGACTATAAGGATCCAGAGACCTTCCTCGGTATCACGCGCAAGGCCAGCGGCAACAACTATTCCAACTACAACAGCCCGCAATACGAAGCGGCAATGGACAAGGCCGCGGCCGCCGGCGGCAAGCCCGAAGAGCGCATGAAGGACCTCTCAGCGGCCGAGCGCATCCTCATCGACGATGTCGGCCAGATCCCGCTTCTCTACTACAGCTACCACGACATCGTTTCCTCGAAGCTGCATGGCTTCGTCGACAATGTGATGGACGTGCATCCGTCGCGCTTCGTCAGCAAGGATTGATCCCTGGCCAAGCCGCCGCGCTCTAAAGAGCGCGGCGGTGCTGGTTTGCCATCGCATCGGCCCGGGAAGCGGAAATCGATTTTCGGAAGAATCCGGTGTGAAGATTTGAAGGCTGGAGCGCAATCGTCCGAGTGGAAGGGCGTGCTCTGGATCAAGTGGGGCACCGATGCTGCGATACGTATTCCGGCGGCTTTTGACCGCCATCCCGACGCTGTTCGTCATCGTGACGATGGCGTTCTTCCTGATGCGCGTCGCGCCGGGCGGTCCATTCAACCAGGAGCGGGGGCTGAGCCCAGAGATCAAGGCCAACTTGGAAGCCCAGTTCGGCCTCAACGATCCGCTCTGGCTGCAATATGTCCATTATCTCGGCAATCTGCTGCGCGGCAATTTCGGCCCGAGCTACAACATGCCGGATTTCACCGTCACCGAACTGTTTGCCAAGGGCCTGCCCATTTCCGTGCAGCTCGGAGCCTCGGCGCTGATCCTGGCGCTGCTGCTCGGCAGCGTGCTCGGCACCATCGCCGCGCTCAACCAGAACAAGCTTGGCGACTATACGGTGATTGCCCTGGCGACCGCCGGCAGCACCATCCCGACCTTCGTCATCGCGCCGGTGATCCAGCTTGTCTTCGGGCTGACCTGGAGGCTGCTGCCGATCGGCGGCTGGGGTGACGGCGCCTTCATCAACAAGGTCGGCCCGGTGCTGACACTTGCCTTGCCGCAAATCGCCATCGTTGCCCGGCTGATGCGCGGCTCGATGATCGAATCGCTGCGATCCCATCATATCCGAACGGCGCGCGCGCTCGGCCTTTCCGACTGGTCGGTGGTGGTCAAGCACGCGTTGCGCGGCGCCATCCTGCCGATCGTCTCCTTCACCGGCCCGGCGGCGGCGGCACTGCTGACCGGCTCGGTCATCGTCGAGACGATCTTCTCCATTCCCGGCGTCGGCCGCTATTTCGTCGATGCCGCGCTCAACCGCGATTATACGCTGGTGATGGGAACGGTGGTGGTGATCGCCATTTTTACCATCGTCTTCAACCTGATCGTCGACGTCATGTACGCGGTCGTCGACCCGAGGGTGCGCTATGACTGACATCGCAGCCACGGCCCCCGCAATCGTTGGTCGCTCGCTTTGGGGCGATGCCTGGGCGCGCCTCAAGGCCAATCGCGCCGCCATGTTCAGCCTCTACTACCTCGTTCTGATTGGGATCATCAGCGTCTTTGGCCCGTGGTTCGTGCCGCATCAATACACGACCATCTACGCCGACTACGTGCGCATGCCGCCAAGCCTCTCGGCCTATCCGAAACCCGATATGATCGAGACCGCGCTCACTGAAGCGATCAAGCGCATGCGGGTCGACATCAACGAGTGGCATCAGGAGGGGAGCCAGGTCTTCGTCACGGTCAAGTCGACCAAGCCGATCGACGACCGCAACATCCGCTACCTCGACCGGTCCGATGCCTTCGACGACACCAAGATCGAAAACAAGTCGCCCGACGGCCTCGAAGTGACGATGAGCGCATCGGTCAAGCAGCAGTATTTCCTGTTCGGCACCGACAATACCGGCCGCGATCTTCTCTCCCGCACGCTGATGGCCGGGCGCATATCGCTGGCCATCGGTCTGCTGGCCGGTGTCGTGGCGGTGGTGATCGGCGTGATCTACGGCGCCGCCGCCGGCTTTTCCGGCGGCAAGGTCGATGAAGTGATGATGCGCATCGTCGACGTGCTCTATTCCTTGCCGTTCATCTTCTTCGTCATCATGCTGGTGGTGTTCTTCGGCCGCAACTTCGTGCTGATGTTCCTGGCGGTCGGTGCCGTGCTGTGGCTCGACATGGCGCGCATCGTGCGCGGCCAGGCGCTGTCGATTCGCCGGCAGGAATATGTCCAGGCGGCGGAAGCCATGGGCATTGGCCAGCGTGGCATCCTGATCCGCCATGTCATCCCGAACCTGCTTGGCCCAGTGGTGATCTACATGACACTGCTGGTGCCGCAGGTCATCATCCTGGAGAGCTTCCTGTCGTTCCTCGGGCTTGGTATCCAGGAGCCGATGACCAGCTGGGGCGTGCTGATCTCGGTCGGCGCCAAGAACATCGGCACCGCCAACTGGCTGCTCCTGTTTCCCGCCTTCTTTCTGGTCTCGACGCTGTTCGCCTTGAATTTCGTCGGCGACGGCCTGCGCGACGCGCTCGACCCACGGGATCGATAAAGATGGGGACCGCTGAAATGGCTGCTTCCGAAACGATCCTCAGCGTCAAGGACCTTCGCGTCCGCTTCCGCACGCTCGACGGTACGGTCGAAGCGGTCAAGGGAATCAACATCCACGTCAACGCGGGCGAAACGGTTGCCGTGGTCGGCGAGTCCGGTTCCGGCAAGAGCCAGACGATGATGGCGGCGATGAGCCTGCTGGCCTCCAATGGCGAAGCGTCGGGCCATGTCGACTATCGCGGCCGCAACCTGCTGACCCTGAGCAAGTCCGAGCTGAACAAGGTCCGCGGCCGCAAGATCAGCATGATCTTCCAGGAACCGATGACTTCGCTCGATCCGCTCTATTCGATCGGCAACCAGCTGATCGAGCCGATCCGCCGCCATCGGGGCCTGAGCGCTGCCGCAGCGCATGAAGAGGCGCTCAAGCTGCTGCGGCTCGTGCATATTCCCGATCCGGAGCGACGGATGAAATCCTATCCGCACGAAATGTCCGGCGGCCAACGCCAGCGCGTGATGATCGCGATGGCGCTCGCCAATGACCCCGACATCCTGATCGCCGACGAGCCGACGACGGCGCTTGACGTCACCATCCAGGCGCAGATCCTGATGCTTTTGGCCGAACTGCAGCGCAAGCTCGGCATGGCGATCGTCTTCATCACCCATGACCTCGGTATCGTCCGGCGCTTTGCCGACCGTGTCTATGTCATGCGCCAGGGCGAGGTGGTCGAGGAAGGCGAGGCGGAAGCCATTTTTGCCAATCCGCGGCACGCCTACACCAAAATGCTGCTGGCGGCCGAGCCGACGGGAACCAAGGCGCCGCCGCCAGCCGATGCGCCGGTGGTGCTCGAAGGTAGGAATGTCGAAGTCACATTCAGGATCGGCGGTGGGTTTCTGGCCGGCGAACCGCTGATGCTGCGGGCCGTCGATCACATCTCGATCCGGCTGCAGCGCAACCAGACGATCGGCATTGTCGGCGAATCCGGCTCGGGCAAGTCGACGCTCGGCCGCGCCTTGCTGCGGTTGCTGCCGAGCGATGGGCTCATTCAGTTCGGCGATCGCGACATCTCCACTGCCGACCGGCAGCAGATGCGGCCGCTGCGGCGCCAGATGCAACTTGTCTTCCAGGATCCGTTCGGCTCGCTGTCGCCGCGCATGACCGTCGGTCAGGTCGTCACCGAAGGGCTGCTGGTGCATGAGCCCAACCTTTCAGGAAAGCAGCGCGACCAGCGCGCGGTCGAGGCCCTGCGCGAGGTCGGCCTCGACCCCAATGCCCGCAACCGCTACCCGCACGAATTTTCCGGCGGACAACGGCAGCGCATCGCCATTGCCCGCGCCATGATTCTGAAGCCGAAGATGGTCGTGCTGGACGAGCCGACATCGGCGCTTGACCGCTCGGTGCAGAAACAGATCGTCGAACTGCTGCGCAAGCTGCAGGCCGACCACGAACTGTCCTACCTCTTCATCAGCCACGATCTGTCGGTCGTGCGCGCCATGGCCGACTACATCATCGTCATGAAGCAAGGCAAGATCGTCGAAGAGGGGCCGACGGAAGAGATCTTCAGCAATCCACGGGCGCCTTATACGCAGACGCTGATGAACGCCGCGATCGACGTCACACGGTTTCGACTGAGCGCGTAAGGCGCCGGCAGGGGCAATTGTCGTGGCGTCGTCTGTCGCTCAGCTCGCGCACTTGCGTGCGCGCACAGCGACAATGGCATCCTGCTGTCGCTTCAGCCGGTCGATCCTGGCCGTTTCACGGTTGGCGACCGCGGTCTTGACGCGCGATCCGCCCAGCAGCCAGCGCGGCACGCTGGTGTTGGCGACCTTGCCGCGGGTGATCGCCGTCTGCGAGATGTCGCGCGCGCTGCTTCCCAGCGCACTGTTGAGGTCGCTACAGCTCATGCTCTCGTATTTGGCCGGATTGGCCGTCCTGCCGATCGATGAGCATCCGGCAGCCATGAAGGCCGCAGCCAGAAGAGCGGGTGCCGACCTTGTCCTTGAAATCAAACTCATGCGCGCGTCCGGCCCGGCCGTTTTTGCCGCCTCCCCGATCTTCATCGATCAACCTAGCGCTGATAGCCAATTCGTCAAAGTTTCACCGGCCGGCCAGTGCTCGCGTTCTGCACTGGCTATCGGCCAATTATCGCTGTCGGAATTTTTACGCTGCTTGGGCGGCCAATTCGGTCATGAAGTCACAACCGCCGAGCATCATCTGGGCAATGTCGGTCGCATTGTCGTCGACATGCGCCGTCACCAGCACAATCCCCCCGCCAATACTTGGCCGCTCGGGTCTTCTGGCGGCCGCTACAATGGCTTCGAGCAATCCGCCAAGGCCGCCGCAGAACACGCTGGCCAAGGCTATTGCCGATAGGCCGGTCGGGAAAAGGTTGATGTCGTAAACAGCAACGGCGCCGAGACACGCCAACAGCCCGGCGGCAGCGCCCAGCATGACACCCGGAGACCTCAGGACATCGATTTCGTCACGATAGGGCCCGATAATGGCGACCTGTACGCGCGGAACCCCGGCCGCCAACAGGTCGCCGGCAATCCGCGCCGCTTCGGCATGGGATTCGAAAAGCTTACTGATTGTTGGCATGGTTACTCGGACATCGCGTCCGTCAGCGTGTCGGTAACGAAGGATGCGGCGATCAGATCGTCGCCGTCGATGCGGCCTCGCCCGCCTTCAATCACGGCCGCTACCTTTTGGAAGGTCTTCATTTCACCCTCGGTGATCTGAGCGTGTTGCATTCTGGTTTTGAGGCTATCTATGCGCATCCCCAACACATGGGATGTTACAGTCTCATGGTTCGACATGGTGGTGCTCATCCATTCCCGCTTCGCTTGGTTTTCCCGCGCCCGATCTCGAACTTGGGCCGAGCGGAAACGTTCCCAGGGCAGGGCTTCGGTCGGGCGGAGGTCGGACCTAAGTCTGGGCCTGGAACGCATTGGTCTTGCCAAGCGGGCCGGCCGGAACAGTCGCTCTTCGTCACCGTTGTCTGCTGCAATACCGGAGGAATTTGATGGAGAAGAGTGTTGGTCAGGCGCGCTGGTTGCTCGCACCGATTTTCGCGGTTGCCATCACCTTCATGGTGGCTGGAATAGTCCTCAGCTAATCTCTTGGCACATTAGCGCAGCCCAGTTCTTTCCCAGGCCGATAGGCTTCGTGAGCGAGCATGGATCTGGCGAACCCTGAAGTCTTGGCCAGGCCAGCTCAAATGACCTGGTCACCGAGCAGAATTCCCGCGACGCTTCCGAGCGGTATGGGAGATTCGAAGTTGAAACGATCGCTTCGCATGGCTGCATTTCAGCCGCGGGCGAGAACTCGAAGCTATTCGCATGAAACGCGCGCGAGCGTGCTGGGCAAAGTCACCTGGTGGCCGGGCTCGCGAGAGCCGGGCCACCAGTTGGGCATCAGTAACCGCCGTTTTCCATTACCACCGGATGATGGTGACGGTGGTGGGTGGAAACGGAGCTGGTGACGACGACTGCATTCCGATCGTGATGCCGCCGGCCATGGTCATAGAACGCCACTGTCCCGTGGTGTCGGTGATGCAGGCGCTGGCCTTCCTCATTGATGATCCTGACGTTGTGGTGGTGCCGATGGTGGGTCCTGATGACGACGTCGGCCTCGGCTGCCGAAGCCAAAGCGGGCAATCCCATTGAAAGCGCCAAAGCGCACATGATCATTGTTTTCATTGCAAGTTCTCCAACTGCTTTGATTAGCCCTTCGTTGGTTACAACTGCTGCTGATCCCTTTGGTTCCGGTTCCCCGGGGGACAGCCGCACGCAAGCGAAGGGCTGGCTATCGCGTCGCCACGATTGGCAAAGAGGAGGCTTGCTTCCGGCCATCTGCCCAGGCGGCGGCAAACGTCACCCGCGTTCTGTCACTGCCAGGGAGGAACGCTCTGCCGCAATTGTTAAGACAGTTCGCCCACCTGTCGCCAGATCCCCGTCAGGCGACGGAACATTAGGCCGGCCTAACAGTTCTTCCCGCAGCGGACATCACGGTTTGGTGTTCGCTGAAGATCAGCAGGCAAAGGCTGATCGGCCCGCGTCCTCCGCCAGAGGCGCGGGCTTCACCAGGCAACAGGAGTGAGATTATGAACAACATCATTTGGCTTGTGGGAGCGGTGGTCGTCGTCATAGCGGTATTGAGCTTTTTCGGCCTGCGTTAAACGCCTGCATATGAGGGCAGGGACTTCGTGGCCCATGCCCCCAAAGAGGAACGAATCTCGTGTCCGTTCCCTAGGAACAGGCATCATCTTGGACAAGGCTCTATCTCTGGTGAATCTCGGGTGGGGCGCCAAAGTCGGGATGCGCTAACACATTGTTTTTTCTGGTCGGAGTGGCAGGATTTGAACCTGCGACCCCCTCGTCCCGAACGAGGTGCGCTACCAGGCTGCGCTACACTCCGTGACCAGATCGCGGGCTTATAGCCGCCACACATCGTTCCTGCAAGCGGCAATGGCAGCCCTTCTGTCGCATTTCGTCCGCTTTCTGCGGGCGTTGCCGGAAGACCCGAATTTCCATCCGGGATAAACGTGGCTTAAAGCCTTGTGTGCTAAGCCGCTGCCTTGATGGATCGTATTTCTGCCGCTAGGAGCCCTGCCGTCTTGCCCCTAAATATTGTCGGCGAAGCGTGGCCAAACAGCTTCGAATTCGAAACCGCGGCGCTGATCAAGGCATCCGGTTTTCGTGAATATGATGCGCGCTGGTGGTTCGGCCATCCCGGTTCGGCAGTGCCGCCTGAACTCAATCTGATCGGCGTCCAGGCGCTTGGCATGGGGCTCGGCACGCTGATCCGGCGGCTCGGCGCCGGGCCTGACATCGTCACCGGGCATGATTTCAGATCCTATTCGCTCGGCATCAAGCTGGCGTTGGTTTCCGGGCTGATGGCGGCCGGCGCACGGGTGAAGGATATCGGTCTGGCGCTGTCGCCGATGGCCTATTTCGCGCAGTTCGCGCTGGAGACGCAGTCGGTGGCCATGGTCACCGCATCGCACAACGAGAATGGCTGGACCGGCGTCAAGATGGGAGCGGCGCGGCCGCTGACCTTCGGCCCCGAGGAGATGAGCGCGCTGAAGGCGATCGTGCTGGCCGCCGATTTCGACCTTACCGGCGGCGGCTCCTATGATTTCGTCGACAATTTTCGCGCCACCTATCTCCACGATGTGACAAGGGACAAGCGCATCACACGAAAGCTGAAAGTGGTCGCCGCCTGCGGCAACGGCACTGCTGGCGCCTTTGCTCCGGAAGCCCTGCAGCGCATCGGCTGCGAAGTGATCCCGCTCGATGTCGAGCTTGATCATACGTTTCCAAACTACAACCCCAATCCGGAAGACATGCAGATGCTGCATGCAATCCGGGACAAGGTGCTGGAGACCGGCGCCGATGTCGGGTTGGGATTCGATGGCGACGGCGACCGCTGCGGTGTCGTCGACAATGAAGGCAACGAGATCTTTGCCGACAAGGTCGGCGTCATGCTTGCGCGGGATATTTCGCGGCTCCATCCGGGTTCGACCTTCGTCGTCGACGTCAAGTCGACCGGACTGTTCAACACCGACGCCGTGCTGCGCGCCAATGGCGCCGTTACCGACTATTGGAAGACCGGCCATTCCTACATCAAGCGCCGGGTTGCCGAACTCGGCGCGGTCGCCGGCTTCGAAAAATCAGGCCACTTCTTCTTCAACTCCCCGATCGGGCGCGGCTATGACGACGGACTGGTCACGGCAATCGCCATCTGTCAGATGCTGGACCGTAACCCCGCCAGTTCGATGGCCGATCTCTGCGGGGCACTGCCGCTGACCTTCGGCACGCCCACAATGTCCCCGCACTGCGCGGACGATGTGAAGTACGGCGTGGTCGAGCGGGTGGTCTCCGATTTTCAGGCGATGAAGCGGGACGGCTCCAGTTTCGCCGGCCAGAAGATCGTCGACCTTGTCACCGTCAATGGCGTGCGGGTCGTTGCCGAGGACGGCACCTGGGGTCTGGTGCGCGCCTCGTCGAACAAGCCGGAACTGGTCGTGGTCGTCGAAAGTCCGGTCTCGTCCGAGCGTCGCCGGCAGATGTTCGATGCCGTCGATGCCGTGCTGCGCCGCAGTCCGGAAGTCGGCGCTTACAACCAGACTTTTTGACAGGGCATCCATGGGCCAGCGCATCGTCAGTTTTGTCATGAGCGGCGGCGTCGGCTCTCGGCTGTGGCCGCTGTCACGCGAGGACAACCCCAAGCAGTTCCACGATCTGTCGGGCGACGGTTCCATGCTCGCCAAGACCTTGCGCCGCCTGACGGCGAGACCGGCTGGCGAGACGCCGATCTTCCTGATCGCATCGGAGCGTCACGCCGATCGTGTCCATGTCGACTTGGCCGGTCTCGATCTTGCCGGCGGCGGCCCGCTGTTCGAGCCGGCGGGACGCAACACGGCCGCCGTCGTCGCACTGGCGACCCTGCGCACGCTGTCGGAATTCGGCGACAGCCTGGTTCTGGTGGTGCCCTCGGACCATGAAATAGCGACGGCAGGGCAATTCTGGCAAAGTATCGAGGCGGGATCGCAGGCGGCGCGCGCCGGCCGTCTGGTGGTGTTCGGCATCAAACCGACCCAGCCGGAAACCGGTTACGGCTATATCGAGGTATCGGCCGAGAAGGGCGGGGTGTTCGACGTTTCGCGCTTTGTCGAGAAGCCCGACCTTGCGACGGCCAACGACTATCTCAAGGCGGGAAATTTCTACTGGAACACCGGCATCTTCCTGTTTCGGGCCGGTGCCATGCGCGACGCCTTCAAGACATTCCAGCCCGACATCTGGCACGCCACCGAAGCGGCCTACGAGGCGGCCACGACGGACCTGTCCGGCCTCTATATGCCGCTGGAACTTTACGCGGCGATCCCGTCGAACTCGATCGACTATGCCATCATGGAGCGGGCAAAAGACATAGCCATGGTGCCGGCCGGCTTCCGCTGGAACGATCTCGGCTCCTGGCAATCGCTCCTCGATGTCGGTCCCGCCGACGACCGGGGCAACGTCGTTGTCGGCGATGTCGTCGCCATAGATTGCGAGAATTCCTATATCCGCAGCGACGGCCGCCTGCTGTCGGCCATCGGCATGAAGGACGTTGCCATTGTCTCGACGGCGGATGCCACTTTCGTTGCCCCGGTGAGCCACAGCCAGCACGTCAAGAAGATCGTCGAACAACTCGAAAAGTCGGGACGGCTGGAAACCAGGTTCACGCCGGCGCATGACCGCGTCATCGAAAGTGGCGCCTGGCGGCGGCGCGTTCATCACTGGCTGTTCCAGGAGACCTTGCCGTTGTGGTCGACATCAGGCGTCGACGAGCGCCACGGTGGCTTCCACGAGGCGCTGGGTTTCGACGCCAAGCCGCTCGTCAAGCCCAAGCGCATGCGCACCCAGGCCAGGCAGGTCTATGCCTTCGCGGTTGCCAAGGAGCGCGGTTGGACCGGGCCGGCCGACCGGCTGATCGCGCATGGCATCGACTTCATGGCGGGGCAGGGCCGCACCGAACGGGGCGGTTGGGTGCGCACGCTGAATGTCGATGGCTCCGTCGCCGATCCCGTCGAGGACGCCTACGATCATTCCTGCATCCTGCTGGCGCTGGCGCATGCGCATATGTCGGGCAATGCCGATGCCTTGCGGCTCGGCCAAGAGACCTTCACCTTCCTCGATGCGCATCTGGAGGACAGCCGCATGACCGGCTTCCTCGACACCTCGGACGGGGCGGGCGAGCGACGCTCCAACCCCCACATGCATCTGCTCGAAGCTTTCCTGGCCTGGCACCAGGCAACCGGTGAGCGTGCGCATCTGCGTCGCGCGGCGCGCATCATCGACCTCTTCCGCAGCCATTTCTTCGACGCCGAGAGCTGGACGCTCGGCGAGTATTTCGATGCAGAATGGAAACCGGTACCGGGAGAGAAGGGGGCCTGGACCGAACCTGGCCATCACTTCGAATGGGCCTCGCTGCTGGTCGATTTCGCCGGCCGCAGCGGCCAGGCCGAACTGAGCGTCTTTGCCCGAAAACTCTACGCCTCGGCAATCGCCAATGGCCTCAACCGGGCCACTGGCCTTGCCTATGGTGCAGTCTCGCGGCAAGGACTGCCGCTCGACCTGATATCGCGCAGCTGGCCGCAGGCCGAGGCGCTCAAGGCGGCGATCGCCCTGGATGGCTCGGGCGGCCCCGATCTGAAGCCGGAGATCGAGGCGAGGGTCGGCCGGCTGTTCCGCTGGCACGTCGACCCGGCGCCGCTCGGCCTGTGGATCGATCGCATCGACGAGCGCGGCCGCTCGCTGGCATCTGACGTGCCGGCGAGCATCTTCTACCATCTGGTCTGTGCGCTGACGCAGTATCTGGATGGAACGGCGGAGAAGTAGGCGGGATCAGTACGGACTGGCGACGTCCCCGGTCTCGACATAGATCGACTTCAGCTGCGAATAGAGCGCCAGTGCCGCCAGCGAATTCTCCCGCCCGATGCCGGACTGCTTGACACCGCCGAAGGGAATTTCCACCGGTGTCAGATTGTACGCGTTGATCCAGCAGGTTCCGGCCTGCAACTCGGCGATGACGCGATGGGCGCGCGGCAGGTCGCGCGTGAAGACGCCGGCGGCAAGACCGAATTCGGTGTCGTTGGCGCGGTCGATCACCTCGTCCTCGCTGTCGAATTTCAGCACGCTCATGACCGGGCCGAAAATCTCCTCGCGGGCGATCCGCATCGTGTCGGTAACGGCGGTGAACACGGTCGGCTCGACGAAGAAGCCGCCCTGGAAGCCCTGCAGCGACGGCACATTGCCGCCACAGGCCAGCGTCGCCCCATCGTGCTTGCCGGCCTCGATATAGCCGACGACCTTGTCTTGCTGTGCCTTGGAGACCAGCGGCCCCATCTGCGTTTCCGGGTCGAGCGGATCGCCGATGCGGATTTTCTTGGTCCGTTCGATCAGCCGCTCGACAAAGCGGTCGTGAATGCCACTCTGGACGAAGACGCGCGTGCCGTTGGAACAGATCTGGCCGGTCGAATAGAAGTTGCCGAGCATGGCGCCGCCAATGGCATTTTCGAGATCGGCATCGTCGAAGACGATCAGCGGCGACTTACCGCCGAGTTCCATCGTCGCGTGCTTCATCCTGGAGCCCGCTAGCGACAGCACCTTGCGCCCGGTCGGCACCGAGCCGGTCACCGAGACCTTGGCCACGACATCATGGCCGACAAGGCCGGCGCCGACGTCGCCATAGCCTTGCACGACGTTGAACAGCCCATCGGGCAGGCCGGCTTCCGAGTAGATCTCGGCCAGCGCCAGCGCCGAAAGCGGCGTGTTTTCCGATGGCTTGAACACCATGGCATTGCCCATGGCGAGTGCGGGTGCGGATTTCCAGCCGGCGATCTGGATCGGATAGTTCCATGCGCCGATGCCGACACAGACGCCGAGCGCCTCGCGGCGCGTATAGGCGAACGGCCCGCCGAGGTCGACCGCTTCGCCGTTGAAGACAGCGACCGCGCCGGCGAAATATTCAAGGCAGTCCGCGGCGGAAGGTGCATCCGCCACCAGTGTCTCCTGGATCGCCTTCCCGGTGTCGAGCGTCTCGATGCGGGCAAGATCGGCGTTGCGGGCGCGCAAAATGTCGGCGGCTCGGCGCAGGATGCGGCCGCGCTCGACCGGCTTAAGACGCGTCCAGGCCGGCTGTGCGGCGCGGGCGGCCTCGACCGCCAGTTCCAGCACGTTCGGCGTCGCCGATCGCAGCATGGCGATGGTCTCGCCCGTGGCCGGATAGATCACCGGCAGCGGCGCGCCGCCTTCGTCCTCGATATAGCGTCCGTTGACATAGTGCGAAGCCGTGGGCTGGGCGCGCATGGGAGGTCTCCAATCGTTGTGCCCAAGACGGCTATTGGGCGGGCGCCTGTCGGGCAGCTCACTCTATCGGCGGATCATGGCCTATCTGTCGGAAGCCTGCCAGCGCGGATTGATCCATGGCTCCTGGTTGGACGGCGCGAGCGGCGTGCGGCCAAGGATGTGATCGGACGCTTTTTCGCCGGTCATGATCGATGGCGCGTTGAGGTTGCCGTTGGTCACGCGCGGGAAGATCGAGGAGTCGGCGACCCGCAATCCGTCGACGCCGATGACCCGGCATTCCGGATCGACCACGCTCGATTGATCATCGACGCGGCCCATTCGGCAGGTGCCGCAGGGGTGGTAGGCGCTTTCGGCATGGTCGCGGATGAACACGTCGAGATCGTCGTCCGACTGGACATGGCTGCCCGGCGAGAGTTCCTGTCCGCGATAGGCATCGAAGGCCGACTGGCCGAAGATCTCGCGGGTCAGGCGGATGCAGTGGCGGAACTCCGCCCAGTCATCCGGATGCGACATGTAGTTGAAGCGGATGACCGGCTTCGCTTTCGGGTCCGGCGAGCGCAGCGTCACCGAGCCGCGCGACTTCGAGCGCATCGGTCCGACATGCGCCTGGAAACCGTGCGACTTCGCCGCCGCCTTGCCGTCATAACGCACCGCCGCCGGGATGAAGTGGTACTGGATGTCGGGATAGTCGACGCCTGCCTGCGAGCGCACGAAGGCGGCCGCCTCGAAATGATTGGTGGCGCCAAGGCCCGAATTGAAGAACAGCCACTGCGCCCCGATCATCGCCTTGGAGAACGGGTTCAGCAGTGAATTCAGCGTGATCGGTTTGGTCGATTCCTGCTGGATGTAGAGCTCCAGATGGTCCTGCAGGTTGCCGCCGACGCCAGGCCGGTCGGCCACGACGGCAATGCCGTTTTCGTGCAAATGCCCGGCCGGGCCGATACCGGACAGCATCAGGATCTTCGGCGAGTTGATCGACGACGCCGCGACGATTACTTCACGTCGCGCCTTAACAACCTGAATCTGTTTGTGAGCTTCGATCTCGACGCCGATGGCGCGTTGATTCTCGATGATCACCCGGCGCGCAAAGCCTTTGACCAGTCTGACGTTTTTGCGCCGGAGCGCCGGCTTCAGATAGGCTGATGCCGCCGACCAGCGGCGGCCGCCCAGAATGGTCTGCTCCATCGGGCCGAAGCCTTCCTGCTTGGCGCCATTGTAGTCGTCGGTCAGTTCAAACCCTGCCTGGCGGCCCGCTTCGACGAAGGCGCCATAGAGCGGATTGCGCCGGGAGCCGCGCTGCACATGCAGCGGGCCGCCGTGCCCGCGCCAGCCATCCTCGCCGCCATCTGAATCCTCCATGCGTTTGAAGTAGGGCAGCACGTCGGCGAAGCCCCAGCCGGCCGCGCCCTGTTCGGCCCAATGGTCGAAGTCGCGGGCGTGGCCGCGCACATAGACCATGCCGTTGATCGAGGACGAGCCGCCGATCACCTTGCCGCGCGGCGTCGCCAGCACGCGGCCACCCAGATGCGGTTCCGGTTCACTGGCGAATCCCCAGTCGTAGAGGCTCATGTTGAGCGGTATCGACAGCGCCGAAGGCATCTGGATCAGCGGCCCGATATCAGTGCCGCCGAATTCGATGACGATGACCGAATGCTTGCCGTCTTCCGACAAGCGATAGGCCATGGCCGAGCCGGCGGAGCCGGAGCCGATGATAACGAAATCCGCTTCAAGCATGGTTCATATGCGCCATAAAATCGGCGAGCGAAACGTTGCCGCCGGTAGCCACCACCAGGACGGTTTTTCCCGCCACATCCACCTTGCCACCGAGCAATGCCGCCAGCGACGCCGCACCTGACGGTTCGAGCACCAGCTTCATCCGCTCGAAAGCGATCCGCATCGCGCGCCGCACCGACTGATCGTCGACCGTGATGCCGCGCACGCCAGCGGTCTTGACCGCGGCGAACGGCGCGTCGCCGGGCCGGCGCGACATCAGTCCGTCGCAGATCGATTTCGGACCGATCGGCATGGTCTCGATGCTGCCATGCGCCAGTGAAGAGCCCATGCCGTCGAACCCTTCGGGCTCTACGCCGATGATCTCGGTCGCCGGCGACAGATAGTGGAAGGCGAGCGAAACGCCGCCGATCAGCCCACCGCCGCCGACCGAGCAGAACAAGAGATCGGCGCTGGCATCCTTACCCGACAGCTGGTCGAGCGCTTCGAGGCCGGCACCCGCCTGACCGGCGACGATCTCGGGATCGTCGAATGGATGCAGGAGCGCTAGCCCTTCTGTTTCAGCGATTTCGCGCGCCTTGGCCGCCGCGACCTCTTCACGCGCGCGATCGTCATGGTCGGTCAGCACGACGCGCGCGCCATAACCCGCGGTAGCATCGCGCTTGGCGGCCGGCGCGTCGATCGGCATGACGATGGTCACGGGAATGCCGAGCGCCTGGCCGGCCGCGGCCAGCCCTTGCGCGAAATGGCCCGAGGAATAGGCGACGACGCCCTTCTTCGCCTCGTCGGGCGAAAGCCGCTTCAGCCGCCAATAAGCGCCGCGAACCTTGAAGGATCCGGCCCATTGCAGCGATTCCGGCTTGATGAAGACCCGGGCCGCGCCGGTTTCTCTGGCGAGCGCCGCCGATTCCAGCAGCGGCGTGACCTGTGTCGCCCGTGACGTTACCGCGTAGGCCTGCCTGAGATGGTCGAGAGTGGGAACGAGAAGGTCTGCCATCATTCGCCTCGCGGATACCTTTTGCTCTCTTCGAGATTGTCGAGGTTCATGTGATTGCGCATGTACCGCTCTGACGCTTTCTGCAACGGCTGGAAATCCCAAGGGTAATAGGCGCCGTTGCGCAGCGCCGGATAGACGACCCAGCGGCGTGCCTGGTTTTCGCGCACGGCGGCATCGAAGCCGGCCATGTCCCAACGCGCCCGGACCTTTTCCAGGAATGCCGCCACAAGACCCGCATTGGCGGGGTCGGCGGCCAGATTGTCCCGCTCGAGCGGATCGGCTTCGAGATCGAACAATTGCGGCGGATCGAGTTCGCAATGGACGAATTTGTACCTGCCTTCGCGGATTGCCACCAAGGGCGCATAGGAGCCCTCCGCCGCGTACTCGATCAGCACCGGTGCCGTGCGCTGCCCGCCCTTGGTGAGCGGCAGCAGCGACTGGCCGTCGGTCCACGGCGCGATCGCCCCGATGTCGATGCCGGCAAGGTCGCAAAGCGTTGGTGCTACGTCGAGATTGGAGACCGGCGCCTCGATCAGCCCGGCACGAATGCCCTTGCCGGCAATCATCAACGGCACTCGCGCCGAGCCTTCGAAGAAGCTCATCTTGAACCACAGGCCTCGCTCGCCGAGCATGTCGCCGTGATCCGAGCAGAACAGGAGGATCGTGTCGTCGAGCATGCGCGTCCGCGTGAGAACGTCGAGGAGCTCGCCGACCTTGTCGTCGACATAGGAGATGTTGGCGAAATAGCCGCGCCGCGAACGACGCACCTCTTCAGGCGTGATCTCGAAAGAGGGATAGTCGCTGGCATGGTACAGCCGCCGAGAATGCGGATCCTGCTCGTCTTCAGCGATGTACCCGGTTTCCGGATCCAGCACCTGGCAATGCTCATAGAGATCCCAATACTGCTTGCGCGCGACATAGGGATCGTGCGGATGCGACAGCGAGACGGTGAGGCACCAGGGCCGATGGCTCGCATCGTCCTGTTCGCGCGAAAGCTGATAGAGCTTCTGAGACGCGAGGAACACGACCTCGTCGTCATACTCCATCTGGTTGGTTGTTTCCGCAACGCCGGCGCCGGTCACCGAACCCAGATTATGATACCACCACTCGATGCGCTCACCGGGTTTGCGGTAGTCCGGCGTCCAGCCGAAATCCGCCGGATAGATGTCGGTGGTCAGCCGTTCCTCGAAACCGTGCAGCTGATCAGGTCCGACGAAATGCATCTTGCCCGACAGGCAGGTGTAGTAGCCGGCCGCACGCAAATGATGGGCGAAGGTCGGGATCGACGAGGCGAACTCGGCGGCATTGTCATAGACCCCGGTGCGCGACGGCAACTGGCCGCTCATGAACGAGGCACGGCCCGGCGCGCAGAGTGGCGAGGCGGTGTAGTTGTTGGCAAAGCGCGCCGAACGCGCCGCCAGTGCCTTCAGATGCGGTGTGTGCAGAAATTCCGCCGGCCCATCCGGGAACAAGGTCCCGTTGAGCTGGTCGACCATGACGATCAGGAAATTGGGTCGCTTCGCTGTCACTGCTTGTGCCGTCCGCCAAGTTTGGTTTCGAGATAATCCTCGACCAGCGCGATCGCGGTCGCGGCGTCAGGCACGCCATCCTTCAGCGCGCGCCTGATGTAGAGCCCGTCGATCATCGCCGCCGTCGCTTCCGCGGCGCGGTCGGCCTCGGTCCTCGGCAGGATGCCGGTCAATCCACTCATCAGGTTGGAATGCAGCCGCCGAGCATAGATTCTAAGCAGCCGGCGCAGCGAAGACGATTGCTGCGCCTCGACATAGAACGCGAGCCATGCGGCAATGGTTTCGGCCTGGAACTGGACATCGGAGAAGTTGACGGCGACCACGGCCGAGACGCGCTCGCGCGCGGTGCCGGCGCACTGCAAGGCGCGGCGCATATCGATGGTCAGTTCGGCCAGGATGTGCCGCATCGTCGCGAACAGCAGCTCGTCCTTGGCGCCGAAATAGTGGTGGGCGAGCGCCGAAGACACACCGGCGCGTCCGGCGATCTCGGACATGGTCACGTCAAGCGAGCCACGCTCGCCGATCGCCGAGATCGTCGCGTCGATGAGCGCCCTGCGGCGCAATGGCTCCATTCCGACTTTTGGCATGCCGTTTCCGATTTTTGCGGGAGATTATTTTTTATTGACGCGTCAATCAATAAAAAATCGACCTCGACGCGACCTGTACCAAGCGATTGTTGCGTTGCGGCCCTTCACGGCCCGGGCGAGAATGTTTATATTTGAACAATAAAGGCGAAGTGCGTCACGAGCCGTGGGCGCTGGCGCCAAGGATGGAGACCGCCATGACCGCATGCATCGTTGGCTGGGCGCATTCGCGCTTCGGCAAGCTTGAGGGCGAGACGCTCGAAAACCTGATCGTCAAGGTCGCGACGGACGCGCTCGACCATGCCGGCATTGGCCCGGACGAGGTCGACGAGATCGTGCTCGGCCATTTCAATGCCGGTTTTTCGGCGCAGGATTTCACGGCAAGCCTGGTTCTCCAGGCGGACGACCGGCTGCGCTTCAAGCCGGCGACACGCGTCGAGAACGCTTGCGCCACCGGTTCGGCGGCGGTCAGGCAAGGTATCCGCGCCATTGATGCAAACGCCGCCCGCATCGTGCTGGTGGTTGGCGCCGAGCAGATGACGACGACGCCCGGGCCCGAAATCGGCAAGAATTTGCTGAAAGCTTCCTATCTGCCCGAGGACGGCGACACGCCAGCCGGCTTCGCCGGCGTCTTCGGCAAGATCGCGCAGGCCTATTTCCAGCGCTATGGCGACCAGTCGGATGCGCTCGCCATGATCGCTGCCAAGAACCACAAGAATGGCGTCGACAATCCCTATGCGCAGATGCGCAAGGATTTCGGCTATGACTTCTGCCGGCAGGAGAGCGAGAAAAACCCGTTCGTCGCAGGACCCTTGAAGCGCACCGACTGCTCGCTGGTCTCCGACGGCGCCGCTGCCCTTGTCCTTGCCGACACGGCAACGGCGCTGAAGATGCGCCGCGCGGTCGCCTTCCGCGCCAACGAGCATGTGCAGGATTTCCTGCCGATGTCGAAGCGCGACATCCTGACCTTCGAAGGCTGCGAACAGGCCTGGACCCGCGCGCTGAAGAACGCCGGCGTAACGCTCGACGATCTCTCCTTCGTCGAAACGCATGACTGCTTCACTATCGCCGAATTGATCGAGTATGAAGCGATGGGACTGGCCAAGCCGGGTGAGGGCGCCAAACTGGCGCTGGATGGCACAACGGCAAAAGACGGCGGCCTGCCGGTCAATCCCTCCGGCGGACTGAAGGCCAAGGGCCATCCGATCGGCGCCACCGGCGTATCCATGCATGTCTTGACCGCCATGCAGCTTGTCGGCGAAGCCGGCGGCATCCAGGTGCCGGGCGCGAAACTCGGCGGCATCTTCAACATGGGCGGTGCGGCGGTCGCCAACTACGTTTCCATTCTCGACCGGATCAGGTAAACCGCCCCGGCATTCGCGGGAGGTAGCATGGCAAATCCGGTTCTGATCGAAGTTTTGCGCGGCGCCATTGTCGAGAGCGCCCATCGCGGCGCCGTCGCCGTCTTCGATGCCGACGGCAAGCCGGTGCTGGAGATCGGCGATACGTCGAAGCCGGTCTTTCCGCGTTCCGCCGTAAAGGCGATCCAGGCCCTGCCGCTTGTCGAAACGGGTGCCGCGGATGCCTATGGCTTCGGCAATCGCGAACTGGCGCTGGCCTGTGCCTCCCACTCCGGCGAGCCGGCGCATGTCGAACTGGCGCGGTCCATGCTGGCCAGGGCCGGGCTGGACGGGTCGGCGCTCGAATGCGGGGTCCACTGGCCCTCGAACCATGACGCGGAGATTGCGCTCGCGCGTGCCGGCGGCTCACCGAATGCGTTGCATAACAATTGTTCCGGCAAGCACTCCGGTTTCCTCTGTACCTGCGTTCATTTGGGCATCGCGCATCGCGGCTATGTCAGACCGGATCACGCCCTGCAGGAAATGGTGCGCGACGCCATGCAGGCAGTCACCGGCGCTGTCCACGGCCCCGACGAACGCGCGGTCGACGGCTGCTCGATTCCGACCTATGCGGTGCCGCTCAGGAGTTTTGCGCTCGGCTTTGCTCGCATGGCCACGGCCCAAGGCTTTGGCCCGGAGCGGGCGAAGGCCGCGAAGCGGCTGCTTTCGGCCTGCATGGCGGAGCCGTTCTTCGTGGCCGGCACCGGCCGCGCGGACCTGTTGCTGATGGAAGCCGCTCCGAGGCGAATTTTCGCGAAAGGCGGGGCCGAGGGCGTCCATTGTGCCGCAATTCCGGAACTCGGCCTCGGCATCGCGGTCAAATGCGATGACGGTGCCGGGCGCGCCGGCGATGCAATCGCCGCCGCGGTCCTCGCCAGGCTGCTGCGGGCGGACGAGGCCTTGGCGGCGAAGCTGCTCGAACTGGCGAATGCGCCTATCGAAAGCCGGATTGGCGCCAAGGTCGGGGCGCTGAGGCCGACGCCGGCCCTGAATTGAAGGCGGTAATCAGCTGACGCGGTTGCGCTCGACGGTTAAGTGCGCATAGCCGCTGCTGCTGGTCTGGGTGAGGTCTGATGTCACCGGCTCGGCCCAGCGCTGGCCGACAACCGCTCCGTTCGACGCGCCATCGATGACGTTGTCGGAGATGACGGCCGTGCCGGCACCTTCGACCACACTGACGACGATGCCGGTGCCTGCCTTGCGAATGATGTTGCCGGTGGCCACGACGTTGCGCAGATACGGCCCCCAGCCGATCGACATGCCGTAGAGCGGCGCGTTCTCGATGACGTTGTTGGAAGCGACGGTGTCGGCCTCGACGGCGATCCCAACGCCGAAGCCGGGTGGATCCGCGGTATAGGGGCCTGATGTCGACAGATTGCGCACGATGTTGCCGGAGCAGATACCCATGCGGCCGCCTTCGTTGAAGTTGACGATCGAGATGCCGTTGGCCGCGCCGTCGACGATGTTGTTGGAAATGACGGCGCCTTCGAACGAGAACTCGGAATAGACCGCGGTCTCGCCCGAGCGCGAGCAGGTGTTGCCCGATATCTGCAAATTGCTGGAACTGTTGGCCCGGATCGCCGAGAAGGCGCAGTCGGAGACCACATTGCCCGAGATGACGACATTGCCGGCGCGGAAGGCATTGATGCCGTTGCCGTTCTGGCCGGTGCCGCCGCTGCGCGCGCCAATGCGTTCGACGCGGTTGCCGGTGACCATGGTGCCGTCTTCCGCAGCTTGCCAGCGGTGCACCAGGATGCCGCCATTGGCGCAATCGGAGACGGTGTTGCCTGATATCGCCAGTCCTGCGGCCTCCACCGAATAGATGCCGGCGTCCGCCGCCCCCGATATGTCCGAACGCTCGATCCGGCCCGCGGCGTGTTCCAGCGCCAGCCCGTTCTTGCCGCTGCCCGTGATCTGGCAGTTGTCAACCACGAGATGCGCCACCCGGCGCAGATCGAGCAGTCCTTGCGCGTAGTCGCCCATAGAGCGATTCGCGCCGTCGAAAACCAGTCCGCTGAGTTCGATATGGTTGGCGTGTTCGGCCATAAACAAATGGCCGTCGCCGCCATAGACGATCCGCGTCGCGCCCGGCACGCCGGAAAGACGCACGCGACCAGGCAGCGAGAGATTGGACACCACATAGGTGCCGGGCGGCAGGAAGATCGGCATGTCACGGCCATTCGCGTCGCGCAGCAGCTTGGCGAAGGCCTTGCTCTGGTCGTCAAACGTACCGGGCTGGACGCCAAGTTCGGTGGCGTTGATCGAGCCGCGCATCGAGGCTTTCTCGATGCCGGTCAGGCTGGCGGCCGCCGCCTTGCCGAGCGCGAGGCCCATGACGGCAAAGCAGGTGGTCTGCGTCAGCAGGGTTCGTCTGTTCAACATCGGCACAGAATCCCAGTGTTCCGCCCCGACACCGCAGGAATCATGCCAGACGTTCAACGCGCCTCTTCTCGGCGGCAATGACTTGTCGGGCAGCCACTCGGCGCCTAAGTTCAGGGGATGAGCAGAGCTTTTACCCGCGAAGAAGACAGCGAAAACGCGATCGCCGGTGTTGGCGAGCGGCCGATCAGCACGCACCGGAACCTGGTGACGGAGCGCGGCCTGGCGCAGATCGACGACAATCTGGCCGATCTGCGCGATATCATGGCGAAAGCGGAGCGGAAAGCCGACCGCGAGCGCATCGCGGTCGTGTCGCGCGATCTGCGCTACTGGACCGCGCGACGCGAGAGTGCCGAGCTTTCCGTGCCGGAGCCCGGCAGCGATGTCGTCCGCTTCGGCATGGGTGTCACGCTGCAAAGTGACGACGGCAGGAAGGTGCACTGGAAGATTGTCGGCGAGGATGAAGCCGATCCGGCCAAGGGCAGCATCTCGCACGTCTCGCCTATGGCGGTCGCGCTGTTCGGCAAGAAGGTTGGCGACGCGGCCAGCGTCAACGGCAAGGAGTGGGAGATCGTCAAGCTCTCGGAGAGTTAGTCTTCAAGCTTGACGACATGGTCGCGGAAGAATGCGGCCGCACCCGCTTCGTCTATCTCGCCGGCAGCGACCATCATCACCAGTTGGATGACCTCCTCCTGTTCGGCTTCGATGCTTAATCCGTTGAAATAGAGAAACAAGTCGGCCGCAGCGAAAGCCGTGCGCTTGTTCCCATCGACGAACGGATGGTTCTTTGCGATGCCGAAGAGATAGGCGGCAGCGAGTTCGCTCAGATCCGGCTCGCCGTATGCTTCTTTCTGTTGCGGACGTGCGAGCGCCGATTCCAACAGGCCTTCATCGCGGATGCCCGACGCGCCGCCGTGAAGACGCAACTGCTCGGCATGCATCGCCTCCACGAACTCTCGCGAATGATGTGCCGTCATTTTGCGAGCGCGCGGTAGGCAACCTCGTATTTCCTCATCCGCTCGCGCGCTACCTTCATCTTGCGCTCGAATTCTTCGGCAGAATCTTCCAATCGGCGCAAGCGAAGCTCTTGACCTTCCTGGACGACGACCACGTTGTCGCCTGTCTTGAGATTCAATCGATCGAGAAGCTCTTTCGGCAGAATCAGGCCGTCCGAATTACCGATCTTGCGAATTGTGGTGTTCATGATGAAACATCCTGTTGCAACGCTAATTATAACGCGGTGCGCCGGGTGTTGCAACAGATATTATAACAGATTCGTCACGAGGATAGCAGCCGATCCAGCAGCCGCTCCGCCGCTTCCGGAATGACCGTGCCCGGCGGGAAGATTTCCGCCGCGCCGGCTTGCAGCACCGCATCATAGTCCTGCGGCGGAATGACGCCGCCGGCCACGATCAGCATGTCGCCGCGGCCGAGCTTCTTCAGCGTGTCGCGCAATTCTGGGATCAGCGTCAGGTGACCCGCTGCCAGCGATGAGGCGCCGATGATGTGGACGTCATTCTGGACAGCCAGTTTCGCGATCTCTTCCGGCGTTTGGAACATGGCGCCGACGGTAACGTCGAAGCCGAGATCGGCGAAGGCCGTGGCGATCACCTTTTGCCCGCGGTCGTGGCCGTCCTGTCCCATCTTGGCCACGAGGATGCGCGGCTTGCCGCCGTTTTTCTTTTCGAAGGCACCGAGCTTGTCCTGCAGGCGGTCGATCACCGGACTGTCGCCAAGCGCCTTGCGGTAGACACCGGAAATGGTCTGCACCGTGGCCACATGGCGGCCATAGGCTCTTTCCAGGGCGAACGAGATTTCGCCGACAGTGGCATTGGCGCGCGCGGCGCGGATGGCGAACTCCAGGAGGTTGTCCTCGCTCTGTGCGGCACGGGTCAGCGCATCGAGCGCGCTTTCGACGGCGGCGACGTCACGCGTGCCTTTCAGCCGTTGCAGCTTCGAGAGTTGCCGGGCCCTGACCTCGGCATTGTCGATCTTCAGCACGTCGACCTCGATATCGGTTCCGGGGCGATGCGCATTGACGCCGACCAGCATCTGCTCGCCGGAATCGATGCGCGCCTGCGTACGGGCCGCTGCTTCCTCGATGCGCAGCTTGGGTATGCCCTTTTCGATCGCCGCCGCCATGCCGCCGAGAGCCTCGACCTCCTCGATATGGGCGAGCGCACGCGCCGCCAGATCGTGTGTCAGCCGTTCGAGATAGGCCGAACCGCCCCACGGATCGATGATGCGCGTGGTGCCGGATTCCTTCTGCAGGACGAGTTGCGTGTTGCGGGCGATGCGCGCCGAATGGTCGGTCGGCAGCGCCATTGCTTCGTCGAAGGAGTTGGTGTGCAGCGACTGGGTATGCCCCTGGGTCGCGGCCATCGCCTCGATCATCGTGCGGATGATGTTGTTGTAGGGATCCTGTGCCGTCAGCGACCAGCCGGAGGTCTGGCAATGGGTGCGCAGGGACAGCGACCGCTCGTCCTTTGGCGCGAAGTTCTTTTTCATCAGCGTCGCCCACAACAGGCGTGCGGCCCTGAGCTTGGCCACTTCCATGAAGAAATTCATGCCGATCGCCCAGAAGAACGATAGGCGCGGCGCGAAACGGTCGATGTCGAGCCCCGCCGCGACGCCGGCGCGGGCATATTCGATACCGTCGGCGATCGTATAGGCGAGCTCCAGGTCGGCGGTCGCGCCGGCCTCCTGCATGTGATAGCCGGAGATCGAAATCGAATTGAACTTCGGCATGTTCTTCGAGGTGTAGGAGAAGATGTCCGAGACGATCCGCATCGAGGGCTTCGGCGGATAGATATAGGTGTTGCGGACCATGAACTCCTTCAGAATGTCGTTCTGAATGGTCCCGGCCAAATCCTTCTGCGCGACGCCTTGCTCTTCCGCCGCCACGATGTAGAGCGCCATGATCGGCAGCACCGCGCCGTTCATCGTCATCGACACGGTCATCTCGCCGAGCGGAATGCCGTCGAACAATTGCCGCATGTCGAGGATGGAATCGATAGCCACACCCGCCATGCCGACATCGCCGGCGACGCGCGGATGGTCCGAATCATAGCCGCGGTGCGTGGCGAGATCGAAGGCAACCGAAAGGCCTTTCTGGCCGGCGGCAAGGTTGCGCCGGTAGAAGGCGTTGGATTCTTCGGCGGTCGAAAAACCGGCATATTGCCGGATGGTCCAGGGTTGCTGGACATACATGGTCGGGTAGGGGCCGCGCACGAAGGGCGGCAGGCCCGGATAGGTGTCGAGATGCGACAATCCCTTGAGGTCGCCCTGACTGTACAGCTGCTTGACGACAAGGCCTTCCGGCGTTGTTCGCTGTCCCTTGACCTCGACAGGCGCGCGGCGCGGCGGCACCCAGCCGATCTGACTGAAATCCGGAATCAAGAAGCGGCCCCGATGGATTGATCGATGCGGACCGGAGACAACGCTTCGCACAGGACGACGCCCTCGGTGAAGGCAGGTCGCTTCTCTGCGTCCAGCGTCTCGACCGGGCGCTCGCTTTTCAACGGATAAAGCGTGGCGCCGACAATGGCCCGCTCGTCTGACTTGAAGGCTATGGCGCGATGGGCGGCGGCGTTGCGGACGCGCTGCTGGATATGTCCGTCCCGAAGGCTGGACAGCACGCCACCCTCAGCCTCGATGGCCTGTAATTCCGCCCACGCGGCTTCGCAAAGGTCTGAGGTCAGCGCTTCGACGGCGCCGGAGCCATAGGCGGGATCGGCGACATGATCGACATGGCTTTCATTGGCCATGATCAGCTGCGCGTTGCGCGCGACGCGGCGGGCAAAGGCGGCCGGCAGGCCGTGCGCGATCGTATGCGGCAGGATTGAGATCGAATCGGCGCCTCCCGCCGCCGCGGCGAAGCAGCCGATCGTCGTGCGCAGGATGTTGGTTTCGGGATCCAATGCCGTCATCATGCGAAATGATGTCTCGGCATGGATGTTGGCCGTGGAATTGGGGATCGAGCAGGCCTCCTGCACCCGTGCCCACAGCCTGCGCAGGGCTCGCACCTTGGCCATCGACAGGAACTGGTCCTGGTCGACGCTGAGCGCGAAACCGATATGAGGCGCGGCATAGACGAGCGGCTGCCGCGCCTTCTCGAACATTCGCAGATACGAGACCGCCGAGGCCAGCATGATGCCGAGTTCCTGCGCTTCCGTGGCGCCGGCATTGTGGAAGACGCGACCGTCTGCCTCCAGAAGCACACCCGGAACGCCCATCGAGAAGAAATGCGCCAGCGATTGCGGCATGGACTCCTGCAGCGCCTCGATCGACATGCGCAGCCGGCCGGTGCCGGCGAGGATAGCAGCCGGATCGATGCCGAAAGACAGGTTGAGCTTTGCCGGATCGGAGCGGCGCTTGCTCAGGAACGCCACCAGCCAGTCGGCCATGGGGCGGCTCCAGGGGTGGGTGTCGATACGGATCTGGACCCGGTTGAGGGGCACGCCCTCCAGCACCGTCTCAAGCGCCTGCGCCGTCCTCGGCAGGCCGTAGCCAAACGCGTTCGGGGCGCCCTCGAAGACAAGCGACAATCCCGTCGCGCCCTGGGCGACATCTTCCAGGACCTGCCTCTTGGCGCGTCCGACATCGGGGTCGTCGACGCGCTGGCTGACGATCCACGGCGATTGAGGATTGGCGCGCACGATCGGTTCCGTTCCGGCCGCGCGTTCATAGAGCGGCTCGACGCGGATATTGTCGTCGGTATGCGAGACCAGCTGTTCCTCGAAGGAGGCGCCGGCCAACGCTTTTCCCGCCAGGGTCAGCCATCGCTGACGCTCCGCATTCGTTGGCTCAACATCCCTGGTCAAGGCTCCGGCGCCCATTCATCGTCCTCGTTCTATGTGGCCGCACCAGCCCGGGCAGCCTAATCTACGGTCCCCGGTCAGTTATCGCAATGCACGCCCAGGCTTGAATTCGACCACCTGATATTCGATCCACCTGATATAGGTCGCTTGCGTGGACGGACCATGGACGATTGCCAAACACCATCGAAATCCGCAAGTTCCAAAATCCGATTTTGGCGATTGGTCCGATTTGGACGATAGCCCTGATTGGATGATTGGCCCCGCCTTGGACAATTGTCATTGTCGCTGTCCGGCAGCCTCACTATACCTTCGGGCACAGGCTGGCTTTAGACACATCAGTTTTGCGGAGACCCGAGCTATGGCTGACGACACCAGTATTTTTATCGGCGCCAGCCGCAAGCCCGACGACAGCTATCAGCGCGCCGAAAACCTGCTGCTGCAATACGGAAATCGCCATGGCCTGGTGACCGGCGCCACCGGTACGGGCAAGACCGTCACCTTGCAGATCCTGGCCGAGGGATTTTCCAACGCCGGCGTTCCGGTCTTCTGCGCCGACATCAAGGGCGACCTTTCCGGTATCGCCATGATAGGCACCGCCCAGGATTTCCTGGTCAAGCGGGCAGAACAGGTCAAGCTCGACCCTTACGACTTCCAGGAATTTCCCGTCATCTTCTGGGATCTGTTCGGCGAGCAGGGCCACCCCATCCGCGCCACCATTTCGGAAATGGGCCCGCTGCTCCTGTCGCGGCTGATGAACCTGACCGACGCGCAGGAAGGCATCATGAACATTGCCTTCCGCATTGCCGATGAAGAGGGCCTTCTTCTCCTCGACCTCAAGGACCTGCAGGCGCTGCTCGCCAACATCGCGGAGCGCGCCGAGGAAATCAGCGCCCGTTATGGCAACGTCACCAAGCCGTCGGTGGGGGCGATTCAGCGCACGCTGCTGGTACTTGAGCAGCAGGGCGCGGCGAACTTCTTCGGCGAGCCGGCTTTGCGCATTGCCGACATCATGCGCACCACCCGCGATGGTCGCGGCGCCATCAGCGTGCTGGCCGCCGACAAGCTGATGATGAATCCGCGCCTCTACGCGACGTTCCTGCTCTGGCTGATGTCGGAGCTGTTCGAGGAACTGCCGGAGGTTGGCGACCCCGACAAGCCGAAGCTGGTGTTCTTCTTCGACGAGGCGCACCTCTTGTTCGACGAGGCGCCGAAGGTGCTGATCGACCGGGTCGAGCAGGTGGTCCGCCTGATCCGCTCGAAAGGCGTCGGCGTCTATTTCGTCACGCAAAACCCCTTGGATATCCCCGAAAAGGTCCTGGCCCAGCTCGGCAACCGCGTGCAGCACGCGCTGCGCGCCTACACGCCCCGCGAGCAGCAGGCGGTGAGGACGGCGGCCGAAACCTTCCGGCCCAATCCGGATTTCGACTGCGCCACCGCCATCACCCAGCTCGCCACCGGCGAGGCCCTGGTCTCTACCCTGGAGGCCAAGGGCATTCCGTCCATGGTCCAGCGCACGTCGATCCGTCCGCCGTCATCGCGGCTTGGACCCATCACCCCTGCCGAGCGGCAGAAGCTGATCGGGGAAAGCCCGGTCACCGGCCAGTATGACCAGGTTGTCGATCGCGAATCGGCCTTCGAAATGCTGCAGAAGAAGGCAAAGCAGGCGCAGGACGCCGAGGCGCAGGCGCAGCAGACCGGCACCGGCGGCTCGCGCTGGACCATTCCAGGCTTCGGCAATGACGATCCCGCGCCGCAGTCCGGTGGCCGGCGCGCGCCTGCGCCGCGCCCCTCCAATCGCCAGACGGTGGCCGAGGCCGCGATCAAGTCGGTGGTGCGCTCGATCGGCTCGTCGGTCGGACGTGCCATTGTGCGCGGGATTCTGGGTAGTTTGTCGCGGGGACGGTAGATCAGGGCAGCGGCAACGCTGCTGCCCCCTGAACTCAGAAGCCCCCTGAAACTCAGAAGCCCCGTGAAACTCAGAAGATCGCGTTCGTGACCGCTTTGACTGGGCCGAGCAGCACCGATCCATCCGGCACGCCGGCATCGATCGGGATCGCCTTGTGGTTGGCCGTCGCCACCATCGGCTGGCGAGCGTCGCTGGTCACGATGACCGGCGTCTTCGAGGGCACGCGGTCATAAAGGTCGATAATGTCCTGGTTCATCAGGCGCACGCAGCCCGACGACACCGATTTGCCGATCGAGCGCCATTCCGGCGAGCCGTGCAGGCGATAGAGCGTGTCCACATTGCCCTGGAAGAGATAGAGCGCACGTGCGCCGAGCGGGTTCTTTAGGCCGCCGGGCATGCCGCCATTGTCGGCGCTGTACTGCTTCAATTCCGGCTGGCGGGCGATCATCTCATCCGGCGGCGTCCACTTCGGCCATTTCTGCTTCCACTGGACGACGGCGTCGCCCGACCATTCGAAGCCGGCGCGGCCAAGGCCGACACCATAGCGAATGGCCTGGCCGCCCGGGCGAACCAGATAGAGGAAGTGGCCTGTCGTATCGACGACGATGGTCCCCGGCTTCTGCCCGGTCGGGTCGGGTACGATCTGGCGCAGGAACTGCGGATCGATCCTGTCGACGGGGATGGCCGGCAGATCGAAACCGCCATCGTTGACCGCAGCGTACATCGACGCATAGTCGGCGAGCGGAGGCTCGACATACGTTGGTGGCGGCGGCGGCTCGACTGGTCCCGGTCCGGTGGTGGCGCATGCGGAAACCGCTATCGAGGCGGCGCCCAGGGCTGCGGCGTTGAGGAAGCCGCGACGGCTCAGGCGATAGGATTCGATTTCGGTTATGGACATGGCTGCCTTCTTTAAGACTCAAATCGCAACAAAGCGTCAACACGCGACGTTCGCTGCGGGTGCCTGACAACACCTGAGGCGATAGGCGGTTCCGATTCTGGCTCGAACGTGGACAAACAAAGGCGAAGCTGTGACTGCGCCGCCACTGTGGCGCTGGGGCCACAGGTCAGTTAGGCACCGGATACGAGTGCCTCCAGCGATGGCAGGATCAGGGCCGGTGGCAAGTCCTGGTATTCCTCCGGCTGGTTGGAGCGGTTGATCCAGACCGTACGGAAGCCGAATTTGGTGGCGCCCGCAATGTCCCAGCGATTGGAGGACTGGAAGGAGACCGCGCCGGGGTAGAGGCGCCATCCGGTGGCGACCATGTCGTAGACAACAGGATCGGTCTTGAAGCGACGCACCGCATCGACCGAATAGATGTCGTCCAGGACCTGGTCGAGTGCCGCCGACTTGACCGCTGCCTGCAGCATTTCGGGCGAACCGTTGGAGAGGATCGCCAGCCTGGCGCCCGAAGCCTTGAGCGCTTTCAGCACGGCCGGCACTTCGGGATAACAGTCCAGCCGCCAGTAGGCTTCCAGAAGTTTCGCCTTGAGGCTCGGATCGGCCGAAGGGACCTTGCGCAAGGCGAAGTCCAGCGCCTGTTCGGTCAGCTGCCAGAAATCGGCATAGGCGCCCATCAGCGTGCGAACCCAGGAATACTCAAGCTGTTTGGCGCGCCAGATTTCGGACAGGAGTTGGCCGTCCGGGCCGATCGCGTCCGCATGGCGGCGCACGGCGGCGTGCACGTCGAACAGCGTGCCATAGGCGTCGAACACGTAGGCGGCGTATTGCATGGCAACAGTTTTGAGGCGAGGCGGGACAAGGTGCAAGCCTTGATTGCAGCGCACCCGTCGCTGGCCTCAACAAAACTCCCCGATGCTGGTTGACGGCGGCGGTCAAAGCATCATCCAATGTTGTCACACAAGATTGACCGGAACGGGAAAACGCGATGACACTGGCGGCGGCGGCGCAATCCGCGACATGGACTTTCGTCGATGGCGATTGGTACGAAGGCAATGTCGCCATTCTGGGGCCGCGCAGCCATGCCATGTGGCTCGGCACCAGCGTGTTCGACGGGGCGCGCTGGTTCGAAGGCGTGGCGCCAGATCTCGAACTCCATGCCGCACGCGTCAATGCCTCGGCGATCGGGCTTGGGCTGGCGCCGAACATGACGCCCGAGCAGATCGTCGGGCTGACCTGGGACGGATTGAAGAAATTCGACGGCAAGACGGCGGTCTACATGAGGCCGATGTACTGGGCCGAGCATGGCGGCTACATGGGCGTGCCGGCCGATCCCGCCTCGACCCGTTTCTGCCTCTGCCTCTATGAATCGCCGATGATCTCACCGACCGGCTTTTCGGTGACCGTGTCGCCATTCCGGCGCCCGACCATCGAAACCATGCCGACCAACGCCAAGGCCGGCTGCCTCTATCCCAACAACGGCCGCGCCATCCTCGAGGCCAAGGCGCGCGGCTTCGACAACGCGCTTGTGCTCGACATGCTGGGCAATGTCGCGGAGACCGGAAGCTCGAACATCTTCCTGGTCAAGGACGGCCATGTGCTGACGCCGGCGCCGAACGGAACCTTCCTGTCCGGCATTACCCGCGCGCGCACGATGACGCTGCTTGGCGACTATGGGTTCACGACGACTGAAAAGACGCTGTCGGTGCGGGATTTCCTCGAAGCGGACGAAATCTTCTCGACCGGCAACCACTCCAAGGTGGTGCCGGTCACCCGCATGGAGGGCCGTGATATGCAACCCGGCCCGGTGGCCAAGAAGGCACGTGAACTCTATTGGGAGTGGGCGCATTCGACCTCGGCTGGCTGAGATAGCCCGCCTTTTGTCTGCGCGCGGCTGGTCACAGGAAAAGCGTGTGACAGTTCCCGGGAACCCGCTTAGAAAGGGAACCGGCGCTTCACTTCCGGAGTTGCTCCAGCTCAATCCCGACCTATCTTACTCCGGTATCCACACCGGATTTTCCACGAGGGAGTACTACCTATGGCTTTCGAATTGCCCGCTCTGCCCTACGACTATGAGGCCCTGCAGCCCTATATGTCCAAAGAGACGCTGGAGTATCACCACGACAAGCATCACAAAGCCTATGTCGACAACGGCAACAAGCTCGCCGCCGAAGCCGGCCTTGGCGATCTTTCGGTCGAAGAGGTGGTCAAGCAATCGTTCGGCAAGAATGCCGGTCTCTTCAACAATGCTGCCCAGCACTACAATCACATCCATTTCTGGAAATGGATGAAGAAGGGCGGCGGCGGCAACAAGCTCCCTGGCGCGCTGCAGAAGGCTTTCGACAGCGATCTCGGCGGTTACGACAAGTTCAAGGCTGATTTCATTGCCGCCGGCACAACGCAGTTCGGTTCGGGCTGGGCCTGGGTTTCGGTCAAGGACGGCAAGCTGGCGATATCGAAGACGCCGAACGGCGAGAACCCGCTGGTTCATGGCGCATCGCCGATCCTCGGCGTCGACGTCTGGGAGCACTCCTACTACATCGATTATCGCAACGCCCGGCCGAAATACCTCGAGGCCTTCGTAGATAGCCTGATCAACTGGGATCACGTGCTTGAACTCTACGAAAAGGCGAATGCCTGATCAATCTTCCGAAAGGCCCGGCACCCCGGGCCTTTTCTTTTCGTCTCGAACCCCACGGCTAGGGTCATGCAATTTCATGCGGGAGAATGGGAATATTCCACCTCCCTCATCCGTTAACGTCCTGTCCTGAAATGCCTTCACCACGGAGCCAAATGAATGAGAAAGCTTGTCATCGCCATCTCCATGCTCGCACTCGCCGCATCGGCGGCCTTTGCCGATCCGATCCTCGATCGGCAGGCTCTGATGAAGGAACGCGGAAAGATCGTCGGCGGCCTGTCGAAAGTGGTCAAGGGCGAGGAGCCCTTTGATGCCGCCGCGGTGCTGACGCAGTTGCAGGCACTGCAGGCAAATGCCGAGAAGTTCGACGTAGAGGCCTTGTTCCCGAAGGGCACCGACACCGGCGACACCACGGCGGCGCCAAAAATCTGGGAAGACATGGCCGGCTTCAAGGCGACCGAGGACAAGTATCTCGCCGATGTCAAGGCTGCGGTCGCGGCGGCTCCGGCCGACGTCGATGCGCTGAAGACGCAGATCGGCACCATCGGCTCGGACTGTGGTACCTGCCACCAGGGCTACAGGGTCAAAAAGGGCTGATCGCCAGCCATGGCATGGCTGAAGAAGCTCGTCGGCGCGGCCCTCGTCCTGGGCGTCGCCGGCGCGTCGGCGGGGTGGCTGCTGTCGGCACCGGTCACGCTTGATGCGGCGACCCTGGCGCAACTCGGCCCAGGCGATGTTGCCCGGGGCAAGCGCATCTTCTATGCCGGCGGCTGCACCTCCTGCCATGCCAAGCCCGGGTCGCAGGGCGATGCACGGCTTCAGCTCATAGGCGGGCTCGAACTCAAGACGCCATTCGGCATCTTTGTTCCGCCCAATATTTCGCAAGATCCCAAGGACGGCATCGGCGCATGGTCGGTCGGGGATCTCGCTAACGCCATGCTGAAAGGTGTGTCGCCTTCGGGCGAGCATCTCTATCCGGCATTCCCCTATGCCTCCTATGCTCGCATGAAACCGTCAGATGTCGCCGACCTTTACGCTTTCTTGAAGACGCTTCCCGCCGTCGCCGGCAAGGCGCCCGGCAATTCGCTGGCGTTCCCGTTCAGCATCCGGCGCGGCATTGGCCTGTGGAAGCGGCTCTATCTCAGTGACAAGCCTGTCGTGCCCCTGCCTGATGGCGCGCCAGACCCTGTGATGGCAGGCCGCTATCTGGTCGAAGGACCGGGCCATTGCGGCGAATGCCACACGCCGCGCGACCTCGCTGGAGGCACCAGGAAAAGCGAATGGCTGGCCGGTGCGGTGGCCACCGAGGGCTCGGGCGTCGTGCCGAACATCACTTCGGGCGAGGGAGGTATCGGCAGCTGGTCCGCGTCCGACATCGCAAACTACCTCGAAACCGGATTCACGCCGGATTTCGATTCCGTCGGCGGCGCCATGGTCGACGTGCAGCGCAACATGGCCGAGCTGACGGCGGACGACCGTGCGGCGATTGCTGCCTATCTGAAGGCGGTGCCGCCGCATCCCAACGGCTATCCGGCGCGCAAGAAAAGTACGAACTAATCCTCGGACTGCAGGTGGCGATCGCCGAGGAAATCGAAGCCCGTTTCGAAGAAAAGGTTGTAGTTGCAGGTCATCTCCTCGCCAGGCGCGATGTCGCGCAAGGCGTAGGTCTCCTCGGGCGACGAGACATCGCAATTCGGCTCGTCGTCATGGTTCATGTAGCGGGCGTCGTCGGCTTCGAAGACGATATAGGCGGGATCGCGACGGTCGGGGTAGGAATAGCGGTCGAGGTAGTTCTTCACCGGCCCGGTTTCGCTCTCATAGGTCTCGACGTCGATGATCCGATCGAACCGGGGGTCGAGCTTCCAGACCAGCGTGCCCTTGGCAATATGGTTCTTGGCAAACACACCGATGCCCTGGATCGGCGATTTGTCGAGATAGACGTCGACGAGCAGCATAATGGACCCTTGTGCAAGTGCGGACTTCGTGCCCCGGAAAACCGTGCCTTGGGTAGCGCGCGACCGTCGCAATTGCGAGCGGAAATGAGCCGCGCGGAATTCAAAAAGTGATGATCATCAGGCCTGCCAGCAGACGTGGGTCGCCTGGCCTCAGCGCTCTTGCAAGGCGAGGCGGACACCCAGGGCGCAGTAGATGCCGCCGACAACCTTGCCTTGCCATTTCAGCACTGTCGGATTTCGGCGCAGGAAACTGCCGAGCCGCCCTGCGCTCACGGCAAACACGACCGTGCTGAAAAGCCCCAGCATGACGAAGATGATCCCCAATACGGCCAATTGAACCATCACTGATCCGTTTTCGGGCCGCACGAACTGAGGCAGGAACGCCAGGAAGAAAAGCGCGGTCTTGGGGTTGAGCACCTCGGTCAGGACAGCCTGTCGAAACGCCTTGCCGGCGGAGCTTGCAAGCGCGCCGGCGGTCGGATCGGTTGGCGCTTTCTCGATGATGACCCGAATGCCGAGGTAAACGAGGTAGGCCGCGCCGATATACTTTACGATGCTGAACAGCGTCGCCGATGTGGCGATGATCGCCGAGATCCCAACCATCGCCATGGCGGTATGAAACACATCGCCGGCCGCGATCCCGCCGCCTGTGGCGATTCCGACTCTCGTCCCCGAACTCGTTGCGCGGGCGATCGTCAACAGCGTGGCCGGGCCAGGAATGAAGACAAAGCCGAGCACAACCGCGATGTAAGCTGTCGCTGTGGCCAGATCGATCATCGCAGCGTTCCTCCGTGAGCTATGCCTTGTCCGTCACCTTCAGCGTGAAGGCATAAGTATAGGCGATCTCCTCCAGGCGTGAAAACCGGCCGGAGGCACCGGCATGGCCGGAATCCATGTTGATCCTGAACAGTACCGGATTGTCGCCGCTCTTGCGGTCGCGCAGCCGCGCAACCCATTTGGCCGGCTCCCAATAGGTGACGCGCGGATCGGTGAGACCGGCGAGCGCCAGGATCGGCGGATAGTCGAGCGCGGCGACATTGTCGTATGGCGAATAGGCGGCGATCGTCAGGTAATCGTCGGCCGACGCGATCGGATTGCCCCATTCTGGCCATTCCGGCGGGGTCAGCGGCAGCGTTGCATCGAGCATGGTGGTGAGTACATCGACGAAGGGAACCTCGGCCACGATGCCGCCGAAGCAATCCGGCGCCATGTTGGCGATGGCGCCCATCAGCATACCGCCGGCCGAGCCGCCTTGCGCGACGATTCGGTCATGCGCGGTATAGCGCTCGGCAACGAGGTGGCGGGCGCAGGCGATGAAATCGGTGAAGGTGTTCATCTTGTGCGCCCGCTTGCCGTCGTCGTACCAGCCATATCCCTTGTCCTTGCCGCCGCGCACGTGGGCAATGGCAAACACGAACCCACGGTCAACCAGCGAGAACCAGTTGGTGGTGAAGGCGGCCGGCACGGTGATACCGTAGGAGCCATAACCGTAGAGCAGGCATGGCGCGGAGCCATCCAGCGGCGTGTCGCGGTGATGCAGAAGCGAGATCGGCACCAGTTCGCCATCGGCCGCCGGCGCCATCAGCCGCCTCGTGACGTAGAGGTGCGGATCGTGGCCGGACGGCACTTCCTGGGTCTTGAGCAGCACACGCTCACGAGTGCGCATGTTGTAGTCGAACATCTGCGACGGTGTCGTCATCGACGAGTAGGAAAAACGCATCATCTCGGTGCCGTATTCCAGGGACCCTGAAAGGCCGAGCGAGAAGGCTTCCTCGTCGAAGGAAATCAGATGCTCTTCGCCGCTGGCCCGATCCCGCACGACGATGCGCGGCAGGCCTTCCTTGCGCTCGAGCCGCACCATGTGGTCCTTGAAGCCGATCACCGACAGGATCAGCCGGCCCGGTTCATGCGGCACCAGTTCCTGCCAGTTGGCGCGGACCGGGTCGCTCGCCGGCGCCGTCATGATCTTGAAGTCCTTGGCACCGTCCGCGTTGGTCAGGACGAAGAAGATATCGCCGCCTTCCTCAAGTTCATATTGAAGGCCGGTCTCGCGCGCCGAAACCAGCTTCGGCTTGGCAAATGGATCGCTGGCGCTCAACAGGCGGTATTCCGAAGTCTCGTGATCGTTGATGCCGATCATGATCCATTGGTTGTTGCGAGTCCCGTCGACGTTCATGAAGAAGCCGGGGTCGGTTTCCTCGTAGATCAGCCGGTCGTTTTCAGGGGCCTGCCCCAGTGCGTGGAACAGCACCTTCGACGGCCGGTGGTTTGGGTCGAGACGCGTATAGAAGAACCCGTCATTGCCCGCGTCCCAGACCCCCGAACCGCCGGTGGCCTGTATCTGGTCCGCCAGTTCCTTGCCGTCGGCAAGGTCGCGCACACGCAGCGTGTAGAATTCCGAACCCTTGTCGTCGAACGCCCATAGCAACTTGCTATGATCGGCCGAATGATCGACGCCGCCAAGCCGGAAATAGGCCTTGCCCTCGGCCTCGGCGTCGCCGTCGAGCAGGATCTGCTCGGGTCCGCCGCCGCGCGGCGTTCGGAAATAGCGCGGCTGCTCGCCGCCGAGCTTGAAGGAAGAGCCGTAGGCATAAGGCCCGTCCTTCATGGGAACGGAAGAATCATCTTCCTTGATGCGGCCCTTCATTTCCTTGAAAAGCTGCTTTTGCAGATCTGACGTGTCGGCCATCAGCGTCGACTGATAGGCATTCTCGGCTTCGAGTTCGGCGCGGATCCCAGGATCGAGCAAGGAAGGATCCCTGAACATTTCTTGCCAGTTATCCGCTCGCAGCCAGGCATATTCATCGGTTCGCGTGATGCCGTGATGCGTGTCCGAAACGGGCCTTTTCTCGGGGGCAGGGGCGCTGGCGATTGGAAATCGGGAAGTCCTGGTCATTGCGTCTCGCTCTGGAAATATCTTGAATGACGAATGAACACGCCGATCAGGGCAGGTTCAAGAGCTGTGGCGTAGAGTTGGTGTCGGCCCATGCGACGGCCGGGGGAGAGAAGATGACTATTCGGTCTCGTATTGCTGCGGCTTTCGCCGTCGCTTCGCTAAGTCTGGTCTTTGCCGGCCAGTCTCATGCGACCGTATTTTCGGCTTGGCAAGTGGCCAATGTGCCGTTCGGCGACACGCTCAATGTGCGCAAATATCCGTCGGGAACATCCCAGAAGCAGGTCGCATACCCGAACGGGACCGTCCTGCAGATGACCGGACGATGCACCGGCGGCATAAACCTGCTCGATATCGCCAATCAACCGGCATGGAAACAGCAGCAGACGGTTCGCTATCGCTGGTGCGAAGTCTGGCATGAGCCGGCCAAGAACGGCACCTTCGTGACCGGCTGGGCCTATGGCAGATATATCATCCCGTATTGAACGACCATCGATTTTGGCCCCGACTGGTTCGGCCGGCGGGCATGTCGCCTGGTTGCCTGCCCGACAGAGAGGAGCGGCAACCTGTGGTTTTGAGGACAGATGCGAACAACCAAGTTTGCCGAAGCGACGGCAAAGCAAACGAGAGCATTGAAACCTGATTTGTGAGTTATCGCGAATGTAACGGTGAACTGACGTTACGTCAGGCTTTACCGGTTTGGCGGGCGAAATATCGAAAAATTACATGATGCACGAAAGATTGAAGCTGATCGCGGAATAGTTGATCAAGATTCATAAATATAATGCGCGCAACGAATTGACTTACTTGACCTGCGGCCGCATTGATGTCCCCGTGACACGAATCGCGGCAGCTCTATCTGCGCAAATTCGTGCAATGCCCTGCCTGTAAAAAAGGGGCACAGACCGACGTAACTCTTGTTGGGGCCTGAAGACCATGGATATTGTCGAAACACCTTCCAGAAACAATGATGCGCTGATCGAGCTCACCGCCGACGTGGTGGCTGCCTATGTCAGCAACAATCCGGTGCCGGTCGGCGAACTGCCGAACCTTATATCCGATGTCCATGCCGCCCTCGGGCGTGTGGGCGGAACCGTCGAACAGGCGCCTGCCGACAAGCAGAAGCCGGCTGTCAACCCGAAGCGCTCGGTTCATGACGACTACATTGTCTGTCTCGAAGACGGCAAGAAGTTCAAGTCGCTCAAGCGTCACCTGATGACCCACTACGATCTGACGCCCGATCAGTATCGCGAAAAGTGGAACCTGGACCCAAGCTATCCGATGGTTGCCCCGAATTACGCGGCGGCCCGCTCGCAGCTTGCCAAGAAGATGGGCCTCGGCCGCAAGCGCAAGGCGGCGCGGTAGTCGCTGCTTGCCAGATTGGATTGAAATCAAACGGCGCCTTCGGGCGCCGTTTGATTTCAGGGGTGGGCGGAAGATCGACAGGTCGATCAGGCAGTCTGGGCGAGCGCCATCTCGGCGTCGCGTTTGATGCGCTTGACCATCGAGCGAAGACCGTTGGCACGCTGGGGCGACAGGTGCTCGTCGAGGCCGAGTGCCTTCAGCGTCGCTTCCGCATCGATTTTCTGGATTTCGCTGGCCGTCTTTCCGGAAAACAGCGCCAGCATGATCGCAACCAGTCCGCGCACGATATGGGCGTCCGAATCGCCGGTGAAGGTGATGACGGGGTCGGCGCCCGGACCCCGTTCGGTGGTCAGCCAGACCTGGCTGACGCAACCTGGCACCTTGTTGGTGGCGTTGCGCTCCGCATCGGGAAAGGGCGGCAGCGCTTCGCCGAGTTCGATGACGTAACGATAACGATCCTCCCATTCGTCAAGGAACGAGAAGTCGTCGCGGATCGTCTGGATCGTGGTCGTCATGACCCGGATATAGTCACGCGGCGGCGCCGCGTCACGGAAAAAACAAGGACACCGCGGGCGTCGAGAGGGCAGACTGCCCGCGGTGCGCCGTCGAGACGGCTTAATTGTTTATCGGCAGGTTGACCGTTTCAGGCAGGACGACTTCCGGCACGCTGCCCGTCATTGTCGAGGTATCGGAGCCGGCGGACTTGTCGTCCAGCATGGCCGCCGCGATCTTGGCAGTTTCCTTGGCGCGTGCGGTGATGGTGTGCATCGCCGACTTGCCCGTCTCGCAGACATCGGGCTTGCGTTCGCAGATACCGGCGATGTCGCCGACGGCGTCTCGCGCCGCGAACAGGGCCTGGATCGGCCCGACGCTTTCCTGGCCCGTTTCATCGGACCCGACACCCAGCGGCAGCGCCAGCAGCACCAGTGAAAACCAGAAAGCCATTCTTATCAGGAAGAACATGCCTTGCCTCTCGTCGTGACCGGATCATGCATCATATGGCATGACCTCTTTTATGGGCAGGATGTTGACACACAGGCACGAAGGACGGCTTGCACGATCGCCGAGAATTTTCCTCAAATTTTAGGCAAATTCGAAACGAAGCGTTTTGCTGTCGATTTGTTTCATATCGGAACGATCCTTCTCACCATTCGATAACCATCTATCCCGTTGAATGAATTGTGTCTTCGAGGAAATAAAGCGGCTTCGACGACTTGGCCCGCGGTCCGACGACAGGACCCGGGGGATAACCCTCCGTTTACTATGGCTGCATTTGACCGGGTTTTCGGCCGCCGTCATCCCGATATTTGCCGCAGGGCGGGCCTTGGTCGGCCCTGCCTTATCCATTCCTTAAACGCTGGGTGCGAGTTTCAAAGCCAACCAACACAATCTGCAAAAGCAGAGCTGTTCACGACGAGTGCGAGTGCGTTGAATTGATGCCGATCGAGGCCAGATACGCTGAATTGCCTGGTGCAATAGCGGCCGGTTGTGAGCGCATGGTTCATCCCAGCGTTCTCGAACGGAGCGACCGCGAGCGCCAGCGCCGTTTCATCGGCGTGATGCTGGCCGCGCCATTTTTTGCAGCGGGTGCCGCGGTCACGCTGGTTACATCGGGGATGGGCGCCGCGGTGACCATGGCCGCCATTTTCGCGGCCTTCGGCCTGTGCTGGTTCGTCGCCCTGCTGGTAGCCGCTACCGGCAAGATGGCTGCCGCGGGGCCGATCGCCCTGGCGATGGCGGCGCTTGCCCTTGCCGGTCTCATCGGTGCCGCCGGCGGATTGAGTTCACCTGTCGCCATGCTTACCCTGGCGCTGCCATTCGAAGCCTGGTGGATCGGCGCGTCACGGCGTGCGGCATTGTGGGGGGGCGCGACAGCCGTCATCGCCATCGCCCTTCAGTCCTTGTCGGCCGCCTTCCTTCCATTGGCGGATGCGCACATCGCCGCCTGGCATTGGCTGGTGCCATTGGCCTGGGCGCTGGCCCTCATCCCGCGGATATCGGCTTTTCGCGGCACCGCCGGCGCGGCCGATACGCTCGATGCCGGTGATCGACTGGAAGACATCATCGACGCGGTGGTCTTGCGGGTCGCCCGCCACGGCGAGATCGTGGATGCATCCGCCAAGTCGCGTACGCTTCTGAAATTGCCGCCTGAACTGTTGTCCGGAACGGGCCTCTTCGATCGGGTGCACCTGTCGGACCGCGTCTCCTATCTCAGCGCCCTGGCCGACATGCGTGACGGCGCACGGTCGCGCCGCCTCGACTTGCGCATCAGGCTGCCCCAGAGTGGCAACGGCGCCCACAATGGAAATGGCTTTGTGGCCGACAATTACCAGCCATTCGCGCTCGAACTGGTGCGTGGCGAGAAACAAGGCGACGTCTTCACGCTTGTCCTGCGCCAAAATGACGAGACCGCGCGGCTGCGCGAAGAACTGGCGCAAGCCAATGAGACGGCCGCCGCCGCCGAAGTGGCTAAGGGCCGGTTCCTGGCAGTCGTGAGCCATGAACTGCGCACGCCGTTGAACGCCATCATCGGTTTCTCCGACATGCTGCTGCACGAGATGTTCGGCGCCTTCAAAGATCCGCGCCAGAAGGAATATGTCGGTCTGGTGCGGGATTCGGGCCAGCATCTGCTGGCAGTCGTGACATCCATACTCGACGTGTCGAGGATCGAATCGGGCGTCTACGCCACCGAGCCGGAGCCGTTCCGGTTCGTAGAAGCCGTAGACATGTGCCAGTCGATGATGCGGCTGCAGGCGCAGGCCAAGAATATCGACCTGCAGACGCAGATCGCCCCTGACGCCGGCGATATCAATGCCGATCGCCGCGCCGTACAGCAGATGCTCATCAACCTCGTTTCCAACGCGATCAAGTTCACCCCCGACGGCGGCGATGTCGTCGTCGGCGCCAAGCGGATCGGCTCACGTCTGCATTTCTGGGTGAGGGACACCGGTATCGGCATCGCCGAGGAGGATTTCGCCAATCTCGGCAAACCCTTCACGCAGATCCAGAACGACTATACCCGCCGTTTCGAGGGCACGGGTCTCGGCCTTTCCCTGGTGAAGGGGCTGGTGGCCTTGCATGAAGGGACCATGTCGATCGAAAGCATGCCGGGCGAGGGCACCACGGTGACCATCAGCCTGCCGGTCGGCGGGCCGAAGGGGCGCCCCGCCAACCCGACCGGAGTGCTGACAATGCCGGTGACGAGGGCGAAAGGGGACGGAAATGGCTCGCTCCGCAAAACAGGCTAAGGCGGTCAAACGCCGCGGCAATGCCTTTCAGGACGGCGCCATCGCCGTCGGCGGCATGATTTCGCGCAATCCCGTCCTGGTGGGAGGATCGACCGCATTCCTGGTGACGCTGTTCTATGTCTCGGCGAATGCGCTATGGTATCAGCCTTTCCCGCACGCCGGGGCGTTTTTCGCCACACGCAATTTCCAGGGCTTTCCGCACGCCGCCGCCGACGAGCCCGAGACGACAATCAACATCGTGCGGTCCAATGCCGCGCCCGCCCCGATCAAGGGTGACCCGGTGGTCGAGCAGGTGCAAGGCATATTGAAGGACCTTGATTTCTATTCCGGCCCCGTCGACGGCATTTCCGGCCCCAACACGCGCAAGGCCATACAGGCCTATCAACAGAAGGTCGGGCTGAACGCCTCGGGCGAGATCGACGCACTGCTCCTGGATCAACTGGGTGCAACGCCGAAGACGGCTGCCGTGCCGAAACCGCAACCTCGTCCTGACATGCCGCCGGCCGCCGTTCCCGTGTCCTTGCAGACCAACGAGGCACAGGCGAATGCCACTTTGCAGGGGCCTGACCCCCGCATCGTCAAGATCCAGGCCGGGCTGAAGGCCTTCGGCAATGACGACATGCAACTGGATGGCGTCGTCGGTGCACGCACCAAGGCGGCGATCAAGGAATTCCAGTCGCTGTTCGGCTTGCCGCAGACCGGCGAGCCCGACGAGATCGTCTACGTCAAGATGCGCGAGATCGGCCTCACCAACTGACGGCAGAAAACGACGGCTCGCCCTCCACGGGAAATTTCGGTAGAGAGCCCGCATGTCGTCGGGAGTCTTCCATGCGCGTAACGGCTGATCTGTGGGTCTCGGCCCTGTTGCGCCGGGTTTTCGGCGCGGGCGGATTTGCCGCCGTGGTCAATCGCGGTGCGACGGAGGCCGGGGCCGTGTTCATCCTGGCGCGGGGCAGGCTGGGTGAAACGGCTCTCTACGGGCCGGCACCGCAGACAAGCTACGATTCGGCCAAGCCCGAAGACCGGTTTTTCAGCCTTCTCGCCGCCGGCAATGATGCCGCCGTGCTGGATGCGAGACTGGAGCGCGAGAAAAAATTCGATCCCGACATCTGGGTGGTCGAGATCGAGGCCGGGAGCGTTCCCGTCGAGGAGCTTATTTCCGTGAAGACGCCCTGAGGCCGGGGGCGTCGGCTTCGTCGCTGTTGGAGACCCTGCGGCTGTCGCCGTTTGCCGGTGGCTTGCCGCGAACCGTCTTGGACAGGGTTTCGGCCTTCCACTCCCGCACTTTGTCCAGGGCCGCGTCGCGATGCAGCAGGCGGTAGCGGTCGAGATAGGCGCGGATGGCCTGGGGATGCGGGAACAGGCCGGGATAGACGGCGACAGTGATCAGGAATGCCCGGTCCTCGCTGAAGTCGAGCGAACGCAGCGCCGCAAGCAGCGGCGCATAGTTCTGGTGGAAGGTCAGCGATTGCGCAATCGAAAAATCAATGTCGAGAGCGTCCGCCAGCGCGGTGTGGAAGAACGCGGCATTTCCCGTCAGTGCCGTCTCGCGCAGTTTGACAAAGGTGTCCGCACCGGGGAACGCGTCGACCTTCGCCGCCAAGGCTTGGTCGCCGGTGCGCATCATGGAGCGCAGCTTACGCCGCGCGCTCTCGGCGGCAACGCCGGGTGTCTGCTGAGTTTCCGCGCTGTCCGCCGTCGCTTGCGCCTTCACGACAAGGCTCTGCGCCGGGGCAGCTTCCGGATCCCGCGTCCGCACCAGGGTTGGCCTTTCGAGCGCCCTGATCAGATCGGCGATCGTCGGGTTCAGGTCCTTGCGCCGCGCTATGGCGCGCGCATGCGGCAGCCCATGCCGGCCAATCAGCGCGATCAGGTCGATGTCGCTGACGGCGCGCGAGCGGATGAGCAGTGGAGCGGCAATGTCGACCGGTTCCTCGCAGAGGCGCCGCACCAGGGCCGCGGGTGCGTATTCGCATTCGGAAAGGGCGGCTGCCACGAAGCGCCGCGATTCGACGGATACATCATCGAACAGAGGCAGCGTCAGGTCTTCGAGTTGGCCGATCTCCCGGCGCGACGGCCGCGTCAGAGAGCAGAACGCGGAAACGGCGGCGCGGAACAGCCTTTCGGCTTTTCCCGCTTGCGTCCTTATCGCGATTTGCCTGAAATCCGAAGATGACACGAAGGATACGCCTGACACCAGATACACACTCGACCTCGCGCACCGGGACTATGTCGGTTTCGCGATTGCCTCGGTCAGAACTCACTGACCCGGGAACAAAGATCAATTTAGCCGCGATCCGTTAGCGCTCCGTTAACCCTCTGCCGGCCTTAATGATATTTGGAGGCGTTGCGTTGTGCTCCGGGGAAACCGAGAGGAATGCGCGAATCATGGGCATGGTACTGTCTTTCGTGCCGCGTGCGGCACCGGCCAATCGAGCCAAGCAAACCACCGAAATACCGGCGGCGGTGATCATATTTCCCGGCATCCGTTATGAACGGTCCAGCACCGGCGAAGCCCGGCCTGCAGGGCCGGACAAGCCGGGATCGCCACGGACGCCAGTCCCCCATCACTGAGCAGTCCCTCACCACTGAGCTTTGCTGAAGCCATGGTGTGGTCCGTCAGGCCCTCTGCTCCGGATCAGCGATCGAGGATCGCGGCTTAGAAATCCTGCAACTCGCAGGAACTCTGATCGAGAAAGCGCGACACGATCGGCTTCCAGCTCTCGTCGGGTACGAAGCTGCGGATGACGAAGATGCCTTCATCGATAGGCGCCTCGACGAAGATCGCTCCCTGAAGATCCTCGGGCAGGTCCTTGCGCACGTCGATCATCTGCGCCGGCGTCAGCACGACGGCATCCAGCTTGCCGCCCGCCGCCGTGTGGTCGTTGAAGGAATAGATGTTGTGACCGCTGCGGTCATAGACCGACACCGACCAGAACGGGACGTCCCCCGGCGCCTTGATCCGGACCATTCCTTCCTCGAGGTCGAAGCGGCAGGCCGTTGCGTAGAACAGCGGGTCAACCGATTTCACCACCGGTGCGCCGCCCGCTTCGGCATCGAGCCGGTTCATCTTGTAGAGATCCGAAGCCATGGAGAGACGCGACCAGGCGTCGCGTTCCGAAAATTCCGGCACCAGAAGCAGGACGACAATGTGGACGATGCCGGCGCCGACGAGGCCGAGCAGGATGGCATGGAGAAGCCTGCGCAATGCGGCACGCAAACTACGCATCGCAGCCCGCCTTGACGATCCTGGGCAGCGAAACGTCTGACAGGCCGGTGCTGCTGGCGATCGGCGTGTCGTAGAGGGTCAGGACGAAATACATCCGTCCAGAACCGTCGGTCAGCAGCCAGTTGCCCGGCATCGGGTGATGGCCCACGGATATAATCACGGAATTGTCCGGTTGGCGTAGCACCTCGTAGGACTGAAGAGCCGCAAGCCGCGATTTGCCGGTCTCGACGACGCCGAGCGACTGATCTGCGGCATAAAGCGTCCAGAACCGCGCTGTCGGAAATCCGCCCTCGATCCTGTAGATGCATTCCCGCTTGAGCTGGTCGCCGGCGGCATCCTTTTCCGCCACGAAGGACAGGCCCTCGGCGCGACCAAGCGCCAGCACGCCCTCGCGCGCCACGCGGGCCTTGGAATAGGGGTCCGCGGCCGGTGTGCCGATGTCGGGGAAGGCAGTCCACTGGCCGATCCTGATTGCGCCGACACCGTCCTGGATCTTCAGCGCATACCAGACGCTGGCACCGCCTCCGCCAATGGCTATGGCTAGCGAAATCAGCATCAGGAAGGCGTTCTTGAGCATGAAGGGCCAGGTGCGCGCAGAATTGCCGTTCGGGGATATCGCGGCCCGGGGCCTTGTGGCAAGCAGGCGTGATGGATTTCCCAGTCGGTCTTGTCTCAGCGGGCGGATATCACAGTGCCGACAACGTTTCGGGTGGAGCGGGGGCGTCGAGTTTGGGGGCCGCCTGGAACATCTGGCTCATGTCCCGCAACGTCTGTGTGGTTCGACTGGACAGCACCGGCGGCCGCTCGGCGGCGGCATCGGCCGCTGCCTGCTCCTCGCTCTTCTTCTGTGCCTCGGCGGCCTTGGCCGCGACCTCCTCGTCGACGAAGGGCTTGTCGATCCCCGGGATCGGCTTCAGGTCGATGTTCTGGTGCGCGTAGACCATCAACCGCTGCCACACCATCGCCGGCAGCGAGCCGCCGGTCATGTTCTTGGTCGGGGTGAAATCGTCATTGCCCAGCCACACGGCGGCCGTGTAGTTGCCGGTAAAGCCGACGAACCAGGCATCGCGGTAGGATTGCGTGGTGCCGGTCTTGCCGGCGACGACGATGTTGGGAATTTGCGCCCGCCGCGCCGTGCCCATCACCGGCACGGCCGCCAGCATGGTGTTCATGGATTTCAGCGCCTGCTCGGACAGGACGCGATGCGGCGGCGGCGCGTCCTTGGTCCAGTCATACACCACGTCGCCGGTGCGGGTTACGAGCTGGGTGATGCCGTGCCGGGAACCGACGAAGCCATTCTGGGCGAACACGCTGTAGCCCGTCGCCTGGTCCATCACGGTCATGCCCGAGGTGCCGAGCACCATCGTCTTGTGCCCTTCGAGCGGCGATTCCACCCCAAACGATTCCGCCAATGCCTTGATCGGCGCGATGCCGAGATGGTCCTTGGCGAGCCGCACCGGCACGGTGTTGATCGACTTGGCCATCGCCATGATCAGCGTGATGTTGCCCGCCGACTCGCCGCTGTAATTGTGCGGCGACCAGTTGCCCCAGCTGATCGGCCCGCCAGAAATGATCGAGTTCGGCGTGAAGCCGTGTTCCATCGCCGTGGCGTAGACATAGGGCTTGAACGATGAGCCGGTCTGGCGCAGTGCCTTGGTGGCGCGGTTGAACTGGCTGGCGCCGTAATCGCGGCCGCCGACGATCGCCCGCACCGCGCCATTGGTCTCGATGACCACCACGGCCCCTTCGGTGACGTTGTACTCCTTGCCGAACTGGCGCAGGTGGAACTCGACGGACTCCTCCGCCGCCTTCTGGATGTTGGCGTCGAAGGTGGTGTGGGCAACCAGCGAGTGCTGGCCTGGCTTGGCGATCTTCTTGACCTCGTCGAAGGCCCAGTCAAGGTAGTAGTCGGGGCTCTTCTGTTCGCCGCGGTCGACGACGTCGGCCGGGTGCAGTCTGGCCTGCAGCACCTGGCCTTCGGTCATGAAGCCGGAATCGACGAGGTTGGACAGCACCACGTTGGCGCGCGCGCGCGCCGCCGGCAGGTTGATATGCGGCGCGTATTTGGTCGGGGCCTTGAACAGACCGGCCAGCATCGCCGCCTCGGCAAGGTTCAGGTCCTTGACGCTCTTGCCGAAATAGAAGTCCGCCGCCGCCTCGATGCCGAACGTGCCACCGCCCATATAGGCGCGGTCGAGATAGAGCTGCAGGATTTCCTTCTTCGACAGATTGGCCTCCAGCCACAGCGACAGGAACGCCTCCTTGATCTTGCGCTCGAACGTGCGCTCATTGGTCAGGAACAGGTTCTTGGCCAGCTGCTGGGTGATGCTCGAGCCACCCTGGACGACCGAATTCGCCCGCACGTTCTCGAAGATCGCGCGCGACAGGCCGAGCACGTCGATACCGTAATGATCGAAAAACCGGCGGTCCTCGGTGGCGAGCACCGCCTTGATGACATGGTCCGGCATCTCGTCGACCGGCACGGAATCGCGCTGGATGATGCCACGCTGGCCGATCTCGTTGCCATAGCGGTCCAGGAAGGTGACGGCGAAGTCGCCCTGGGCACGCCAGTCGCCGGTAGTGTCCTGAAAAGCGGGTATCGCCAGCGCCAGCATCACCACCATGCCGCCGGCGCCGAGTGTAAAACCTTCGCTCAAAAGTTCGATGAAGCCGCGGCGCCAACCCTTGAGACGGAAGCGCCGCGAGAAGATCGTCGCGGCCTCCCAGAACTGGCGTGCCTTGAACCCGATCTCATAGAGCGAGGAATCGAGCCACGCGTCCAGCGCCAGCAACCAGGCGGCGATCGGACCTCTTCTCTTGCGTGGTTCAGGGCTGACCATTCAAAAAACCCGGCTCGGTTCTGGCGCGACCTGAAAACCGCAAGCGGGCAATTTCAGGGCGGCGCCCTGTCCGACTATTCATCCATTTACGGACACTCACAAGGGCGGCGAGGACACAGGGGCACGGTTTGTTGATGGAAGAGCCAGGTAGCCGGCGGCCGGTTCCTCGCCCGCCAGGTGCTCGATCCGGCGAGCGGGAGCTGTTTTGCCGTTTTCCCGACTATCAGGCCGCCTCGCGTTTCAGCGCCTGTGCCATGCAATGGATACCGCCGCCGGTCTTGGAGATTTCGCTCATGTCGACGGCCGCGACCTCGAAGCCGCGCGCCTTGAGTTTTTCGATCAGCGTCTTGCTGGACGTCGGCGCGATCACCCGGTCCTTGCCCAGCGACATGAAGTTGCAGCCGAGCGCCATCGTGTCCTGGAAGGGAACGTCGATGATCTCGTGCCCCTTGCCCTTCAGCCAGTCGACGATGCCAGGCTCGGTGCAGGCGAGGCAGACGGCAGTGAGCTTTTCGGCGATCGGCACCACCATCAGGTCGATATGGACGTAATATTCGTCGATGAAGGCAATGCGTGTCTCCCAGCCTTCCTTCTCGAACCAGGCCTGCACCTGCCGGGCGCCTTCCTCCTGCGTGCGGGCGCCGCCGCAGCCGATCAGCACCACGCCGTCCTCGATGACATTGAAGTCGCCGCCCTCGAAAGTGCCGGCCGTCACCATGTCGTAGATCGGGATGCCGAGCTTTTCATAGGTGCGGATGGCGGCGTAGTTCTCGCCGCGCCGCCACCAGTTGGCCATGGCGGTGATAATGGCGCCATAAGGCGTCATGACGCTGGAATCGCGGGAATAGACCTGCATCGGCAGTTCCGGCGTCGGCTCGTGCCAGTGAATGTTGACGCCGAAATGCTCGTAGGCCGCGACAAGATCCTTGTGCTGGGCCTGCGCGATCTGAACGTTGCAAGGGGCTTCGCGCAGGTGCTTGCGCGACAGCGAGCTGGTCGACAGGTGGCGCAGGAAATTCGGCGATCCGAGCAGCACGTCGGTCAACACGTCGGTTTCGTTGGCGAAGCCCCAGACGGTCAGTGGCTTGGTACCGCCGGCGGGGTTGCGGCGTTGCAGCGAAAACGGCTCGGCGATGATGCGGTCATGGACGGTCATGCGGGTTCTCCTCGTGGGCTCGTTCTAAAGGGTTGGTCAGGTCATGCGTTGCTGGGGATCCACCAGTCGCGGCCGCGCGCGGTGGTGACATATTCCGGCCAGCGGAAGTTGATCGGCGGTTCGTAGTCGCAGAGCGGCGCGATCCAGTTGGAGCCGCCGACGCCGCCGTCGGTACGGGTGGTGAACTCGTCCATTGCCGCATCGCGGGCGGTCTCGTCCTCGAGTAGGCGCAGCGCCGCCAGCGCGACCGTCTTGGCGGCGCAGATGACCATCGGGTCGATCGTCGCCGGAATGCCACCCAGCGCATTCATCACCCAGGAGGGATAGGCGCTGCCATTCGCCGAGCGGAGCGCTGGGCGGGCGACATAGAAGCGGGCGGTCGGCGCGTGCCAGCTCATGTCGGTGTAGTCGTCGGACGTCGAGTTCACCTGGGACGGCGGCAGGTCGCGGCGCAGGATCGCCTCGGCCTCTTGTGGCGAAATCAGCCGCTCAAGCTCCTCGATAAAGGGGTTTCCGGTAGCAGTGCCGCCGGCATTGACCTGGATTTCCCGCGCGATCGTTCTGGCGGCCTCGTCCCAGCGTGGCGGCCCGACCGTCGACAGGGCTTCATAGGCAATCCCGGCCATGGCGTGGTTCGCGAGCCCCGGCCGTGACTTCGACACCCAGTGCCGCTCGTAGCGGCAGCCGCTGATCGCGGCCGCGGCCGCGGCGTTGCGGTCGAGTACCGCCGTTACCTGCTCGGCCATGCCGATGGTGGGCACGCGGATCATGTACTGGATCTCGGCCAGTCCCGCCGGCAGATTGTCGGCCGTGGCCTGGCCGGCCGTCAGGATAGCCTCGCTGATCGACCAGCCGCCCTGGTGTGGCAGCATGGAATCGCGCAACGCCTTGGAAGCCATGTACATGGTCATCAGTGCATCGTTGGCGCCCGGTGCCCTGACCGCCGAATGCGCCTGCGGGATCGGTGCGCCGTCGCTTCCGCGAACCCAATTTTCGGGTTCGTCGCAGACGAAGCGATAGATCATCGCGTAGGCCGCGCCGCAATGCGTGTCCCAGCGCGCGGTATTGCAGAGCGGCAGCATGTAGAAGGGATGGAAGGAGATCATGCCGGCAAGGCCGTCATAGTAGCCTTTTGCCGCATGGATTGGCTTCGAACCGCGCACTTTCTCAGCCGGCTCGCCGGTAAAGCGCAGCGTGCCTTGAATGTCGTGGCGCTGCATGGCGGCTTTGGTGGCGAGCAGGCCGCCGAGACTTGCTACCCCGAGCCCCGAATGCGGGTCGGTATGGCCGCCGGCCTCGGCGCCAAGGCCAGATCGCGGCTGCCTCACCGTCACGGCGTCCTGGCAATTGCCGGGCACGGCATCATATTCGGCATACATGCCCACTGTCGGTCCGGCACCGTTCGTCCAATGGGCGCAAAAGGCGGTCGGCATGCCGCCCGAGCCTTCCTCGACCGAAAATCCCTCGCGCTTGAGTCGATCGACATACCAGGCGGCCGATTGGTACTCGCGCCAGGCGGTCTCGCCGAAATCGAAGATGGTGCGTGTCCATGCCGACAGCAGGGGCTGGATGCCGTCGAGGCAGGCAAGCGCGGTCTCTTGCGCCGATGTCGTCACCGGTTTGTCCATGCGTCAAAGAAAGCAGTGAAGTGGCTCGCCAAAAAGTGATATGTTTTCGTGGTTCATGCAAATTCGGTTCACCTCTTGAGAATTCCATCGACACAGGCGCTACGCGCGCTCGACAGTTTTGCCAGACATGGCAGCGTCTGGCGCGCCGCCGACGAACTGCACCTGACCCGCAGCGCGGTGAGCCACCAATTGCGGCTGCTCGAGCGCGATCTCGGCTTCGATCTGCTGGAGCGTATCGGCAAGGGTGTGGCGCTCACCCCGCGTGGGCAGCGTTATGCCAGCGACGTTCGCAAGGCGCTGACCGTGCTCGGTGACGCGGTGACGCGCGATGCCGGCACTGGCGTCGGCGGCTCGTTCGCCGTCTCCTGTACGCCGGGTTTCGCCTCGCTGTTCCTGTGCACCCATATCGGCGAGTTCCGGCAGATGTACCCCGATGTCGCGCTGCGCATCCTGACGCCCCGACGGCTCGACGATGTCAGCAATGCCGACGCAGACGCCTTCATCGCCTTCGGCGTGGGCAACTGGCCGAACCGCATGGCCGAGCTGTTGTGCGAAATCTCGTTCACGCCGCTCTGCAGCCCGACGCTGCTCAACAAGGTCGGCGGCTTTTCCCGGCCGGCGGACGTGCTGCGCGCCAATCTGCTCCATCTCGACGACACCGAGGATTGGGCCCGCTGGCTGGCGCTGTCCAAGGTCGAAAACCCGGACACCGAAGGCGGCATCTTCTTTTCCGACATGAACCTCGTCTTCTCTGCGGCGATTGCCGGGCAGGGGATCGCCATGGGTGACGAACTGACCAGCCGCCGTGCGCTGAGCGAAGGCCGTCTGGTCAGGCCTTTCGACATCGCGATCAAATCGCCGCGCTCCTATTTTCTGGTCTCCGAACACGCCAAGGCCTCGCACCCGGTCCTGGAAGCGTTCGCGGGATGGCTGAGGTCGACTCTCTCCGAGAACCGCATTCAGCCCTATTGAGGGGCAGCGTGGCGCCAGCCCGCCATAGATGAATGAAATTTGCCGATCAGGCGAAAACTATTCGGTTGCGGTGAGCTTCCGCCCTGCCTACGATTTGGCTCAACGGTAAGGATAGAGGCAGGATGCAGCAACCCGGCCGGGCCGCAGAGATCAAGGCAATCGGGATCGGCAAGAGCTTCGGCTCGTTCCGTGCGCTGGACAATCTGACGCTCGACATAGGCCGCGGCGAATTCCTGACGCTGCTTGGGCCCTCCGGCTCCGGCAAGACCACCTTCCTGATGATCCTGGCCGGCTTCGTGCAGCCGAGCGAGGGCAAGTTTTTCAGCGACGGCGCCGATATCACCGACCGCCCGGCCGAGCAGCGTGCCGCCGGCATGGTGTTCCAGGGCTATGCGCTCTTTCCGCATATGAGCGTCGAGGCCAACATCGCCTTCCCGCTCAAGGTCCGCAAGAGATCGGCCGCCGAGATCAAGAAGCGTGTCGGCGAGATGATCGAGCGCGTCGGTCTGGTCGGCCACGAGAAGAAATTGCCCTCGCAGCTTTCCGGTGGCCAGCAGCAGCGCGTCGCGCTTGCCCGCGCGCTGGTGTTCGAGCCGGGCGTGCTCCTGCTCGACGAGCCGTTTTCGGCGCTGGACAAGAGCCTGCGCGGCCAGATGCAGGCAGAGATGAAGCGCCTGCACCAGGAGACCGGCACCACCTTCGTCTTCGTTACCCACGACCAGAGCGAGGCGCTGGCGCTGTCTTCGCGCGTCGCCATCTTCAATCATGGCAAACTGCTGCAGGTCGGCGCGCCGGACGAGGTCTACGACCGGCCGGACAATCGCTTCGTCGCCGAGTTCCTCGGCGAGATCAACATGCTGCCGCTGAAGGGGGTTAAGGCCGTCGACAACGGCTCGACCGGCCTCTGTGAGGACCGCGCGGTCAGCATGCACTGCAAGGCTGAGAAGGTCCGTGGCGACGCCATCCTGGCGATCCGGCCCGAACACATGTCGATAGCGCGCGAGGCCGCCGCCGGAGAGAACGGCATTGCCGCGACGGCAATCGCCTCGACCTATCTGGGGGCGGCGACCAAGCTCGACCTCACCACGCGCCAAGGTGCCAAAGTCACCGTCTCGGTGCCCAACGAGGTCGCGGCGGCGGCGCTCAGCAAGGGTAATTCCGTGTGGCTGACATGGCCGGCGGAAAAGGGTTTCCTCCTTCCGGACGGAGGACAATGAGCACCGGCGCGGCCTGATCAGCCGCACCGGCTTCCGGAATCAAAATCAACGAAAACAAAGGGGAACTGACATGAACGACACCAAGAAACAGGCCATCGAAACGCTGTCCGAAAGGACGAGACGCGGCGAGATCTCGCGTCGGCAGTTCACGCAACTCGCTGCCCTCGTGCTCGCCGGCACGCCGATGCTGCTGCGCTCGACCGGTGCCTTTGCCGCAGCGAAGGAACTTGTGCTGGTCAACTGGGGCGGCGATGCCATCACGGCCTACGACGCGGCCTATGGCCAGGCCTTCACCAAGGACACCGGAATCACCGTCAAGATGGACGGCTCGGGCCCGACCGAAGGCGCGATCGCCGCGCAATCCAAGAGCGGCGCCCCGACCTGGGACCTGGTCGACGTCGACCCGTTCTCGGCCATTACGCTCGGCGCGCAAGGCATGCTCGAGCCGATCGACTACAACATCGTCGACAAAAAGAAGATGCGGCCGGGCTTCGGCTGGGACTATGCCGCCTCGACCTATTTCTTCTCCTATGTCATCGCCTACGATTCCGAGAAATACGGCAAGGATGCACCGACTGGCATGGCCGATTTCTTCGATGTGAAGAAATTCCCGGGCAAGCGTTCGCTCTACAAATGGGGCGTGTCGAGCTGGGAAGCGGCCCTTTTGGCCGACGGCATCGCGCCGGCTTCGCTCTACCCGCTCGACCTAAAACGTGCGCATGACAAGATATCGGCCTTCAAGGAAAACGTCGTCGCCTATTGGGGCGGCGGCGCCGAGAGCCAGAGCGTGCTGCTCAATGGCGAAGCCTCGATGGCGATCGTCTGGTCGACGCGCGCCTCGCTGATCGAGCAGGATTCCGGCGGCAAGATCAAGTTCATCTGGGACCAGGGCCTGATCTCGCCCGGAGCGCTGGCCGTGCTCAAGAACAACCCAGGCGGCAAGGATGCGGCGATGAAGTTCATCGCCAGCGCCCAGGATCCGGAAAAGCAGCTCGTCATGTTCGACAAGCTCGGCCAGGGTCCGGCCAATCCGGCGGCCGACGCGCTGATCCCCGCCGACAAGAAGCGTATCAACCCCGTCGATCCCGAGAACATGAAGAAGCAGATCGCGCTCGACATGGACTGGTACGCCAAGAACTATGGGCCGGCGCTCGACGAATACACCAAGATCATCTCCGCCTGACCGGCGGCGATGCTGATCTGACATGAGAGGCGTTCTCTCTGACAGGATGGGCGCGGCGCTGTTGATGGCGCCGCTGCTCCTTTTTCTCGGCCTCGCCTATGCCTGGCCATTTCTCGGCGTGGTGAAGTGGAGCTTCACCTTGCCGACGCCCGGGCTTGGCCAGTACGAGGCGTTGCTCACCGACGATCTGGTCCAGTCGGTGTTCATCCGCACGCTGCGCATCGCCGCGATCGTCACTATAGTGTCGGTCGCTGCCGCCTATGCTATTACGGTCGTCTGGGTTCGCGGCAGCCCGGCGCAGCGCCTCATCGCCGAATTCTGCATCCTGGTGCCGTTCTGGATCTCGGTGCTGACACGCGCCTTCGGCTGGGTGGCGCTGCTGTCCAATCGCGGCCTGATCAACACCTGGCTGCAGTCGATCGGTTTTATCTCCGAACCGCTGACTTTGGTACGCAACGAATTCGGCGTCATTGTCGGCATGACGCATTTCCTCATTCCTTTTGCTGTCTTTCCGCTGGCGTCCGCCATGCGCAGCCTTGACGAGCGTGTTCTGCTCGCCGCGCGCGGCCTCGGCTCAAGCCGCATGCGCACCTTCTGGACGGTGTTCGTGCCGATGACGCGCTCCGGCATCATCGGCTCCGCGATGATCGTGTTCGTCTTCTCGCTCGGTTTCTTCGTCACGCCGGCGATTCTCGGTGGCGGGCGCAGCGTCATGATCGCCGAACTGATCTATCTCAGGATATTCCAGAGCCCGGACTGGGGGCTGGGGGCTGCGATCAGCGTCGTGCTGGTACTGTTCGTCGGCGCGCTGATGGCGCTCTTGTTTCGTTATGTCAGACCGAAGCAGCTGATCTGATGCCGACTTATCGCCCCGGTCCTGTCTCGCTGGTTATCGCCGCCCTGGTGGCGCTGTTCCTGCTGTTGCCGCTGCTGGCCGTCATTCCCGTGTCGCTGACGCCGAGCCGCATGCTGGCGATGCCGACGGGCGAATTGTCGTTGCGCCACTACCGATCGTTGATCGAGGATCCGCGCTGGCTCCAGTCGATCCTGCTTTCGATCCGCATCGGCATCGTCAGCAGCGCCATTTCAACTGTGCTGGCGCTCTGCTTCAGCCTCGGCGTCTGGATGTTCCAGCCGCGCTTCACCGCGACCCTCGTCGGCTTCGTGCTGTTGCCGATGGTGGTGCCACCGGTGGTTTCGGCGGTCACGCTCTACTTCCTGCTCACCTCGATCTCGGGCGTCAGTTCCTTCTTCGGCTACGATACCTGGCTCGGCGTTGCCATGGCGCATTCGGTGATGACGGTGCCGTTCGCGACGGTGCTGATCCTGGTCTCGCTCAGCCAGCTAGACCGACGCATCGACCTTGCCGCGCGGGGGCTTGGCGCAAGTGTTTGGGAGCGCGCCACGCGCGTCATCATGCCCAACGTCAAGTTCGGCATCGTCACCGCGGCGCTGCTGTCCTTCGTGCTGTCCTGGGAAGAGATCGGCGTCACTTTGTTCATCACCTCGGTCAACGCCATCACGCTGCCGCGCCTGATGTGGATGGGACTACGTGACAACATCGACCCGGCGATCGCCGCACTGTCGGTGATTTTGATCATCATTACCGTGCTGGTTCTGGCGGTGAGGAGCGTCGTGGTCAGGCTGAACCGGGGGAGCAAGCCGGTCTAGACGAACCGCACCGACACTTTGCCGAACCTGCCCAAATCGCCAATGACTTCATCACCGGCGGCGACGCTGATCGGTGTCACGCAAGTTCCGGTGATCACCACCTGTCCCGGTTGGAGCCCTATGCCAAGCCCCGACAGCTCATTGACCAGCCATGTCAGGGCGATGCGCGGGTCGCCGAGGACAGCCGCGCCCGTTCCGTCGTGCCGCGACTTACCCGAAACGAGACCGGTCACCGGGTACTCCGCGAGGTTCACGTCGCGCCAATCGTCTTCGGCAGGCTGGCCGATGACAAACAGATTGGCGCAGGCATTGTCCGCGATCAGCTGCGGCGCGCCGACAGCGCAGAAATCATCATATCGTGAGTCCGGTATTTCGATCGCCGGATGCAGGGTCGCCACGGCGTCCATCACTTCAGCAATTTCATAAGGTGCCGGGCGAGGTGGGATCTGGCGGCTGAAACGGAACGCGAATTCGACCTCGGCGACACGCATCTTGCTCGTCGCGAGTGAGACGATCCCGCCGACCTCGACCGCTTTTTCGGCGAGCAGACGCCCGGCCATCGGGCCGTCGACGTTGATATGCCTTTGACCGGCCAGACTGGTTGCCGCGATCTTCCAGCCGAAAAGCGGAGCCGCCGAACGCTCCATGACATGCGACTGGATGGCGTAACCTTCGGTGCGCGTTTTCGGCCGCAGTTCCTCGGGTATGGCGTCGAGATGGGTGCCATTGTCCCAATGGCCTACCAGCAGATGTGACGCGGCCCTGGCCTTTTCTGGATCGAGCATGGTCAGCTCCGGATCGGGAACATGCCCCTCTGTCCGGCCAAGCCGGCAAGGAACATTCCATCGTATGGACCAGCCTATATGGGGGAAATCGCGTGACCAGACAATCAGAGGCAAGCTCATGGTCAATTTGCCAGGCCCTACCGCGCCGGCTGACGAGATTGTCGGCAAGTCGTATTTTCGAGATCATCGGCGTTCATCATTCCGATGACGAATCGCCATCGTCTTCGCGTGGCGAACCGCTATATCTGAGAAGGGATGCGGACTTGGCAGGCTTTGGGAAAAGCACTGTCGGTGGCGCAACGGCTTGAGGAAATGGACGATGACCGCGCCCGGTGATTTGCAGCAGGCCCTGTTTCTAAGACTGAAAAGCGATGCGTCGCTGTCGGCGCTGCTGGGCGGCGCCGGACTGCTCGAGCGGGCAACCGACAACGTCGCCTTTCCCTATGTGACTTCAGGCCAGACTTCTGCCTTTGACTGGGACACCGGCGCCGAGAACAATGACGACCAGTTGATCACGCTGCATGTCTGGTCGAAGGCGCATGGCGAGGCCGAGACGCGAGCGATCATGGATGCCATCAAGGCCCGGCTTGCCGGAGCGGTGTTGGTTATAGGCCCGCGTGGCCAGACGCGGCTGTCGCTGGAATTCAGCGAGGCGCGTTACGATGAGGAACTTCTTGTCCACCATGGGCTGCTGCGATTCCGTGCGTTGATGCAGGAAAACGCCTGACGCACTTTCAATATCATCGAAACGGAGTCTAGACTGAGCTTTCGCGGATTTCACTGGCGGGGCGGTGAAATCCAAGATGTCTGTCTCGCGTTGCAGGGGTGTGGCGAGCATGGTTTCAGGGCCGTTCACTGTTCATTTCACGTTCAGCACCGATGCGTTACAACGCGGGTCATGAAAACGCTTCGCTCCCATTTCCGAACCGCGACCCTGGCGCTTAGTGCCGCCGGGCTGTTTGCGTCGGAGGCAATGGCGATACCAGTCATCGAGCCCGACCAGGCCAGCCCGATCGTCCTGGCTGCATCTGACTGCTATGCGATCGGTCAGCAGGTGGCTCAGCAGAATGGCGGAACGCTCGCCAAGGCTTCGGCATCGACGCGTGGCGGCCAGCCGGTCTGCGTCATCGTCGTGCTCGTGCCCGGCAAGGACGGACAACGTCCCCGCCGCTCCGAAATCGTCGTTCCGCAGAACTGACCGGTCTTCCCTCCGTTTCCCAGGCCGGCGGAATCGGCCTATATCTGAAATCTTCAATCAACAGGCATTGGTCCCCGTATGCGCGTACTCGTCGTCGAGGATGACAAGGATCTCAACCGGCAGATCTCGGATGCGCTGGTCGATGCCGGCTATGTCGTCGATCGTGCCTTCGACGGCGAGGAGGGCCATTTCCTCGGCGACACAGAGCCTTACGATGCCGTCGTGCTCGACATCGGCCTGCCGCAGATGGACGGCATCAGCGTGGTCGAGCGCTGGCGTCGCGGCGGCCGCAAGATGCCGGTGCTGATCCTGACCGCGCGTGACCGCTGGAGCGACAAGGTCTCCGGCATCGACGCCGGCGCCGACGACTACGTCACCAAGCCGTTCCACATCGAGGAGGTGCTGGCGCGCGTCAGGGCCCTGATCCGCCGCGCGGCCGGCCACGCCTCGTCGGAACTGACCTGCGGGCCGCTGCGTCTCGACACCAAGGCTTCGAAGGCCGATGTCAACGGCGTGCCGCTGAAATTGACCTCGCACGAATTCCGGCTGCTTGCCTATCTGATGCACCACATGGGCGAGGTCGTTTCGCGCACCGAACTGGTTGAGCATCTCTACGACCAGGACTTCGACCGCGATTCCAACACCATCGAGGTCTTTGTCGGACGATTGCGCAAGAAGATGGGCATCGACATGATCGAAACCGTACGCGGCATGGGCTACCGCATGCGTGAGCCGGAGGCGTAAGGCGGAACCGCTCCCCACCAACCCGACCGTGAGCAGACGGCTCTCGCTGCGCGCGTGGCCGCGCTCGCTGACGTTCCGCGTCATCGCCTTCTCCACCGTGTGGGCGATCCTGACCCTGGTCGTCATCTTCACCCTGATCACAACGCTCTACCGGCAGGCCAGCGAGCGGGGCTTCGACAGTCTATTGTCGGCGCATCTGTTCAACCTGATCGGCTCCATCGGCATCTCCGACAGCGGCGCGTTGACCGGCTCCCCCGATCTTGGCGATCTCCGTTTCTCGGAACCGAATTCGGGCTGGTACTGGTCCGTCGAGCCCGCCTCGGAAGGCGTGCACGGCGATCTTCACTCGTCGTCCATGACCCGGACCATCCCGTCGCCGGACGTGGCGGATGTTCCCTTCAACGCCAATTTCCAGCGCAGCTATGCCGCGCAAGGCATCAATGGCGAGGAACTGGTCGTGTTCGAGAGCGAATTCGTTCTCGACGCGAAGAACCGCGCCGCGCGCTTCCGCGTCATGGGCAACAAGACCGAGTTGGAGCAGGAAATAGGAACGTTCCAGCGCCGCCTGCTGACCTATCTCGGCCTGTTCGGCATCGGCATGATCGCCATCAACGCCATCGCCATCCTGTTCGGGCTGCAGCCGTTGCGCAGGGTCCGGAACGCACTCGCCATGGTGCGCGAGGGCACCGCACAGAGGCTCGACGGCCGCTTCCCGGCCGAGATCGAACCGTTAGCCAACGAAACCAACGCCTTGATAGAAAACAACAAACGCATCGTCGAGCGCTCGCGCACCCAGGTCGGCAACCTCGCCCATTCCCTGAAGACACCGCTTGCCGTTCTGCTCAACGAGGGCCGGGCGCTTGGCGGCGCCAAGGGACAGTTGATCGCCGAGCAGGCCGCCTCCATGCAAAAGCAGATCGACCATTACCTGCAGCGTGCCCGCGTCGCGGCGCAGCGCGACAGCGTCGTCTATCGCACGCCGGTGGCACCGCTGGTGCAGCGCATGGTACGCGTTTTGCAGAAGCTGAACCCGCGGACCAGCCTGTCGCTGTCGCTGCCAGCCACCGAGATCGTCTTTGCCGGCGAACGCGAGGACCTCGAGGAACTGCTTGGCAATCTTCTCGAAAATGCGGTGAAATGGGCAAGGAGTGCTGTCGCGATCTCGGTCGTGCCCTTGGCCGGCAAGGATGAGAGCCTGTTTGAGATCAGCATCGAGGACGACGGACCGGGGATTCCCGAGGATAGGGCCCGTGAAGCGCTGAAGCGAGGGCGGCGCCTCGATGAGACCAAGCCTGGGACAGGCCTGGGCCTTGCCATTGTCGCCGATCTCGTCAACGAGTATGGAGGCGTCCTGGCACTCGAGCGGTCCGGCATGGGCGGACTGAAGGCGACGGTGCGATTGCGGAGCCTGCAGTAATGCTACCCAGGCCAATCGGCAGCAATGGAAGGCGCATATTGTGGCGGCATATCGATTGACCCCGGCGCAGCCGCCAGTGGCCAAATTTCCGACAAATATCAACACTATGGCCACGCCTACTTCTCCGATGACGCGGCCCCCGGCGCATCCATGGCAGGCTCCAACTCAAGAAAACCGGTTGTTGGCATGAAGATTCGCGTCGCGCTTGTTTCCGCATTGCTGGCCGTGTCGGGCTGCACCACCTTGAGCGGCAAGGGCCCGACCGTGGCGGCGACACCGGCCTCGACGCCTCCGGCCGGCGGCAAGGTCGTTACCAAGTCGATCATCTCCGCCATGGGCGGCGGCCTCATTGGCGGGTCGATCGGCAACGGTCTGAGCGACACGGAGAAGCGCAGCGCGCTCGAGGCCGAATACAAGGCGCTCGAATACAACACCAGCGGCCAGAAGGTGACCTGGAAGGGCGATCAGGCCTCACGCTATGGCGAGGTCGTCCCTGCCCAGCCTTACCGCGTCGGTTCGCAGGATTGCCGCCAATACACGCAGACGGTGTTCACGGGCGGCGCCAGCGTCACGGCGCACGGAACAGCCTGCCGCAATGCCGACGGCAGTTGGACGCCATTGACCTAGCCAGCCGGGTCTCGTTGCGATCCGGCCGGTGGATTTCGATCGCGACATTCGGCGCGTGCCGTCAAAGCGTCGCAGGATGCCTGTGTTGGCAGGGCAGGGCTCTGCCGTTATTGGAAGAACCATGCTGTTCTGGGTCATAGCCGCAATTCTCACGCTGGGCGCCAGCCTGGCGGTGCTTTTGCCGTTGGCTGGTGCCTCCAAGGGCGCATCATCGAGCGGCGATCACGATCTGGAAGTCTATCGCGATCAACTGTCCGAACTCGACCGTGATGCCGGGCGCGGTTTGATCGGGCCCACTGAAGCGGCCGAGGCGCGCGCCGAGATCGCCCGCCGCATCCTTCGTCTGGGCAATGCGGATATGGCGGCCAAGACGTCCGGCAGGCCATCGGGCACCGCACGGCTTGTCGCGACCGTTGCGGTGCTGGCGGTTCCGTTGGTCAGTTGGGGGCTCTACAGTCAGATCGGCTCGCCTGACCTGCCGTCGCAGCCGCTCAGCGAGCGGTTGGCCAAGAACCCGGCCGACAGTTCGGTCGATGAGCTGGTGGCGCGCGCCGAGGCCCATCTTGCCGCCAATCCTTCCGACGGCAGGGGCTGGGACGTGCTGGCGCCGGTCTATCTGCGTATGCAGCGCTTTGCCGACGCCGCGGCGGCCTACCGCAACGCCATTCGCCTGGACGGCGACAGCGCTGTCCGTCAGGCCGGTCTCGGCGAGGCGATCGCCGGTGCGGCGGGCGGCATTGTTTCGGCCGATGCCCAGGATGCCTTCGAGGCGGCCTTGAAGCTTGACCCGGCCAATGCGAAAGCCGGTTTCTATCTGGCCATGGCACTGGCGCAGGAGGGCCGTGGCAAGGAAGCGGCCGTGGCCTGGCAGGCTATGCTTGGTACGCTGCCGCCGGATTCGCCGTGGCGCGGCGCTGTCGAACAGGCGCTGGCCAAATCCGGCGGCCCGGAAGTCGCCTCCGGCACGACCGCGAAAGGCCCCGATGCCGCCGATGTCGACGCGGCGTCCTCCATGTCGCAGCAGGACAGGGAAGCCATGATCAACACCATGGTCGCCGGCCTGGACGACAAACTTCGTCAAAATCCGCGCGACCCGGAAGGATGGATGCGGCTGGTTCGTTCCTATGTCGTGCTGGGCAAGGCCGATCAGGCGCGCGATGCGCTGGGCCGCGCCATCGCGGTCTTTGGCGCCGATAGTGACGAAGCCAAGAAATTCACCGCCTTTGCCGCCTCGCTCGGCTTGACGGCGACGGAGTAGAATTGGGTATGACGCGCAAGCAGAAACGATTGTCGGTCATCGCGGGCGGATTGGTTTTTCTGGGTGCCGCCACCGGGCTGACCTTTTATGCGCTTGGCCAGAAGGCGTCCTATTTCTACATGCCGGCCGATCTGACCACCGCCAGCGTTCAGCCGGGCCAGCGCATCAGGCTCGGCGGTTTGGTCGAAAAAGGCACCATCCAGCGCGGCCAGGGCGCAACGGTTGCCTTTTCGGTCACCGACACCCACAAATCGGTCAAGGTGACTTATACCGGCATCTTGCCCGACCTTTTCCGCGAAGAGCAGGGTGTCATCACCGAGGGTACCTTCGGCCCTGACGGCGTCTTTGTCGCCGACAGCGTTCTGGCCAAGCATGACGAGCGCTACATGCCCAAGGAAGTAGCCGACGGCCTGAAGGCCAAGGGCGTCTGGCAGGAGAGCAAGAGTGAATAACTCTGGCGGAAGAGCAAGCGTGAGTCGCGGAAATGGTTGAAACCGGACATTTCGCCCTGGTTCTGGCGTTCGCGCTTTCACTGGTGCAGACGATCGTGCCGCTGTTTGGCGCGCGGCTGAACAATCAGCGCCTGATGGCGGTCGGCGGTCCGGTCGCGGTGACCGGTTTCGCGTTGACGGCGCTGTCCTTCGCGGCCCTTGCGAGCGCCTATGCAAGCTCTGATTTTTCCCTGGCGAACGTCTGGGAGAACTCGCATTCGCTGCAGCCGCTGATCTACAAGATCACTGGAACCTGGGGCAATCACGAAGGTTCGATGCTGCTCTGGGTGCTGATCCTGACCTTCTTCGGCGCGCTTGTCGCCGCTTTTGGCTCCAACTTGCCGGCGACGCTGCGCGCCAATGTGCTCGCCGTGCAAGGCGCTATTGGCGCTGCCTTCTTCCTGTTCATCCTGGTGACCTCCAATCCCTTCATCCGGCTCAATCCGGCGCCCATCGAAGGCCGCGATCTCAACCCGATCCTGCAGGATCTTGGCCTCGCCATTCACCCGCCGATGCTCTATCTCGGTTATGTCGGCTTCTCGATCTGCTTTTCCTTCTCGGTCGCCGCCCTCATCGAGGGTCGCATCGATGCCTCCTGGGCGCGCTGGGTGCGGCCATGGACGCTGGTCGCCTGGATGTTCCTGACCGGCGGCATCGCCATGGGATCGTATTGGGCCTATTACGAACTCGGCTGGGGCGGTTTCTGGTTCTGGGATCCGGTCGAGAACGCTTCCTTCATGCCGTGGCTGGCTGGCACCGCGCTGCTGCATTCGGCCATCGTCATGGAAAAGCGCTCGGCGTTGAAGATCTGGACGCTGCTGCTCGCCATCCTCACCTTCTCGCTGTCGCTGCTCGGCACCTTCCTGGTGCGTTCGGGCGTCCTGACTTCCGTCCACGCCTTTGCCACCGATCCGACGCGCGGCGTCTTTATCCTGTGCATCCTGACGCTGTTCATCGGTGGCTCGCTGGCGCTGTTTGCGCTGCGCGCCTCGAAGCTGACGGCAGGCGGCCTGTTTCACCCGGTTTCGCGTGAAGGCGCGCTCGTCCTCAACAATCTGTTTCTGACCACTGCGACCGCCACGGTGCTCGTCGGCACGCTCTATCCGCTGGCGGTCGAGGCTTTTTCGGCCGACAAGATTTCGGTAGGAGCGCCGTTCTTCAACCTTACCTTCGCGCCGCTGATGGTGCCGCTGCTGGTGATGGTTCCCTTTGGGCCGCTGCTGGCCTGGAAGCGCGGCGATGTCTTCGGCGTTGCGCAGCGGCTGATGGCCGCGTTCGCGGCCGCACTTCTTGCGACACTGGTTACGGTCCTGTTCATCGACGGCGCTTCGGTGCTTGCCGCGCTTGGCGTCGGCCTCGGCGTCTGGCTGATCCTTGGCGCGCTGACCGACCTCGCCACCAAGGCGGGGGTCGGCAATGTCGCCGCGCCGACAATGGTCAGGCGTCTGGTTGGTTTGCCACGCTCGGTCTTCGGGACTGCTTTCGCGCATCTTGGCCTCGGCCTGACCGTGCTCGGCATTGTTGGCACGCTCTGCTTCGGGACGGAGAAGATCCTGTCCATGCATGCTGGTGAAACCGTCGAAATCTCCGGCCGCACGGTGCGGTTCGTCGGGCTCTATCCTGCACAGGGACCGAACTACAGCGAGGATCGCGGGCGTTTCGAGCTGATCGGCGTCAGCGGCAGCCCTGTCGGCGAAGTCAGCTCCGCCAAGCGTTTCTATCCGGTGCGGCAGATGACGACGACGGAGTCCGGCATCAAGACTATTGGCCTTTCCCAGCTCTACATTTCGCTCGGCGACGAGGGCAAGGACGGCTCGGTCGTGGTGCGTCTGTGGTGGAAGCCGCTGGTAACGCTGATCTGGGGCGGCGGCCTGGTGATGATGGCGGGTGCGGCCATGTCGCTGATGGACAGGCGCCTGCGGGTCGGCGCGCCTTCGCGCCGTCGCAAGCAGGCGGTGGCGCCGGCGGGCCTGCCATGAGGGCAAGGCTTTCGGTGACGTCGATAGTCCTGTTGCTGGCATTGTTCTTCGCCGGAACGGCAATGGCGGTGAAGCCCGACGAGATGCTGGCCGACCCGGCACTCGAGGCGCGGGCGCGGGCGCTGTCGGAAGGCCTGCGCTGCATGGTCTGCCAGAATCAGTCGATAGACGAATCCGACGCGGACCTTGCCAGGGACCTGCGTATCCTGGTGCGACAACGCCTTGTCGCGGGCGATACCGACCGGCAGGTGATGGATTATGTGGTTTCGCGTTACGGCGAGTTCGTGCTGCTGAAGCCACGCTTCGATCTGCGCAACGCGCTGCTGTGGGGCACGCCGGTTCTCCTGCTTCTGGCCGGCGGCGTGTTTATAGTGCTCAGTGCGCGGTCGCGCCGGCTTCCGGCAACGGCAGCGCTTTCGGTCGAAGAGCAGGCCGCATTGGACGCGATCCTCCGCCGCGACTGACGGCTGCCGTCGCCAGCCAACATTACCAAAGTTTCATGTGCCGGAAATGGCGTCGTAATGTGCGCTTCCCTAATTCTCGTTCCTTGAGGATGCCGATCAAGGCGCGTCCGCTTGAAAGAGGATAAGAGATCCATGAATATTGCCCCCGATTCATATTTTCGCACCCGCAAGCGTCTTCTGGCTGCTGCCGCGTCTATCGCGGTCGCCGGTGCGATCGGCGTTGGCGCGCTGACCAGCGGAACCAGCCCCGTTCTCGCTGACGCCGTGCGCGTCGAGGCCCCGCAGGTTCCGAGCTTCGCCGATGTCGTGGAGCGTGTGTCGCCAGCCGTGGTCAGCGTCAAGGTCAAGGCCAAGATCCAGCCGACCGCCGATGATGGCTCCGACGATCAGGACGGCCTCGACAATCTTCCCAACAATCCGCAGCTGCGTCGTTTCTTTAAGGAATTCCGCGGCTTTGGTGACCAGGGCGGCCAGAACGACGAAGGTCATCGTCGCTTCGGACATCGCGACCGCAACAATGGCGAGCCGCGCCCGGTAGCGCAGGGCTCCGGCTTCTTCATCTCCGAAGACGGTTACCTCGTCACCAACAACCACGTCGTCGAAGAGGGCACCGCCTTCACCGTTGTGACCAATGACGGCAAGGAACTCGACGCCAAGCTGGTCGGCACCGATCCGCGCACCGATCTCGCCGTGCTCAAGGTCGATGGTGGCGGCAAGTTCACCTATGTCGACTTCGCCGACGATTCCAAGGTTCGTGTCGGTGACTGGGTCGTGGCTGTCGGCAATCCGTTCGGCCTCGGCGGCACCGTCACCGCCGGCATCGTCTCGGCGCGCGGCCGCGATATCGGCGCCGGCCCCTATGACGATTTCCTCCAGATCGACGCCTCGGTCAACCGCGGCAATTCAGGCGGCCCGACCTTCAACCTCAACGGCCAGGTGGTCGGCATCAACACCGCCATCTTCTCGCCTTCCGGCGGCAGCGTCGGCATCGCCTTCGACATTCCGGCCTCGACCGCCAAGCAGGTCGTCGGGGACCTGATGAAGAGCGGTGCGGTGCAGCGCGGCTGGCTGGGCGTCGAAATCCAGCCGGTCACCTCCGACATCGCCGAGTCGCTCGGCCTGAAGTCCAACAATGGCGCCTTGGTTTCGAGCGCCCAGGACGATGGCCCCGGCAAGAAGGCCGGCATATCAGCCGGCGACGTGATCACCCAGGTCGACGGCAAGGATGTTGCGTCGCCGAAGGAACTCGCCCGCCTGATCGGCGCCTATTCGCCCGGCAAGTCGGTCGATGTCACGGTCTGGCGCGATGGCAAGAGCCAGACGGTCAAGGTCGATCTCGGCAAACTGCCGGCGAGCGACAAGCAGGCCTCGAACGACCAGCAACAGCAGCCTGCCGCTCCGGCAAAGCCTGACACGCTGGCCGATCTCGGTCTCACCGTCACCAAGTCTGAAAACGGCAAGGGTCTGGTGGTGACAGACGTCGACCCCGACAGCGCCGCCGCCGATCGCGGCATCCAGCCGGGCGACGTCATCACCGCGGTCAACTCGGCGGAGGTCAATGGCACCGAAGACGTCACCAAGGCCATGGCCGATGCGGTCAAATCCGGACGCAAGGCGGTGCTGATGCAGATCACCCGTGACGACAACAACCGCTTCGTCGCGGTGCCGGTGGCCAAGGGCTGAGACGACTTTTCCAATGCGGCGGTTTCAACACCCCCGAGTCGCCGCATGGGGAAAGTAAGAAGGAGAGCCCGTTAGTCAGTCATCGCGCTCTCCTTCAGCGGCAGCGGGCTTCCCATCGCCCGCTCCCGCGCCCGCATCTGGCTGCCCACTCAGGCCCTCGTGCCCGATGCCGGTTGGTCCCGGGTTGCAGGTAACGACATGACCGGGAACTGGCATGTTCGGCCTAACGACGCCACGGAACAAAGATTTTATCGCGTACGCTCTCGATCGTCTTGATCGCGATGCGCTTTGGCAAAGGCTAAAATGCAGATGCCTGCTACTCAACCTTCAAGCGAAATCGCGTATAACGGCCCTATGAAGATTCTCGTCATAGAAGACGATCGCGAGGCTGCGGATTATCTGCAGAAAGCCTTCACCGAAGCCGGTCATACCGCGCATGTTGCGGGTGACGGCGAGACCGGCTTCGCGCTTGCCGATGCGGGTGACTACGATGTGATGGTCATCGATCGGATGATGCCGCGCCGCGACGGCCTGTCGGTTATTGCCGCCCTCCGCTCCAGGGGCAACACGACGCCGGTGCTCATCCTTTCGGCGCTGGGCGAAGTCGATGACCGGGTCACCGGCCTGCGCGCCGGCGGTGACGATTACCTGACCAAGCCCTATGCCTTTTCCGAACTTCTGGCTCGTGTCGAGGTGCTCAACCGACGCGCCAGCGCCAAGGAGGCCGAGACCGTCTACCGGGTTGGCGATCTTGAACTCGACAGGCTATCGCATTCTGTCCGCCGGGCGGGCCGTGAGATCACGCTCCAGCCACGCGAATTCCGCCTGCTCGAATATCTCATGCGCCATGCCGGCCAGGTTGTGACGCGCACGATGCTGCTCGAAAATGTCTGGGACTATCATTTCGATCCGCAGACCAATGTCATCGACGTCCACGTCTCTCGGCTGCGCGGCAAGATCGAAAAAGGCTTCGACAAGCCGATCCTGCATACCGTTCGCGGCGCCGGCTACATGCTGAAGGGCGGCTAGGCGGCGGCATGGCGCTTTCCGTGCCCGCCATCATGAAGACGACGGCCGCGCGGCTTTCGGCGCTCTATCTCTTGCTCTTCGCGCTCTGCGCGGTGCTGCTCGTCCTCTATATGACTTCGCTCTCGGCGCGCATGCTGACCGGGCAGACGCAGGAGACCATCAACGACGAGGTGCTCGGCCTTGCCCGAGCCTATCAGCGCGGTGGCCTTCCCGTATTGGTCCGCGTGGTCGAGGCCCGCTCGCGGCAGCCCGGCGCCAATCTCTATCTGATCGCCGATGCCAACGGCCAGATCCTGACCGGTAACGTGCAGAGCCTCGAGCCGGGCGTTCTCGAAAACGAAGGCTGGACCACCAGCCCTTTTTCCTATCAGCGCTTTGGCGAGGGAGAACTCGATCGTCTACGCAACTTGCCTACCGAAAAGGGGACCGCACAACCCGACCAGAGCGACACGCAAGCGCAGGGCGAGAAGGGCCACAACGCCATTGCCCTGGTGCTGCGGCTGCCGAACCAGATGATCATGCTGGTCGGCCGCGATCTCGGGGAACCGGAGCGGTTCCGTGCCGTCATCCGCCGTTCGCTGATGCTGGCGCTCGGCATGATGGCCCTGGGTGGCATCCTGATCTGGTTCTTTGTCGGCCGCGCGGCGCTGAAGCGTATCGATGGCGTATCGGAGGCAAGCCGGCGCATCATGGGCGGGGATCTCTCCGGCCGGCTGCCGGTAACCGGCGCCGGCGACGAGTTCGATCGGCTTTCGGAAAACCTTAACGCCATGCTGGCCAGGATCGCCACGCTCAACGAAGGCCTCAAGCAGGTTTCCGACAACATCGCGCATGACCTCAAGACGCCGCTGACCCGGCTGCGCAACCGGGCCGAAGCGACGCTTTCCGGCAAGCAGAAGACATCGGACTATCGACAGGCGCTGGAAGGCACCATCGCCGAGTCCGACCAGTTGATAAAGACCTTCAACGCCATCCTGATGATCTCCCGCCTGGAGGCGGGCTATTCTTCCGAGCACACCAGCCGCGTCGATCTGGCGGTGGCCGTCCGTGATGTCGTCGAACTCTATGAGCCGGTGGCCGAGGAGGCTGGCGTTTCGCTGGACGCCGAGGTGAATGGTGCTTTTGTCGTCGACGGCAACCGCGAGCTGATCGGCCAGGCGCTCTCCAACATCGTCGACAATGCGATCAAGTACTCGACCGATTCGACGTCCAAGCCGGCGGTCCGTGTAAAGCTCGAACGCACGCATGGCGAGATCAGGCTTTCCGTCACGGACAATGGCCAGGGCATTCCCGACGACGCCGATCGCGCCCGGGCGACGGAGCGCTTCGTGCGGCTGGAGAAGAGCCGTTCGCAGCCTGGTTCCGGCCTTGGCCTCAGTCTCGCCAAGGCGGTCATGACATTCCATTACGGCCGGCTTGACCTGCTGCCTGGCAATCCAGGACTATCCGTGGTCATGAGTTTCCCGGCACGCGAGGATCACTGATGGCGGCCGTTGCCAAGCGGAGCAAGACAGACTGGCTGCTCAGCCTGGAAACCCCGCTTGTCCCGCTCGACGCAGCCCGGGCACGACAGGAGCTGGCCGAAATCGCGGACGCAGCGCGCGAAGAGGGGCTGACACGGGTGGCCAAATTCCTGGCCGGCAAAGGCAAGGCGCAGGATCTCCTCGCCGCTGTCTTCGACCTTTCGCCATTCCTGCGCGACACGGCGCGCCGCCGGCCGCAAATCCTGGACGGGCTGTTCGACCTGCCGATAGAGGCCCGTCTGAAGGCGATCACCGCCGCGATCGACCAGGCGCCGCTGGCCGAAACGGTCTCGGAATCCGGCCTGATGATGGCGCTGCGCCGGCATAAGGCAGAGGCGCATTTCCTGATCGCGCTCGCCGATCTTTCGGGCGAGGCCGAAACCTCGCTGACCGTAAGGCGGTTGAGCGATCTCGCCGACGCCTGCACCCGCGCGGCAGTCGATTTCCTGCTGCGTGACGCGCATGGCCAGGGCAAGCTCAAGCTGCCCGACCTCGACACCCCCTCGCATCGATCGGGCTGGATCCTGCTCGGCATGGGCAAGCTTGGCGCGCATGAGCTGAATTTCTCCTCCGACATCGACCTCGTCGTGTTCTTCGATCCGGAGGCACCCGCCGTGGTCGATCCTCTCGACGCCACCGACCTGTTCTCACGCCTGACGCGCCGGCTGGTTCGCATCCTGCAGGACCGCACCGAGCACGGCTATGTCTTCCGCACCGATCTGAGGTTGCGTCCCGATCCCGGCTCCACCCCGCTGGCTATCCCGGTTGAAGCCGCGCTTCGCTACTACGAAGCGCGTGGCCAGAACTGGGAGCGTGCCGCGATGATCAAGGCCCGCCCGGTGGCCGGCGATCTCGCCGCGGGCGATGCCTTCCTCAAGGAGCTCCAGCCCTATATCTGGCGCAAATACATGGATTACGCGGCGATTGCCGACGTCCATTCGATCAAGCGCCAGATTCATGCCCATAAGGGCCATGGCGAGATCGCGGTGAAGGGGCACAACGTCAAGCTCGGGCGCGGCGGCATCCGCGAGATCGAGTTCTTCGTCCAGACCCAGCAGCTCATCGCCGGCGGCCGCTTTCCGGAGCTGCGCGGCCGCGAAACCGTGCCGATGCTCGGTCAGCTCGCGGCCCGAGGCTGGATCACATCAGACGCAAGAGACGCACTCGCCCTCCAGTACTGGTTCCTGCGCCGGGTCGAACACGCCATCCAGATGGTGGCCGACGAGCAGATGCACACGCTGCCGGAAGACGATGAAGGGCTGGAGCGCATCGCCCGCATGCTGGGCTTCGCCGACGCCGCCGCGTTCGCCGGGGCCTTCCGTGCCTCGCTGCAGCAGGTCGAGCGCCACTATGCGGCGCTGTTCGAAACCGCGCCCGAGCTTTCGGCCGGCATCGGCAACCTGGTCTTCACCGGTGACGTCGACGACCCGGACACGCTGCAGACCCTGCACGGCCTCGGCTTTCAGCGGCCGAGCGATATCTGCCGTGTCATCCGCGGCTGGCATTTCGGCCGCTATCGCGTCACCCAGTCGGCGGAGGCGCGCGAGCGGCTGACGGAACTGACGCCGGCACTGCTCAAGGCCTTTGGCCAGACGCGCCGGGCCGACGAGGCGCTGGTCCGTTTCGACGAGTTCCTCGCCGGCCTGCCGGCCGGCATCCAGCTGTTTTCGCTGCTGCAGTCGAATCCCGCACTGCTCAAGCTGATGGCGACGATCATGGGCGCGGCACCAAGGCTGGCGGCCATCATCACTCGCCGGCCGCATGTCTTCGACGGCTTGCTCGACCCGGCATTGCTGACCGAGCTGCCAGACCGCGCCTATCTCTCGGGGCGGCTTTCCGCCTTTCTCGAGGGCGACAGGGCCTATGAGGACGTGCTCGATCGCTTACGCATATTTGCTTCCGAACAGAAATTCCTCATCGGTGTGCGGCTGCTCGCGGGCTCGATCGACCCGGCTCGCGCCGGCCGCGCTTTCTCCGATCTGGCGGACCTGACCATTGCGGCGGCGTTGCAAGCGGTGATCGCCGAATTCGCGGTGCGCCACGGCACGATCGCCGGTGGGGTGGTTTCGCTGCTCGGCATGGGCAAGCTCGGCAGCCGCGAATTGACGGCCGGATCGGATGTCGATCTCATCCTGCTTTACGATCACGACGCGGACGCCGAGGACTCCGATGGTGAAAAGCCGCTGGCGCCGTCGCATTACTACACCCGCATGACGCAGCGGCTGATATCCGCGGTATCGGCGCCGACGGCGGAAGGGGTGCTTTATGAGCTCGACCTGCGTTTGCGGCCGTCCGGCAACAAGGGACCGGTCGCCACCCATATCGATGCCTTCAAGAAATACCAGCGCCAGGAAGCCTGGACCTGGGAACACATGGCGCTGTCGCGGGCGCGGCCGATTGCCGGCGACGCCGGCCTCTGCGCCGAGGTTGAAGCGGAGGTCGCCGCGCTGCTCGGTCAGCCACGCGACGCGGCGAAGGTGAAAACCGAAGCTTCCGACATGCGCGCCATGATCGAGCAGGAAAAACCGCCCCGCGACCTGTGGGACATCAAGCTCATACCGGGCGGTCTGATCGATCTCGAATTCATCGCCCAGGTGGCTGTCATCACTGGGCAGGTCGAGGCCGGGCCACGCGCCACCGGTACGGCCGAGATCCTGTCTCGTCTGACGCCCCGTTTCGCCAATGCCGTGATCCGGCAGGACCTTGGCGAGGCTTACTCCCTTTATCTGGCACTGACCCAGATGACGCGGCTGTGCCTCACCGGACCATTCGAACGTGACGACGTTCCGCCGGGGCTTTCGGATCTGCTTCTGGCGGTCACCGACCTGCCGGATTTCGGTGTGCTGGAAGCACATCTCAAGGAGACGTCGCAAAAGGTCAGGAAGGATTTCGACCTTCTGCTTCGTGCCGGAGGGTCGTGACCAACGACCGTTCGGCCGCATCGGGGGTGACGATGCAACAGGAGAAAACCATGAGAAAGACAACCAAGCTCGCACTTGCATACATCGCCCTGGCCGGAGCCGTCGGCGGCGCGGCCTATGCCGAGAACCTCGACAGCGCCAACGTGCGTGAGCGCACCATGATGCGGCTCGACAAGACGATGAAGGACAATGACGGCAAAATCACCTTCGACCAGTTCTCCGATGTCATGGACGCGCGGCTCAAGAAGCTTGTCGCTGACAATGGCGGCAAGCTGACTGTCGCTCAACTCGCCGACGCGCTGGAGAGGCGCGCTTCGAACGCATGGCCAGGCGCATCATCGCCCGTTACGACAGCAAGGACGACGCACGCTGACATCGGATGACATCACCGGCCGCGAAAAGAAGCTTTTTGCGATGCTCGACAAGAACAATGACGGCAAGATCGAGAAGGGCGAACTGCCGAAGGACGGGCGCGATGACCGTCAATGGGATGGCGAAGGCAACGAAGGCGGCGTGCAGTAAGATTGGTTGATGCGGGCTCCGACATCGCCAACCGGAGCCTGTCGCTCAGGCCGCGGCCTTGACCGCCGTTGGCGCCTTCTTCACGGGAATGCGCACCGATACGATCGTGCCGACACTTTCGGTCGAGCGGATCTTCAGTGCACCGCCTTGCAACTCGGCCAGCGAGCGCGAAATGGCAAGGCCAAGGCCGGAGCCGGCATGGTTCTTGGAAAACTGGTTCTGCACCTGCTCGAAGGGGCGCCCCAGCTTGCCGAGGGCTTCCTTCGGGATACCGCAGCCATTGTCCTCGATCGTCAGCACCAGCGCGCCTGACGTGTTGCGGGCCCTGACCGATATGTGGCCGCCCTGGCCGGTGAATTTCACCGCGTTGGACAGGAGATTGATGACGATCTGCTTGATCGCCCGGCGATCGGCAAACAAAGTCAAGGCGTCGGCAATGCGCGTTTCCACGGTGATCGCCTTCTGCGCCGCCTGCAGCGAAACGACACGCACCGTCTCGCTGATCAGCGGACCGAGGTCGATTTGTTCCTGGTCCAGCGAGAACTGGCCGGCTTCGATCTTGGACATGTCGAGAATGTCGTTGATGACGCCGAGCAGGTATTTGCCGCTGCTGTTGATGTCGGTGGCGTACTCCTCGTAGCGCTCCGAGCCCAACGGACCGAACAGCCTCTGTTCCATCAGTTCGGAGAAGCCGATGATGGCGTTGAGCGGTGTGCGCAGTTCATGCGACATGTTGGCCAGGAATTCGGATTTGGCCCGGTTCGCCGCTTCGGCGCGCTCGGTTTCCTTCATGTATTTGCGGTTGAGGTCGACCAGTTCGCGCGCCCGTTCCTCTTCGGCACGGCGGGCGAGGCTGAGATCATGGATCGTCGCCATCAGCCGGCGTTCGCTGTCGACGAGTTTCTCCTGGTGCAGCTTGATCTGGGTGATATCGGACCCGACCGAGACGATGCCACCGTCCCTGGTCCTGAGCTCGTTGACCTGCAGCCAGCGGCCGTCGGACAGCTGCCGCTCGAACGTGGCGCCGCCCTGCGGACCGTTGGTGTTGGCGAGCCGGCGCTCCGAAGCGAAGGCCAGCATACGTTCTTCCAGCGAAGCGCGCGTCACACCCGGCATCACGTCGCGGTCCGAGAGCCCGTTGTCCTGCTGGTATTTGGAATTGCACATGATCAAGTTCTGAGCCGAATCCCACAGCACGAAGGATTCATTGATGTTCTCGATCGCGGTCCTGAGGCGAAGATCGGCCGCTTCGGAGCGCAGCGCCAGGTGGCGCTGCTCGGTGACGTCGACGGCGATGCCGATGAGCTGGATCTCCGGCGCTTCCGGGTCCATGACCTGGGCGCGGGCGCGCATCCACACCCACTGGCCATCGGCATGCCGCATCCGGAACACCTGGTCGATGTGGTCGATCTCGCGCGCGACGATCCTGTTGGCGAGTTCGAACAGGTCGCCATCCTCGGGATGGATGATCTCGTCGACCTCGCCGAAGGACAGCATCGTCTCGCAGGGCTCATAGCCGAGCATGTCGTACATCGAGCGTGACCAGTACATCTTGCCGCGCACCATGTCCCAGTCCCACAGGCCGCAGCGGCCGCGGACCAGCGCCATGTCGATACGCTGATGCGCTTCGACATAGATGCGGTCGGCTGCCTGCGCGCGCGCCGCCTGTCCGAAATAGGCATAGAGGATGATGATCAGCACGCCGGCCGTCAGCACAAACAGGGTGACGTTGAGCGAGACGGTCTTGCGCCACGTGTCGAAGACCGCCTCTTGGGGGACGAGCGCCGCCGCGGCTCCCTTCCTGTCCTTGCTCAGGCTGACCGCCGCGTACCAGTCCTGCCCGCCGATGTTGACCTCCATGACGCCAGCCCGGTCGCCGAACATGAACAGAGGTTGGCCGCCCTGGACGAGGCCGTCGAGCGAATGGCCTTGCCAGGGCACCGAACGCGGCGTCACCGCGGTGATCCTGAAGGCGCTGTCGGTGATGACCAGCACATGGCTGCGGCCCATGGCGCCCTGGCGGCTGGTGGTCTCCAGCAGGTCCTGGGTCGCGCCCGGCAGCGTGTCCGATGTGGTGGCGAGCGAACTGGCGAGCTGCGCGGCGGCTAGCGTCAGGATAGCCTTGGCATCGCGCTCCACGTCGTCGCGCTCGTTCATCAGCGAGATTACACGCAGCGCCGCGATGACGAGCAGGAAGATGACGATGAGGGCCGGTATCGACCGGCGCAGCAGCGGTTCGGCCGCCAGAAGCCGCTTGTAGGCGGGTTCGGCAATGAGCCGCGTATTCCCGGCAAGGCCGTCGCCGCGCGTCTCGCGACGCGCAAAAACCATCCCACCGGGCGCGCCCCACGCGTCCGCCTTTGCCATAAATGGCACTCCCCGATTTCAGTATGCCGCATTTCTATGTGCTGGTGATCCGGCAACACCGCACTTCCGAATCGCCATTAAAGAATCAAAGGTGATTCGCCTTGTCCAGTGGTCGGGCGAAAAAAGATTAAAAATCGACTAAAATAATGGGCTTTTAGAACCCTGCCTTCTCCCGCAGGGAAGAAGGCGGGAGCGCCTAAGCCAACGTGCGCTCGACGATGTCGCGCAGATCCGCCGACAGGTTTTCGGCATTGGCGATCGAAACCAGCACTTCCCGAGCCTGGGCTTGCCTGCCCGGTTCGAGCGAGCGCCATGACCTGAGCGCCGTCGCCAGCCTTGCCGCCACTTGCGGATTGCGCTTTTCAACCTCGAGCACCGTTCGTGCGAAGAAGCGGTAGCCTTCGCCGTCGGCGCGGTGAAAGCCGGTCTGGTTGGCGCTGGAGAATGTGCCGATCAACGAGCGCACCCGGTTCGGATTGCCCATCGAGAAGCCGGCATGAGCGGTCAGGGCGCGAACCGTCTCCACCGCCTGCGGCCCAGGCACGCTGGCCTGGATCTGGAACCATTTGTCCATCACCAGCGGGTCGGACGCATATGTCTGTTCGAAAGCCGCCAGCGCCTTGCTTGCCTCCGGCGATCCTTGGTGGCGATGCGCAAGCACGGCCAATGCGGCCGCCCGGTCGGTCATGTTGCTCGCGGACTGGAAATGCCCGGCCGCCAACGCCGCTCCACCTGGCAGCAGCGAGAGATAATCCAGCAGAATGTTGCGCAAGGCACGCCGTCCGGCACTCGCCGCGTCGGGGCTGAAAGCGCTCTTGTCGGCAAGGCTGTCGTAGAGGCCGGAAAATGCCTCGCCATTGGCCATGCCGATCGCCAGCGCAAGCGCCTGTCGGGCCGCATGGATGGCGTCGGGATCGATGTTCTTGCCGATGTCGCGGGCGATGTCGGCGTCTCCAGGCAGCGCCAGGGCCAGGGCCCGATAGGCTGGCTCCAGCGTCTCGTCGCTGGCGATGCTGCCGGCAAGCTCGGTCAGCCGTGGGGCGAAGTCCGGCTGTTTGCCGCCAAGGATCTGGCGGAAGGCAGCGATCAGAGCATCGGTCAACAGCGTGTTGAAGGCCTGCCAGCGCGAGAAGGCGTCGCTGTCATGGCGGGCGAGGAAGTACTGGTCGGCCGCCTTCTGCTCGGCCGACAGCGTCACCGGCGCCGAAAAGCCACGGTTGAGCGACACCGCCGGGCGCTCGGCCACGCCCGAGAAACGCACCACATGGCGACGCTTGCGGACATGGATGACGCCGTCCTCGACGTTGGCGCCCTCGACGCCGCTATACGCGACAGGTTTGCCGCCGGCGCCGATCAGGCCGAAGGCGAGCGGGATATGCATCAGCCGCTTGCGGCTTTCGGAGGGGGTCGGCGGCACCGACTGCTCGATCTCAAGCGTGAATTCCTGTGCGGCCGGATTGTGCGTCGAACTTACCGTCAGGTTGGGTGTGCCCGCCTGATGATACCATAGCGCGAATTGCGACAGGTCGCGGCCGGACGCGTCCTCGAACACCTTTATGAAATCCTCGATGGTCGCGGCCTCGCCGTCGTGGCGTTCGAAATAAAGGTCCATGCCGGCGCGAAAGACCTCGGCCCCGAGAATGGTGCGGATCATGCGCACCACTTCGGAGCCTTTCTCGTAGACCGTCGCCGTATAGAAATTGTTGATCTCGCGGTAGCGGCGCGGCCGCACGGGATGCGCCAGCGGGCCCTGGTCCTCGGGAAACTGGTGGGCCCGCAGCGTGCGCACCTCGGCGATGCGCTTGACCGCGCGCGAGCGCTGGTCGGCGGAGAACTCATGATCGCGGAAGACCGTCAGCCCTTCCTTCAGGCAAAGCTGGAACCAGTCGCGGCAAGTGATTCTGTTGCCTGTCCAATTGTGGAAATATTCATGCGCGACGATCGCCTCGATATTGGCGAAATCGGCGTCCGTCGCCGTCTCCTGGTCGGCCAGCACGTATTTGTCGTTGAAGATGTTGAGGCCCTTGTTCTCCATCGCGCCCATGTTGAAGTCCGACACGGCGACGATGTTGAAGACGTCGAGGTCGTACTCGCGGCCAAACGCCTCCTCGTCCCATTGCATCGACCGCTTCAGCGCGTCCATGGCGTAGCCGGCGAGCGCCTCCTTGCCGGGCTCGACATAGATGCCGAGCTCGACCTTGCGGCCGGACATGGTGACGAAATTGTCGGCGACCTGGCCGAGATTGCCGGCCACCAGCGCGAACAAATAGGATGGTTTGGGGAAGGGGTCGTGCCATGTGGCGTAGTGCCAGCCTTCAGCGAGATCGCCGCTCTCGACCGGATTGCCGTTCGACAGGAGCAGCGGCGCTTCGTCGCGTCGCGCATCGATGCGCACCGTGTAGACCGACAGGATATCGGGGCGGTCGAGGAAATAGGTGATGCGGCGAAAACCCTCCGCCTCGCATTGCGTGCAGTACACGTCGTTCGAGCGGTAAAGGCCCATCAAGGCCTCGTTGCCGGCTGGGGCCAGTTCGGTTTCGATCAGCAGCTGGAAACGAGGTGCCGCCGGCGGTTTGAGCAGGGTCAGTTGGTCGGGGCTCGCCAGCAGATCCGCCGGTCTCACCACCTTGCCGTCGACTTCGACGCGTTTGAGCGTCAACCCATCGCCGTCGAGCACCAGCGGAGCCGACGTGGATATGTCCTCGCGGCGTTCGACGGTCAGTATCGCGGTGACGACCGTTGCCTGCGGCGAAAGACGGAATTCAAGGCTGGTTTTCGGAATGAGGTAGTCGCTGGGGCGATAGTCCTCGAGTTTGAAGACCTGGCCTGTATCGGTGCGCATTCCTTGGCTTTTCCTGTCTTTTCCGGGACCGGACATGATCTGACCGGTCCAAAAATTCGAAGTCCGCGCTCTTTACACGAAACACTCCCTCGACAAAACTGCGGCAGGGCCTAATTCAGGTCATCCTTTCCTTGTCGCGAGGCAGTCATGACGGCCGTCACACCGAAATTCGGGATGGGCGCTTTCGTTCGGCGCGCCGACAATTTCCCGTTCTGCCATTTCGAGAACCGTAGCGTGCCCTCGATCGCGGGCAGAGACGCATCGCCAAAGTGACATCAGGAGCGGGGGCGCAACCAGAGACGACGGGCGGCCACGGCACCCTGAGAGGCATCGTGCTGAAGATCGTCTCCGTGGCGGTTTTTGTCGGCATGCAAACCTGTATCAAGGCGGCAGGCGATGTGCCTGCCGGGCAGATCGTCTTCTTCCGTTCCTTCTTCGCCATCTTCCCGATCATTGTCTTCCTGACGTTGAAGGGACATCTGGCCACGGCATTTGTGACGAAACGCCCCTTCAACCACGTCGCGCGTGGCGTCGTCGGCGTCGGTGCCATGGGGCTCGGCTTTTTCGCGCTCACCAGGCTGCCTCTTCCCGAGGCGATCACCCTGAACTATGCACAGCCGCTGCTGGTCGTGGTGTTCTCCTCGGTCTTCCTTGGCGAGACGATCCGCGTCTATCGCTGGAGCGCGGTCGCGATCGGCCTCATTGGCGTGCTCGTCATTTCCTGGCCGGAGCTGACGCTGCTCAATTCGGATGAAGGTCTCGACGACCAGGAGGTCCTGGGCGTCATGGCCGCGCTGGCGGCCGCGACAATCTCCGCTGTCGCCATGCTGTTGGTGCGCAATCTCGTGCAGACGGAGAAGACGGCGACCATCGTGCTATGGTTCTCGTCGACGGCGAGCGTGCTCTCGCTGTTGACGCTGCCCTTCGGCTGGCAGTCGCTGACGCCAATACAAGCCACGTTGCTCATCCTCGCCGGCTTTTGTGGCGGGCTCGGCCAGATCTTGATGACCGCGGCCTACCGTCATGCCGAAGCCTCGGTCGTGGCGCCTTTCGAATACACCTCGATGATCCTGGGCGTCGTCGTCGGCTACTTCGTTTTCGGCGACGTGACCTCGCCCGGCACGCTGGTCGGTGGCGTGATCGTGGTCGCCGCCGGCATCTTCATCATCTGGCGCGAACGGCAGCTGGGTCTGGAGCGGACGCGCACCCGCAAAGCTGCGCTGCCGCAAGGGTGATCAGGACCGTTCCTTCGCCAAGCGTACCAGCATCGCCCGTGTCTGCTCATCGGCCGGGAAAAAGGATTCGATCGCCAGTTCCGAAAGGGTGACATCCAGTGGCGTGCCAAACACGGTGATGGTGCTGATGAAGGAAAGCACCGTGTCGCCATGGGCAAGCCGCAGCGGATGCACGATCGCATTCGGCTCGACTGGCGCCGGCCGGCTGCTCTGCAGGCCAGAGGGGTAGCCGCGAAGCTCTTGCTCCAATGCCACCAGCACCGGGTCACCGGCAGCATCGTTCTGATGTTTCAGCCGTTCGAGCAGGTGGGTGCGCCATTCCTGGAGGTTCACGATCCGCGGCGCGACACCACCTGGGTGCAGGCTGAGCCGCAGCACATTGACGGGTGGCTGGAGCAGAGAGGGCTCGGAAACATCGGCCAGGAATGGCCCGATCGCCGTGTTCGCCGCAACCAGGTTCCAGTGCCGGTCCACCGCCAATGCCGGAAACGGCTCATGCCCCTTGAGCACCATCTCGACCGCCGCCATTGCCGGTGCCAGCGTCGTGTCGGTGAGCGGCCGTTCGCTGAAGCTCGGCGCGAAGCCCGCGGCCAGCAGCAATTGATTGCGCTGCCGCAGCGGGATCGCAAGCTGCTCGGCCAGATGCAGCACCATGTCGCGCGAGGGCGCGGCACGCCCGCTTTCGACGAAGGAGAGATGCCGTTGCGAGATCTCGGCCTCCATGGCGAGGTCGAGCTGGCTCATGCGACGTCGCGTGCGCCATTCGCGGATCAGGCTACCGGCGGAGGTTTGGGGCGTTGTCATGCAGGACGACTAGGCTGACGCTGAATGTATTTCAATTACCTGCAAGGTCATCGTTAGCTCACTTCCCGCAGCTTCGCCTTCACTTCGAGAAAATCCCGCCATGCGAGCTTCTTGTGCGCGGGGGTGCGCAAGAGATAGGCCGGGTGCAGTGTCGGCATGGCTGGAATGGCAATGCCGGAACCCGTGGTGTGGACGCGCCAGTTGCCGCGCAGCCGCAGGATTCCTTCCGAGGTGTTGAGCAAGGTCTTGGCCGACGGGCCGCCGAGATTGATCAGCACCTTGGGATTGACCAGCTCGATCTGACGCTCGATGAACGGCCGGCAGATCTCGGTCTCGTGCGGCGTCGGCGTGCGGTTGCCGGGTGGGCGCCAGGGAATGACATTGGCGATGTAGACCGAGCTACGGTCGAGGCCGATCGCAGCCAGCATCCGGTCGAGCAGGCGGCCCGAGCGCCCGACGAACGGCAGTCCTTCAATGTCCTCGTCACGGCCCGGGGCTTCACCGACCAGCATGACAGCCGCTTGCGGGTTGCCGTCGGCGAATACCAGGTTCTTGGCGGTCGCCTTGAGATTGCAGCCCTCGAAAGCTGCCATGTGCTGGCGCAGCTCGTCCAGGGTCGTCGCCGTCATTGCCAGTTGGCGTGCCAGCGCCGCCTGCGCTTCGTCGGGCACGGCCGAGGTCGGCGGGCGCGGGGCCGGAGCATCCGGCACGGCGCGCCCATCGAGGCGCGGCGGAGCCGTGGGCGGCTCCGGTGCCTTGCTTTCGCGCGGCGCCGCCGGCGTGCGCTCCGCCGGCTTCGGCACGGCCTCCGCGAACCGATTGACCGGCGCATCCTCCAACGCCTCGTCAACACCCGCGCTGGCATAGAAGGCGAGCAGATCGGCCAAATCGACCGGATTGTTCGGAGAGGCGGCAGTCATGGCCGCACCATCGTCCGGGCGGGATCAATTTGCAACCTCGGCGAAGTCGGTCGCGGCAGCCAATCCGCTTGCCAAGGCGAGGTCGCGGTCTAGCCAGTGGGTATGCGTGGATCCTGAACCAAATAGAAGGTCCATCGCGGCGTGTAGTCGGTCATCAGGAATTCGAAGCTGGCGGTCTTCAGCGGGTCCACCTTGCCGTTTTTGAACAGCAGCCGGTCATAGGGCTCGAAATCGCGGTCGAAATCGGCGAAATTGCTCGACCAGATATTGTCGGGCGTCTTGTTGCGCTGGTCGAACGAAAGCCCGTCTCCGAACACGCTTGGCTGGTCCAGTATTTCCTGAAGCTCGAACTGGAACTCGATCCAGGCCTGGCCGCTGTTGTTGAGCGCGTCGATGCGCATATACATGATGCCATTGGCGAACTCGCCTGCTCTGCCGAATGCCTGGATCGGCTTTGTGGTGCGGATGGTCAGCGTCACGGGTGTCGCAGAATTCAGCTCTTCGGTGATGACGAGCGGATCGTCCTTGGTTCCGATGCCGGAGGCTCCGGTGATGCGGAAACCGCCAAGCTCGTCGGAGAACGAGTACGCGCCTGTCGCCCAGACCTTCACTTCATCCGCGACGGCATGACCCGGGCTCGACGCCAGAAGGACCAAAATAAGCGCCCGGCAGGCCCGGCCGGGCGTTGATGGAAAGCGCGTCGAAGAGAAGCCGCCTGGCCCGGGAATGCGCATGGCGGGAAGTATGGCCGATAAGCAAGCCGTCGAACAATAGAAAACGCAAGCCTGGCGGGTCGCGCCGCGCGGAAATGGCCTCTCTGCCGCGCAAAGCGCGACTTTTTGGCCAAATCGGCATTGTCACGTATGCGCCGGTTTCCTGTCGCCAATTGATGCGCTATGCAGCGCAGGAGCCAGCAAGATACGCCAACGGCGGCAAGCCAGTGCGGAGGGGTTGATGAGCGATATCGAACGCGAAAGCATGGAATTCGACGTGGTCATCGTCGGTGCCGGACCGGCCGGCCTTGCCGCGGCCATCCGCCTCAAGCAGGTCAATCCCGAGCTCTCCGTCGTCGTGCTGGAAAAGGGCGGCGAAGTCGGCGCCCACATCCTGTCGGGGGCCGTCGTCGATCCGATCGGCATCGACCGGTTGCTGCCTGGCTGGCGCGAGGAGGATGGTCATCCCTTCAAGACGCCGGTCACTGCGGACCATTTCCTGGTGCTCGGCCCCGCCGGTTCGTTCCGCCTGCCCAACATCTTCATGCCGCCGCTGATGAACAACCACGGCAACTATATCGTCTCGCTCGGCAACGTCTGCCGCTGGCTGGCTGGCAAGGCCGAGGCGCTCGGCGTCGAGATCTACCCAGGCTTTGCCGCGGCCGGCCTGCTCTACAATGAAGAAGGTGCCGTCACCGGCGTCGTCACCGGAGACATGGGCGTCGAGAAGGACGGCACGCATGGTCCAGGCTTCGCGCCGGGCATGGCGTTGATGGGCAAATATGTGCTGATCGGCGAAGGCGCGCGCGGTTCGCTGGCTAAGCAGTTGATCGCTAGATATAAACTCTCCGATGGCCGCGAGCCCGGCAAATACGGCATCGGCCTCAAGGAACTCTGGCAGGTCAAGCCGGAGAACCATCGGCCGGGTCTGGTGCAGCATTCCTTCGGCTGGCCGCTGGACATGAAGACTGGCGGCGGTTCGTTCCTCTATCATTTGGAGGACAACCAGGTGGCGGTCGGCTTCGTCCTCCACCTCAATTACAAGAATCCCTATCTGTCGCCTTTCGAGGAATTCCAGCGCTTCAAGACCCATCCGGCGATCGCGGGCACGTTCGAGGGCGCCAAGCGCCTGGGCTACGGCGCGCGCGCCATAACCGAGGGCGGCTGGCAGTCAGTGCCGAAATTGTCGTTCCCGGGCGGTGCGCTGATGGGGTGCGCGGCGGGCTTCGTCAACGTGCCGCGCATCAAGGGCTCCCACAATGCGGTACTGTCGGGGATGCTGGCGGCCGAGCATGTCGCCGAGGCGATCGGCGCCGGCCGAGCCAATGACGAGCTTTCCGCCTATGAGGATGCCTGGCGGGCGACCGACATCGGCAAGGACCTGAAGAAGGTGCGCAACGTCAAGCCGCTGTGGTCGCGCTTCGGCACCATCATCGGCGTCAGCCTCGGCGGCCTCGACATGTGGCTGAACACGCTGTTCGGCGTCTCGCCCTTCGGCACGCTGAAGCACGGCAAGGCCGACTATGCCACGCTCGAGCCTGCCGCCCAGCACAAGAAGATCGTCTATCCGAAGCCGGATGGCGTGCTGACCTTCGACCGTCTGTCCTCGGTGTTCCTATCCAACACCAATCACGAGGAAAACGAGCCGGTCCATCTGCTGGTCGGCGACATGGACCTGCAGAAACGCTCGGAACATGATGTCTTTGCCGGACCTTCCACACGCTATTGCCCGGCCGGCGTCTACGAATGGGTCGACAAGGACGGCAACGCCGCCGCCGACCCGCAGGCGAAGGATGTGCGCTTCGCCATCAACGCGCAGAACTGCGTCCACTGCAAGACCTGCGACATCAAGGACCCGAACCAGAACATCGACTGGGTGCCCCCGCAAGGCGGTGAAGGACCGGTCTACCAGGGCATGTGACCCCTGCGCCGCCGGGCCGTCCAGGGCGCGGCAGCAAAATTGCAGCGGAGTTCTGGCTTCGAGACCATGCAGCGCAGCAGAACCGTTGAAACTATCACAGGCTTATGGTTCCCTTCTCCGGGACAAGGAGAAGGCCGATGCGCCGGATAGTTCTGACATGCCTCGCCGTCATCGGGACACTGTGCGCGCCTGAGGCCTTTGCCGGCACCAGGGCAATCGTCCAGACGCGGACCTACGACATCACGGGAAACTCGGGTACGGCCTTCATCGACGCGATGGACAGCAAGGGGCCCAAGCATGGCTTCATGACGCATGCCATCGCCACAACCGCCTATACGGTCGACTGGGATCTCGGCGGAGGTCAGGACAACGGCGTCTGCCGGCTGCGGCGGGTCAACGGCACGCTCAATCTGTTCTACACCTTCCCTCGCGTCGGCTCGCCCATGGCGCCGACGTTGAAGAGGCGTTGGAACAGGTTTTTCGCCGGTGTTCGCGCCCATGAGGAAACACATGGGCGCATCGCCAGGGAGATGATGCGCGTGACAGAAAGGTCGATAACTGGCCTGCGGGTCGCCAACGACCCGTCATGCGACAAGGCGCGCCGCGAGGCTCGGCTTCGCATCAAGGCCGTTTATGCAGAATATGAGGCGAGGCAAAACGCCTTCGATCGGCGCGAGCATCGCGATGGCGGCCATGTCGAACATCTGATCGCTGCCTTGATCGGGAAACCTTGAACGAGCAATCCGTTCGCCATCTCAACGCTTCGCCGTGGCGCGGGTGCTCCATTCGCTTTGACGCGTCAGCCGTGCGGCTTAGCAGGCAAATCGTGCGCCGCGAGCGCAGTGGCGTGCCCATCCTCAGGCTGCTTCTCATCGGACCGGACCAAGAATTCGACCAGCAGCGGCAGGTGGTCGGAGCCGGTATCTTCCAGCCGCCTCGAAGACAGGATCGTCACGCCGCCTTTGCTGAACACCTGGTCGATCGGCAGGCCTGCATAGCGGCGCAGGAAGTCCGGCAGTGTCCGGTGGATCCAGGTCGGGCCGGCGGAAGGCATGAGTGTCAGCCCGCCGAGAGCCGCGACCCGCCGCACCGCGGCACTCCACGGCACGGCGTTGCAATCGCCCGCCATGATCGCGGTCTCGCCGAGCGCGGCCAGTGGCTGCGCCAGTTCGCCGATCTGCCAGTATTGCTCCTTCGGCCAGGGCCAGCTCAAATGAATCGCGGCGACATCGACATCGGTGCCGCCGAAGTCGACCGTGGCGATAGCCATCGCGCCGCGCGGCTCGCAGCGCGGCGCGGCGTCGGCGGCAAAGGGCCGGCGCGACAGCAGCGCCACGCCGAACATGCCGTTTGGGTAGGGGCAGAGGATTCGGTAGGGGTAGGCGCTGGCGATGTAGCCAAGCTCGGTCGTCCACATCTGCGACACCTCGTCGAGCGTGATCACGTCCGGATTGGTGCGGCCGATCAGTGAGAGCACTTTCTTAGGTGTTGGGTTGTTGAAGCGCAGATTCATCTGCAGCAGGCTGTAGACGATCTGGCCGGTCGGCTTGGCGGCCGCCTGTTGTGGCCACCATTTGGGCAGCGCACCCGTCGTTGTGGCCAGGCAGGAAATGGCGAAAAGCAGCCCACCCGCCGCTTGCAGCCGAAACGAGCTGGCGAGCAGCGGCAGCGCCAGAAGTGCCATCAGCACGCTGAGATGAATGCGGAAATGCGAGAAGGAATCGAACGCCGGGTGCAGTGCGCCGAAAAATCCGGCCAACAAAGCGGCCGACAATGCCGTCATCGCCAGGAATGCCAGCCCAGCCGTCATGTTCAAGCGCGCGCCTGTTGCCATTGAGGTCGTGTCTGCGAGGTTGTATCCGCTGAATGCCGCCTGTCGGTCCGTTCGATTTGCTTATCGGCCAAATTGCGGCCTGAGCAAGACGACGAATTGCCTCGCCGAGGCTTCGCGGTCGCCTACTGGAATGCCGTTTCCGAAAAGCTCCGGAGCTTGCGCGAATGCAGCCGCTCCATCGGCATCTCCGCCAGCTTCTCCATCGCCCTGATGCCGATAGTCAGGTGCTGCGCCACCTGCCGCTTGTAGAATTCGGTTGCCATGCCAGGCAGCTTCAACTCGCCATGCAGCGGCTTGTCGGAAACGCACAGCAGCGTGCCGTAGGGGACGCGGAAGCGGAAGCCATTGGCGGCGATGGTCGCCGATTCCATGTCGAGCGCAATGGCGCGCGACTGCGACAGGCGCTGCACCGGTCCGCGCTGGTCGCGCAGTTCCCAGTTGCGGTTGTCGATGGTGGCGACGGTGCCGGTACGCATGATGCGCTTCAAATCATAGCCCGACAGGCCAGTGACCTCGGCGACGGCTTCCTGCAGCGCGACCTGGATCTCGGCCAGCGGCGGGATCGGCACCCAGACCGGAAGATCGTCGTCCAGCACGTGGTCCTCGCGCACATAGGCATGCGCGAGCACATAGTCGCCGAGCGCCTGGGTGTTACGCAGCCCGGCGCAGTGACCAAGCATCACCCAGGCATGTGGCCGAAGCACCGCGACATGGTCGGTGATGGTCTTGGCGTTGGAAGGACCCACGCCGATATTGACCATGGTGATGCCGCCATGGTTCGGCTTCTTCAGATGGTAGGCCGGCATCTGCGGCAGGCGCTGTGGCGCTACGCCTTCGCTGGGCGCGCTCTGCCCGGCCCGGGTGATAACGTTGCCAGGTTCGACAAATTCCGTGTAGCCGTCACCGCCCTTTTCCATCAGGTCGCGGGCGCGGGCGACGAACTCGTCGATATAGAATTGATAGTTGGTGAACAGCACGAAGTTCTGGAAATGCTGCGGGCTGGTTGCGGTGTAGTGCGTCATGCGGTGCAGCGAATAGTCGATGCGCTGCGCCGTGAACGGCGCCAGCGGCCGGGGCTCGCCGAAGGCCACTTCGAACGTGCCATTGGCGATCTGATCGTCGGTGCCGTCGAGATCCGGCACGTCGAACAGGTCGCGGATCGGCCGCTTGATGCGTTCGGCAGCGGCGCCGTCGACATAGGTGCCTTCCAGGAAAGCGAAATGCAGCGGGATCGGCGTGGTCGATTCCGAGACGGTTACCGACACGCCGTGATTGCGCATGATCAGCCGAAGCTGCTCGATGAGGTAGGTCTCGAACAGGTCCGGCTGGGTAACCGTGGTGGCGAAATGCCCTGGTGTTGGCATGTGGCCATAGGCTTGGCGCGAGTCGACCTGGGTGAACGAACTCGTGGTGACGCCGATCTCGGGGTAGAAGGCCCGGTAGCGCTTGCTGCTGTCGCCGCCGGCGGCTAGGGCCGCGAAGGAATCGCGCAGAAACTTGGTATTGCGGTCGTAGAGCACCTGCAGCGCGGCAACGGCCTTTTCGGCGTTATCGAAGCTTTGCCGGCCAAAGGGCTCGGGCATGACGACAGATTCGATGGCTTGGGGATAGATTCGCTTTTCCATGGCTCAATATAGAGACTTGGACGGGCGGTTGGGAGGGGGCTCGCCGCCGAAGGCGCTCAAAGCGCCCTTTTTTCTTCAGCCCCGCTGCAGGCTGACCAGCAGTACGAACCCGACGCCTGACTTTCTGAGCGCCGGCGCCTCGATCGTCGAGCCGCTATCGGCGCGCATCATCGGCACCGCCAGGACCGGAGCGGCCAGAAGTATCAGGATGAGCGCCGCCCGCGGCAGGAGCCGGAGGGTCTTGGAGAGGTTGGCGGCGATGCGGTTCATGATCTCTGTGCTTTTCTTTTCGAGGTCCGGGTTCTCTGCTTCAGTGACGAAAATCGGTCGGGCAGGCGAGATGGCACATTCTGGTGGCGCCGTCCCAGGAGCGCGGGGAACGGCCCGCTTCGGCGACAAGGATGGCGAAGAACATTCCAAACAGGCTCATCAGCAGGCAGACGATGGCGAAGCGGCGAGCAAGCATTGGGTCCGTGTCTCCTTCAACACGCATGAGAATGCCCTGACGCCTCTGAACCGGCTCTGATGCCGGCGTTCATCTGCCGTTCAAATTGATTGAAGGGATGTTGACTGGGTTGCGGCAACCAGAATGCCGACCGAGCGCTGCCTGCTCATCGACAGAACGAAAACGGGGCCCGCCAGGCCCCGTTTAGAGATCACACGGAAATGGTCGCTTAGAGTTTGTGCCAGGAATAACTCTATCTTTGCAGATGCAACCAGGAGTATGATGCCTCGTTCCCTGTTTGATCACGTCCAGCGATGGTCATGCGGGATAGGACCCGGGACCTTCAGTGTCCCTGAGGGGCCACGGGGGGAAACAGGCCTCGCCGCTATAGGTAAATACCGAAACAGATTTTTCGCAAAAAGGCGCAGGTGCCCAAAGAGTTTCTTAGCCCTGTCCTCGGGGTCTAACGGAGACGGCAGGGCTTAGGACCTCCGTCGCTTGGAGAGAGCATGCCATAGCTGCGTTTCGTCCGTGATGCCGAAGGCGAACACGCCGATGAGTTCCGCAGCCAAGGCCTCCCGCTGCTCCTTATCTTTGACAGTAAGGCGACGCTCGGCACACAGCCGATTGAATGCCCGCTGGAGCAACGCCAGATCATCAGGATCATACGATCCAGAGTAGCGCGACAATGGCATTTTGCCGCCCCCCAATGCTCTCGGTGGCATCTCAGATAGAGAGCTTGACGCCGGAGACGACATGCCTCTGGCGCCGCCCGATACGATATTGCAGCCAGTGGGTGATCAAGACAAGTGGGAGTAGCTACCTTGTTTCGCCCAGATCGGGATGGTGCAGCCGCAGATTTCCGCCAGAGTAGGGCTCAGAATAATTTTATGAGATTGTACCAGGCGTACGACGGAAGGGAGACCCGCGACGGCCACAGGTCTACGGTAGAAGCGTCAGTTCGCCGAACACCCCCTGCGGGGAACCCGGCCCTCGGTGAATGCGTAAAAGAGGAAACAGATTTTTCGCAAAAAGGTCCGAAGACCATGGCGCAGCAGCGATACGACCTCCGCAAGGAACCTGATGGGACCTGGACGGTGTTCGACGTGTTCACAGGAATACCTGCTGATCCCGAGGGGCACCCTGCGGTCGGCCTGGAGATGGAGTACGCGGACGACTTGGTCGATCTACTGAATGCCATCAATCTGAAACGCAGGGTCTCCCGAGGGGACATCGTATGAGCATTATGTGGTGGAACGGCAGGGTCCCCGTGAGGGGCGATAGGGTCGGGATCATCGAGATGGTCGGTGACGTCCAGAAGGCCTCTCAGAAGCTCCTCGGGTGGAACCTCGGGGGTCCCCGGTGGGCACAGGCGGTCCAGGCCTGCATGGAGGCACTGGAGGGGCGGATCACACCGGACGAAGCGCGGGATGCCTTTAGGGAGGCTGCAGCCGAGCAGGGCATGTACCTGCCGAACCTTGCGGTTAGTCCTCAGGTAACATTGCAGTAATCGGCCCAGGTCTTCAGCGCAAGGCGACCCGCATCTACCAATGATTAGCGCTGGACCCTACCTGTCTCGGCGATGATTTTGGCGTTGGGGCCAACCGATATGGTATAGCTAAAGTTCGCTACGCCTTTGGCCTGTTTGTGTCTCGGGAGGCTTCGCACGATCCAGTCATAGGTGCCCGAGACCATGCACCGGTCGTTGGCGCATGTGGCCATAACGCTGTTGTCGCGGACCCTGTAGCCCCGCTCGGGCCACCGATGGAAATAGTCCTTCTTGTCCTGAATGATCGAGCCCAGGTCGGTCCATTTCCCGTAGTAGTCGACGGAGGGGGCGTATGACGCCTGAACCTGGGCGAGGGCCAACTCAGCGTTGTCGCCATGGCTCTCGATAAGCCCCTTGACGAAGGCTACCGCCGCGCTCTCCAGTTCTTGCTTGGCGACAGCATTTGGTCCGGGCGAAGGAGCGGGGTTTGGTTGCGTGGGCACCTGTGACGCATTTACCGGCGATGGGGGCGCGGAAACATTGGTCAACTTCAAGTCGGCCATTTCGCTGGCGGACAGGTATCTCATGTCTGACCTGTCATAGCTCAATGCCATTTGCATAAGTCTGGGGTCCACGCCCATCTCGGTCATGTAGGACATGATCTGGGCGGTCACCGCTTGGACACTGGCCACGGCTTCGTCGGCGGACATTCCACTATCTGGCGCAAACGAGGACCGATGAACGCCAATGGACCCAGGATCGGCGGCGCGTAGGACACCGCCCATGAAGGCCAGTGAACACGCGGAAGCGCACTGCAATTGGCGAAGCTGTATCGTGTCCAGTCCGGCTGCTCGGATCATCCGGCCTATCTGTATCGCGCTGCCGACACTGCCGCCGGGAGAGTCGAAAACGATGGCCTTGGCCCCACTACTCGCCACGGCGTTGCTGAAAGCGGTCAAAGGTTCGTTGACGCCGAATTCACCGGAGACCACGAGGAATGGCTGCTCGCCCGGGGAGGAAACCGGAGCGTATTCCAGGGCGGCTACCGGACATGTTGCGCCCGCGACAATTGACCCAACCGCCAGAACTATAGAAACTATACGCACAACCTACAGAGCCCCAACTCGCCCACTGCAAGTAAGAACCTGTCAACGGGCTATTTCAAGGGTCTTGTTTGTGTCCGGGTTAATTTGGGCGCCGATGGAGGGGCACCGAATGTTTGGTGGAATTCGGCGGAGTGCGTTCGCCTTTACGTATGCATCATTTGTTGTCGGCGTGGATTGCACCGCTGCTTGCGGACTGCCGACCGATCAAGGCAACGGCGGTTGGTGGCAACTTAGGGTGTCGGTAGCGCGCCTCTGCGGTCTCATAGACACACTGGCCGTATCTATTGATGCCAACCGAACAGCCACTCGCGCGATTATTTAGAGCGAGAGCACCAGCAGCAAGGAAATGCGAGCATACCTAAGCGTTGCTCCCGCAGGAGCGCGGCGCAAGCATCAAATGGCGCCGGACGATTACCAGGTGATCGTAGACAAGCCAGCTACGCAAATTAAATTTCTGCAGGCGCAAAACAAAGGCAGCCAGCTGTCCTTGCTTAGATCAACGACCTCAGCAAAGCCGCCGTCGAAAGTGCGCAAATACGCTGCCAAAAGGGTTGGGTGACGTCACATTCTTGTGGGAAAAACGCTCGCTATGACTATAACAGTTTGATTCACGAAAAAGACATTCATCTTCGTTTGCCTAAAATCTAAAGTGATTCATTTTATGGCCGTAGCGGACAAGATGGGGGTTGCAGTGAGCGTGGCGGAAAATTTTAGAAGCTTTATTGAGAACCTCAAGGTATCTAACACCGATGTTATTAGTAACCGATATGGGGAAATCACTGCGGCCATAAATAAGAAATTCCGGGACAGTGATTCGAAGACAGCAAACAGTTTGCAGGTTGGTTCCTACGGAAGGCATACGGCCATCGATGGAATTTCAGATTTAGACATGCTCTATATCATGCCGCCCTCAAGCTGGGATGACTACAAGGATAAGGGGCAGTCGAAGCTGCTCACAGCAACGAAGGATGCCATCAAGACACGCTACCCGAACACGGATGTGTATGTTGACAGACTGGTGGTCCGAGTTCTGTACGCAGACTTTCATGTTGAGGCACAACCTGTATTCGAGCAGGAAGATGGCAGCTTTAAATATCCGGACACTTATGATGGCGGCACGTGGAAGGTCACGATGCCGCGCGACGAAATTAAGGCTATATCAGAATTTAACGAACAGAAGAATAAAAACCTTAGACGGCTTTGTAAGATGGCACGATCTTGGAAAAACAAACATGGCGTCGGGATGGGCGGACTTCTGATAGACACCCTATCGTATAATTTCTTGAGGTCGACGACGGAGTATGATGAGAATAGCTTCCTGTATTATGACTACATGAGTCGGGACTTTTTCAAATATCTCTCGGAACTTCCGGATCAAGATTACTATGCTGCCTTGGGCAGCGGACAACGGGTGCGAGTTAAGAAGAAGTTTCAGAAAATCGCCAAGAAAGCGTATGATTTGTGCCTCAAGGCTATTGAAGCCGCCGGGAAGGACAACGAGAACGATAAATGGCGAAAGGTCTACGGACGGCAGTTCCCAGCTATGACAGCAGGCCTGCAAAAGGCTACAGCAAGCGCGGTAGCGTATCGTGAGACAGAAGAGTTTGTCGAGGATCGTTTTCCCGTGGATATCAGATATCCCATCACAATCGATTGCGACGTCTCTCAGAACGGATTCCGGGAATATCTTCTCAGGGACATCTTGCGTTTAAAGTTGCCGCTGAAGCCGCACAAAACGTTGAAATTCCACGTGGTCAACCATGAAATACCCGGCGAGTTTAGGCTCTACTGGAAGATTCTCAACCGCGGTGAGGAGGCCGTTAAGCGAGATTGTGTCCGAGGGCAACTCGTGATGGATGCGGGCAAGCTTGAGAAAAGCGAGACGACGACTTTTCGCGGAGATCATATCGCGGAGTGCTACGCGGTCCAACGGGGCGTTCTGGTCGCGAAAGACAGAATCCATGTTCCTATCGATTCAAACGCCGCGTAGCAGACGGGAGAGATGAACTGAGATGACTGAGTTCAGTGCAATGGAGGATCAGATACGTGAGTGTTTTGGGCGGGTGATATACACCCATAAGACTCATGAGAAAATGGCCGAGGCGTGTGCAACTACCTTACAGCGATACAAGCTCTGCCAGATTGCGGTTTCGGTACTCACAACCTCAGGTGCGTTAAGCGTTGTCTTTCTTGACCAGTTCTGGCTCAAGCTTGCCACGGCGGTGCTATCCATCGTCGGACTTTGGGCGTCGGGTTATATGAAGGGTTTCGATCCGGGCGGCACGGCGCAGAAACATCGTGACGCTGCGGCAAACCTGTGGCCCGTGAGGGAGTCCTATTTGTCGCTGCTAACGGACCTGCGGATGGGGGCATTATCTGAAAAGGATGCAGCGCAGCGGCGCGATGAACTTCAGGCAACCCTTGCAGCCATCTACTCGGGGTCACCGCAAACGACGTATTCCGCCTACAAAAAGGCCCAAGAAGGTCTCCAGAAAAACGAGGAATATACCTTTTCTGATCAGGAAATTGATAAGTTTGTTCCAGCATCCCTGCGAAAATCAAAAAAGGGTTGAGCCCAAATGGCCAAGCTACCCTGGCGCCGCCGAACTAATTACCCTGCGCTCCAGGTTGGTCAAACTGTTGCCCTTGCGTGTGATCTCATCATGATATTCGAGCGTTTCAGCAGGATTGCGGATTGTCCAACTCGGGTCCCGCTCTCCATGGCGATGGCTGTTGCCCCGGTGGTTTCGCTACCCTTGGACTGCTCGCGGTAACTCCGGAGAGCACCGTTCACGAGTTCCTTGGCTTCCTCAACGGCGCTCTTCGTATCCTCGCGGAACAGTGCTTGAAGCTCTCCAATCGCCCGCATGTACTCACGAACGTGCAGGTTGATTGGAGCGGTCTCTCAGTAAGTGCTGCCAGAGTCGTTCTTTTGACGCTGCCGTCCTGCGTCAACTGTGTTCGGGATAAGTGAGGCTCAAGCCAAAAGTGTATTTGATGTAGCCTTTCATCGCCCTTAGGGGTCCACTGGTATGAGACTGATTTGTTATACCATTGGCTGGCCAGCTTCCCGATTTTGTCAACACTCGATGGTGCCCCCGGGAAATTGCTGGCTATCGATCTGATTTGATCGAGGTAGGCTATGCCGGAACTCAGAAAATTTAGCTAAGCGTTGATGGACCCTGGTGGAGACAGAACAAAAGTCGGAATAGTGGTGCTTCTGGTCCAGAATATCGTCCAAAGAGCTTTGCAAAAGCGTGCGCTCGTAGTCGTGGTAGTTGTATACACAAACCAGAAAACGCTCGTCCGAGATCAGTAGATCTTGGCATGAGCGCGACGGCGCCTGACGGGCTTTCACAGTATTCTTTCGAAGTGTCGATTTCAACATCTTTACCAAGGTAGTTTGAGACGATTTGTATTCCATTTGCACCTCATCCGCACCAAGGGCGGGGTTTCGGTTGGCAATTTGTCGAGCCGCAAATGAACGGCACAGCCAATCCCTCCGAAATCAGCACGTCCCCTACGTCCTGGCCATTCGCAAACAGGTGGCCGCAGCTTCGCCCGTAGTTGCACTTGTCGGTACCCTCGGTCCCTGGGGGACACGAGCAGGGGACCATCTGCAATTCCAGGTTTGCGGAGGAGACCAGTTCTGTGAGGCGGGCCTTCGCGCGGCGCCCAAGCTCTCCTTCAGCGTCGCACCTCGGCTCGATACTCTCGGGAGCATTGAAGCCGACCAGCCGGGTTCCCTTCGCGGTGCCGTCAAGCCGGATGGTATCGCCATCCGTAACGCTAAACTGTGATCGGGCAAGTGGCACTCTATCTCCGGTGTCTGATCTCGCGAAAGACGGCATGGTGGGCCAAGCGATCTGCCCACCCTTCTCGACGTATGAGTAGATCAGCGACCCGACCACCAGCGCCATGGCAAAACCAAAGGCTCTGGTGAACCTCGCTACTAAGTACCGCGCCTCGCGCGCGAGTGGGCTACGAGACCGTCGAGGTCGCCATTGCGGTGACGGCGGAGGCCTGTACGGGCGTGGTTGGCTTGGCTCGTTAATGCTTTCCGGGGCGGCGCCGATGAGCTCGTACAGCTTAGCCCACTGCTTTGCGCTCAGCCGTGTGCGTGGGCCGTACTTGATCAGCCGGTCGCGCATGTCGACCAGAAATTGCTTTTGCCATTGGGTAAGCTGACCGCGAACAAGCGCAGCCTCGATACGGGACTTTAGGTCGTCCTCAGGCTCCACTCTATTGCCCCACGCCCCTTCCCAACAATACTGGTTAGCAAGTCACGTGTGAATAGCACCGTTAGTGCCAAGTATCGGGGGGTACAGGCGACGGGAGCCTAACCGAAGGAGAAGGTGAAGGGCTTACCGCCCAGGGTGCCCGTGCCGGTACCCCTCATGCCTGTGGAAACGAAGTTGAATGGGCCGCTCGATCCATCACTGCACGTAAATGTTCCGCTGCCTTGCCGGTTGTTCACGTACACGAAGTCACCCTGGCACTTCCGACCTTTGTCGCTGGTGATGGTCAGGTTCCCGGCGCCATCTGCATAGCCTGTCGCGGTTCCGGTGAAAGTCTCTGAGCCGTCTCCAGCCTGTCCCCGAACAGGAAGCGTCATCGCGCATCCGCCCACCAGTAGGCATGCAGCGAGAGCCGCAAATTGATTCTTCATATAGTCCCCCTTCACATTTCGCAGCGATACAGCCACAGGTCGGACAGTAGCTCAAGTGCCGTTACATTGGTTTCCACCCACCATAACAAACAGATTGGCCGCCAAGTCGAGGCATTCAGGCATTCAAATATTGAATTCAGGGTGATCGGCTGGTTTGCTGCTGATGCCAATGCGAGCAGGCTATGCGGAGGGTGCGATGGATGCTGCTTTTTGGAATAACGCTGTAACACTGGGTGTGGCGCTTTTGGGCGCGGGGCTCGGCATCATGAATACATGGCAGGCCATTAGTGCAGACCGCGTTCGCCTTAGAGTTAAGCCTGCCTACGCGATAGGGGTTCCAGGCGGCCAGGTGATGTTCTCCATCGAAGTGGTGAACCTGAGCAATTTTGCTCTAACTGTCGCCGAAGTGGGTTTCACCTTGAACGGTAACACCATCGATGGGGGGAGCGCGCAGCGGTTGCCGTTCCGGTTATCATAGACGGCAAATCATGGCCGCGCCGCTTGGATGCGCGAGAGACTGTATCCGCCTATTTCGACCCAAAAGGTCTGCTCGCTGGCGGTCGGAAGCTCGGCAGAGCATATGCCCGCACGGCATGCGGTGAGGTACGCTATGGTTCCAGTCCCGCCGCCAAACAGTTGCGCGAGATGGCAGGATAGTTGCAGCTGCGCGGCCGGTGTGTTTGCAACAGTTCCCAAACGAAGCGTTCTCGCTAACGGAGCCTCTCTGGTCATGCCTATTTTTTTCGTCTGGCGTTTGTGAAAAATGGGTATCGGCAATCAAGCCATGGATTGGAAAGCCGAGACCATGACCAACTTCAAAATCGTATTCTTCGGAAAACAGGGGCAGACTGTCGGGCAGCGGGTCGTCGCATGTGAAAATCATTGGGAGGCCTGCCGATGGGCCTGGAAGAACATGCCCTCAAGAGCGCAAGATTTTCACGCCGAAGAGGCGTCCTTTGAGGAGCGGTCGAAAACCTCCGAGGCGGAGGAAGACGAAATCATCTTAAGGGCGTTCCATGTCCTGCGGAAGCGGGCGGGACTGACACGGCCGTTGCCCCGTCGAGATTGAAAGATGCCCATGCGTTCATCGTAACGGAAAGCGATAGGCTCTGAGAAGCCCGCGCTCCTTGCCATTATCTTCAAACTGAATTTTGAGACACGAAAGAAGGCTGGAAGGAACGCGGGCAGTTGTATCGATCTCAGCTATTCGGCCGTGGCGATCCCCAAGGCGCTCTTATGGTCCGCCAGATCAGTCTCGGCCAAGGCATCGGCAGTGTCCGTCACGTCCACATCAGGACCACTCAAGGCCGGGAAGAAGGACGAGAGTTCCGTCTGCGTCACTTTGGGCGCCCCGGCCTCCAGACTGCGCTTAGGCTTGGTCTCGGCGGTATAGGGAAGGCCTGTTGACGGATCATGGGTGCCCCGCAGGATGCCCGCGCGCACCTCCGCCATGGCCATGCGGTCAGCACGATCAGCAGCGGCAGCACTTTCAGCGTGGCCGGGTCTGTCAGCACCGTGATAACGCGTCCGAACGTCTACCTTACGGATGGCCTCGCGGACCAGCTGCATGGCCTCACGTTCCTGCTTAAGCTGGCGCTCAAGTTCCTGGCGCTGACCCACAAGGGTCGCGTTTTCGTTGGTGAGACGCGTGATCTCGGCGTTGAGCCTGCCGATCTCGGTGGAATTGTCGAGGGCGTCGAGTTGGGCGAGGAGTTCCTCGCGGGTCATAGGCTTCTTGGCCATGTTCTTCCTTCCTGGTGATTTAGTGTGGCAGCAGGGCTGCGATGGTGAATGCGGTCGCGAGGACCAAGTAGAGGGAGGCGAGGTGTTTCATGAGAAAAGCCATGGATCAGAACTCGTCCGCGTCGGGCAGTGACTGCCACCACCAGTCATAGGCCTGGGCCAGACGGGAAGGGTCCAAGCGACCGGTGACCACATCGGAAACGATGCGACGGGCGAACGTGTCATCTGTGCGGGAAGCCGCATAGACCAGAGAGGCCCAACGCTCGTCTCCGATATGCTCGGATGCCACCGGCGAGGCCTCCATCACAGCAGTCTCGACAAGGGTTGATGCAGTCGCCGCGTCCACCCCAGTAGCCTCGGAGAGGCGGGTGAGCGTGTCATTGAAGTCGCCTGTTTCGACCATGGTCTCCACGCCGTCCACGAAGGCCTCGGGGGTGAAGCATTCGGCAACGGCGTCAAGGGTCTCTGAGAGTGACGGCGCTGCGTCCTCGTCCTTGATCTCAAGTTGCTCTTGAAGGGCCTCAAGTTCCGCGTCGGTCATCTCGTCGACGTCGATATGTTCGAGAGGATCGTGACCGGCAGGGATGGCCTCGGGGTTGAGGGCAGCAGGGAAGGCAACGGGAGTGGCCTCGGGGTACGCTTGAGCAGCCACAGGGGCACCTCCAGAGAGCCCAAGCTCAGCCGCGATGTCGGCATCCACGTAGGTGTTGAGACCGGCCACGAAGACCTTGGCCAGCGGCAGAGCCTGAGGCATAGTTTGGGTTGCTTGGGGTCCAGCCCGAGCGGGAATTGTCGGGGCTGGGCATGCGCATCATTCCGTCATCGGACATGCAGTTGTTTCCTTGGGGTTTTTAGAGGAGACCAGCGGCCTTGAGGGCCATGCGGGTGTAATCACGGAGGGTCAGGGATTGACCGTCATTGGTGGAGACGGGCGAGGACCAGAAATCCTTGCCGTAGATCGTGTTGGCGTGGTGGACGAAGTCCCGGCCAAGGAGCCTATGGGTTGCCCCTGAGGTCTCCTTGCGCAGCGTCGTTCGACCAATGGTCTTGCGGAAGTCGCCCAGAAGGGCACCGGCGCGAGTTGTCAGGAAGGCCTTACGGTTCTCCCAGAGGCCACCGGCGTGGCCTGTGTCGTAGTAGACCGACATCCACCCGGTCAGTGCCAGCGCGTTGGTCACGGCCTCGGTATAGGTCCGCTTGTCCTTGTGCTGCCAGTTGGCGAGGAGACCCTTGGCCTTGGCTATCTGCGGCAATCCCTTGTGGATGTCGGAAGGGCTGAGGCAGAAGGCAGGAGGCTGAGTCATGCGCCGCTCAAGGCTCCTGAGGTCCCCTGCGATACGCGCCGCCAGCTTGGCGTCCGTCTGAAGGTAGACGGCAATGGCGTGGCGGAAGATGGCCAGTTCATTGCGTGACGGAAGGCGGGCCAGAGGGTCCCCTCGGGAGCTTGCGGCGTCCCTGTGGTGGCCACAGTAGCGGGAGACGCCTGAGCGCCTCCGGTCGCAGCCTGGGCAGGAGCAAGGTTGGCGTTCGTTGATGATCTGTCGGCGGCGCAACTGAGCGCCATTGTCAGGGGCTTGGACACCCACACGCCAGTCGCGCGGGTGACCCCGAGTGACGGGAGATGCCATGAGGTTTCCTTTAGGTTACTGAAAGGCGCCGTAGTTCTTGAGACCAGACGAAGCGATGTCCATGAAGGTGGACATGGGGTTCATGCTTTGCTTGTTAAGCGAGTCCTGGGCCTGTAGCTGGTCGGCCTTACCTTGCATGATGTAGGTCGCCGTGGCCCCTTCGCGTTGGTCCTTGGCGTTGGCTATCGACAAGGCTGTCTGTCGGCTCTGCTCGGCCAGCCTGAGACCAACCGTGTTGCCGTTCATGCCAGCGCCTGAGGCGACGGCGGTGGACTTCGCACGGTCCCCTTCAAGGATAGCCTGATAGCCTTCCTTGTTGGCAGCATTGGCCTTGGTGACGAAGTCGTGTTCGTTGCTGGCTTGGTTGAAGTTGTAGCGAGCTTGAATGCTCTTGGTGTTGGCGGCAGCTGCAGACGCTTGGCCAGCAGCATTTGCGATCCCGGCAGCGATGCCGAGAGTAAGACCCAGATCGCACATGGCGACCCTCCTATGGTTGATGATGGTGGTGGTGTAACTCGGGATAACTATCGGCAAGCCCATGACCAGACGGCTGCGCCGTTCATGGGGGAAGCGATAGGTCTCCGAGCTATCCTGTTAATGAGGAGACCGAAGAGGGATGATCATTTTTGTCTTCATCAATTCGGTCTTCCAAGCGTAGCTGGCAGCACGGTCGGTTATCCCATGAACGGCGAAGCCGTCTCATCCATGGGCTCGCCGACTTATCCCGCCAGTAAGCTGAACTTGAGTTTCCCTATAATAGCTATGTTGTAGTTTAGCGCATTGAATTGCTTAGATTTTTCAATTTCTATTGGCTTTTTTGGTGTTGGATACGTAACCTCGTCGCAACAGGCTGTTGACGTGTCTTGATACAGCCTGCTGTGAGATGCCCAGCAATTTGGCCACGTCCCCTTGCGTGAGTCGACGGCTCGATAGGTCTTCCAGAAAGCTCTGGATCGTGGTCCGCATGTCGCCACGACTCCCCTGCATTGTCTCCTCCCACTCAATATCTGCATCGGATAAGAAGAGTGCGGTGGGCGCGGAGCGGTTTTCTGGCTCCCGCCTTTCGTTGTCATAAGCGGGGCAGGGCGTGTACTGAAGGCGTCTGGCGGTCGCCTCGGATAACCCCAAGAGGGCCGCGATAGTAGAACGTCCGATACCCCTGGCCGTGAGCGCCTTGACCGCTTTATGGTTGAACTCGCCCTGGTCGCGTTTGGCGGCGGACGCTGCAAAGACTGAATTGAGGCGGCGGTCTGAGACCGTCCCGTTGATGGTATGCATGTTCATTGAAACGCCTTTCCTCGGGCCGCAGGGGCCGTCCTGAGTCGATTGATTGGAGGGGTGGTGTTGGGGCGCCGAGAAATCCGAACACCTCTCAGGCTCGCTGGGAGAGTCAAGAAAGCCTTAGGCGTCCTTTCCGGCCCGGAACGCCTGGAGTTCATCGACCGAGTGACGGTGGGTGAACCAGTCGGGCATTAGGTCTTGAGTGTCCGCTGGGCGTTGGGTACCAGCGGCTACGATCTCGGCTATCTGGTCATGTTCCAGGTAGACCGTGTCGGAAGGGAGCCACCCGAGGAGCCGGAAGGACCAGAGGGTCCTGAGGATTTCCTTGATGACATTGACGTGGATACGGTGGTTGCAGCGCACCCTCTCCATGTCCTTAACGCTGCACCCTTCCGGCACCATCCCGCCGACGTGGGCGAGGCGACGGGTGGCGCGGGTGATGCGGACTGGTAGTGGAAACTCACGGCCCCAAGGGCGATTCCTGAGGGATGGGAAGGTCTTGGCGAGGCTTGGGGTGGTCGTCGGCGTGCGCATGGCTTCACGAAGGGCGAGCAATTCGGCATCGCCAGCCGCATCCGCCGGAGCGGTACAGGTCATAGTGGTCCTACATGTTGTTGTGAGTGGTGGTGCAAACGCCAGATGTAGTGGCGATGGCTTGGTGACCAGAGGAGGCCACCAAGAGTTTTCTCAAGAAGAGAGGGGAGGAAACAGGTGAACGCGGTGCTTCGCCTGTGTCTCTGTATGAGTGGGAAATTGCCGGGGACCGGACAACCAGGCGGATGCTGGCCACCCGTGAACTTTCCCTGTCTCCATATGACGACATTAGATCAGGCTAATGTTCGTCTTGTCTTGTCTCCATATGAGGCCCAATCCCGGGTTGAGCTTGGGGGCTCTCTATATGGGCGCCTAATTAGCCGGGCTCGCCACTCCTATCGAAGACGATGGCTTGGGTGGGGCGGCCCCGCATCGTGACCATGGCACGCCTGAGAGCCTTGCTGTCGCTCTCAAGCTCTATGCGGTGCACAAGGTTCCCGAGGAGCCTCTGGGCTTCCTTGCGGTCCTCCGTGGCGAGCCGTTCAATCTCCTGCTGGTCCAACTCGAAGTCGGCAAGGGCGGTCGAGGCATCCGCATTCCGTGCGATCTCCTCGCGGAGCCGGATGAGTTCACCGCGCTTGACCTCGATCTCGGAAGTCAGGGCGGCTGACTGGTCGAGTAGGAACTTACGTGACGCGGCGTCGGTGGCCTCAGCCATACCAGCAAGGATGTTGCCCTGCTTGGCCTCAAGGGCATCTATGGCGTCGTCCAGTTCCGTTGCCTTGCCTGCCGAACCCGCCCCTGCTTCCTCCGGTATAGGAACGGCAAAGAAGCCGACGCGAGAAAGCATCGCAGCCTCGAACTCCGAGTACCTCCAATTCGGAGCTTGGCATTCCGTCCGCTTTGACATCTTGCCTGTGCATGTCAGGTAGCCGAAGGACCGACCACCACGCTTGACCGACGTAACGGCCATAGAGGAGCCGCAATGCGCGCAATAGACCATGCGGCTGAACAGGTTTGTTGTGTTGCCCACCTGACGGCTGTGTTGCCGCTCCTTGGTCCTGCTGCGCGAAGCCAGCCACTCGGTCTCGGTGATCAGGGCAGGGAAGTAGCCTGGCACCTCATCACCTCGAAACACAAGCGTCCCAAAGGCCGCTGGATTGCGCAACGTCTCGCCCACAACCCCCTGGGACCACGTGCCCCCCGAGGGACTTAAGATACCCCGCTCGTTCAGCGTCTGGGCGATTGCCAACTGCCCAAGGCCTTGCTTTGCCAGATCGAACAACAGGCGAGCATCTGATGCCCTGGCGTTAAGCTCTTGGGTCTCTCGGTCAATCCAAAAGGGAACCTTGGCGAGCTTGACGCGGCCAGCCCTGGCCCTCTCTGCCTTGCGGCTCATAGCCTCTTTGACACGCTTGGACAGCTTTTCGCTGTACTCATTTGCCGACTGCATCGAGAGGATGGATTGGACCATGTGCATGAAGCTCGCGCGGTAGCCCTCAATGGTGTGGACGCGCTGGTCGTGCATGGTCACGATGGTGAGGCCGGTCTTGAGGACGGCAAGGAAGTACTCCTGCGCGTCCAGATAGTTGACGCGGGATATGCGGTCGACGTTCTCGACCAGCAGCACCATGTCGGACGGGATCACACCATTCTTGATGTCTGACACCAGCTTGCCAAAGGATGCCTCAAGGTTCGCTCCCTTGAAGGCCGAGATGCCATCGTCCACCAGTTGGCGGTCCAGCGTGAGACCATAGGCTCGGCAGAAGTCCTCAGCGTTCTTGGTCTGACGATCAAGGCTGTCGCCGTGGGCCTGCTTGCCGGATGACCAGCGTGCGTAAGAGATGGCGGTGCGGCCTTTGAGGTCTCGGGGTTCTCTGGGCTGAAACATGGTTTGGGCGTCTCCGTCTGTCTTTGGAAACGCCCTGATAACAGTCTGTAGAGCTACTGTCTATGCCAGGTCTGGCTCTTGCAGATCAGTCCGCCGAGCACGCAACCGCTCATCTTGAGCGAGGCGCCCGACAAGGTTGCCTTGCCCGAATAGGTCTTGTCATTTGCCGGATCGGTGATGTTGCCGGTGTATTTGTTGTCGCCGGCCGCCTTGAGCGAGCCGATGGTCTTGCCGGCATATTTGCCTGATTTGAGCGTGATGGAGAACGAGCTGCTGCCTGAAATGGCAGCGGTGTCGCCGGCTTGCGTTTTCCAGTTGCCCTCGATCGGATCGGCCCACGCCGCGCCGCTCAGGATCAAAGTGGCCGCCAGGGCCAGGCTCACTTTTCGAGACATGTCTTCCTCCCTTTGGATAGCCGGCCGGATGCTCCGCCTCGCCGGTCTGCCGCTTACGCAAACGTAAGCTAATCCAGCTTCCGTCAAAACGAAAGCGGTGCCGCAACGGAAGGTTTTGGCATTTCGAAAGCGCCTGAATTCGCCCTGTCGGCCCGGAAATGAAAACGACCAGCGCCTCGTGTTTGCTTTCTAGGGTTAGCAGAGTGTTGACCGCGCGCTCGAAAATTTTCGGCAAATTTGGCGAAAACCAGCTGAATTGCTGGCTTCGTATCCTTAACGAATTTTCGCGTTTACCTCTTGTTTTAGCTTTGTTTTCCTCAAATTAAGCACGCCATTTAACGACGGATTCAAGCCTGCGCGGCATTCTCGAAAGCATCGAAAGAGCGGCCCGGACAAGACGAACGGAGGCAGCTCTCGGGAGCCAGACAGGGGACTAAAAATGGCACGTTTTGAAATGCTTGAAGCAGGCTTCGGCGCCATGGGGGCAACTGCCCAGGCCGACATTCTTTTCGAATTGGGCATGATGTATGCGACCGGCCGCGATTGCGAAACCGACGTCGTTGCCGCCCACAAATGGTTCAACATCGCCGCCATCAAGGGATCGGCCCGCGCCGCCGAGTTGCGCTCGGAACTCTCGGCGGCCATGTCGAAGGTCGAGATCGCCAAGGCGCTGCGCGAAGCCCGCGAATGGATGACCATGCACTGAGTTCCGCCAGACGGGGACGCTCCGGCCAAGACCGCAGAAAGACGGTCGGGCCAACAGGGAAAAGGCTGCGCAGACAGCCAGGCCACGGCCATCGACAACGAGAATGCGGCACGCCGACAGGTCCAAGCCGCGCAACGGACCATGATCCCGAAGACTCCGGTTTTCGGAAGGATCATGGCCAACATGAAGACAGGGAAGGTGGGTTGGGTTCACAGCGCGGGGGCGCCGGGGAAACAGCCTGACCGGCAAAAAAAGCCACGACCGGCCGGAACAAGGCTGGCGTGGCTTTTTGCGTGGATGAGGCCGCGCAGGCCTAATCGAGTGGCGCCAATGCGCCTAGACAGGTCCGATGAAGGATGAAATTGTCCCGCCTCTCTGGAAGAAGCGCGGCCGGGCGGCCGCGCGTGAGTGGAGGAGTTCTATTGTCATGAAAAAAATGAGTGTTTTGAGCGCGGCCATTTTCGGCCTGATGATGAGCGCGCCGGTCGCGTTCGCCGATGACATCACCATCTCGGTGGTCGGCCCGATGACCGGACAGCTCGCCACCATCGGCGATCAGTTCAAGCAGGGCGCACAGGCCGCCGCCGATGCCATCAACGCGGCTGGCGGCGTCAACGGCTCCCAGATCAAGCTCGACATCGAGGACGACCAGTGCGATCCCAAGCAGGCGGTGTCGGTCGCCAATCGCATCGTCGCCAACAGCGTCAAGTTCATCGACGGGCATGCCTGCTCGGGTTCCAGCATTCCGGCCTCGGCGGTCTATGCCGAAGCCGGCGCCCTGATGATGAGCCCGGCTTCCTCGAACCCGGTGCTGACCGATGCGGCCGCCAAGGCCGGCTGGTCGACAATCATGCGTCTCTACACGCGTGACGACGCGCAGGGCGCCTTCATCGGCCCGTGGATCGCCAAGAAATACGCCGGCAAGAACGTCGTCATCCTGCACGACAAGAGCGCTTACGGCCAGGGCGTGGCTGATGCCGTCAAGGCGACCATGAATGCCGGTGGCCTCAAGGAGGTCTATTATGACGCCATCAACCCCGGCGAGAAGGACTATTCGGCGCTTGTCACCAAGCTGAAGGATCTCAAGGCTGATGTCGTCTATTTCGGCGGCTACCACCCCGAGGCGGGCCTGATCCTGCGTCAGTCGGCCGAACAGAATTTCAAGTTCCAGCTGATCATGCCGGACTCGATCGCGTCGCCGGAATTCTGGCAGGTTGCCGGCCCGGCCGGCGAGGGCACGATGTTCGTGTTCCCGTCGGATCCGCAGGCAAAGCCGGAAGCCAAGGCAGCCGTCGAAAAGATCAAGGCCGGCGGCTTCGTGCCGGAAGGCTTCACGCTGTTCTCCTATGCCGTGGTCCAGGCATTCGCCGAAGGCATCAAGCGTGCTGGCAGCGATGATCCGGCCAAGGTTGCCGAGGCGCTGAAGAATGGCACGGCGATCAGCACCGTTGTCGGCGACGTCACCTTCGACGAGAAGGGCGACCTCAAGAATGCCAGCTACGACATCAACCAGTGGCATGACGGCAAGTACGCGCCGATCGCGCAGTAATCGCCCTGGCACTCGGGTAATCCAAGGGAATGGCCGGGTTCGTCCCGGCCATTTCAGTTTGCGGTCGCTCCTTCTATCCGCCGGCGGCCGCGGTGCATGCGTTCTGGTCCTCGGCGAACCGCACCAGCACCGCGCCGTCGGTGACCTGTGCGCCTTCCCCGGCGATCTCGGCGATCACCCCGTCATGCGGGGCGGCGATGGTGTGCTCCATCTTCATCGCCTCGAGGATCAGCAGAGGTTGCCCTTTGATCACAGCGTCGCCTTTCGCCACGCGCACAAGCTTGACCAGGCCCGGCATCGGCGCGCGCAGGCTGCCGGTGGCGGCGGCCGCTTCATCGCTCCTGGCCAAGGGGTCCGGCACCGCGAAAGTATAGCCGACGGCGCCTTCGAACACCGTGATGTGGCCAGGCCAGCGGGCGAGGCGGGGAACGGCGCGAATATCATGCGAACTGGTGCTGTCATAAGGCGCATCGAGCGCCACCTGGAAGCGCCCGTCCGATCGCACTGAAATCTTTGCCTGAATGGCTTCATCGCCGAACGTCAGCCGCATGCGCCGCGCCACGCCGTGGAAATGCGCATAGCCGGCGAGTGCCGACCATGGGTCGTTCGACGGCGGCAATGCTCCGGCACCCGAGGCCGCCATGGCGGCAGCCGAGATGATCTCGCCGGTCGGCGGTGCGACCGCCGTCAACGCCTCCTGGTGTCTGCCAATCAGGCCGGTATCGATGTCTTCAGCCGCAAAATCCGGATCGGCGGCAAGAGCGGCAAGAAAAGCGGTGTTGACGGTGGAGCCGGCAATCTCGGTTTGCGCGAGCGCGGTGCGGAGCGCTTCCAGCGCCTGCCGTCTGTCTCCGGCATGAACGACCAGCTTCGCGATCATCGGGTCGTAGTAGGGCGAGATGGCATCGCCAGCCCGCACGCCGGTCTCGATGCGCATCGCGGCGCCTTCGGGGACAACGTCCGGAAATCTAAGGTGGTGCAGCGTGCCTGTCGCCGGCAGAAACCCCTTGGCCGCATCCTCGGCATAGATGCGCGCCTCGAAAGCATGGCCGCAAAGCGTGATCTCGCTCTGTGTCTTCGGCAGTTTTTCGCCGCTGGCGACCCGTAACTGCCATTCGACGAGATCGGTGCCGGTGACCATCTCGGTGACCGGATGCTCTACCTGCAGCCGGGTGTTCATTTCCATGAACCAGAAGCGATCGGCCTCGAGGCCTTGCGAGGCGTCGACGATGAATTCGATGGTGCCGGCGCCGGAGTAGTTGATTGCCTTGGCGGCTTTTACCGCCGCCTCGGTCATTGCCTTGCGCAAAGCCGGCGTCATGCCGGGGGCGGGAGCCTCCTCGATTACCTTCTGATGGCGGCGTTGCGCCGAACAGTCGCGCTCGTAGAGATGCACCGCATTGCCGAAATTGTCGCCGAACACCTGCACTTCGATATGGCGCGGCTTGTCGACATATTTCTCGACCAGCACGCGGTCGTCGCCGAAAGCGGCCTTTGCTTCGCGCCGGGCGCTGGAGAGTGCCTCGGAAAAGTCATCGGGATGCTCGACGCGGCGCATGCCCTTGCCGCCGCCGCCAGCGCGCGCCTTGATCAGCACGGGATAGCCGATCTCGCGGGCCTTTGACGCAAGCAGCACGATTTCCTGTGCCTCGCCATGATAGCCCGGAACGACCGGAACGCCGGCTTTTTCCATCAGCCGCTTGGCGGCGTCCTTCAGCCCCATGGCGCGGATCGAGGTCGCCGACGGGCCGATGAAAACGAGACCGGCGGCTACCACCTGGTCGACGAAATCGGGGTTTTCCGACAGGAAGCCGTAACCGGGATGGATGGCCTGCGCACCCGTGGCCAGGGCCGCGGCGACAATCCTGTCACCGCGCAGATAGCTCTCGCCGACGGGCGAAGGACCGATATGGACCGCCTCGTCGGCCATCTCGACATGCAGGGATCTCGCGTCGGCATCCGAATAGACGGCGACAGTGTGCACGCCCAGCTTGCGAGCCGTGCGGATGACGCGGCAAGCGATCTCGCCCCGATTGGCGATCAGGATTTTCGTGAACATGGAGCCTCCCGGGTCAGTATCGGGCGGCGCCATTTTGGTAGGCACCGGCCTATTTCGAAGCGGCGATCTCGCAGGCGCCGCCGGTGGTTACCTTGTAGTGCGCGCGCGTGGCCAGACAGGATTTCATGGCCAGTTCTTCCGCTGCCTTTTGTGACGGCGCGTTCAGATGCCCGCCACAGATTATGTATGATGACATGATCCGGGCATAGGGCGTGGTGGCGTAGGCCGAATGGCCGCCGGCCGCCACATAGGCCTTGTAGGTCTTGGTACATGGATCTTTCGAGTTTCGTGGCAAATAGGGCGGGAAACGCTTGTCTCCCTCGCTTCCCGCCAGCGATCCGGCCACGCCCGCGCCATGCGCGGCGGTTAGCAGCAATGCCGAAAGTATTAAAGTAGACGCATTCCGTGAATATTTCCGTTCCATTCTCACCCCATCCCCATTGCAAAGTGCAGGACGAGCGATAGCGAATATTCTCCGGCGCCGCCAGAGCTGCGGGATGAGCTCGCGATTTCGTGAGCGAACGAAAGGCCTGGCCTATAAAATTCAATCTCCACCCAATGTTGCAAGATGTTGACGGTATAGTTCCGCCATCGCTTCGTCGAAGCAGCAGAAAACAACGATTTCGGGAAGCGCGTTGTGCTTGATGAAGTCATTGACCTCATAGACGGCGATTTCGGTCGCCTCGTCTTTCGGGTAGCGGTAAACACCGGTCGAGATCGCGGGAAACGCCACCGAACGGCAATCATTGGCGGTCGCGAGTTCCAGCGACCTGCGATAGCAAGAGGCCAGCAGTTCGGCTTCGCCCTTGCCGCCGCCCTGCCAGACCGGCCCGACCGTGTGGATGATATGTCGAGCTGGCAGCTTGTAACCCTTGGTGATCTTGGCGTCGCCGACCCTGCATCCGTTCAACATCCGGCATTCTATCTCGAGCTCACGACCCGCCGCGCGGTGGATGGCGCCATCGACTCCACCGCCGCCGAGAAGCGAGGTGTTGGCAGCATTGACGATGGCGTCGACATCCAGCTTCGTGATGTCGCCGGTGTGGATGCGGATCCTGTCTTGGGCCTTGCTCATCTCACATCCTGAACACGCCGAAGCGTGTCTCCTCGATCTCGGCGTTGAGCGCGGCGGACAGGCTAAGCGCCAGCACCTCGCGCGTCTTCGCCGGATCGATGATGCCGTCGTCCCAGAGGCGGGCGGACGAGTAGAGCGGATGGCCCTCATGCTCGTATTTCGTCAGGATCGGCTTCTTGAATTTCGCTTCCTCCTCGGCGCTCCACTCGCCGCCCTTTCGCTCGATGCCTTCGCGCTTGACCATGGCGAGCACGGTTGCCGCCTGTTCGCCGCCCATCACCGAGATGCGCGCGTTCGGCCACATCCACAGGAAGCGCGGTGAGTAGGCGCGGCCGCACATGCCGTAGTTGCCGGCGCCGAACGAACCGCCGATGATGACGGTCACCTTCGGCACCCTGGCGGTCGCCACCGCCATCACCAGCTTGGCGCCGTCCTTGGCGATGCCGCCCGCCTCGTATTTGCGGCCGACCATAAAGCCGGTGATATTCTGAAGGAAAACCAGCGGAATCTTGCGCTGACAGCACAACTCGATGAAGTGCGCGCCCTTCAGCGCGCTTTCGGAAAACAGCACGCCATTGTTGGCGATGACGCCGACCGGCATGCCATGGAGGTGGGCGAAACCGGTAATCAGCGTGGTGCCGTAGTTCTGCTTGAACTCATCGAATTCGGAGCCGTCGACGATGCGCGCGATCACCTCGCGCACGTCATAGGACTGGCGCAGGTCGGTCGGGACGATGCCATAGAGCTCATCCGCGGGATGAAGCGGCTGATGAGCTTTCTGTAAGCTCAGGCTTACAGCCTTGTTCCGATTCAGGTTCTTGATGATGCGCCGGCAAATGGCGAGCGCGTGTTCGTCGTCCAGCGCATAGTGATCGGCGACGCCGGAAAGCCTGGTGTGTACATCCGCGCCGCCCAATTCCTCGGCGCTGACGTCTTCGCCGGTGGCCGCCTTCACCAGCGGCGGTCCGCCGAGGAAGATGGTCGCCTGGTTGCGCACCATGATCGTCTCGTCCGACATCGCCGGCACATAGGCGCCGCCAGCGGTGCAGGAGCCCATGACGCAGGCGATCTGCGGAATGCCGGCCGCCGACATGTTGGCCTGGTTGTAGAAGATGCGGCCGAAATGCTCGCGGTCGGGAAAGACCTCGTCCTGGTTGGGCAGATTGGCGCCGCCGCTGTCGACCAGATAGACGCATGGCAAATTGTTCTGCAGCGCGATCTCCTGCGCGCGCAAGTGCTTCTTCACCGTCAGCGGATAGTAGGTGCCGCCCTTCACCGTGGCGTCGTTGACAACGACCATCACCTCGGTGCCCTCGACGCGGCCGATGCCGGCGATCAGGCCGGCCGACGCTATCTCCTCGCCATACATGGACCAGGCCGCGAACTGGCCGATCTCGAGGAAGGGCGAACCGGTGTCCAGCAATTGCGCCAGGCGTTCGCGCGGCAGCAGCTTGCCACGACCGACATGGCGATCGCGGGCCTCATCCGAACCGCCGCGCTCGACGGTCGTGGCCTTTTCAGCGATGTCGGCAACCAGAGCCCGCATGCGCTCGGCGTTGGCACGGAAGGTTTCGGAGGAGGGCGAGATCTGGGTTTGGAGGATAGCCATGCTACACCCCCTCCGCCATGATCTCGCGGCCGATCAGCCAGCGACGGATCTCGCTGGTGCCGGCGCCGATCTCGTAGAGCTTCGCGTCGCGCAAAAGCCGGCCGGTCGGATAGTCGTTGATATAGCCGTTGCCGCCAAGCAGCTGGATCGCGTCGAGTGCCATCTGCGTCGCTTTCTCGGCGGCGAACAGCACGCATCCGGCTGCATCCTTGCGGCTGGTCTGGCCGCGGTCGCAGGCGGCGGCGACGGCGTACACGTAGGCACGCGCGGCGTTCATCGCCGTATACATGTCGGCAAGCTTGCCTTGCACCAGCTGGAATTCCCCGATCGGCTGGCCGAACTGCTTGCGCTCGTGAACATAGGGGATCGCTACGTCGAGGCAGGCCGCCATCAGGCCGATCGGGCCGCCGGCAAGCACGGTGCGCTCATAGTCGAGGCCGGACATCAGCACCTCGACGCCGCGTCCTTCCTCGTGCAGCACATTGCCGAACGGCACCTCGACGTCCGAAAAGACCAGTTCGCCGGTGTTGGACCCCCGCATGCCGAGCTTGTCGAGTTTCTGCGCCACCGAAAACCCCGGCATCGCCTTTTCGACGATGAAGGCGGTGATGCCGCGCGATTTCCGGTCCGGGTCGGTTTTGGCGTAGACGACCAGCGTTTCGGCATCCGGGCCGTTGGTGATCCACATCTTGGTGCCGTTGAGCACATAGCGATCATTGCGCTTTTCGGCGCGCAACTTGAGCGACACCACGTCGGAGCCGGCGCCGGGCTCCGACATGGCAAGCGCGCCGACGTGCTCGCCCGAACATAGCGGCGGCAGGTATTTTTCCTTCTGTGCCGGCGTTGCCCAGCGGTTGATCTGGTTGACGCAGAGATTGGAGTGGGCGCCGTAGGAAAGGCCGACCGATGCCGAGGCGCGCGAAATCTCCTCGACCGCGATCACGTGGGCGAGATAGCCCATGCCGCTGCCGCCGAAATCGGGATCGGCGGTTATGCCGAGCAGGCCAAGAGTGCCGAGTTCTCCCCATAGATGCGCCGGGAATTCGTTCTCCCGGTCGATGTCGGCGGCTATCGGCGCGATTCTGTCCTGGGCGAAGCGCCGCACCAGGTCGCGCAACGCCTCGACGTCCTCATCATGCCCGAAGCTGAGCGTGTTCGTGTACATGCCGTTCCTCCCCGGTACCAACGTCAATGTTCGCGCCGACCAGGCGCATCGTCATCGAAAGGTATGTCTGCGTGACCTCGGCGATCGACAATCGCTCGCCCGGCCGGAACCAGACGATGACGCCGGTCGTCATCTGGATCAGAGCCATGGCCGTCAGGCCGGTGTCCTCGATGCGGAAAATACCCGCCTCGGCGCCATCGCGCAGGATCGAACGCAGGTCCTTTTCGTAGGCCGTGCGCATGCGCAGGATCTGTGTCAGCCTGTCGGGCGACAGGCTGCGCAATTCCATGTTCGACACATGCGTGGCGTGGCGGCGCCCGATATGAAAGGCGATGTGGTTGCGCACATAGGCGGCAAGCTGCCGCACCGGATCCGCGTCGGCCGGCCTGGAACGCTCCCAGGCCTCGCGAAGCGCTTGCATATGGTCGCGCATCAGCGTGAACAGCAGGTCTTCCTTGGTCGGAAAATAGCGATAGAGCGCGGCCGCCTGCACGCCGACCTCGGCGGCCAGCTGGCGCATCGACATTGCTTCATAACCGTAACGCGCAATCAGGGTGGCCGCCGCTTCACGGACTGCCGCTTCGGTTCGCTCGCCGTGTGATCCTGTGGTGCGCGCCATCGTCGCCTCGTTGACGGCAGAATAATAAAACAAACGTTCAATTAATTCAAGCAGGCGGAAATCCGTCTATCCGATGATCCTGAAATCTCCAGGCGTGGCCCAGGTTTCCAGCTCTTCCACATCGATGCGAGAGACAGCCGCGCCAGGCGGGCCTTGCCGAAGCCGTTCAATCATGGCCGCAATCGCCGCGTCGGCGCCGGTAAGCCATGCCGTCACCGAGCGGTCTCTTTCGTTGCGCACCCAGCCCAACAGCCCGAGCCTTGTCGCTTCATCGCGCATCCACGCCCTGTAGCCGACCCCTTGGACCGTGCCGTATATGTGCGCCTGCACTGCCCTTTTCCGATCATTCATGGGCTCGCTCCCGTTCCATAGAGTCTGGCGCAGCATCGAACGAAGGCAACGGTTGAAACGGTGACCGCGATGAAAATCGAGGGCCTCCGTTCCAAATTTTCTGCCGCCGGCCTGACCGAGATGTGTACCGATCCCGCGCTACTCCGGCCGCGCGTTCTTTCGCTCACCGCGCGCGGCCAGGCCGCGCTTGCGGCACTTCATGCGGCCACGGATCGTGATCTGGCCCGCTGACCGCGGGCTTGAATGACAGGGAAGCCGCGGAATTGTCGGATGTGCTGGCGCGTGCCGGACATCTGCTCGGCGCCGCGATGGCTCCCGAGCGCCGCGAAGTGCCCTAGTTTCCGCGCGCCGCTGCCAAGGCGCCAGGCAATTCCTCGGCGAAGATGTCCAGTTCGTGGGCGAGACCGACACTGACGCGGATGCAGTGGTCGAGCCGTGGCGCCATCGGCTTGCGGATGAAGACGTCGCGCGACAACAGCCCCTGCAGCACTTTCAGGGCAAAAGCACCGTCATGGCCGCAGTCGATGGTGACGAAATTGGTCGCCGAGGCGAGCGGCTTCAACCCGTTCTGTTCGGCGATATCGGCAATGCGCCGACGTCCGGCGGCGACCTGGGCCACCACCGTCTCGAGATAGGCCTGGTCGGCGAGCGCCTCGACGCCGGCGATCTGCGCCATGCGGCTGACACCATAGTGGTTGCGGATCTTCTCGAAGTCGCTGATCACTTGCGTCTCCGCGACGGCATAGCCGCAGCGTATTCCGGCAAGTCCATAGGCCTTCGAAAAGGTTCGCATACGGATGACGTTCGGCCGCGAGATGTCGATCGGCGGCAGGGCCGAGGCTGGTCCCAATTCGCCATAGGCTTCGTCGAGCACCAGCATGGTGGTTTCCGGCAAGGCTTCGATGAAGCGGATGACCTCGTCGGCTTCCCACCAACTGCCCATCGGATTGTCCGGGTTGGACAGATAGACCAGCGGCGCCTTCTCCCTGACGACTGCCGCGAGCAGACCGTCCAGGCTTTCCCTGTCATTCTCGTAAGGGACGGTCACCAGCCGGCCGCCGACACCGGCAATGTGGAAGTTGAAGGTCGGATAGGCGCCGAGCGAGGTGACCACGGCATCGCCAGGCGCCACGTACATGCGCGCCACCAGGCTGAGCAGACCGTCAATGCCTTCGCCGACAACGATATTTTCGACCGCCACATGGTGATGCGCCGCAGCCGCGACCTTCAGATCGTAATTGTCGGGGTCGCAATACATCCACTGGTCGCGCGCGACGCTCTCCATGCGGGCGATCACGCGCGGCGAGGGGCCAAAACTGCTCTCATTGGCGCCGATGCGGGCACGGAAAGCGCGCCCGCGCTCACGCTGCTGCGCTTCGGGACCGACAAACGGCACGGTCGACGGAAGCGCGGCGATGAGTGGTGAGAGGGCAGGGCGCACAGGCATGTCGGAAGCTCGCTTGGAAGGGGCCTTCTTGCTAACGTGACCGGATGGTTGGCGCAAGTTGCTCCCAGGCAGCAATATGTCGTGCTGGATTCGGCCACCTCTTTTTGCTAGCCAGACAGGATGAGCAATCGATTGCCGCCCGCTTGGTCCAAGCATCTTAAAACTTCATCTGGGCCAAAAAACCAGCAGCCAAAAATCGCGCAACCGAAAGCGAATCCGCTATCGCAGGCCCGAGCTGATGACGCGCTGCTCAGGCAGGCGGTTCAGCTTCAGCAGGCAAATAGGTTGGTGGAGGCGGAGGCGCTATGTCAGCGCGTCCTGGCTCGCAACCCGCGACACCCCCTTGCCCTGTATCTGCTTGGAACCTTTGCGCTCGGTCTGGACGACGAGATGGCCATTCGATGTTTTGAGCGGGCAGTGAAGGAGGCACCTCAAAATCCGCATTACCATCTGACCCTGGGTGAAACCTATTTGAAAGTCGGCGAGCATACGGATGCAATCAGGCATTTCGAGCGTGCTTGCGAATTGAAGGCCGACTGGGTCGAGGCGCTTTATGCGCTGGGCCGCGCCTACACCGGATTCGGCAAAGCCGACCTCGCGGTGCCCCTCTATGAGAAAGCGCTCAAGATCGATGGCGGCCGTTCCGCTATCCGAATAGGGTTGGCCAACGCGCTTGTAAGCCTCGGCCGGATGGATGAGGCGGCAAACTACATGAAAGAGGCGATCGCCCGTGGCCAGGATGTCGCCGCTGCTTACAACGGCCTGGTCGGCATACGAAAATTCAAGGAAGAGCCGACGGAGTTAAAATCCATTCTGGCTGAACTGAAGAATCCGGCGCTTGATAACAAAAGCATACAACAACTCCACTACGCGGCCGGGAAGGTGCTCAACGATATCAGGCGCTATGACGAGGCGATGGGCCATTTTCAGCAGGCAAAGCGCTCGACCCGCGGCTTTGACCTTGAGGCTTACCGCCGCGGCATCGATTTCTTGATCGAACTGTTCAGCCCCGAGATGTTGGCCGCCAAGACAGGACATGGAAGCTCTTCGGAAGTGCCTGTCTTCGTGCTTGGCATGCCACGTTCAGGCACCACTTTGACCGAGCAAATCTGTGCGAGCCACTTGGATGCTTATGGCGCTGGCGAGCTGACAAAACTCCGGCGCATCACAAACAGTCTCGCGCCCAAAACGCGCTCGCCCGAAGAATTGCGAAGCTCGATCCTGACCATGACGGTGAATCAGTCGAAGGCTTTGGCTGAAGACTATCTTGCCCATATCCGTCAACGGTCCCCCAACGCCCAGCGTATCGTCGACAAATTGCCGCATAATTTCGAACTTATCGGCCTTATAAGGCTTCTGTTTCCCAAGGCACGCATCATTCACTGCCGTCGAGATGCTATCGACAACTGCCTCTCGTGTTATTTCCTGAGTTTCAATGAGGACAATAGTTATACCGCGGATCTCCATATGCTCGGACTGTATTATCGCGAATACGACCGGCTTATGCGGCACTGGGATAAGGTCTTTCCAGGCCAAATCCTTGAGACCCGCTATGAGGACATGGTCTCCGACCAGGAAGCGCAATCGCGCCGCTTGATCGACCATCTGGGGCTGCCCTGGGACGACGCCTGTCTGCGCTTCTTTGACAAGCCAGGTTCGGTGAACACGTTTAGCCGCTGGCAGGTTCGACAACCGATCTACACCTCGTCTGTCAATCGCTGGAAGGGCTATGGAAGTTCAATCCTGCCGCTGATTGAGGCCCTTGGAGACTTGGCTGAGACTTAGTCTGGCACGCTTGCGCCGGAACGATGTCGAGATTTGGCCGTGGCTGCGCGAGACGTCCTGCCCCTCTGGCCTAAATCCGTTAAGCGGGTGGATGCACGCGAGTGCAGGACTGGATCAGATCTGCAGGCGTAGGGGAGTAAGATTTCGGTATCAAATAGTTCTGGCAAGTCTCCAGGCAACGGCCGGTGGTCTATCCCATGCTGGATTCTGTCGGCCGTTTTTGCTAGCGAGGCACGATGAACTCACGGCTGCCCCCAACCTGGTCCAAGCATCTCAAGGCACAGCCAGTGCAAAAGGCCAGACCCTTCGCCCAACCGGCTAAGCCTGGATCGTTGCTTGGGCCAACCGATGACATGCTGCTTAGACAAGCGCTGGAACTACAGAAAGCCGGACGGCTGCCGGAAGCCGAAGAACTCTGCCATCGTGTTCTGACGCGCTCGCCCAATCACGCGCTTGCCCTCTACATTCTTGGCACGCTGGGGCTCGGTTTCGACGACGAACTGGCGATCAAGTATTTCGCCCGCGCGGCAGCGAAGGAGCCGAAAAATCCATACTATCAGCTCAGTCTGGGGGAGGCCTTTCTAAAGGTCGCGGATTATCCGCTTGCGATTCATCATTTGCAGCGCGCCTGCGAGCTGAAGCCCGATCTCACGGATGCTCTTCGTCGACTTGGCGAAGCATATTTCATGTTCGAAAAGGCGGACGTGGCTGTGCCGCTCTATGAAAAAGCGCTCGAAATTGACCCCGACAACGCATTCGTCCGGACGGCCCTTGCGAATACTCTCGTTGCCCTCGGCCGCATGGACGAAGCTACGGTTTGCCTGAAGGAGAGCATCGACAGGCGCATGAGCGTGCCGTCGTCCTACAATACGCTTGTAGCGGTTCGAAAATTCTCCGCCGAGCCACCCGAGCTCAAAGCCATTCTGGACGAGCTTCAAAAAACGGCGAATCCCGCCGATGAGCCCTACCAGCTTCATATGGCCGCCGGTAAGGTCTTGGATGATCTTGGTCGCCACGATGAGGCCATGGACCATTTTCTCAGAGCCGCAACGAACAAGGGGTTCGATTTTGACATTGAATCCTACGGTCGACAGGTCGATGCGTGGATCGAGCTGTTCAATCCGGAGTTCTTCGCGGCGAGGGTGGGATATGGTGATCCATCTGAGACGCCTGTATTCGTGCTTGGAATGCCGCGTTCTGGCACGACGCTGACGGAACAGATCTGCTCGAGCCATCCCGATGTCCACGGCGCGGGCGAACACTCCAAGCTGGGGCGAGTCGCGGTTGCCAACGGTCTTAAATTGCAGCCGGGACGCCCATTGGGACGACCAGTCATGTCGATGACGCGAACGCAATCCAAGGCGCTCGCCGGTGAATATCTATCCAGCTTGCGTCTCAACGCGCCCGAAGCATTGCGAATCGTCGATAAGATGCCTCACAATTTCGAACTTGTGGGCCTCATCGCCCTTCTCTTCCCTAACGCACGGATTGTTCATTGCGTACGCGATCCCGTTGATAATTGTTTTTCTTGCTTCACCTCGAATCTTAACGACGCGCATAAGTATAATTCGGACCTTGCGGTGCTTGGGCTTTACTACCGCGAGTACGATCGCCTGATGCGCTATTGGAAGTCGATTTTTCCGGGACGCATTCTCGAGAATCGCTATGAAGACCTTGTTTCCGACCAGGAGGGGCAGTCCCGTCGGCTTGTGGAGCATCTGGGTTTGGAGTGGCACGACGCCTGCCTCCGTTTCTTCGAAAGGGCTGGCTCCGTCAGAACCCTCAGCCACTGGCAGGTTCGTCAGCCGATCTACAAATCATCGGTCAAGCGTTGGAAGCACTACGAAGGCAGGCTTCGGCCATTGATCGATGCCTTGGGGGATTTGGCTGAAGGCTAGCCGTTCTCAGTTGTTCGAACTGACTTTCTGCGCACGACGGAGGCCCCTTACCTGCGATAGTTGCAAGCGGCCTAAAAAAACCCGGCGGTTGCCCGCCGGGTTTGATTTCGCCAAGGCGAATTGACTAGAAGTCGCGTTGGAAGCGGAGGAGACCGCCGACGTTGTCCTTCTTGGTCGCGTTGACCCACACGGACTGGTTGTCGATGGCGCCTTGGCCGACGCGCTGCCAGTCGACTTCCGCCGTGACGGTGAGGCCGGGAACGACGGTGTAGGCGACGTTCGCCGCGACACCGATGTCCTTCCAGTCATCATACGACGCCTGGAGGTTGAACGATGTCTTTTCGTTAAACTTGTAGGTGCCGCCGCCCCATGCTGCCCAGTTGCCGCCCCACTGCTTGTAGAAGCCGCGGCCGAGCGCATCGATGTTGTTGGTCGGGTCGTTGAGGTTGTTGTCCGAGCCATAGCCGACCATGGCAAACAGCGACAGTTCGTTGGATACGTTGACGTCCAGGCGAACCTTGCCGGCGACTTCTTCGTAGTTGCTGTCATAGGCGACGACGCCGGTGATGGCGCCCCAGCCCTGTGTCCACTTCACACCGCCGACGACATGCGGAACATAGCTGTCGATGGTGCCAACCTCACCGGAGCCTTCTTCGAGCGAGACCACGGCCGAGAAGCCGTTTCCAGCGTCGAAGTAGTATTGGATGACGTTGGTCTGGAAATTGCCGTAAGGGACGATCGTGTCGTTGATGACGTTACCGGCGTAGCCGATGAACGTATCAAAGGCCGATTCGTCAGCGCCGACACGCAGACCGCCGAGCTGGATCCAGGCAAATTCCAAGGCGCTGGTCTTGTTGCGCGCCTGCCAGCCGTCGCCGCCAGCGTTAGGGTTCGCTTCGGTGTTGCCTGCGAGACCAGGGGTGCCATAGTCGCCGTAGCTGTTGCCGAAGTTGATGCGGTACTCAGTGTAGGTCTTCAACGTACCGAGTTCGGTTTCCTGGCCAGTCCAGGTCTTCAGCGTGAAGCGGGTCTGCTTCCAGTAGGTCGAGTCGTCATCACCGTGCTGGTGGTCCGTGACGTGATTGACGCCATCGAACGAGCCACCGTCGCCCACACCGATATCCTCACGAATATAGCCGCCGACGCGCAGGCAGGTTTCGGTGCCGGGGATGTAGAAGTAGCCAGCGCCGTAGACGTCGCAAATCTTGACGTATTCAGCGGGCTCCGGCTCGGCGACGACGACGGCGTCGGCGGCGCGCGCACCGGAAACTGCGATCAGGGCCGCAGCGGAGCCGAGAAGAAGGCTCTTGATGTTCATTTTCTGACCTCCAGTCAGAATCGCGAGCGAAGGCCGACGAAAAGCTGCCAGGAGAGCCGTTTTCCTTTTTATTTCAGGTAGATAATATGATGGCGGTCAGCGAGGCGCGGTCTGCAAGAAACGCTTGGTCGCGAAAGCCTTGCCCGATCCGGTCTTGAAATATCTCTCGAGTTGGCGAGCGTTGGCCTCGGTTTCGACCGCGATGTAGCTCTTCAAGGCTACGGGCAGGTAGGCCTTTGTCGATGGAAGATTGCCCAATCGGTGCGATTCGGTGCGGCGTCGAAGGTCGTTTGTCGATCCGACATAGATATCGCCGTTACGGAGCTCCAGGAAATAGACGTACCACATGGTCCCCCTACGCTACTTCGTAGCTTCGGGCGACACTCCTACGCCCAAATGCGGTTCCGGGTGGCCTGCCACCCGAAGCCCGCAGGGCGTAGGGTGGCGGAGAGGATGGGATTCGAACCCACGAGAAGCTTTTGACCTCTACTCCCTTAGCAGGGGAGCGCCTTCGACCACTCGGCCACCTCTCCGTTGAGCCGCTGGATAAAGAAAAGCGCCGGCACAATCAACAAGCCCGCATCATTAATATAGAAAATAACGGCGCTCTGTCGCCGCGGATTTCCGCGATGGGGCGGTAATGCGGCAAATCCCTGGCAGGTGACTCGCGGCCTCGCCACGATTCCATCGGCCGAATGCCGGATTCGGCCGGAAATAGCCGGCTGCGGCGGGCCCGATGGTTAACGAGAGCTTTCTGAGTGAGGCCAAATCGTGTCATTTGTGCAACAACGCTGGGGGATAGCAGCCGAACAGCCCTTTCGCCGGTACGATCGTTGTTGAACGCCGCCGGCTCATGGGTAATGTCGAGTTCGAAGGAGCGGCGCGGTGCGCATCTTTTTCGGTAGTGGGGATGGGGCAGGGAACGCTGTCCTTCAGCAAAGAATACCCAGACCCGTTTTTTAACTTTTGACTGGAGGTCAGAAAATGAACATCAAGAGCCTTCTTCTCGGCTCCGCTGCGGCCCTGATCGCAGTTTCCGGTGCGCGCGCCGCCGACGCCGTCGTCGTCGCCGAGCCGGAGCCCGCTGAATACGTCAAGATTTGCGACGTCTACGGCGCTGGCTACTTCTACATCCCCGGCACCGAGACCTGCCTGCGCATCGGCGGCTATGTCCGCTACGACATCGGCGTGGGTGATGCCGGCGCATTCGGTGGCGCCCAGAACGTTCCGGACCATATGGGCGATGGCGATCACGACACCTACTGGAAGAACGCCCGCTTCACGCTGAAGACCTGGACCGGCCAGGAAACCGAACTCGGCACGTTGAAGACCTATACCGAGACCCGCTTCAACTTCGGCAACAACTATGGCGACTACGACTTCCCGCAGACTGGCACGTTCGAGGCGCACAACAAGGGCGTTTCGCTGAATTTCGCCTGGATCCAGCTTGGTGGTCTCCGCGTTGGTAAGGATGAATCGGCCTTCGATACGTTCATCGGCTACGCCGGCAACGTCATTGAGGACACGATCGTCCCCTACGGCAATTTCGACACCAACGTCGTTCAGTACTACTTTGACGCCGGCAACGGCTTCTCGGCTGTGGTCTCGCTGGAAGAAGGCGCAGGCGCCGATACCATCGACAGCTACGTTCCGCATGTTGTCGGCGGTCTGAAGTGGACCCAGGGCTGGGGCGCTCTCACCGGCGTCGTTTCCTATGACAGCAACTACGAAGAAGTTGCCGGCAAGGTTCGTTTGGACGTCAACGTCTCCAACGAGCTGTCGCTCTGGATCATGGGCGGCTATGGCTCGGACGACAACCTCAACGACTTCGGTACCGGCCGCGGCTTCTACAAGCAGTGGGGCGGCAACTGGGCAGTGTGGGGCGGTGGCACCTACAAGTTCAACGAGAAGACCTCGTTCAACGCTCAGATCTCGTATGACGACTGGAAGAACCTCGGCATCGCTGCGAACATCGCCTATGACGTTGTTCCTGGCTTCACGGTCACGGCCGAAGTCGATTACCAGAACGTCGGCGGTGCTGACGACCTGTCGCAAGGCTGGGTCGGTGCGACCAAGAAGAGCAACGTCGCCGGTATCCTCCGCTTCCAGCGCTCTTTCTAAGGGCTGGTTCCTTACAGATGAAATCCAGCCCGGGCGCACAAACGCCCGGGCTGTTTTTGTTTCGTGACTGGGTCAACGCAAACCAAGGAAAGAGGGGGAATCGGTAGCTGAACAGATCCGTAGGTTGGTCTCGTGGGATCCGCGGTGGGCGGGTGAGATCACAACTGCGTGATTTAATCTCTTGAAAGGACGCTCCCAAGCGGATAGGGCTGATCCCAATCCACTCGGGGGAGTGACGGATAATGACCAACGAAGCGATTCAAGAGGGATACCCCTCTGATCAGTTTTCGACGTTTTCTTCTCAGAACTCGAAGATCAACTACACATATAACAAGATAAGAGAAGTAAAGTCATACCGGGTCGGAGAGCTTTTTTCAGCTTATCGAGACATATTGTGGGATGATGGGCGACATAAATATAATGTCAGCTCCTTCATCGGCGAGATAGACGAGATCCTCCTTGGGGAGCGTTTCAGCGCCTTTGACCAGAGTACCCTGGACAACCTTATCGGCACCTTGCGCCAGCGCGGCAACAGCAACGCGACCATCAATCGAAAGATGGCTGCTCTCAGCAAACTGCTGCGCAAGGCTTACAAGATGGGAGATATCCACAGCTTGCCCGAGTTTCGCCGCCAGAAGGAGCGGGCGGGACGAATTCGTTTCCTCGAGAGGGAGGAAGAGGCAAGGCTGTTTGCCGCTATCAAGAGCCGCAGCGAGGATGCTTACCGGCTTTCCGTCTTCCTGGTCGACACCGGATGCCGCCTCGGAGAGGCGCTCGGGCTGATCTGGAACGATATCCAGGAACATCGCGTCTCCTTCTGGATCACCAAATCCGGCCGCAGCCGGACCATTCCGATGACCGAACGGGTCAAGGAGGTCATCAAGCTGCCTCCGGCCGAAGGACGCCGACCCAAGGGCCCGTTCACCCAGCTCAGCCAGGCACAATTCCGCGCCATCTGGAACGATGCCAAGGCGGAAGTCGGCCTCGGCGCCGACGACCAGGTCGTGCCGCACATCCTGCGCCACACCTGCGCTTCGCGTCTTGTCCAGGGCGGCATCGACATCCGCCGCGTGCAGATGTGGCTTGGCCATCAGACCTTGTCGATGACCATGCGCTACGCGCATCTGGCCACCAATGATCTCGATGGTTGCGTTGTCGTGCTGGAGAAGCCTCGCGGCGAGCAACCGGCCGGCAACGCGGAAAGCTCGCTGTTTTCGTCGCCGGTGACGACGCCGTCGGCGAAGCGGAAGCAGACGGATGAGGGCGCTTCGGCGAAGGCGCCGCCAAAGGCGACCCGCAAAAGCTCCAAGGCCAAGTAGTTCCGACAGTTTGCCTTTGCCGCCGTAACAGCCCCGGGATCTGATCTGGTCTTGGGGCTTATTTGCCGCTTATTTGCCTCTCGGCGCGATCGAGAAAAGCAGCAACGGCGACGGGCAGGCTGCCGGTCTCGAGGAAAGGCGCGTGGCCTTGGCCCTCGACCGTGATCGCCTCGAGGTTTGGGTGGCGCTTCTTCATTTCTTCAAGCGTCTCGACGGAGAAAAGTCTCGAACTGGCACCGCGTATGACCAGCATAGGCATGACGGCCAGCGCCTCGAATTGCGCCCACAAATCCGGCAGTTTCTTGCTTAGGTCGAGGGCGGCGAGCGTTTCAACCAGCCTCGGGTCGAAATCCGGCATCAGCCCCTGATCTGTCTCGCGATAGAGCGCTGACGCCATCCGCTCCCAATCCGCCGAAGCGAGGGCGGGAAAGTCGCTGCTATGGGTGTCGCGCAGGGCATCGACAGTCTCGGCACGGCTCTTCGGTCTTGGCGTGGGATCGAGATAGGCGCGGATATGGTCAAGGCCGGCGGGCTCGATCACTGGCCCGATGTCGTTGAGCACGATGGCTTTCAGCGCCGCCGGCTGCATCGCGCCAAGCACATGGATGATCAGCCCGCCGCGAGAGGTGCCGATGAAGGCCGCCTGTTTGATGCCGAGCGCCGTCAGCCCGGCAAGGATGTCCCCCGCCTCGACGCCGACATTATAGTGACTGACATCGGGATCGTAGGCCGACTGTCCGCGTCCGCGATAGTCGAAGGCGATGACCTTGCGCGCAAAGGCGGATCGCGTTGAGAGATAGAGCGCCAGCTCGTGAAAATCCCGCGCATTACGTGTGAGGCCAGGCAGGCAGACGACCGGCCAATGTGCGGAATTCGCTTCGCCATAGACGCGCGCGTGAAGTCTCAGCCCATCTGGCGCGGCATAGAAGAAGTCGGAGAAACCTGGGTTGCTCGACATGGGACGGGTTCTCTAGCCGAAGGGATCGTCCACGTCTGCTATAGACGGAGCGCGGGAGGGTCAAATGGGAAAGGCTCCTCCTTCTCCTCACGAAGGAAGAGCAAAAACTTCAACTCCGCCCGTTCACGAGATCGCCGACGATGTCGTACTTGCCGGAGATACGCATCTTGTAGACCTCGTAATTCTCCATCACGCGCTGCACGTAACTTCTTGTTTCCGTGTAGGGAATCCGTTCGATCCAGTCCGCCACCGCATCGATGTCCTTGCCGCGCGGGTCACCATATTTCGCCACCCACTGGCCGGCCCGGGCCGGGCCGGCATTGTAGCCCGCGAAGGTCAATACGTACGAGCCGTTGAAGCGATCCAGCTGTTCGCCGAGGAAGGCCGAACCAAGCGTCGCATTATAGGCGGCGTCGGTTGTCAGTCTGGTCTGCGAAAACTGCAATCCGGCCTTCTTCGCCAACTGCCTGGCGGTTGCCGGCATCAGCTGCAGCAGCCCGCGCGCGCCGGCACTGGATATGGCGCCGATATTGAATTCGCTTTCCTGGCGGGCGATCGCGTAGGCCAGCGCCTTGCCGGAACCGGAAATATTGGCCGAATCGGGGATGACGCCGAGCGGATGCGACAGCGCTCCGACGTCGATGCCCCGCGCTCCGGCGATCTTGCCGATTTTCAGCGCCATGAAATGGTTGTCCTGCTTTTCCGCCAGGACGGCGAGCAGCGCCAGTTCACCCGGACTGGTCAACTGGCCGGCAAGGTCGCGGTAGAGCGTTTCGGCATAGCGGTCGTAGCCCGCCTCCTGCAGTCGCTTGATGGCGGAGACGGCCTCGCGGCCGGCAAAGCTCTGCCGGTCGGCGGCACTTGGCTGGGGATAGACGATGTTGAGCGCCTGCCGGCCGACACGTTCGGCGGCGAGCTGGCCGTAAAACGTGGTGCCGTAGGTCGCCGCACGTCCAAAATAATCCTTGGCATTGCCGGGGCCTCCGACTTCCGCCGCGCGGCCGAGCCAGTAATAGGCGCGCGACAGGGTCATCGGTCCCTGGGCAAGGTCGGCGATGCGCGCGAAATGCGTCGCCGCGAGCTTGGGATCGTTCAGGCCACGCAGCGCGTACCAGCCGGCATGGAACTCGGCTTCCGCCGCATTGGCCGCGCTTTCGGCGGCATGCGTGGCGACTATCTTGTATGCCGTCTTCATGTCGCCCCGGTCGACCAGTTCGCGCGACAGCACCCGGCGTTCGACCCACCAGGCATCCGGATCGACCAGGAAGTCACGGTCCGCCGGCGCCTTCATGACAACCGCCGCGGCGCCCGCAAAATCCTGCTGCTTGCGCAGATACTCGGCCTGCGCGAAGAAATAGCCGGCCGAACGCTGCGCCGCTGGTACCGCCTTTAGGAGTTTGGCGGCATTCTTGTCGCTCCTGTCGGCCGCCGCCCAGGCGTCGGCAAGCTGCTGGGCGCCGGCGAGGCCGGCGACACGCAAGGCGGAACTCACCCGGTCGGCATAGAACATGCGCTCCATGCGAAAACGGTGGTCGGCTGCAGGAACAAGGCTGCCGAACTCCTTGATCAGAGCCGTCTCGTCCTTGGCCTCCAGGATCGCGGTGCGCCAGAACGGCGACAGCACCGATCGCGCCGCCTTGGCGTTGCCGGACGACACATAGGCGCGCGCGAGAACCATCACGCCTTCGAATGTCTGCGGCTGGCTGCCGTCGAATGCCTTGACGACGACATCCGCCGCCGGGTTTTCGCGGTAGAGCGCGCGCTCGCTGTTCTTGCGCAAGGCGACGGTGCCCGGCCAGTTGGGCAGCATCTTCGCGGCCGCCGCGATGTCGCCGCTCGGAACCTTGTCTCCGCCGTAAAGCGCGATCGCCCAGGCCAATATGTGCTGGTCGAGCGATTGTGCGGGCAGTGCATCACGCACGCCGCGCGCGCCGGCAATATCGCCGGCCGCCAGCGCATCCAGCCCACTTTTCAACCGCGCGACGCTGGGTGAGGGGGCCTGTTGCGCCTTGTCCTGTACACCAGGCACCGGGATGGCCGAGGTGACCCGCACATCGACGCTGCCGCTGATCGCCACGCCGGGCATCAGCGCGGCGACGGCGCCAAGCAGCGCGAAGAGATGGGGCCGACTGGTCGGCATGATCGCGTGTCTTTCCTTAATCCAGTATTTTACCGGCGGCGAAGAAGCCTTGAAGCCTAAACTTAGGTCGTGAAGGGCTCGTAAACAAAGGGTTATCGAGGCCGTTCGAATTACGCTTGCTGGCACCATGGCAATGCTTGCCGCGCAACAATGTCGAGACTATGGTGCGCGGCTTCGCTTTCGGTTAGAAGGCGCACCACGAAACACCGATGCATGGCGCCCAAAAGTGGATACCGGTTTTGGGGTAACGACATGCACAACCAACAAAGTGCATGGCGCCCAAAAGTGGATACCGGTTTTGGGACAACGACATGCGTGAACCGAGAAGTCCCAAGGAGTTGGACGACATGCTGAGAGGCTCGCTTACCGCGCTCGTGACACCGTTCGAAAAGAGCGGGCGTTTCGACGAGAAAGCCTTTCGCGCGTTCGTCGACTGGCAGCTTGGCGAGGGCACGACAGGCCTGGTTCCTGTCGGCACAACGGGCGAGTCGCCTACGCTGTCGCATGACGAGCATCGCCACGTCGTCAAGATCTGCATCGAGGTGGCCAAGGGCCGCGCCCCGGTGGTTGCCGGTGCCGGTTCCAACAACACCGAGGAAGCCGTCGGGCTCGTGCAGTATGCCGAAAAGGCCGGCGCCGATGCTGCCCTGGTCGTAACGCCCTATTACAACAAGCCGACACAGCGCGGCCTCTACGAGCATTTTGCCGCTGTCGCCCGGGCGACCAAGCTGCCGATCATCATCTACAACATCCCGCCGCGCTCGGTCATTGACATGATGCCGGAGACGATGGGCCGGCTGGCGCACGACTTCAAGAACATCGTCGGCGTCAAGGACGCCACCGGCAAGGTCGAGCGCGTGTCGGAGCAGCGCATGACCTGTGGCAAGGATTTTATCCAGCTTTCGGGTGAGGACGCTTCCGCGCTCGGTTTCAACGCGCATGGTGGTGTCGGCTGCATCTCAGTGACCTCGAACGTCGCGCCGCGGCTCTGCGCCGAATTCCAGGAAGCAACGCTTTCGGGCGACAGTGCGAAGGCGCTGGAGCTGCAGGACCGTCTCTTGCCGCTGCACAAGGCGATCTTTATCGAGCCCGGCGTGTCCGGCGCGAAATATGCACTGTCGAAGCTGGGCAAGGTCGAGAACGTGCTGCGTTCGCCGCTGGTGACTGTTGAACCGGCAACGGCCGAGAGGATCGATGCGGCCATGAAGCACGCCGGCTTGATCAATTAGCGAGCCGTTTGGGAAGTCTGCTCCCGCGATCATCTGAAGGCGCCACCTGCGCTTCCGGTGTTCCCGTACTATATGTACGCTCCGCTCCGGTTCTCGGTAGCACCATCATCTGACTCGCGGGAGCGAGTTTCGAAACGGACTCTAGACCTCATGAACCAAGTCAGAAAAGCCGATCCCAACAACAAGACCGTTGCCGAAAACCGCAAAGCGCGGTTTTCCTACGAGGTGCTCGACACGATCGAGGCCGGCCTTGTGCTGACCGGAACCGAGGTCAAGTCGCTGCGTCAGGGCCAGGCCAACATCCAGGACAGCTATGCCTCGGTCGAAGGCGGCGAGATCTGGCTGATCAATTCCTATCTGCCCGAATATCTGCAGGCCAACCGCTTCAACCACGAGCCGCGCCGCCGCCGCAAACTGCTGCTCAACAAGCGCGAAATGGCCAAGCTGTCGCAGAGCGTGGACCGCGAAGGCATGACCCTGGTGCCGCTGAAAATCTATTTCAACGACCAGGGACGCGCCAAGCTGCTGCTTGCCGTCGGCCGCGGCAAGAAACTGCACGACAAACGCGAGACCGAAAAGCAACGCGACTGGTCGCGCGAAAAAGGCCGGCTGCTGAAGGAACGCGGGTGATCGGGAGATGGCCTGCAAAGCCAACGGTCTGGTTTTCAACGCCGAACAACCGGCAAGTCCAACAGGGGTGGTCTTGAAGAAGCGGATTGTTCTCTGGGGCGCGGCCAGTCTTGCCCTGGCATGTGTCATTGCTGCGGGAGGAGTGGCCTATTTCCGCAGCTACTCTCCCGACCGCGACCGATATCCGGTCAGGGGCATCGACGTCTCCCATCATCAGGGCCGGATCGACTGGCGGCGTGTTGCCGCCGATGATGTGGCTTTCGTCGTCATCAAGGCGACTGAAGGCGGCGACCATGTCGACGACGCCTTCGCCGGCAATCTGCGCGAGGCCCGCGCCGCCGGACTCGCCGTCGGCGCCTATCATTTCTTCACCTTCTGCCGGCCGGGCGCCGACCAGGCGAGGAATTTCATCTCGGTGGTGCCGCACGATCAGCCGCTGCTGCCGCCCGTGGTCGACATCGAGTTCGGCGGCAACTGTCCGCGGCGTCCGTCGCCCGAACAGTTGAATGCCGAACTCCAGGCCTTCCTCGGACCTGTCGAGGCGGCATTCGGCAAGCCGGCGATCGTCTATCTTACGGATGAAGCCGAGGCCGCTTATGCCGGGCAAATCGCCGCTCGCCCACTCTGGCTACGCTCACTGCTCATGGAACCGGACCGCCGTGACTGGATCTACTGGCAGTACCACAACAGGGGGCGCGTGAACGGCATCGAGGGGGACGTCGATCTGAACGTTTTGCAGGGCGGGCCGGAGAAGTTGGCGGCGCTGCTCGCCTCCACACCTTGATGAACAGGCCCGATCCGATGCCGGTCCGGTTCTTCGGCAGCCTGCCATGCCCCTCAAACCATTCACGATCCAGCTGATGTCGAGACAGCCAGATTTTCCCTGGTGCTGCGTCGACCCATCGCCGAATAACCCATCCCGGCGGCCATGATGGCGATGGCCACGCATTGGATAGCCAGCGGGGTCTCGCCAAGCACGACCATGCCGACCATCACGGTGGCGACCGGCACACCCGGCAGGAACAGCGATGCAGCCTGTGAGCCCAATCGGTCGACAATGTAAGTGTAGAGGAACATTGCCGCAGCGCCCGAGAGAAGACCTTGAATGACGATCTGGCTGGCGATTTCGGCGCCTGCGGCGGCATGGAGGCCGCTTGGCGCAAAGACATAAAGAAGTGGCAGCGGCAGGCAGGACAAAAGCACGACGCTCGCGGTCGCCGTGACCGGGTCGACACGCCATCGCTGCACAAGAACGGCATATGTGGAAAACATCGCGCCCGATCCGATAAACAGCAGGTCCCCGAACAGGACATCGCTGGCGCCGGTGCGCGCCGGCGCTATGAACAGCAACAAGCCGGCGATGATCGTAACGACGCCGATGATCCGCCGACGCGACGCGCTTTCCCTGAACAGCGACAATAGGAACGAGAAGAACACGATCGAGGCCGGGCAGAGCGCCGCGGCATGGGCGGCGGGCGCGTGGGTTAGACCCCAGTTGATGATCAGCGGATAGGGCAATCCGGCCAGTGCAGCCAACGTCAGTCCACGCCGCCAGCCCAGCGCCTTCATGGTCGCCAGGCCGCGTCTCCAGACGATCGGCAGGAACACCGCGCCGGCACCTGCAAAGCGCAGGCTGGCCATGTCGGTGGCCGTCAGATGCTCCCTGAGGCTGAAGCGGGCGGCGACGAACTGCGCCGCATAGATGGCGATCATGACAAGGCCGGCGATCACCGCCAGTCTTGTGTCTCCCGTGTCTCGTCCGTCCGCCATGTCAGTTCCGCCGCATGTTCATGCCGCCAGGAGGAGACAGCCCCGACCTTGCGATGAAGCGCAGCCTATGGTCGAAATGGTCGCGACAAAATACGCTGTTTTTTACAATTTGAAGTGTAATTCACGCAAATAGGAGGGCTTGAACGTGAATCCTGAACCAGTCGACCTGGACGCCGTCGACCGCAGTCTTCTGCGACTGCTGCAGGAAGATGGACGCCGTACCACGCTCGACCTGGCAGCGCGCGTCGGCCTGTCACCCACAGGCGCCAGCCAGCGCGTGAAACGCCTGTTTCGCGACGGGTTCATCACCGCCGTCAGGGCGGTGCTCAATCCGGCAAAGATTGGCCGCGGCATGCTTGTCTTCATCGAGGTGCGGCTCGATCATGCGGCCCCGCATATCTTTGACCGCTTCGCCGAGGCGGTGGCAAAGGCGCCCGAGGTTCTGGAATGCCACATGGTCGTCGGCGGCTTCGACTATCTCGTGAAGGCCCGCATTGCCGAGATGGCCGACTATCAGGACTTTCTCAAACGCGTCATCCTGCCGCTGCCGGGGGTGAAGGAGACACATACCTATGCCTCGATCGGCGACGTGAAGCCGGATGCCTTGCTGCCGGTGTGAGCAGGCACCGCAGACCGCACGGTATCCGAGAGCTCAGTTCTTCAGGAATGCCGCAATCTCGCCAAATACCCTGACGAACATGTCTTCGGTCAACACACCGGTGTTGGTGTTGTAGCGCGAGCAATGGTAGCTCGAAAACAGCATGATGCCGCCGGCTTCCAACTGGCCGCCATGTTTGAATGGATAGGCGGCGACGCGCCCGCCCAGTGCCCGCACGGTCGACTGGTGCGCGATCGATCCCAGCGCCAGCACGGCGCGCAGGTTGGGAAAGCGAGCGATCGTCGGCACCAGGAATGTCCGGCAGGTGGCGATCTCGGCACCGACCGGCTTGTTCTCCGGCGGCACGCAGCGCACCGCGTTGGTGATCGCCGTGCCGAGGAGTTCCAGCCCATCATCGGGCCGCGCCTTGAACTCGCCGCGTGCGAAGTTGTGGGCAATCAGTGTCGAATAGAGCAGGTCGCCGGCATAGTCGCCGGTAAAGGGGCGCCCGGTGCGGTTGGCGCCGCGCAGGCCAGGCGCCAGACCAACGATCAGAAGCTGGACGGTATCTTCGCCACCCAGTGGCAGGAAGGTCGGCACCGGCGCGTTGAACCATGACGGCTCGCGCTGCCGCCATTCGGCGATGAAATCATGCAGCCGCGGGCAGAGCGGGCAATCGCGGCTGGGTTCGGAAAGTGAAGGGGCGGTCAAGTCGACCTGCCTCAGTAGTCGTCCTCGTCGACTTCAGCCGGTTCGGGCCGCCGTGCCGGTCGTTCGGAGGGATCGCGGCCGACTTCGTTCTTCAGCGTCGCCAGGTCGATGAAATGGTCGGCCTGCCGGCGCAGGTCGTCTGAGATCATCGGAGGTTGCGAGGCCATGGTCGAGACGATCGACACCTTGCGGCCACGCCGTTGCAGCGCTTCGACCAACGTTCGGAAATCACCGTCTCCGGAGAATATGACATAGTGGTCGACGACATCGGCGAGTTCCAGGGCATCGACGGTAAGCTCGATGTCCATGTTGCCCTTGATCTTGCGACGGCCGGTCGAGTCGGTGAATTCCTTGGCCGGCTTGGTGACCACCTTGAACCCGTTATAGTCGAGCCAGTCGATCAGTGGCCGGATCGAGGAGTATTCCTGGTCCTCGACCAGCGCGGTGTAATAATAGGCGCGCAACAGGTAACCGCGCTTGTGGAAGCTCGCCAGGAGCTTGCGATAATCGATGTCGAACCCGAGCGCGCGCGATGTGGCGTAGAGATTGGCGCCGTCGATGAACAGGGCGATTTTTTCACGAGGGTCGAACATGGAAATAATCCTTTTCGAAAAAACGGCCGTCTAAACGAAATGCGGTAGCGACTATCGGTCAGGCTCTAATAACCGGCCGACCTTGGACCAATCGAGATAACGCCAGTTTGGTGGCAATCCAAGGGCATGTGGCGCACTGCAAGCAATTGTGATCGTGGCGCCGAACCCTGGACCCGGCTGCTTTGCTAGATCGGGAGTTCGATATTGAGATTGAGTGCCCTGTGGGCCCGCATTGCCATGATGCTTGTATTTTGGCGCCGTTCGGGTTATGGACCGCGCCTGTTTTCCATTAAATCCAGGCATGAAAGGGGCAGTCCATGGCCCGCGTAACCGTTGAAGATTGCATCGACAAGGTCGACAACCGCTTCGAGCTGGTGCTTCTGGCCGGCCACCGCGCCCGTCAGATCAGCCAGGGCGCGCAGATCACCGTCCCGCGCGACAACGACAAGAACCCCGTCATCGCACTGCGCGAGATCGCCGACGAGACGCTGTCGCCCGATGATCTCAAGGAAGATCTGATCCATTCGCTGCAGAAGCATGTCGAGGTCGACGAGCCCGAAGCCGATGGCGAAGTGATCGCTGATCAGACCGGCGGCGCTGTTGCGGCCGCCGAAGCCGACGACGCCGAGGAGAACGTCACCTTCGACCGGATGACCGAGGAAGATCTCCTGGCTGGCATCGAAGGCCTGGTGCCCCCGGAAAAGAGCGACGACTACTAAGCCTCCGTTCCGGCACTTCCGTCCCGGCGGTTTCGTGGCTATCTAGTACCAACTGTCGCAAATACCGGATGCAGCTTTGGCCGCACTTGGCATAATGCGTGAATCTGGTATTTGCGACAGTTGGTACCGGCATGCGCCGTACAACAGTGCGGCGCATGATTCATTTCATCGCCGAGAGATTTAGCCCATGATGCGTCAGTATGAGCTTGTCGAGCGCGTCCAGCGCTACAAGCCTGACGTCAACGAGGCGTTGCTCAACAAGGCCTATGTCTACGCCATGCAGAAGCATGGCCACCAGAAGCGCGCTTCCGGCGATCCCTATTTCTCGCATCCGCTCGAAGTCGCCGCCATCCTCACCGAGATGCACATGGACGAGGCGACCATCGCCGTCGCACTGCTGCACGACACCATCGAGGACACGACGGCGACGCGGGCCGAGATCGACGATCTGTTCGGCCCCGAAATGGGCAAGCTGGTCGAGGGCCTGACCAAGCTCAAGAAGCTCGACCTCGTCTCCAAGAAGGCCGAGCAGGCGGAGAACCTGCGCAAGCTTTTGCTGGCGATCTCGGAAGATGTTCGCGTGCTGCTGGTCAAGCTCGCCGACCGTTTGCACAACATGCGCACCCTCGATCACATGCCCGAGGCCAAACGCCTGCGCATCGCCGAGGAGACGATGGATATCTACGCGCCGCTGGCCGGGCGCATGGGCATGCAAGGCATGCGCGAGGAGCTGGAAGAGATCGCCTTCCGCTTCATCAATCCGGAAGCCTACCGGGCCGTCACCGCGCGGCTCGCCGAGATATTCGAGCGCAACAAGGGCGTGCTGACCGACATTGAAAAGGCGCTGTCGGCCCTGTTTGAAAAGCACGCCATCAACGCCGGCGTGAAGAGCCGGCAGAAGAAGCCATGGTCGGTGTTCCGCAAGATGGAGGCCAAGGCGCTGTCCTTCGAGCAGCTGTCCGACATTTTCGGCTTCCGTGTTGTCGTTGACAGCGTCGAGGACTGCTATCGCGCGCTGGGTGCCATCCACACCACTTGGTCGATGGTGCCCGGCCGTTTCAAGGATTACATCTCGACCCCGAAGCAGAACGACTACCGTTCGATCCACACCACCATCGTCGGGCCTTCGCGCCAGCGCGTCGAACTGCAGATCCGCACCCGCGAGATGAACAAGATCGCCGAATACGGCGTCGCCGCCCATTCGATCTACAAGGACACCGGCGGCAAGACGAACGGCGCCGGCCATGCGATCTCGAAGGAGACCAACGCCTACGCTTGGCTGCGCCGTACCATCGAGCAGTTGGCCGAGGGCGACAATCCCGAGGATTTTCTCGAGAACACCAAGCTGGAGCTGTTCCAGGACCAGGTGTTCTGCTTCACGCCGAAAGGCATGCTGATTGCCTTGCCGCGCGGCGCCACGCCGATCGATTTCGCCTATGCGGTCCACACCGATGTCGGCGACACCTGCGTCGGCGCCAAGGTCAATGGCCGCATCATGCCGCTGATGACGGAACTGAAGAATGGCGACGAGGTCGAGATCATCCGCTCCAAAGCGCAGGTGCCGCCAGCCGCATGGGAATCGGTCGTCGTCACCGGCAAGGCGCGCGCCGCCATCCGCCGCGCCACCAAGAATGCGATCCGCAAGCAGTATTCTGGCCTTGGCGCGCGTATCCTGGAGCGTGCCTTCGAACGAGCCGGCAAGACCTTCACCAGGGAAAGCCTGAAGCCCGTGCTGCACAGGCTGGCACGCAAGGACATCGAGGATGTGCTGGCATCCGTGGGGCGCGGCGAACTGGCCTCAACCGATGTCATGAAGGCGGTGTTCCCCGACTACAAGGACGAGCGCGTCACGCCGGCAGCGCCCAAGCAGCGCGAGGAGGGCTGGTCGAAGATCCGCAACGCCGCAGGCATGCTGTTCCAGATACCTGGCCGGGCCGCGCGCAAGGACAAGGACCAGCCAGGCGCCGGCGCCGTGCCGATCCGCGGCGTGCGCGGCGACCTGCCGGTGCGCTTCGCGCCGGAAGGCGCGGTCCCTGGCGATCGTATCGTCGGCATCGTCCAGCCGGGCACCGGCATCACCATCTACCCGATCCAGTCTCCGGCGCTGCAGGCCTTCGACGATCAGCCGGAGCGCTGGATCGACGTGCGCTGGGACATCGACGAGCGCACCAAGGAACGGTTCCCCGCGCGCGTCTCGGTCACCGCCATCAACGCGCCGGGTTCGCTTGCCGATATCGCCCAGGTCGTTGCCTCCAACGACGCCAACATCCATACGCTGTCGATGGTGCGCACCGCGCCCGATTTCACCGAAATGCTGATCGATCTCGAAGTCTGGGACCTGAAGCATCTCAACCGGCTGCTGTCGCAGCTCAAGGACAATTCGAGCGTCAGCGATGCGCGGCGCGTCAACGGCTAGCGATAGCCGGCCATGGGGGACGAGATGAATACCGACGAAGTGCTGGACATATTCCGCGAGGCTGGCGCTGTTCTCGAGGGTCATTTTATCCTGACGTCGGGCCTGCGCAGTCCAGTTTTCCTGCAGAAGGCACGCGTCTTCATGCATGCCGACAAGACCGAGCGGCTGTGCAAGGCGCTGGCCAAGAAGATCCGCGCCGCCGTGCCAGGCAAGATCGACTATGTCGTCGGGCCGGCGATCGGCGGCTTGATCCCGGCATACGAAACCTCGCGCCACCTTGGCGTGCCGGCGATCTGGGTGGAGCGGGAAGGGGGCGAGTTCCGCCTGCGCCGCTTCGAGATCGATCGAGGCGCCCGCGTTGTCATCGTCGAGGACATCGTCACCACCGGTCTGTCGATCCGCGAAACCATTGATTGCCTGCGCGACGTTGGCGCAGAGGTGGTCGCGGCCGCCTGCATCATCGACCGTTCGGCCGGCAAGACCCATGTCGGTGTGCCGTTGATCGCGCTTGCCGAATATGAAGTTCCAGCCTACCCGCCGGACAGGTTGCCGCCGGAGCTTGCCGCCATCCCGGCCATCAAGCCGGGCAGCCGCAACATCTGACGAGGAGGTCGAAATGATCGCCGGCATCGACCATTTCGTGCTGACGGTCCGCTCGGTTGAAGCGACCTGCGACTTCTACCGGCGCGTGCTTGGCATGCGGCGCCTGGATCAGCCGAACCGGCCGACAGCGCTTCTGTTCGGTTCGCAGAAGATCAACCTGCACGAAGTCGGCCGCACTTTCGAGCCAAAGGCGAGGACGCCGACGCCGGGTTCTGGCGATTTCTGCCTCGTGTCGGCGGTGCCTCTCGCCGAAATCCAGGCCGGCCTCGCGGCCGACGGCGTTGCCATCGAAGTCGGTCCGGTTGAGCGCATCGGCGCGCGAGGACCTATGATGTCGGTCTATTTCCGCGATCCCGACGACAATCTGGTCGAGGTCAGCGAATATCTGAAGTAGGCACCGCGCCGGAAGGATATCGTCTCGGCCCCGGATGGTGACCTTGTCGAAGCCGGCCGGAACCCTCGGCCGCATATCGGTCATCCGGCTGCGACAATTAGCCGAAACCACTTCTCAAATTCGCCGCGATTGTCCGATGTGGAGAAGATGGATCTGACCAAAAATCTGGCGCTGCGGACGCTGAGCGTACGGCCTTCGGTTGTTGTTGGGCTTGCGGATGGCTATATCAAAGTCGCGATTGCCTTCTGGCGACCGTAAAGCGCAAGATGTGGCGGTCGAAGCCTGGCTGGAAACAGCCGGCGTGTAAGCTGTGAACTGTCGGGAATAGGAAGAGAGTGCTTTTTCGTCGCCGCAAGCCTGATGGCCTTTTCGAGCGGGTGCGTACCTATCTGTGGCCGCGCCGTTCGTTTTCGCGCTCGCTTCAATATTTCTCCAAGCGCATTCTGCGGCTGAAGGCCACCCCGCATGCGGTGGCGGCCGGCGTCGCCGCGGGTGTCTTTGCTTCGTTCTTCCCCGTCGGTTTCCACTTCATCATTGCCGCCGTTCTGTGTTGGGTGATCGCCGGCAATCTGGTGGCCGCCGCTCTGGGAGCCGTATTCTTCGGCAATCCGCTGACTTTTCCGCTCTTGTGGGGCGCATCCTGGGAAACCGGCAAGCTCATCCTGCACGATCGCCTGCCGACACATGGTCCGCCGGCGCATCTGGGCGAGATGCTGCACACGCTTTCCTTCGCCAAATTATGGCATCCCGTCCTGGAGCCGATGCTGATCGGTGCGGTGCCGCTCGGGCTGGTGTTCGGCCTGGTGTTCTACGGCATCACGCGCTGGGGCATGAATGTCTTCCGCGAACAGCGGCGCAAGCGGCTGGCCGAGCGCGCGAGACGCCGTGAGCATTCGCCTCATCCCGGCGGAAGCGTCGGTTCCGCCGCCCAATGATCATCGGCATCGGCAGCGACCTGATCGACATCACACGCATCGAGAAATCGCTGGTGCGTCACGGCCAGCGCTTCATCCAGAGGATCTACACCGAGGTGGAACAGGCGCGTTCGGAGAACCGGCGCGCCCGCGCGGCTTCCTACGCCAAGCGCTTTGCCGCCAAGGAGGCGTGCGCCAAGGCACTGGGCACTGGTCTGGCACAAGGGGTCTTCTGGCGTGACATGGGTGTCGTCAACCTGCCCAGCGGTGCGCCGACGATGGCGCTGACCGGCGGGGCGCTGGCGCGGCTGGAAAAGATCCTGCCTCAAGGTCATCGGGCGGCGATCCACCTCACCATCACGGATGATTTCCCGCTCGCTCAAGCCTTTGTGATCATAGAGGCGTTACCGGTCGAAGAAGCGCCACATTGATTGCATCTGACGACCGGCATGGACGTTGCCCAGCGCGCGCCGAGACTCTATACCATCCAACGCACAATCGAGGACGACATGAGCGTGGCTGAAAAATCTCAGAAGAAATCCGGCGGGCTTGGCGAAACCGTCAGCGTCATCGTCCAGGCGCTTTTGCTCGCCCTGGTCATTCGCACGCTGCTGTTCCAACCGTTCTCGATCCCGTCGGGCTCGATGCGGCCGACGCTTCTGGAAGGCGACTATCTGTTCGTCACCAAATGGTCCTACGGCTATTCACGCTATTCGCTGCCTTTTGGACCGGACATTTTCTCGGGCCGCATCTGGGGCTCCGAGCCCAAGCGTGGCGACGTGGTGGTGTTCAAGTTCCCGCCTGATCCGTCCGTCGACTACATCAAGCGCGTCATCGGCCTGCCCGGCGACAAGATCCAGATGAAGGATGGCCAAGTCTTCATCAATGGCGTTGGCGTGCCGCGCGTCAAGACCGGCCAGATCGACAATCCCGACATCACGGAAAAGGATTATCCGATCGACGTCTATCGCGAGACGCTGCCCGATGGTGTCAGCTATGACACGCTCGACCTGTCGCCGAACTCGATTGGCGACAACACCCGCGAATTCGACGTGCCCCCCGGCCACTATTTCATGATGGGCGACAACAGGGACAATTCCGCCGACAGCCGTTTCACCGTCGGTTATGTTCCGGCCGAGAACCTGGTCGGCCGCGCCAACCTTGTCTTCTTCTCGATCGCCGGCAAGGCTAGCCCGCTCGAAATCTGGAAATGGCCGTCGCTGATGCGCGCTTCGCGCCTGTTCCACTTCGTCAACTGATGGCCTTGAAGCGCCCGACAGGCGAGACTCTGGCCGGTTTGGTGATGGCCAGGACCGGCCATGTTTTCAGGGACATCCGCTTACTTGAGACCGCCTTGACGCATTCCAGCGCGGTCAAGGCGGCAAGCAACAATCAGCGTCTTGAATTCCTTGGCGACCGCGTGCTTGGTCTTGTCGTCGCCGATATGCTTTTCGAGAAATTCCCTGATGCACCGGAAGGTGAAATCGCGCCCCGTTTCAATGCGCTGGTCGATGCAAAGACATGCTCGGAAGTCGGCATCGAGATGCAGCTGGAGAATCTGGTCCGGGCCGACGCCGCCTTGAAGACGCGATCGCGCGGCTCCGGCGGAAATTATCTGGCTGATGCCGTCGAAGCCCTAATCGCGGCAGTTTATCTCGATGGTGGTATCGACGCCGCGCGGCGGTTCGTTCTGCGTTATTGGGAGCCACGTTCGAGCACGGTTGTGACGAAGCCACGTAATCCGAAATCCGATTTGCAGGAATGGATTGCCAAGACGAGTGACGCGCGCCCCGAATACGTGATCGAAAAACGCGAAGGGCCCGACCATCAGCCGGTCTTCACTATTTCTTTGCAGGTTAGCGGCTTTGCACCTTCCGTCGGTACCGGCGGCTCCCGCAGGGCGGCCGAAGAAGCGGCGGCTTCGGCATTTCTCGTGCGCGAAGGCGTGTGGGCCAATAAAGGGAGCGCGGCATGACCGCCGAAGACACCGCAGCCGCTCCCGTCACGCACTCCGGCTTCGTTGCGCTGATCGGCGCGCCTAACGCGGGCAAGTCGACACTGGTCAACCAGCTGGTCGGCGCCAAGGTCTCGATTGTCACCCATAAGGTGCAGACGACACGCGCCATCGTGCGCGGCATCGCCACGCACGACAACGCGCAGATCGTCTTTGTCGACACACCGGGCATCTTCAAGCCCAAGCGGCGGCTCGACACCGCGATGGTGACCACCGCCTGGGGAGGCGCCAAGGACGCCGATATCGTCCTGCTGCTGATCGACGCCGAGCGCGGCATCAGGGGCGATGCTGACGCCATCCTCGAACGGCTGAAGGACGTGCGCCAACCGATGGTGCTGATTCTCAACAAGGTTGATCGGGTCAAGCACGAGGCGCTGCTGGCCCTGTCTGCGGCAGCGAACGAGAAAGTGCCGTTCCAGCGCACCTTCATGGTCTCCGCGCTGACCGGTTCCGGCTGCAAGGACCTCCTCGACTATCTGGCGCAGGCGCTGCCGGCCGGCCCCTGGTACTATCCGGAAGACCAGATTTCGGACCTGCCGATGCGCCAGCTGGCAGCCGAGATCACACGCGAGAAACTCTATCTCCGGCTGCATCAGGAACTGCCCTATTCCTCGCACATCGAAACGGAGAAATGGGAAGAGAAAAAGGACGGCTCGGTGCGCATCGACCAGACCATCTTTGTCGAGCGCGACAGCCAGAAGAAGATCGTGCTCGGCCACAAGGGCGAGACCATCCGCGCCATCGGGCAGGCCGCGCGGATGGAAATATCAGGCATACTGGAACAGAAGGTGCACCTGTTCCTGTTCGTGAAAGTGCGCGAGAACTGGGGCGATGATCCCGAGCGCTACCGCGAGATGGGGCTGGAGTTCCCCCGCTAAGGCCGAAAAATCCTGGCGCGCCATCGCGCGGTGGCCGACCACAAGCATTGGGCGTGAGGCTAATGCATGTCGCCCGGAAGTGTCCTCGGTTCCGGGACAACGACAAAATCAGAAGCTTACAGCAGGTCGGCGAATCCGATTCGCCGCGACGTGCTGTAGAGCACGTCGCGGTTTACGCGAACCGCGAACCGCCCGGGGTGCTGGGAAGCAGACTAAGGCGAAGCGCGGGCTCCACCATGCGGCCCGCGATTGGCGCGAGACCAACTCAGATTCTTGGCAAGCCGCCAACGAAGCGGCGACGCGCGCTGAGGCCGGCTTTCCGCGCCGTGATCTGGAGCCGCTGCTGGTGTTGTTTTCGCGCCGACAGCGATACGAGGACAGAAATCACAAATTTCTCGAGTTATTTTAGATTTAGAGTTTAAAAGACCGCAATCCATAGACTAAACTGGTCTATGCAGAAGGATACACTTATTTGTTACAAAAATATGACGATGTTCCATTTGTGCCATTTTAAATTCAAGCCAGATCTCATTAGTGTTATTTGTGCAACACGTATTTAATCTGTAGCGAGAATCCAGCGCATTTATGGAATTGTCATTGAAGGTGGACGATTGGTGGGTATGTTCGCCGCGAAAAGGGGACGCGGTGCGGGCCTTTTTCATTGTGGGGGTGAGGCGGGAAAACATATCCGCCAGCCACAATTCAGAAGCCATTTTTTCAAACTTGACTGGAGAGGTCAGAAAATGAACATCAAGAGCCTCCTTCTCGGCTCAGCCGCGGCTTTGATCGCGGTGTCCGGCGCGCGCGCCGCGGACGCGGTTGTCGTCGCCGAACCGGAACCGGCCGAATACGTCAAGATCTGCGACGTCTACGGCGCCGGCTATTTCTACATCCCGGGCACCGAGACCTGCCTGCGCATCGGCGGCTATCTCCGCTATGACATCGGCGTCGGCGATTCCGGCACGCTGGATGGCGTCAACAACGTTGGCGATCACATGGACGGTGGAAACCACGACACCTACTACAAGAACATGCGCTTCACGCTGAGGACGTATACCGGCCAGGAAACCGAACTCGGCACGTTGAAGACCTTCACCGAGACCCGCTTCCAGTTCGGCAACTCCTCGGGCGACTATGATGGAAGCTCCTCGACCTCCTGGCAGGCCGGCAACAAAACCACCAGCCTCAACTTCGCCTGGATACAGCTCGGTGGCCTGCGCGTCGGTAAGGATGAAACTGCATACGACCAGTTCATCGGTTACGCGGGCAACGTCATCCAGGACACGATCATCCCGTACGGCGTCAAGGACACCAATGTCGTCCAGTACTATTTCGACGCTGGCAGCGGCTTCACGGGCGTGGTCTCGCTCGAAGAAGGCACGGGCGTCAACACCATCGACAGCTATGTTCCGCATGTCGTCGGCGGCTTGAAGTACAAGGGCGACTGGGGCGCGATCACCGGTGTTGTCGCCTATGACAGCAACTACGAGGAAGTGGCCGGCAAGGTTCGCCTGGATGTCAACGTCAGCAAGGAACTGTCGCTGTTCATCATGGGCGGCTACGGCACCGACGACAACCTCACAGACGACGCCCACAATGCCATCGACGTACATGGCCGCAGCCAGTACAAGCCGTGGGGCGGCAACTGGGCCGTCTGGGGCGGCGGTACCTACAAGTTCAACGAGAAGACCTCGTTCAACGTCCAGGCTTCGGCTGACGACGACAAGAACTATGCTCTCGCCGCGAACGTCGCATACACCATCGTCCCGGGCTTCACGGTCACGACCGAAGTCGACTGGGATCACTACGGCAATTTCGGCAATCCATCCATCTACGGCAACTGGTCCAAGGCCGACAAGAAGGACAGCGTCGGCGGCATCGTCCGCTTCCAGCGCAACTTCTAACGGATCGACTGACCTCACCAACCGCCCGCAGCACATTGCTGCGGGCGGCTTTTTTATGCCTCGTTGCGAGAGCCGGCACAGGCGCCAGACCCATACCTTGATTTCGCCACCCGATCGGTGAAAAGCTCCTGATATGGAATGGCGCGACGAGGGAATCATTCTCGGCACCCGCAGGCATGGCGAAACCAGCGCCATTCTCGAGGTGATGACGCGCGCCCATGGCCGCCATCTCGGCCTCGTGCGCGGTGGCCGCTCGCGCAAGCAGCAGCCCGTTCTCCAGCCAGGCAATCGTGTCGATCTCTTGTGGCGCGCGCGCCTCGACGAGCACCTGGGCACTTTCCAGGCCGAAGCCATCGAGATGAACGCCGCCCGGCTGATGGACAGTGCCGTTGCCGTCTACGGCCTTCAGACGATGGCGGCGCATCTGCGCCTGCTGCCCGAGCGCGATGCCCATGGCGGCCTCTACGAGGCGCTTTCGGTGATGATCGTTCATCTCGACGACGCAGATGCCGCCGGCGAATTGGTGGCGCGCTTCGAGCTTCTGATCCTTGATGAACTCGGCTTTGGCCTCGATCTCAGCCAATGCGCCGCCACCGGCACGAGGCAGGATCTGGCCTATGTCTCGCCTAAATCCGGACGCGCGGTGTCGCGCGGGGCCGGCGCTCCGTGGCACGACAAGATGCTGGTGCTGCCCGCCTTCCTGCAGCGCGGCTCCGGCCAGCGCGCCAATCATGCGGCGATCGCGGACGCCTTCCGCCTGACCGGCTTCTTCTTCACCCGTCACGTCTACGAGCCGCGCGGCATCGATCAGCCCGATGCGCGCGCCGGCTTTCTGGCCGCACTGCGCAAGCACCACGCAGCGCAGAAGCCCATCGCCGGAGAGAGCGCGGCCGGAGAAATCATCCGATGAGCGAAGTCGAACTCTATCCGGGCCGGGTCTCGCCGCTCGGCCTCGGCACCATTCCTCATGCCGACATCCTGAAATACACCGGCTTGGAATTGCTGCAGCGAATCGTCGACGGCAAATACCCGGCACCACCGATCTCCTTCCAGCTCAGCTTCGCGTTGACCGAAGTATCGGAAGGTCGCGCCGTGTTCCGGGGCGTGCCGAACGAACGCCACCTCAACCCGTTGGGCGGCGTTCACGGCGGCTGGGCGGCGACGCTGCTCGATTCAGCGTTGGCGTGCGCGGTGCAGACCCTGCTCGACAAGGGCGAGGCTTACACCACTGCGGAGTTCAAGGTGAACCTGACGCGGCCGATCACGCCCAGGACCGGTGAGGTTGTCTGCGAAGGCAAGGTGGTTCACAAGGGCCGCACGCTTGCCGTTTCGGAAGCGACGCTGAAGGATGCCGGCGGCAAGCTGCTGGCTTTGGGTACCGAGACATGTTCGATATTTCCAGCCGCCAATCTGGCGGCACGTTGAACTTTCAGCCGTTTAGCCGCCGTATTTCAATGTCAGTGAGATGAAGCGTCAGTGAAAACTGGCCTGGTTTGGGGGAACCGCCATGTTTGAGAGCCTGATCGGCCTCGTCGCCATCATTGCCTTGTTCGTCATTATTTCGCGTCAGCAGGGCCGCATCGGTCTGATCGAGCGTGAACTTGGCGCACTGCGCAGCCTCGTGCTTTCGAGCGCGGTATCGCCCACGGTCAAGCCGTCGGAACTGGAGGCGGCGCAGGGCAGGGCCGACACCGCGCCGGTGGCCGCGCCTGCCGACATCGCCCCGGCAGCAATCGGCGAGCCGGCCCCCGCGCTACAGGCCACGGAGGCGGAAATCCCGGCCGGAGGGCCCGGCCCTTGGAGCGCGCCCGAGATCACACCGAAAACGCCAGAGGTCGCGCCGGCCGCGGTCGCCAAAGCCGCTCGCCAGTCCGACGTCGAAACCGCGCTCGGCACGCGTTGGGCGGTCTGGGTCGGCGGCATTGCGCTGGCTCTGGGCGGCTTGTTCCTGATCCGCTACACCATCGAGGCCGGCATTTTCGGGCCCGGCGTGCGGCTCACCATGGCGGCGGTGCTCGGGTTGGTGCTGGTCGCCGGCGGCGAGTTCATTCGCCGCACCGGCTTCAAGGTACCGGTGCAAGGTATTGCCGGCGCCTATATTCCGGCGATCCTGACCGCGGCCGGCGCCTTCATCCTGTTCGGCACCGTCTATGCCGCCCATGGCATTTACGGCTTTATCGGCCCCGCGCTTGCCTTCACGCTGCTCGGTGCGATCGGCGTTGCGACCATTGCCGCCGCTCTCGTCCATGGCCAGGCGCTGGCCGGCATCGGTCTCGTCGGCGCCATGGTGACGCCGGTGCTGATCGCTTCGCAGGCGCCCAATCCGTGGGCGTTGTTCGGCTATCTGGCCATCGTGCTCGCCGCCACTGGCGTGATCGCCCGCATGCGCGACTGGAGGACGCTGATGGCGGCCGCTTTTTTCGGTACCGGCGTCTGGACCATCCTCTACATGACCGACGCACCGGGCGCGAACCTCTCCGCCATACTGCTCATCGATGCTGTGACGCTGGCTGTGCTTGCCCTTGTCTGGCTGAGCAGTCGTGGCGGCGAGACCGGACTAGCAGGGACTTTCGACTGGCCATCCATCGTGCCTGGACTGTTCGTCGCCTTCTCGGCGCTTGGCCTCTCGGTTGACCCGGTCTTCGCCGCTGCCGGTGATGCTTTGCCGGGCGCGGTGCTGCTTGTCGTGATGATAGCGGTCGCGCTCTACCGCCCACTGGCGCTGCCACTGCTTTATGGCGCGGGACTGGTGACGGTGCTGATCTATCTCGGCATCATCCCGCCAACGTCTATCGCTTCCGACTTTTCGGGCGGCGCTTTGGGTGTTGATGGGGTGCCCTTGGCCACCGCTGACGCGCTGAGCTTGCGTATCGGTATTGGTCTCGGTCTTGTTTTCGTCGCCGCTGGTTTGTGGGCCGCGCGCCGCTTCGCCGCCACGGCGCGGATCCGAGCAGCCTCTTGGGCTGCATGGGGTGTCATCGTGCCGCTGGTGGTCCTGCTGGCGCTCTGGTTCACCTTCGGCAATCTCGACCGCGACTTTGTCTATGCCGCCATCGCGGCCCTGCTGGTCCTGATCTTCGCCGCCGGCGGCGAGTGGATCGCGCGGGCCGAGGAACCGCCGCTCAAGGGCGGAGCCGCAGTGTCGTTTGTTTTGGGCGGCGCGGCAGTCGCCGGCCTCCTGATGCTGCATATGGCTTTTGATTCCGGTTGGACCACCATCCTGCTTGGTGCCGCCGCGATCGTGCCGGCGCTCGCCACGCGCTGGCGCTCCTATCCTGTGCTCGGCTGGATTTCGGTCGCCGCTGTCATCGCGGTGCTTGGCCGCGCCGCCTTCGATCCGACGATCGTCGGCGCCGAATTCCTGGCGACGACGCCGGTCTTCAACTGGTTGCTGCCGGGCTACGGCGTGCCGGCGCTCGCCTTCGGCTTCGCGGCCTGGCAACTCGCCCGCACCACCGATGGCCGTCCACGCCTGGCCATGGAAGCGGCGGCGGCACTGTTTGCGCTGCTGACGCTCGCCATGCTGGTGCGTCACGCAATGCATGGCGGCGTCATCAACAGCGATGCGCCGACGCTCGCCGAACAGGCGATCTACACGCTGATCGCCGTCGGTGCCGGCGCCATCCTGATCGCCATCGACAGGCGCTCGCCAAGCTCGGTGCTGCGCTATGGTTCGATGGCGGTGGGCGTGCTCTCGGCCGCCTTCATCGTCATCCAGCATTTTCTGGTGCTCAATCCGTTGTTCACGGACGAATCGACCGGCCGGATACCAGTCTTCAACCTCTTGTTCCTCGCCTATCTCCTGCCGGCCGTCGCCGCCGGTGGTCTGGCGCTCTATAGCAGGGGCAAGCGGCCGAAATGGTATTCGGCCATGCTGGCGCTGATGGCGGCGCTGCTTGCCTTCGCCTATGCCACGCTTTCGGTCAGGCGCCTGTTCAAGGGCGAGTTCATCGGCATGTGGAGCGGCCTTGGGCAGTTGGAGACCTATACCTATTCGGCGCTCTGGCTGGTTATCGGCGTGGCGCTGCTCACCGCCGGCGTCTGGCTGAAATCGCAGGTGCTGCGCATCGCCTCCGCCGCGCTGATCGCGGTGGCCGTCCTGAAAGTCTTCCTGTTCGACATGTCGGAACTGGAAGGTGTGCTCAGGGCGCTGTCCTTTATCGGGCTCGGCGCCGTTCTGATCGGCATCGGCCTGTTCTACCAGCGGCTGCTGACGCGGGCGGCAAAGGAGAAATTGCCGGCCGGCGAACAATAATAGTCGGAATTCAACACTGCGCGGGAATAAACCGGCATCCGCCGGCGTTATCTCATTGCTTGGGTGACCGGAGCGGTGGACCGCTTCGCGCTGGCTGCTTGCGCCGTGCCGGGAAGGCGCGTTCTATCGGATCAACAAGGGCGACCTCAGAACCAGCGGTCATGGACGAAAAAAAGGCAGCAATCCTTGGTGAAATACCGCGCCTGCGCCGCTACGCACGCTCGCTTCTGCGCGGCCGTGATGCTGCCGACGACCTCGTTCAGGACTGCCTCGAGCGTGCGCTGTTGCGGCTCGACAACTGGCAGACGGGAGAAAGCCCCAGGAGGTGGCTGTTTACGATCATGCATCATTTGTTCATCGATCAGATGCGCAAGGTGAACCGCCGCGGCGAAGCGGCGATGCTGCCGCTGGAGGCGGGCGAGGCGGTTGCCCAGCCGCCCGAACAGTTGGAGGGCATCGCTTCGCGCGAGATCATCGACGCGTTGCAGGCGCTCAGCCCCGATCGCCGCGCGGCCATCGTCATGGTTGCCATAGAAGGCTTTTCCTATGCCGAGGCTGCCAACATTCTGGGTGTTCCCGCCGGCACGCTGATGTCGCGCATCGCGCGGGGGCGTGAGGAATTGCGCGGGCTGCTGGACGACACAGCGCGCCGGCGCGCCATAAGGATCGTCGAGAAATGATCCGCCGCGATTTTTCCGAACGGGACATCCATATGGCGCTCGACGGCGAACTGCCGGCCGATGAGCGCGCCGCCTACGATGCCTGGCTCGACGCCAATCCCGAGATGAAGGCCAGGAGCGCCCGCTTCACCGCCGACCGGGAGGCGTTGCGCTCGGCCTTCGCCGGCGTGCTGGACGAGGTGGTGCCAGTGCGCTTGCGCAAGGTGGTGCTCGGTGAAGCGCCTGTTAAGGCAGCAGTGCGACGCTCACGCTGGTGGCTTGCCGCCGCCGCGGCCGTGCTTCTCGCCACGGGCGGATTTGGCGGCTACTTTGCGGGTATCGGAGGGATCGGGCAGGAGGATCCGGCGGAGGATCAGCTCGCCGAACAAGCGATCGCCGCCCATGTCATTTATGCCGCCGAGAAGCGGCACGCGGTGGAAGTGCCGGCCAGCGACAAGGATCATCTGCAGACCTGGCTGTCCAGTCGGGTCGGCCTGAAACTGGTGGCACCGGACCTGAGCGCGAACGGCTTCCAACTGGTTGGCGGCCGGTTGCTGCCGGCGGGGGAAAGCAAGGCCGCGATGCTGCTCTACGAAGACGACAAGGGCGAGCGCATATCCCTCTTCGTGACGGCGGAATCGACCGAGAATGCCAAGGGCACCTATGCTTCGGCGCAGGACGGTCCGCAGGCCGTCTACTGGCTGGATAAAGGCTATGGCTGTGCCGTCGTTGGTTCGCTGCCGCGCGAGCAGTTGGCGGCCGTGGCCAAGAGCGCGTATGGCCAGCTTCTGGCCGGTCTCTCCAGCTGAGCCGGCTGCGATCTTGCGCGGTCGGCTGGCATGAAAACAGCGATTCCGTTCAAAGCTTGTCAGCTTCCCTGCCGTCGCGGAAAGTGTCACAATTCGGCCCTAATCAAGGAGCGATAGCGCTTGATGAATACCGGCGCTTCGGCCGGTGTTTGCGACGCTTTTCGACCGGGGACGTTGCCGCAACGCAATCGAGGTTTTCTCAAGCCGCATGCCTGCCGAGATCCGCACGGCCCGCGCGTCTGACGTCGATGACCTCGCCGCCATCGAGAAAGCTGTATTCTCGAGCGACCGCATTTCCCGCCGCTCCTTCCGCCTGTTCATCGAGCGCGAGACCGCCGAGACGCTGGTCGCCGAAATCGATGGCCGCGTCGGCGGTTATGCGATCGTGCTGTTTCGCAAGGGCAGTGGGGTAGCACGGCTCTATTCGATCGCCGTCGGACCGTTTTTCGGCGGGCTCGGCATAGGCCGGCAATTGCTGGCCGCGGCCGAAGAGGCAGCCTTCGAACACGACCGCATGATGCTGCGTCTCGAAGTGCGCGAGGACAATGGCCGTGCCATCAGCATCTATGAACAGGCCGGCTACCGCAAGATTGGCCGCGAGCCCGGTTACTACGAGGACGGCGCGACGGCACTGCGCTATGAAAAAACCCTGCGCGGCGACCTTCCGGTCGCCACCAGGGTGCCATTCTATCAGCAGACCTGCGAGTTCACCTGCGGTCCATGCTGCCTGATGATGGCCATGGCCAATTTCGATCGTGGCTTCGTGCCCGACCCGGTGATGGAAATCCGACTCTGGCGCGAGGCGACGACCGTCTTCATGATGTCAGGACCGGGCGGCTGCGAACCATTCGGCCTGGCTGTCTCGGGCTACGAAAGCGGGCTTGCGGCGGAGATTTACGTTTCCTTCTACGGCGCATTGTTCCTGCAGTCGGTGCGTAGCGAGGACAAGCGCCGGGTCATGGAACTGGCACAGGTCGACTTTCGCCGCCGCGCGGAACTTTACGGCATCCCGGTGAATTACCGTCCATTCACCATCGACGATATCAGGGCGGCTCTCGCCGGGGGCAAACTGGTGCTGGTGCTGATCAGCGGCTTCCTGATGTTCGGCAAGAAGGTGCCGCACTGGGTGCTGGCCATCGGCGATGATGGCGATCATATTCTGATCCACGATCCGTGGGTCGAGGATGAAAGGCAGGAAACCATCCTTGATGCCGCCAACATTCCCGTGCCTTACGGCATCTTCATGAACATGGCGCAGTTCGGCCGCGACGGACTGCGTGCCGCCATCACTTTGGGAAAGAGATAATGACCTGGGTCATTCTTACCGGCAGGCAGAGCGATCTCGACCAGGTGGCGACGCCGCACAAGATCATCACCAATCGCGACTATCTCGCGCATCCCTCGCTGTTTCGCGGTCAGCGGCCTAAGGTCATCAACCTGTCGAACAACTACGGCTATCAGAGCCGCGGCTACTATGCCTCGCTGCTGGCGAGTTCGCGCGGCCACAAGGTCATCCCGACTGTGGAGACGATGATCGACCTATCGGAGCGCAAGCTCTACGAGCACGCCTTGCCGGAACTGGAACTGGCGCTCAACAAATGCCGCAAGGATCTCGGCGGTGTATTTCCGGCGAAGGTCTGCATCTTCTTCGGCATCGGCCCGTCCAAGGTCTGGGACCGTTTCGCCAAGCTGTTGTTCGACTGGTTCCGGGCGCCGGCGCTCGAAGTCCATATCAAGGACAGCGCCGAATGGGCTTCGATCCGCAAGATCGGCTTCCACCCCCTGGCTCGGATGACGGAGGACGAGGAAAAAAGCTTCATCCAGTGCCTGGAGACCTACACCAACCGCGAGTGGCGCGACACCAAGGGCCGCACGCCGGCGCGCTACACCTTCGCCACGCTGGTCGATCCGCATGAGGAATTGCCGCCTTCGGAAATCTCTTCGCTGCGCTACTGGGCCAAGATCGCCGAAAAGATGGGGGTCGAAATCGAGCCGATCACCAGAAAAGATCTGGCCAAGCTCGCGAATTACGATGCACTGTTCATCCGCGAGACCACCTCGATCTCCAACCACACTTACCGCTTCGCTCGCCGCGCCCAGCAGGAAGGCATGCCGGTCATCGACGACCCGCTGTCCATGATCCGCTGCACCAACAAGGTCTATCTCAACGAACTGATGGCCTACAACAAGGTGCCGGTGCCGCCGACGGTGATGATCGCCGGCACCTCTGACCTCGAACTGGCCGCACAGACGCTGGGTTTTCCACTCGTGTTGAAGATTCCGGATTCGTCCTTCTCGCGCGGCGTCAAGAAATGCGAGACCCTGGAGGAACTGACGCGGCTCGCGACCGAGTGGCTGGAGGATTCCGACCTTCTCATCGCGCAGAAGTTCATCCCGACCGAATATGACTGGCGTGTCGGCGTGCTCGGTGGCCAGCCGCTGTTTGCCGTGCACTATCTGATGGCCAAGAAACATTGGCAGATCGTCAACCACAAGGCCAATGGCAAGCCCGACCAAGGCGGCATCAAGACCTTCACGCTGAAGGAGACGCCGGCCCATGTCGTCGAGACCGCCGTCAAGGCGGCGCGCTGCATCGGCGACGGCCTCTACGGCGTCGACCTCAAGGAGACCAAGGACGGCGTCTTCGTCATCGAGGTCAACGACAATCCAAACCTCGATCACGGCTGGGAAGATTCCGGCGAGAAGGACGAGGTCTGGGTGCGGCTGACGCAGTGGTTCCTGGAGCGGCTCGACCGGCCGGGGCGGTAATCATCCGAGGGGAAATATGCAGTTCATCGTCATCGAGGATTTCACCGGCTGCGACCGCAAGGAAATCTACCGCCGGTTCCGCGCGACCGCGGCCGCCTGAAGCCGGAGGAGCTTGTCGTGCATCACAGCTGGATCGCGGCTGATATGAGCCGCTGTTTCCTGCTGGTGGAGACCGATGATGTCACGTCGCTGCAGCGCTGGGTCATCGAATGGGCTGATCTGGTCGAGTTCGAGATCGTGCCCGTGGCGACCAGCAAGGACATGGTGGCGGCCTTGAGCGGACACCTCTGACCATCTCCCTCCCGGTCAGCGCAGCGCCGGCGAGCCAACCGCGCGTTGGCATCGGTTGACCAGCCAATCGCGGAACGCGGCCACGACATCGCGGCTTGCGCTTCGCTCTGGAACCGTCAGGCAATAGGGCTGGCGCAATGCAATCGCGCCGCCGGCCGGCCGGACCAGCCTGCCGTCCTCCACGGCTTCGGCACAATAAATCCCTTGCGCCAGCGCCACGCCCAACCCCGAAATGGCGAGGTCGAGGGCCGCGCGCGACGAATTGGCCGAAAGGCCGCGCCGTGCCGCTCGGCCAGGGTGAGCACCCGCGGCCTCGAACCAGTTGGGCCAGGACGGAAACGATGCGCCTGTCGGCCCCCAGTCGGTGTGGATGAGCGGCAGCCCGGCGAGCGGCTCGCCGCCCGCCTTGGTGATGCCGGCAAGCCCTGGCGCGCAGACGGGATAGACGGCGTCCCTGGCGATCTCCTCGGTCGGGTGCTCGCGATAATGCGGACCATAGGAAAGCCTGATGTCGATCAACTCGCGGTCGAACGACACCGGGTCGTCATCGCCCCGGAGCGATATGTCGGCGGCGCCGTGGCTTGCGACAAAGCCGGCGAGGCGCTGCGAGAGCCAGCCCATGGCCATGGATGGCGGCACCGACACCACCAGGCGCGGGCGGAATGCATCGGCGCCCAGTTCGCGAGAGACGCTGCCGATCTCCTGGAAGGCCACGGTCAGCCGAGGCAGCATTTCCACGCCGGCCTCGGTGAGGACAACGCGGCGGTTGATCCGATGAAACAGCTTGCGTTCCATCTGCACCTCCACGGTGCGGATAAGCTGGCTGACGGCGGCGGCCGAAACCGAAAGCTCTTCCGCCGCCGCGGTAAAGCTGCCCGTGCGCGCCGCGGCCTCGAAAGCCTGAAGTCCTTTCAGGGATGGGGATGTGGCCATGATCGCTAAATAGGTAAGGTAAGCTTATCTAAATCGCAGAAATCGTCGTTTCTGGAAAGCTTTTTCGTCGACTAGAATGGCTTCATCATTCTTCAGCCTGGATCGAAGCCGATGGACCATCGCGACATTATCGCCTCATTGACACCGGAAGAGCGCAACCGCCTGACGGCGAAGTCCGATGTTGCGGGCCTGTTCCAGCTCGGCACTCACTTGGGTGCGATTATCTTCATTGGATCGCTGATCGCGGCCGAGGTCCCATTCTGGCCGTTGCTGATGCTGCCGCAAGGCATCCTGATCGTGTTCCTGTTCACGCTGCTGCATGAGACGGCGCACCGCACGGCTTTCGAAACACAGTGGCTGAACGACGGCGTGGCGCGGCTGTGCAGCCTGGCCATCGCGCTGCCGGCCGACTGGTTCCGCTACTTCCATTTCGCTCACCACCGGTACACGCAGGATCCCGAAAACGACCCCGAGCTTGCCTTCCCGAAGCCCGAAACCCTGCGGCAGTACATTGTCCACGTCTCTGGGCTTCCGGTATGGTGGGGCCATCTCAAGACACTCTACGCCAATGCGATTGGCGGTAGTCAGGAGAGCTATGTACCGCCGAAAGGCCGACGCAAGGTGCGGGCCGAGGCGCGCGCCATGATTGCCTTCTACGCTGTCCTCATTCTGCTCGCCGTTCATTTCCGTCTCACCGTGCTCTTCTATGTCTGGATCACTCCCGCTCTGCTCGGACAGCCATTCCTGCGCCTCTATCTGCTGGCCGAGCACGGTCGTTGCCCGCTGGTGGCCAACATGCTGGAAAACACCAGGACGACGCTGACCAGCTGGGCGGTGCGCAAGCTCGCCTGGAACATGCCGTTCCATGCCGAGCATCATGCCTATCCCGGCGTTCCGTTTCACCAATTGCCGCGGTTTCATGCGCTGATCGAGCGGCATCTGAAGGTGGTCGAGCCCGGCTATGTCAGCTTCCATGAGAAATACCTGGAAACGCTGCGCTGACTTGCGCTGACGTCATCAGCCGGTCTGGCTGCGTGTCGTACGCGACTTCAGCAGGCGCTGGATGTCGGCCGGCTTTGACGGCACGCCGATCAGATAGCCTTGCGCCTCGACACAGCCATTGTCGCGCAGCATGTCGAGTTGCGCCTCCGTCTCGACGCCTTCGGCCGTGACGACGATGCCAAGCTCGGCACCCAGCCCGATGATGGTCCGAACGATGGCCGCCGTGTCGCGGTTGCCCATGTCGCGAATGAATGATCGGTCGATCTTGATCTTGTCGACCGGAAAACGCCTGAGGTAGCCGAGCGAGGAATAGCCGGTGCCGAAATCGTCCAGGGCGATGCGGATGCCGAGCTCACGCAACTGGCGCAGCGTTTTCAGCACGGCCTTGCTTTCGTCCATCAGCACGGTTTCGGTGATCTCCAGCTCCAGCCGTCCAGCCGGAACGCCGGAAAAAGCCAGCGCCGAGATCACCCCGCGGGCAAACCCGTTGCTTTTGAGCTGCACGGCCGAGACATTGACCGCAATGCGTAGGCCGGGTGGCCAGCTTGCGGCCTCTGCGCAGGCTTTCCTCAGCGCCCACTCGCCGAGCGGCACGATCAGCCCGGTCTCTTCGGCGACCGGGATGAAGTCGTCCGGCGCGACAGTGCCACGCCCTGGTGAATGCCAGCGCATCAAGGCTTCCGCGCCGGTGATCTCGCCGGAAGTGATGTTCATGATGGGCTGGAAATGGAGATCGAACTCCTGGCGCGGCAGTGCTGCCTCGAGGTCCACTTCAAGCGCCCTGCGGGCCTGCACGACAGCATCCATTCCGGGCTCGAAGAAGCGATACAGGTTTCGTCCTTCGCTCTTCGCCCGGTAGAGCGCCGTATCCGCGTTTTTCAGCAGCGTGTCGGCGTCCCTGCCGTCGTTGGGGAAAACGGCAATGCCCATGCTGATGCCGACATGCATGTCCCGGCTCTTGTCTCTAAATGGTTTTGCGATTGCTTCGACGATGCGCTTTGCCAGTTTTTCGGCATCGCCAATGCCCTTGAAATGGAACTGCATGACGACGAACTCGTCGCCGCCGAAGCGGGCGACGATGTCTGTTTCGTTGCGGACGCAATGCCGCAACCTCTCGGCTACGCTTCTCAGCAGCCAGTCGCCTGCGGGGTGTCCCCAGGTGTCGTTGACCGCCTTGAAGCGGTCGAGATCGAGCGAGAAGATCGCCAACGGCTTGGCTGCCGCGTCCTCCAGCGCAAGATCGAGCCGTTCGCGAAACTTCGAGCGGTTGGGCAGTCCGGTCAGCGTGTCGTGATGCGCAAGATGGGTCATGCGCTCTTCGGTCCGGCGGCGCTCGGTCACGTCGTCGAAAGTCACCACCCAACCGCCGCCGCTCATCGGCCGGCGTGTGACCAGAACCGTCCTGCCGTCGGTCAGATGCCGGTAGGCCGAATGCGTCTTTGCCGCCGCCAGACAGGCTTCGGTTTTGGCGACTTCGCTGTCGACGTCGATCTTCATGTAGATGCCGAGTTCCAGCAATCGTTCGAGTGCGTTGCGGTGCGTCGTTCCAAGCGGGAAGTCCTCCGCAGTGACGTTATAGAGCTCCAGAAAACGCCTGTTGCGCACAATCATCTTGCCGTCGGCGTCGTACATCAGCAGGCCCTGCGACATGTTGGCGAGTGCCGCGTCGAAACGGCGATGCTGCTCCTTGAGATCCTGCTCGGCGCGCCGCTTTTCGGTGATGTCCTCGTAGATCGAAACCCATCCACCCAGGGCAAGCGGACGGTGCGAGATGTTGATGATGCGGCCGTCAGACAGCGTCTCCTCGTAAGTTGAGGGTTTTGCCTGGTCGATATAGGGCTTGCGGATGGCGTAGAGTTCTTCGGCGCTTTGCGAGGCAACCCCGATATCGACGCTGTGCCGCAGGATGTCGACGAAGCGAATGCCTGGCCGTACCACTTTGGCGTCGAGCCGGAAGATGTTGATATAATTGCCGTTGCAGATGATCATGCGCTCGTCGGCGTCGAACATGCACAGGCCATGCGACATGTTTTCGACAGCAGCTGAAAAGCGTTCGTTCTGCTCGCGCAGCTCATCTTGCATGCGGCGCGGGTGTTCCATGCCTCCGGCCGCCCGTTCCGGGACGACCGAACCACCCTTGACATCCACGACGGGCATGAGGCGCCCCTGCGATGCTTGATCGAACACCACACTGTTGACGCTTCCGGTTAATTTAGCGTTTTCTATCCTAGCGCGGACGTCGGAACGTGATGCCGCGACTTCTCGATCGCCGAAAACCGCTTCAGGAACGCATTCTGCGCTGAGGTCACCGAGCGTGGCGCGAAGTCGAAGCGCTCGGCGGAAAAACCGCGCGGCCGGCCGAAGAACTCGGTCGCCTCGGCGGTCGAAAACCCGGCAAGCAGCGTCGCCTCGAAATAGGCGGCGATCTGGTCGGCGCGCTTGATCTCCTTGCGCAGGATCGCACCCGGTTCCGGCGGCAGCGAGAAGCGCAGATGGATGGCGCGCTGCAGGCGCACTTCGCAGTCCTTGTAGCTGCCGCCCATCACCGACTTGAATGGCGAGATCATGTCGCCGATGACATATTCGGGCGCATCGTGCAGCAGCGCCGCCAATTGGTCGTCGGCCGAAGCCTTGGGCACCAGCTCGTTGAACAGTGCCTCGACCAGCAGTGAATGCTGGGCAACCGAAAAGGCGTGCTCGCCGCTGGTCTGGCCGTTCCAGCGGGCGACGCGGGCAAGCCCATGGGCGATGTCCGAGATCTCGATGTCGAGCGGCGAAGGGTCGAGAAGGTCGAGCCGGCGGCCGGACAGCATACGCTGCCATGCCCGTGGCGGCGCACCGGCGCGGTCTGCCGCCATCAGGCTTCCTCCGCGCCGGCGATTTCCTGCGGAAAGCTGAATTTGGCCCAACTGGGGATGATGAGCGTCACCGGTACGTCACCCGCCAGGATCGGCTGGCCGGCATCGAGCGCCGCCTTCACCCTGTCGATGCGGGCGATGGCGAGCCCTGTCACGGTAGCACTCGAGCCGAGCGTGCCGACCGGCCGCCCACCGACGGTTAGCTCGGCACCCGCAGAGGGCAGGGGAAGCCCAGCCTGGACAATGAGCACGCGCCGCCGGGCGGTGCCTCGATGCTGCATGCGCGAGACGACCTCCTGGCCGACATAGCAGCCCTTCTTGAAGCCGACGCCGCCCATTTCGTCGAGCAGCACGTCATGCGGGAACGCATCGCCAAGTGCATAGTCGGCCCCGCTCTCGGCGACGCCGTGGGCAATGCGAAAGGCCTGCCACGCGCCAATGTCGCCACCGTCCGCGGTGCCGGCATGGAAGCGCGTGACGCCTTCGTCGCCAAAGCGCCTGTCGGCAAGCGCGGTTGAATCACTTTCTGAGGCGATTGACTCTTTTCCCCAGGCGACAGTGACAAGTGCCTGTCCCGACTTCGCAATCTCGACCTTGGCGCGAAGCTTGTAGAGCATCAGCCGGCGAATGAAATCGTCTGAAATATCGGCACGGCATTCGATGCGGAAGGCGTTTTCGCCTGCCCGTGAGATCAGGAAGTCGAACAGGATCTTGCCTTGCGGCGTCAAAAGCGCGCCCGGCTTTGCCTCGCCATTGCCAAGCGTATCGAGATCGGTGGTCAGGATGTTCTGCAGAAAATGCTCGGCATCCGGGCCGGAGACGGTGATGAGCGCGCGGTCTTTCAGCAGGGCAAAGGGCATGGGGCGGATTAAAAGCCTGATCTTGCAAAACGGTTGGCCATTACGTAAGCCGCTGACACTCCCCCCGCAAGAGAGCATCACCATGACCTACGACCTCATCCTGACAGGCGGCATAGTGGTCAATCATGACGGCGAGGGGCCACGCGACATCGGCGTGAAGGGCGGGCGCATCGCCGCGATCGGCGATCTGCGCCAGGCATCGGCTGGCGAGACGATCGACTGCCGGGGCCTGCATATCCTGCCCGGTGTCGTCGACAGCCAGGTGCATTTCCGTGAGCCGGGACTGGAACACAAGGAAGACCTGGAAACGGGTTCGCGGGCCGCGGCGCTGGGCGGTGTCACCGCCGTGTTCGAAATGCCCAACACCAATCCGCTGACCACCAGCGAGGCAACGTTTGCCGACAAGGTCCGGCGCGGCAGCGGCCGCATGCATTGCGATTTTGCTTTCTGGGTTGGCGGTACTCGCGACAATACCAGGGACGTCGGCGAGCTCGAACGTTTGCCGGGGGCTGCGGGAATAAAGGTCTTCATGGGATCGTCCACCGGTGACCTGCTGGTCGAGGACGATGAAGGCGTCGCCTCGATCCTGAGGAATACCCGCCGTCGCGCCGCTTTTCATTCGGAAGACGAGTTCCGGCTGCGCGAGCGCCTGGACGAGCGCGTCGAGGGCGATCCGTCATCGCATCCGGTCTGGCGTGATGAGATCGCCGCCTTGCGCTGCACCGAGCGGCTGGTGCGCATCGCGCGCGCCGTTCGTGCCCGCATCCATGTCCTGCACATCTCGACCGCCGAGGAGATCCTGTTCCTCGAACAGCACAAGGATGTTGCGACCTGTGAAGCCACGCCGCACCATCTGACGCTGAGCGCCGACGACTATGCGCGGCTTGGCACGCTGATCCAGATGAACCCGCCGGTGCGGGACAAACGCCATCGCGACGGCGTCTGGCTTGGCATAGCGCAAGGCATCGTCGACGTGCTCGGCTCCGACCACGCGCCGCACACGCTGGCCGAGAAGGCAAAACCCTATCCGGCCTCGCCGTCGGGCATGACCGGCGTGCAGACGCTGGTGCCGATCATGCTCGACCATGTCAACGCCGGCCGGCTGAGCCTGCAGCGCTTCGTCGATCTCTCCAGCCATGGCCCGCAGCGCATCTTCGGCATGGCCAGAAAAGGCCGCATCGCCGCCGGCTATGACGCCGACTTCACCATTGTCGACATGAAGCGGCGCGAGACCATCACCAACGCGCAGGCCGGCACGAAAGCCGGCTGGACCCCCTATGACGGCAAGCAGGTCACGGGATGGCCGGTCGGCACGGTCATTCGCGGTCAGCGCATTATGTGGGACGGCGAAATCGTGACGCCAGGCCAGGGCACGGCGGTGGAGTTTTCCGAGGCGCTGCCGGGTTAGCCACCTGTGGCTGTGCGTCACGTCTTTGATTTTTAAGCGTTCCGCATTATGTTCAAGGCATCATTCGGACACATGTCGCGCCTATGATTGACCCCGCCGAGTTTCCAGAGCTGCAAGCGCTCCTGTGGAATCGCGATGTCGCGCGACTGATCCCGGCCAACGAAGCATTTGCGTTGTACGAGCGCAATTGGCGCTTTGTCGATCAGACACGGCTTACGACGCGCGAGAAATTGCTTATCCAGAATCTCGCCAGGGAATTCGGTCAGGTATCCTTCTGACTGCCGGCTGAATTGTCCTCCCGGGCTGTTTTTTGCATCGTATCTGCAACATCAATCCGGACACGTCGCGTACGCTAGCGGTGCTATTTCGATTCTTCGAAACGAAAGCATTCGCATTTGCCCGGATGCCGACGTCAGTGCAAAACCTGCCGGCCCGCTCAAATAGCAACATCGTCCACGATGCTGTTCGCATCCTGGCGCAACCAGGGGGCCTTCAGTCGCCGGCGACGAAGAAGGTCCATTGCCCGGCTGGCGTAATGCCGACGCGATAGAAGATGTAGGCTCCGAACTGCTTCATGTCGTCGAAATCGCCGGCGGTGACGATCTTGAACAGCTCGACCCGTTGCTTGGCGTCGAGCTTGTCCAGCGGCAGCGCGAAGAAATACGGCCAGACATAGAGGTCCTGTGGCGTGCCTGCATCGACATGGACGTAGCCTGCGGAAAGCACTTCCTCCAGAATGGCCAGGATCTCCTGGCCATCAGGGTCGCCGGACAGCCCCTTGAGGAAGGTGATGGCGTCGCCGTCGATGTCGGCCAGCGACAGCTGGGTCATGCTGTCGCCCTTGCCGATCAAAGGCCTGAGCTTCTCGATGTCACCGCTCTTGCAGGCCTCGATGATCAAGTCATGCATGCGCCGCACGGGCTCGGGCAGCTTGCCGAGATCATAGACGACTTCCGGCAGAGGTGCCTCGGGATCGACACGCGGCCTGTTGCTGCCGCCATCCGATGGGCTGTCCGGCTCAGCGGCGTCGGGAGCGGCCGGCTGGCTTGTCGAAGGCGGCGTTCCCACCGGGTCAGGCATGGGAATCGTGCTTCCGGGCGGCGAAACATCGTCGTCCGACGGTGTGGCTGGAGCGGGGAGCTCTTCGCGTTTGATCTCGCTCAGCGCATGAGCCGGACTGCTGGCCAGGCAAGTCGTGAAGGTAACCGCGGCACAGCAAGCAGCGAGGCGGATGTAGAGGCCCAAGCCCTTCGGCTTGCCTGACATCGGAAAATTCACTGCCCGTATCTCCCTACTTCCGGGCATGACGCCCGAACGGCATTCGATCGTCAGAGAACCTGATATCGGTTCAGTGCCGCAGCCGCTCAGGTTCGAAGGCGCCTGCGATCACCTTCTCGCGCATGCGGTCGAGCAGGGCAAGGGCCGAGGTTTCGCCGTTGGCGCGCAACATTTCACCGAATGCCGTCTCAAGGGCCGCCTCGGCGATGATTTCTGGCTCAATGCCGGCCGAGAGGCCTTCCGCCCAGGCTTCGCTGTGGCTCTCAACCGCCGTCAGGCGCTTCTCTTCCCTGACCAGCGCGTCGATGTCGTTGGCAGCATGTTCCATAAGCGATGTCCACCCTTCCAAGCGGCAACCCATCAGTGTGGATCAGGCTTGATCTGTTACATTCATAGGCAGCTCCAAGTAAGTATCTGTAAATACGACATTTTTTTGATCGTCATTTACAGGGGCCAAGTGTGTTTGGCGAAGCTGCGTTTCAACCCGGATCAAACTTAGCCGATTAGGCTGGCCTGCGGGGCGAAAACCTTCAGTTTGAGTTAATTGCGCCTTCGCGTGATAACGTTTGATTAACGCTGTTGCAGAAGTGCAACATCAGAATTGCACCAAGATGTGGGCGGCGACAAGCCGGATATATCGAGATCCCTGGCGGCGGGCCTGATATCTGTTGATGAATGCTCAGTTGCCATACCGCGAGGCGATATCGCGCGACAGCGTCTCGCCTTCTTTCATGTAACGGCTGATGGCTTCAGTGGCCGAAGCGGTGCACTGGGTGTAAGTGCCGAAGGAACGGTAGCCGCGATTGAAGCTGGCGATGAAGCGGGCGCGGCGCTCTGGGTCCGGGTTTTCCGAATCGAGCAGTTTTTCCATCTCGCCACGCCACTGGTCGCCCTTCTCCCCGCACAGATTGCGCAGGAAATGCAGCGACCCGAGAACTTCCGCCAATCGCATCAGCCCCGGCTCGAACGGCGACTCGGCACTGAAGGCAGGCCGCGCCGGGACGACCGCGCTGACGGCAAGGCAAATGGCAAGGAGCACTGACGGACGGTTCATAAACCTTCTCTGCCTGACGGCTTAGGCCTTGTGGTCTGCCTGATGGCCTGAGACGTCGTGGCTGGCGAGACAACATAAGCCTTGTGACGAAACAATTTGTCGCCTGCAAGGCGGTTTTTCAGTGCTGCGTCAGCGGGCTTGAACGGGACCGAGGAGTTCCTCGGCGACCGCGAACACCGAGCCGGCGAGCGGCAGCAGGGTCATCTCCTTGAGTGTATAGAAGGCGGCTGTCTCGGCGTCGTCGCTGGCCTCGGCCTCGCCACCAGCATAGGTGGCGCCGAAGACCGTGAGGAGATAATCGACCGGGTGGCTGTCTTGCCTGCCGTCGATGTGGATTTCCCGAAGCGGGCGAAAGCCGGCGGCGCGCAAGCCGGTCTCTTCCATCAGTTCACGCCGTGCCGCGTCCTCCAGCGTCTCGCCGGCTTCGACCTTACCGCCGGGAAAAGCGTAGAGCCCTTGCGACGGCGAACGCGCCCGCTTGACCAAGAGTACGGTGTCGCCGCGCACGACGGCTACCGACACGGCCAGAAGTACCTTGCGTGCTGTGTTCATCGATCCCTAATCAACTCATTCGAGACAGCTCTTTTGTGGACCGACAGCATGGGCAAGCTTTAGCGGTTGCGCAACGCCGGTTCGATCGCCACTTTCAACACCGAACTATTCGAAAGACACAATCGATCATGTGCGGACGTTTTGCCTTGACCGCCACGCCGGACCAGACCGCTGCCTTGCTGAGCCTTGCGGAGCTGGAGGATTTCCCGGCCCGCTACAACATCGCACCGACACAGCCGGTCCTGATGGTGACCGCTGGCGTGCCGCGAGCCCCAGGCTCCAATCTGCCGGACCGGCAGCCGATGCTGGTGCGCTGGGGCCTGATCCCAGCTTGGGTGAAGGACACCAGGGAGTTTCCGCTGCTGTTCAACGCGCGCTCCGAAGGTGCGATCGAGAAGGCCTCGTTCAAGGCCGCCATGCGCCATCGCCGCGCGCTGGTGCCGGCATCCGGTTTCTACGAATGGCGGCAGACCGGAGGCAAGAAGGGGCAACCCTATTGGATCCGGCCCAGGCATGGCGGGTTGATCGCCTTTGCAGGTCTGATCGAAACCTATGCCGAGCCCGGTGGCTCGGAGATGGACACCGGCGCTATCCTGACCGTCAACGCCAACGCCGATTTCGCCCATATCCATGACCGCATGCCGGTGGTGGTCGATATTTCTGACTTTGCCCGTTGGCTGGATTGCCGCACGCTCGAACCGCGCGATGTCGTCGATTTGCTGCGGCCGGCGCAGCCCGATTTCTTCGAGGCGATCCCTGTCTCCGACCTCGTCAACAAGGTTGCCAACACTGGACCGGAGATTCAAGAGAGGGGCGAAATCGGGCCGGAACCCGAGAAGGTCAGGCGCCAGAAACCTGGCGCGGACGACAGTCAGATGACGCTGTTCTAGCGAAGCCGGTCGAAGTCTAAGTTCAGGACGCCTGTTCTCGCCCTCATCGTCGGCGATTGCGCCAGCCGCGTCATCTCAGGCAGCGCGAGGCGACACGATCTTCTGCGCCGGCTTCTTCTTCTTGGCGGTGTGAAGAAGGGCGGCGACGATGGCGGCCGGGCCGATTGCGCGATAGTGGTTGGCCAGCGCCGGTTGCTTGGCGCGGTTGGCTTCCTGCTTGCTTCGAGGCATGTTTCTCTTCCCTGGTAACATTTCCGTGTCTGCGTTTGCTGGTTGATTCCGACCAAATCGTGACGCGTGGTGATCTAGCCGGCGAATGTTTCATGACTGTGCCGACATGTTTAATAAAATGTTTCACTGACTGATTCCGCGCGATCGGGCGATGCGTTTGCCAGCCCTCGCTACCTTTTTCCCGGGATCAGCGACTTGACGGCAACACTGGTCAGGGCGATAAAGCCGCCGATGAAAACGTCGTTCGCCATTTGTGGCATTTGCATTATTGGCTAGCCTCGCGCTGGTCCGGACGTTTTCGCCTCATCTTCCCCAGAGTGGACAAACGCCCCGGCCAGCAGGCTGGAACCTGATTTGCGCCTCGGCGCTGGGCTGGCTCCATCCAGACAAGAAGTTCTGAACGGGAAGCATGGAATGTCTGACGCATCAAAGGGCCTGCGCCTCTACAACACGCTGACGCGCACGAAAGAGGGCTTCGTGCCGATCGATCCGCTTGCCGTGCGCATGTATGTCTGCGGCCCGACCGTTTACGACTTCGCCCATATCGGCAACGCCAGGCCGGTGATCGTGTTCGACGTGCTGTTCCGCTTATTGCGCCACCTCTACGGCGAGACGCACGTCACCTATGTGCGCAACATCACCGACGTCGACGACAAGATCAACGCGCGGGCGCTGCGCGATTTCGGCGGCGAGATCGCTTCGGGAACCCTTTCGCTCAACGAAGCGATCCGACGGGTGACCGAAAAAACGGCCGACCAGTTCCACAGGGATGTCGCCACGCTTGGGTGCCTGGAGCCGACGGTCGAACCGCGCGCCACCGAATTCGTCGAACCCCGCGCCGACGGCAAGGCTGATATGATCACTTTGATTAAAAGCCTGATCGACCGCGGCCATGCCTATGTCGCGGCAGGCGAAGTTCTGTTCGATACGGCCTCGATGCCCGACTATGGTCAATTGTCGAAGCGCAATCTCGACGAGCAGCAGGCCGGTGCCCGCATCGCCGTCGACGCCCACAAGAAGAACGCCGGCGATTTCGTGCTGTGGAAACTGTCATCGCCGGAAGAGCCCGGCTGGCAAAGTCCATGGGGCAGGGGCCGGCCCGGCTGGCATATCGAATGCTCGGCCATGTCGGCCGCCTATCTCGGCGAGGTCTTCGACATCCATGGCGGCGGCCTCGATCTGATCTTCCCGCATCATGAGAACGAGATCGCCCAGTCGCGCTGCGCCCACGGTACCGATGTCATGGCCAATGTGTGGATGCACAATGGTTTCCTGCAGGTCGAGGGCCAGAAAATGTCGAAGAGCCTCGGCAATTTCTATTCGATCCACGAATTGCTCGAGACCGAGACCTTCGGCGGCCGCAGATGGCCTGGCGAGGTGCTGCGGCTGGCGATGCTGATGACGCACTACCGCGAGCCGATCGACTTTTCCGTGCGCAAGCTTGAGGAGGCGGAGAACACGCTACGCAAATGGAAACGCGCGTCGGACCTGGCGCCGGCTGCGGGAAGCCAGGTGCCGGCGGAAGTCGTGGAGGCGCTGTCGGATGATCTTGCGACCTACGCGGCCTTCCAGCAACTGACCCAGCTTGCCGGTGAGGCAACCGACTTCAGCGGCGCTGGCGAGAATGGCGCCGCGGCTTCCTTGAAAACCTCGCTCGCGTTCCTCGGTTTCGACGTCGGCGCGGCCAAGGTCGACGAGGCCGCGATTGCGGAAACCATCGCCAGGCGCCTGCAGTTCATCGCCGCCAAGAACTGGGCCGAGGCCGACCGCATCCGCGATGAACTTCTGGCCAAGGGCGTGCAGTTGAAGGATGGCAAGGACCCGGTCACCGGCGAGCGCGTGACGACGTGGGAGGTGAAGCGGTGAGGGTGGCGCCAGGCACCTTTGCGGTTTTGGCGGGGGCGCCGGTGACAGCCGATCTCCCCCCTTGCGGGGGAGATGTCCGGCAGGACAGAGGGGGGTGTGACGGAACACCGGCGTTTCCGTTTGTTCACCCTCGCTGCAAACATTTATTGAGAAGGCAGTGGTCGCAAGCTGATAGGTCGGCGGGACAGCACCCCCCTCTGCCCTGCCGGGCATCTCCCCCGCAAGGGGGGAGATCAGCTCTCGTCGCCGATTTCGCTAATTGCCGGCGAAGGGGTGTTTGATGGGGCACGATCTCGTTCCGTCCCGTCAGCGCAAAAACGCAAAATCCATGCGGCGCGTGATGACCGATGCCGAGCTGAAGCTTTGGAATGAGTTGCGTGCTCACCGGCTGATGGGAATGAGCTTTCGGCGGCAGGTGCTGATTGGGCCTTATATCGTTGACTTTGCTTGCTCGGCCCATCGTTTGATAGTTGAAGTTGACGGCAGCCAGCATGCCGGCGCGGAACATTCAAGACGCGATCAGGCAAGAAGCGCTTATCTGAGCGCCAGCGGCTGGACTATCCTGCGCTTCTGGAATGACGACGTGATCCGCGATATCGACAATGTCTGCCAGCACATCGTTATCGCGGCCGGTCTGGCCGGCGCCAACGTGCCGGAACCAGCAACGGAGGAACTCGTTTCATGATCGACCATCTCGGCATCACCGTTTCCGATTTCGATGCCTCCAAGGCTTTCTACGACAAGGCGATGGCGCCGCTGGGTGGCTCGCTGCTTTATATGGTGCCGCAGGAATACACTGGTGGCGCCAAGGTCGGCGGCTATGGCCGCGACCGGCCGGTGTTCTGGTTGAGCGCGGCCAGGGAAAAGCCCCGAGATCATCAGCACGTCGCCTTCACCGCGCGCAGCCGCGCCGAGGTCGACGCCTTCCACGCCGCCGCCCTTGCAGCCGGCGGTAAGGACAATGGCGGACCGGGCCTGCGTCCGCACTATCACCCCAACTATTACGGCGCCTTCGTCCTCGATCCCGACGGCAACAATGTCGAGGCGGTCTGCCATGATCCGGAGTGAAAACCGATGAGCCTCGACAACCGGCCAGTCTACACAGGCGGCTGCCAGTGCGGTGCGGTGCGCTTCCGCGTCGAAGGCGCGCTCGGCGACGCCTCGGTCTGCCACTGCCGCATGTGCCAGAAGGCCAGCGGCAATTTCTACCTGCCGCTGGTCTCGGTGCGCGGCGCCAAGGTCGACTGGACGCGCGGCGAACCCAAGCGGTTCCGTTCCTCCAATGTCGTATGGCGCGGTTTCTGCGCCGAATGCGGCACGCCGCTGACCTTCGAGGCGCCCGACGGCATGGCTCTGGCGATCGCCGCCTTCGACGATCCGGCTGGTATCGCGCCGACCATCCAGTGGGGCACGGAAGCAAAACTGCCCTATGTGGATTCCATTCCGCGATTGCCGGGCGAGGACACGATGGCGGATATCGGCTCGGCTCCTTATCTCGCCGAGCTCGTCTCCTATCAGCATCCCGACCACGACACCGACCAATGGCCGCCGGAGGAAAGACCATGACCGAAACTGTCCGAACCGGCGGCTGCCAATGCGGCGCCGTGCGCTTCCGCATCAAGGGGGCGCTGGGACGTGCGTCCATCTGCCATTGCCGCATGTGCCAGAAACAGTTCGGCTCCTTCTTCGGCGCGCTGGTGACGGTACCCAAGGAGGGCGTCGAATGGACCCATGAAGAACCAAGTTATTTCCAGTCTTCGGTCAACATCGATCGCGGCTTCTGCGCCCGTTGCGGCACGCCGCTGACCTACCGGCAGCCCGGCGGGCTCGAGATCGCCATCGGCGCCTTCGACGACCGCTCGGATCTGGCGCCGCGGATCCAGGTCAACTATGCGGCACGGCTGCCTTGGGTCGAGACGATCTTCGACCAGCCTGTCCACCAGGATCCCGATTATTACGCGCGGCAGGAGCAAATCATCTCCTTCCAACACCCCGATCACGAAACGGCCAACTGGCCGCAACAGGGCCTGAAAATATGAGCTTGCGCACCCTCTATCCGGAAATCGAACCGTTCGACTCGGGGATGCTCGATGTCGGCGACGGCCATATGGTCCATTGGGAGCGGTCAGGCACCAAGGGCGCCAAGCCGGCAGTGTTCCTGCATGGTGGACCGGGCGGCACCATCTCGCCAAAACACCGGCGGCTGTTCGACCCCAAGCTCTACGACGTCATCCTGTTCGATCAGCGCGGCTGCGGAAAGTCGACGCCGAACGCCTCGCTGGAGGCCAACACGACATGGCATCTCGTTGCCGACATCGAGCGACTGCGCGAAATGGCCGGCTTCGACAATTGGCTGGTGTTCGGCGGTTCCTGGGGCTCGACGCTGGCGCTCGCCTATGCCGAGACACACCCTGATCGCGTCAGCGAACTGGTGGTGCGCGGCATCTACACGCTGACCCGCGCCGAACTCGAATGGTACTATCAATTCGGCGTCTCGGAGATGTTCCCCGACAAATGGGAGCGTTTCCTGGCGCCGATCCCGCAGGCCGAGCGCGGCGACATGATGGCCGCCTACCGCAAGCGGCTGGTCGGGTCCGACCGAAAGGCGCAGATCGAGGCCGCCCGCGCCTGGAGCCTGTGGGAGGGCGAGACGATCACGCTGCTTCCTGAACCCGAAACCAGCGGTCCGTTTGGCGAGGACGACTATGCCGTCGCCTTCGCCCGCATCGAAAACCACTATTTCGTCCATGCCGGCTGGCTCGAGGAGGGGCAGTTGCTCCGCGATGCCGGGAAGCTCAAGGACATCCCCGGCACCATCGTCCACGGCCGCTACGACATGCCGTGCCCGGCGCGCTACGCCTGGGCGCTGCACAAGGCCTGGCCGAAGGCGGACTTTCATCTGATCGAAGGCGCCGGCCATGCCTATTCGGAGCCCGGCATCCTCGACCGGCTGATCCGCGCGACGGACAAGTTTGCGGGCAAATGACGATGAGCCGCGAGCGCCTCTATCTCTTCGACACCACGCTCCGCGACGGCCAGCAGACGCCGGGCATCGACTTTTCGGTCGAGGACAAAATCGCGATTGCCAAACTGCTCGACGAGTTCGGCTTCGACTATGTTGAAGGTGGTTATCCCGGCGCCAATCCGACCGACACTGCATTCTTCCAGCAGAAGCGCACGGCACGCGCAAAATTCGTTGCGTTCGGAATGACCAAGCGGGCTGGGGTCTCAGCCTCTAACGATCCGGGGCTGGCGGCGCTTGTCCAATCGAAATCGGACGCCATCTGCTTCGTCGCCAAGAGCTGGGACTACCACGTTCGCGTGGCGCTCGGTTGCACCAACGAGGAGAACCTCGACTCCATAAAAGTCTCCGTCGAGGCATCGGTCGCTTCGGACAAGGAAGCGATGGTCGATTGCGAGCATTTCTTCGACGGCTTCAAGGCCAATCCGGACTATGCGCTCGCTTGTGCGAAAACGGCCTACGACGCCGGTGCGCGCTGGGTGGTGCTTTGCGACACGAATGGCGGCACGCAGCCCTCGGAAGTGCGGGCAATCGTCGAGAAGGTTATCGCCGCGGGCATTCCGGGCGAGCATCTCGGCATCCATGCCCATGACGACACCGGCCAGGCGGTGGCCAATTCCCTTGCCGCCGTCGAGGCCGGCGTGCGCCAGATCCAGGGCACGCTGAATGGCATCGGCGAACGTTGCGGCAACGCCAATCTGATCTCGATCCTGCCGACACTGGCGCTGAAGCCGGCTTTCGCCGACCGCTTCGAGACGGGAATCTCAGCCGAAGCGCTGACCGGCATTTCGCGCCTGTCGCGCGCCTTCGACGAATTGTTGAACCGCGCTCCGGAAGCGCAGGCGCCCTATGTCGGCTCGTCCGCCTTTGCCACCAAGGCGGGTATCCACGCTTCGGCGCTGGCCAAGGAGCCGGCGACCTATGAGCATGTGGAGCCGCAAGCCGTGGGCAACCGCCGCCGCGTCATGGTCTCCGACCAGGGCGGCAAGGCCAATTTCCTCGCAGAGTTGAAGCGGCGCGGCATCGATGTGCCGAAGGACGACCATCGGCTCGACGCCCTGATATCGGTGGTCAAGGAGCGTGAGGCCTCGGGCTACGCCTATGAGGGCGCCGACGCCTCCTTCGAACTCCTGGCGCGCAAGATGCTGCATGGCCTGCCCGAATTCTTCCACGTCACCTCGTTCCGCTGCATGATTGAACGCCGCTTCGATGCCAATGGCCAGTTGAAGACGGTGTCGGAAGCAGTGGTCAAGGTGCTGGTCGAGGGCGAGGAGAAGATGTCGGTGGCCGAGGGCCATGGTCCCGTCAACGCGCTCGACATTGCGCTGCGCAAGGATCTCGGCAGATACCAGAACGAGATCGCGGATCTCGAGCTTGCCGACTTCAAGGTGCGTATCCTCAATGGCGGCACCGAGGCCATCACCCGCGTGCTCATCGAATCGCATGACGGTACCGGTGCGCGCTGGTGGACGGTCGGGGTCTCGGAAAACATCATCGACGCCTCGTTTCAGGCGTTAATGGATTCGATCGTCTACAAGCTGATGAAGAATCGCGAGATGGCGGGGCTGGTGGCGGCGGAGTAAGTTTGAACCATCAGCGAAAGTCCATTGATCCATCAGAACTTTGCGATGGTCTTGCCAAGATTACTGGGCCATAGCGTTGGGCCATGGCCGCTGAAGCAATTACCCCCGATGCAGAATCGAAAGCCCGCCGCGGCTTCTTGCTGGCGCTGGGTGCCTATCTCTTGTGGGGGTTGCTGCCCTTCTACATGAAGGCGGTGGCGCATCTGCCGCTTGCCGAGGTGATTGCACACCGCATCGTCTGGTCGGTGCCGATTGCCGCGGCGGTCCTGGTCTGGGCCGGCCGCACGGCCGACTTCAAGGTGGCGATCCGCTCGCCTCGCACCATCGCCATGGCGGGGCTGACGGCGGCGCTGATCTCGGTCAACTGGGGCATCTATGTCTGGGCGATCGCGGTCGACCGCACCGTCGAGACGGCATTGGGCTACTACATCAACCCACTGGTGAACGTCGTGGTCGGCGCACTGCTGCTCGGCGAGCGGCTCGACCGGTTGCAGATCGCGGCGGTGGTGCTTGCGGCGGTCGCCGTCGCCGTGCTGACGATCGACGGCGGCAAACTGCCCTGGGTGTCGCTGGCATTGGCGTTTTCCTTCGCCGCCTACGGCTTCTTCCGCAAGACGCTGCCGATCGGTCCCAGCCAGGGCTTCCTGCTCGAAGTGCTTTTGCTGTCGGTGCCGGCGCTGGGCTACATCGTCTTCCTTATCGCCACCGGACAGGACCATTTCGTCTCCAGCAATGGCACCGACACCGCGCTGCTCATCGGCTGCGGGCCGGTGACGGCCGTGCCGCTGCTGCTGTTCGCCTTTGGCGCCAAGCTGCTGCGCCTCTCGACCATCGGCATCATGCAGTACATAGCGCCGACCATGGTGTTTCTGATTGCCGTGCTGATCTTCGACGAGCCGTTCGGCACCACGCAGGCCATCGCCTTTGCCCTGATCTGGGCGGCTCTTGCGGTCTATTCCTGGTCCATGCTGGCGACGGCGCGCCGGGCTACATCTGCCCGAGCCGCCTGACAAAAAGATAGGTCACGCCCGCGATCAGCAGCGACGCGCCCGTGATCACCCAAAAACCCGACGGGGTGTTGACCAGCGGCAAACCGCCGACATTCATGCCGAACAGGCCTGAGATGATGGTCATCGGCAACAGCACCGCCGTCATCACCGAGAGCACGTAAAGCAGCCGGTTCGACTGCGTCGTCAGCTTGGCCATCAGCTCGTCCTGCAGCAGCCGGGCGCGCGCCTGCAACTGCTCGCCGTCATAGTGCAGCGTCTGTGCGCGGTGCGAAAGCCGCGCCGCCATGTCGTTGATCGAATCCGGCAGGTCGTTGCGGTGCGAATGGTCGAGATGGCGAAACAGATTGGTTAGCGTCGCCATCTGCCGGTGGATGACCACCAGATGCCGGCGTGCATCGACCAGCGCCTGCCGCTCATTGTGCCATGCGTCGCAGACGATACGGTCCTCGATGCCGTCGAGACTGTCGCTGAGTGCCGCGAGTTCCGTCGCCATTCCGTCGAACGACTGGCCGACGACAGCCTCGATCAGCTCGGCCGGCGAGCGAAACTTGCGCGATCCGTTCTCGATCGCCTTGCGGATGTTGTCGACCGATTGCAGCGGCTGCTTGCGGGCGCCGACAAGCATCGTGTCGTTGAGGGCGAAGCGGAAATGACCAAGCCCGCCGGCTTCCGCCGAATAATCATGGCGCAGGTCCGGCAGATCGCCATAGAGCCAGTCATCCTCGAGGTCGATGTGGCAGCCATGACTGGCGGTCAGGAAGGCTTCGCGCACCGGCGCCGGCAATGCCTGATCGGCGCCGATCTCGTGGCGGGCGCGCATGTCGGAAAGCTGGTAGCTGCGCCATGTCCAATGCGCGGCGGCGGCATCGCTGGTGCGAGCGCCCTCAGCGGTAAAGTGGTAGATGAAGAACAGACCGTGCTCATCGGGCAGGTAAGGCGACAGGTCAGTGCCTTCGGAGGGGATGGCGATGTTCATGGCGGCTTCGCCGGTCTCTGATGCGGTCGGGGTCGCGGGGGCGGCCAAGCGCGATTTCTAGCATGGCATCCCCGATTTCGTGTGACTGTTTCGTGACGGCGTGCCCCCTTACAGGACGCTGGTGATCCCGCCATCCACCAGCAGCGTCTGTCCGTTCACGAAACTGGCGGCGTCGGACGCCAGGAACACGGCAGCGCCCGCGAGTTCCCTCACTTCGCCCCAGCGCCGCATCGGCGTGCGGCCGGTCAGCCAGGCGGAGAATGTCTCGTCGGCGACCAGCGCGGCATTGAGCTCGGTCTTGAAATAGCCCGGCGCGATGGCGTTGACGCGCACGCCGTGCTGGCCCCATTCGCCGGCCATCGACTTGGTCAGCATGGTGATGGCGCCCTTGCTCGCCGCGTAGGGCGCGATCGACGGGCGTGCGAGCACGCTCTGCACCGAGGAGACATTGATGATCGACCCCCTTTGGCGCGCAATCATGCCCTTTACGACGGCCCGGCTCACCTTGAACACGCCGTCCAGGTTGGTGGCCATCAGCGCGTCCCAGTCGGCGTCGCTGAAGGTCTCCAACGGCGCCCGTCGCTGGATGCCGGCATTGTTGACCAGGATGTCTATCGGTGCGGTGCCGGTTTCCGCCGCCGCGATTGCCCGGTCGACCGACTGGGTGTCGGTCACGTCGATCACCGCTTCCGTGATCGAATGGCCCGCGGCGCGCAACTTGTCCGCGGCCGCTTTGAGATCGTCGGCCTTGCGGCCGCCGATCGTGACGCGCGCGCCGGCGCTCGCAAGCGCCTCCGCGAAGGCGAGGCCCAGGCCACGGCTGGCGCCGGTTATGAAGGCATGCTTGCCTTCGAGGCCGAACAGTTGGCCGAGATAGTCGGTCGAATGCAATTTGCACCTTCATCGATTGCGATTTATCGCCGGTCAGTCGAAGGCTCGTTCGGCCCTTGGCAAGCGGCAGCGCCAGCGTGCCGCGTGGCTTGATGAGATGCAAGGCGCTTGTCGGCTTGGCGGTCCTGCTGACGACCTCGATTGTCGCGGCCGTCGGCCTCAGCGCTTCGGCCCAAATCCCCGATAGGGATTGAGTGGCACGATCGCGGCAATGTCCATCATGCCAGCCTTGACCAGTGGCAAGGTGGCGAGATGGCCGCGCACATCGGCATCGCTGCCGACTTTGAACATCATGCCGCTGCCGGGAATGTCGCCGACCTGGGGCAAGCTGCTCGGAGGGAGCAGGCAGTAGGCAGTAGGCAGTAGGCAGTAGGCAGTAGGCAGTAGGCAGTAGGGGGAAGTGTACGCTCCGACACTGCAAACCTACTGCTCTCCCGCAACCTTACATCTTGTCGATCACCGACTGGACGCCCTCGGTCGGTGCGTCGACCGAGGAGCCGGCGACCATGATGGCGGCGACGATGGCCTCGGGATCGTTGACGACCAGCGGCTTCACACGCTGCGCGGTATGAATGAAGCCTTCCGCCGCCATGTGATCAAGCAACGCCGTCATCGGATCCCAGAATCCGTTGACGTTGCCGAAGACAATCGGTTTGCGGTGATGGCCAAGCTGCGCCCAGGTCATGATCTCGACGATCTCCTCGACTGTGCCGATGCCACCAGGCAGCGCCACAAAGGCGTCGGATTTCTCGAACATCTTGTGTTTGCGCTCGTGCATGTTGTCGGTGATCGACAACTCGTCGAGCCGGTCAAGCGCGGTTTCGGTTGCTTCCTTGTTGATCAGGAAGCGCGGAATGATGCCCGTCACCTTGCCGCCGGCCTTGAGCGCGCCTTCGGCGACGGCGCCCATAATGCCTTTGGTGCCGCCGCCATAGACCAGCCGCAGGCCTGCCTTTGCAATTGAGCGTCCAAGCAGGTGGCCGGCCTTGACATAGATTTCATCGCGGCCCGGAGATGAGCCGCAATAGACGCAAACGGATCGAATCGTGTTCATGCCGATGATTGGTGATTGGGTCTGAAAGCGCGGTCAAGCCCTAGGGTTGAGAAGGCCGGGCTTTTTCTTGTCGGTCATGGCAAAACACGCTAGACCGGCGTTAGGTGGCTAAGGGGCAGGGAAATACATGGCAATCAATCCATTGAAGGCGTTCTTGTTCGCGGCGGGTGGGACCGTAGCGGCCGCGGGAACCGCCTATGTATCGGGCGCACTCGACCCGTATCTTCATCGCACACCGCCGGCGGAAGTCGCGGCGTTGACGCCGCCCGCGGCGCCGAAGCCGGCCGATCCTGGCACGGAAGGGCGCCTGCCGGCTCCGACGATGCCGGCCACGCCGGGCGCGGCACCTCAGGCGACGGCCCCGGCAGCACCTGCAACCGACGCTGCGGCGCCTGCGGCGCCCGCGACGGCGGGTCCGATCGCGCCGACTTTCGATGTCGTACGGGTCGAGAGCAACGGCTCGATCGTCGTTGCCGGCAACGCGGCGCCCAACTCGAAAGTCGAAATTCTCAACGGCGCGACGGTGATCGGCTCCACGGTTGCTGGTCCCGATGGTGCCTTTGTCATCGTGCTCGAAGATCCGCTGAAGCCCGGCGACTATACGATCGCCCTGCGTTCGACGGTTGGCGCGGTCGTGACCGCCTCGGCGCAGACCGCAGTCGTCTCGGTGCCCGCGAATGCAGCTGGCCAGGTGCTGGCCATGGTCGAGGAGCCGGGCAAGCCGGCCGAACTGCTGACCGTTCCGGCATCTGAGCCAAAGCCGGCGCCGGCAACCGGCGACCAGGCTGCCGCTCCTGCTGCTGAAGCGCCCGCCGCGCCGGCGACGGCCACGCCAGCCGTGGCTGAAGCAAAACCCACTCCGGCGGCACCGGCCGCGCCCGCGGCAGCCGTGGCCGAACCAAAGATCGTGGTCGAGGCAGTCGAGATCGACGGCAACAAGATCTTTGTCGCCGGCCTCGCCGATCCGGGCCGCAAGGTGCGCGCCTACGCCAACGACATCCTGCTCGGCGACGCGCAGACCTCGTCGGACGGCCATTTCCTGGTCGAGGCGACGCGCGATATTCCGGTCGGCAGCTATACCATCCATGTCGACGGCCTCGATGCCGATGGCGTGAAGGTGGTGGCCCGCGCCGCGGTGCCCTTCGAGCGCGAACCGGGCGAGGCGGTCGCCGCCGTTGCCCCCGCCGAGACCAAGCCCACCGAGACCAAGCCCGCCGAGGCCAAGCCCGCGGCGCCCGCTGTTGCCGCCGCTGCTCCGGGCGAGACCGCGCCGGCTCCCGCCGCGCCAGCCACCGAGGCTCCGGCTAACGTCGCAGCAGCCACGCCGCCAAGCGACGTGCCCGAAATCGTGTCGCCCAAGCTCGAACATGCCGACAGCGCGGTCATCATTCGGCGCAACGATACACTGTGGCGGATCTCACGGCGCGTCTATGGTCATGGCGTGCGCTACTCCACCATATACCTCGCCAACCAGGACCAGATCAGGAATCCGAACCGCATCTGGCCGGGGCAGGTGTTCAAGGTTCCGGAAAAGTCGAAGGAAGGCGAAGCCGCCGACCTCAAGGCAATGGGCGAGCAGGCGACGACCGCACCGATGAAGACGGAATAGGGATAGACCGGCAATTCCGGCGATCTACCCATCGGCCTAGCTTGCCCTGTCATCGTTCATCGTCTATCGCCGATGAACGATGACAGAATGCGTTCCCTTACCAGACCATGCCGCCTCGGCACTGCCTGGCTGCATGCCGGACAGCCGCGCTGTCGCGGCGCGGTTCGCAGCACTTTCGCATCCGGCGCGGATCGAGATACTGAGGCATCTGTCGGCCAGCAATTCCTGCTGCTGCCGTGAGGTCGTCGACCGTTTCGCTCTGGCCCAGTCGACGATCTCCCAGCATCTGAAAATATTAGTCGAGGCGGGCCTCGTCCGGTTTGAGCCCGACCGTCAGCGATCGCGCTATGCGGTCGATCGCGCGGCACTTGCCGACGTATCGGCATCGCTGGGCGCGCTCATCAATTCCTGCTGCTCCGGCCGCTAACCCTCTCACCCAAAAGGCAAGAAAAGTGGCCGAAAAAACCGTCTCCGCCGACACCTCGACACTCACGACACTGCGCAATCTCTGGCCCTATATGTGGCCGGCCGACCGCGCCGATCTCAGGGCGCGGGTGACCTGGGCGACGCTGCTGCTGGTCGTCGCCAAGGTGACGCTGGTCGCCGGTCCCTATTTCTTCAAATGGGCGACCGATGCGCTGGCAGGCGGCTTCAAAACGCCACCGCCGCTGCCATCGTTCATGCTTGCCCCGGTGATGCTGGTCATTGCCTACAATGTGCTGAGGCTCGTCCAGCTCGGCTTCAACCAGCTGCGCGATGCGCTGTTTGCCCGGGTCGGCCAGCATGCGGTTCGCCAGCTTGCCTTCCGCACCTTCGTGCACATGCATCAGCTGTCGCTGCGCTTCCACCTGGAGCGCCGCACCGGCGGCCTGTCGCGCATCATCGAGCGCGGCACCAAGGGCATCGAAACGATCGTCCGCTTCATCATGCTCAACACCGCGCCGACGATCCTCGAATTCGCGCTGACCGCGGGCATATTCGGTTTCACCTATGGCTGGAAATATGTGGCTGTGGTGGCGGTCACCGTCTGCCTCTACGTCTGGTTCACGGTCAAGGCCAGCGACTGGCGCATCTCGATCCGCCGCGACATGAACGACAGCGACACCGACGCCAACACCAAGGCGATCGACTCGCTCCTCAACTTCGAGACGGTCAAGTATTTCACCAATGAGCGCATGGAGGCCGAGCGCTTCGACCGCTCGATGGCGCGTTACGAGATCGCCGCAACCAAGACCTGGACCTCGCTCGGCTGGCTGAACTTCGGCCAGGGCTTCATCTTCGGCGTCGGCACGGTCGTCGTCATGTGCATGTCGGCGCTGGAGGTGCAGGCCGGCACCCAGAGCGTCGGCGATTTCGTTTTCATCAATGCCATGCTGGTACAGCTTTCCGTGCCGCTCAACTTCATCGGCTTCATCTATCGCGAAATCCGCCAGGGCCTCACCGACATCGAGCACATGTTCGACCTGCTCGACGTGCCGCAGGAGATCGTCGACAAGCCCAACGCCAAGCCGCTGGCCGTCAGCGCCGGCAAGGTCGAGTTCCGCGACGTCCACTTTTCCTATGATCCGAACCGCAAGATCCTGAAGGGCGTCTCCTTCGAGGTGCCGGCCGGCAAGACCGTTGCCATTGTCGGGCCGTCGGGTGCGGGCAAGTCGACCATCTCGCGGTTGCTGTTCCGCTTCTACGACGTGCAGGGTGGCCAGGTTCTGATCGACGGCCAGGACGTGAGGGACGTGACGCAGGACAGTCTGCGCGCGGTGCTCGGCATGGTGCCGCAGGACACGGTGCTGTTCAACGACACCATCGCCTACAACATCCGCTACGGCCGTGTCGGCGCCGGCGAGGAGGAGGTGCGCAAGGCCGCCGAACTCGCCCAGATCGGGCCGTTCATCGAGAAGCTGCCCGACGGCTACAAGTCGATGGTCGGCGAGCGCGGGCTGAAACTTTCCGGCGGCGAGAAGCAGCGCGTGGCGATCGCCCGCACCATCCTGAAGGCACCGCCGATCCTGATGCTCGACGAAGCGACCTCCGCACTGGACAGTCATACAGAGCAGGAGATCCAGGCCGCGCTCGACCTCGTCAGCAAGGGCCGCACCACCATCGTCATCGCCCACCGCCTGTCGACGGTGATTGCCGCCGACGAGATCATCGTGCTGAAGGACGGCCAGATCGCCGAGCGCGGCACTCATGTCGAGCTGATGCGAAAGCACGGCCTCTATGCCTCGATGTGGGACCGCCAGCGCGAGGCGACCGAAGCCGAGGAGCGGCTGCGCATTGCCCGCGAAAGCGACGAACTGGGTGTCGTCGTACGCCGGCGCACATCGGAGATGTCGTAGCTCAAAAAAGCCTCTTGACCTCAACTTAGGTTGAGATTGTAGACCGTCGCCCGAGAGCCGCAAAACAGCATCGTCGAGGACGGAATCAAATGGATATGAGCTTTACGAATCAGGATGTTAACGGCGGCAGCGTGTTCAGGGTCGACAAGTTCGTCGTGCCCGCCAATGCCCGCGATGAAATCCTCGCAAAGGTGAAGATGACGCACGAGTTGCTGCGTCTGCAGCAAGGCTTCGTCCAGGACTTTCTGCTCGAGCAATTCTCAGGACCGGGCGAATTCAACCTCGTCACCATCGTCGAATGGGAAAGCCAGGCTGCGGTCGACAACGTGGTGCCGATCGTCAAGGCTGCGCACGAGCGCATAGCCTTCAACCCGCAGGAGACGATCGCCCGGCTCGGAGTGCGAGCTGATATCGCCAATTATCAGCGCGTGCCGGGACTCTAGCCAGGCCACCCCACACTCGGTGCCGGCGCTTCAATGCCGAGCACCTGGCCGGTGCGGGCCTCGCTTGTCATATGCTCGAAGCCGCGCCACTCGGCGGCGGTGATGAACAGCGTTTTCCGGTCCGCAGCGCCCAGCATGCAGGCAAAGCAGCCGCGATCGGCGGTGACGGTCTGCAAGACGTCACCGCCTTCGCGCACCCGCACGCAATGCTTGTTGGGAACGTCGGCATACCAGACCGCCCCGTCCGCATCGAGGCAGATGCCGTCGGGATATCCGTCGAGATCGGCCCAGGTGCGTCTGTTGGACAAGGAACCGTCGGCGGCAATGTCAAACGCGGTCAGCCGGTTGGCATGGGATTCGGCAATGATCAGCGTCTTGTTGTCCGGGGTCACCGCCATGCCGTTCGCAAAGGCGATAGTGTCCGCCACTTGCCTGACCGCGCCATCCGGTGTGACCAGCACGATGGTGCCGGGACCGAAATGCTGGCCGGTCGCCGGCGCCGGCCCGCCGCCATTGACGTAGATGTTGCCGCGCCCGTCGACGACGATCTCATTCCACGGGCTTTTCGACAGGCCGCGCAGGTCGGCGTGGATGACGAGCGAGCCATCGGCTTCCTGCCGCAACAGCAGGCCCTCGCGGCCTGAGACAACCAGCAGACGACCATCCGGCAGCCAGTCGATTGAGTACGGCAGGACAGCCGGAATCGTGAGCATGATCTTGCGGCTGCCGCCGGCATCGACGGCGATGATCTCGCCGGTGCCCCAATTGCAGACCCACAGGCGTCCGTCATGCCAGCGTGGCGATTCCCCGAAGGCGAGACCTTCCATGACGATGTACGGTTTGTCGCCGGACGATATTCGCATGATCAGGAGCCTCCGTTGCGCGCGTCATCGGCCCTTGCGATGAAGCGCTTCCCACCAAGGACGGGCGAGATGAGAGTCTCCCGACAGCGGACCGCTGTATTTTCGCGCAGGAAGAACGCCGCATCGGTGTGACGTTGACGCCACAGGTGCCGGTCTGCGCAAGGGCGGCGTCGGCGCAGATAGGTTTTTCGGCCATTCTGGCTGCCTTGGCGCAGTCAAGGGATGGCTTTTGACGGCAGGACAGGCATGCGACCCGGTATCCATTTCACGACACACGGAGCGCCCGGCTATCCGCGGTCACAGGCCCGCCCTTGCCCGTTCATCCGCGCCGGCGATTGTCGCGTTGCGGGCAGGGGGTGTTTCGGCTATTGAGGCCGGACCTGAAACAGGGACCGCCCCCAGCCCATGAGCCTTGTCGACACGGTCAAGAACGCGTTCGTACCGATCCATCGCGAAGGCTATCCCTTCATCGCGGCGTTTGGCGCGGCGACGCTGTTCCTCGGCTATTTCTCCTCGATCCTGTTCTGGATCGGCCTGATCCTGACCGCCTGGTGCGTCTATTTCTTCCGTGACCCCGAGCGCGTCACGCCTGTTGACGATCGCCTGGTGGTAAGCCCCGCCGATGGCATCGTCTCGGCGGTCGGGCCGGCCGTGCCACCGCGCGAGCTTGGCCTCGGCAATGTCGAGATGACCCGCATCTCCGTGTTCATGAACGTCTTTTCCTGTCACGTGAACCGCTCTCCGGTGCGCGGCCGCATCGCCAGGATCGAACATCGGCCGGGAAAATTCCTCAATGCCGAGTTGGACAAGGCGAGCACGGAAAACGAGCGCAACGGCCTCGTCATCGAGAGCCCCAACGGCACGGTGGCGGCAGTCCAGATCGCCGGCCTGGTGGCGCGCCGCATTGTCTGCTGGACCGAGGCCGGCGCTTCGATCGGCACCGGCGAGCGTTTCGGCCTAATCCGCTTCGGCTCGCGCGTCGACGTGTTCCTGCCCTTGACCGCCACGCCGCGCGTCGCCGTTGGCCAGACGGCGGTCGGCGGCGAAACCGTGCTCGCCGAATTCGGCGGTGTCGCCGGCACGCCCCTGGTGCGGATTTCCTGACGGTGGGCACGCAATATAAAAAATTCGAGGCCCATGCCAGCGGCGGTCCGCGCATCCGCGAGATCCCCATGCGCATGGTGCTGCCCAATCTGGTCACCGTGCTTGCCATCTGCGCCGGCCTGTCCGGGATCCGCTTCGGCTTCGAGGGGCGTTTCGAGCCGGCGGTGGTAATGGTGCTGCTGGCCGCTTTTCTCGACGGCATTGACGGCCGCCTGGCGCGGATGCTGAAGGCGACCTCCAAATTCGGCGCGCAGATGGATTCCCTGGCCGACATCGTCAATTTCGGCGTTGCGCCGGCACTGGTGCTCTATGCCTTCCTGCTCGACCGCGCCGGCTCGCCAGGCTGGATCGCGGCACTGCTGTTTGCGATCGCTTGCGGGCTGCGGCTGGCGCGTTTCAACGTGCTCGACGACGAGAAGGCCGACCGCCCGATATGGCAGACCGAATATTTCGTCGGTGTGCCGGCGCCGGCAGGCGCCGTTCTGGTGATGCTGCCGCTCTATCTCTATTTCCTGCGGCTTGGGGTGGAGCCCAGCCGGCCGGCCGCCTTCGTCGCCACCGGCTTCACCATCCTGGTGGCCTTCCTGCTGGTCAGCCGCTTGCCAGTCTATTCAGGCAAGAGCATCAAGATCCCCGGCGACAGGGTGCTGCCGGTCATCCTCGCCGTCGTCCTCTACATTCTCTTGCTGATGACCTATCCCTGGTACACGCTGACGGCATCGGTCGCGGGCTACCTGATCTTTCTCCCATTCAGCGTGCGCGCCTATTCCAAGCGAGCCAAGCTGGAAGGCGAGAAGGTGCCGCCTTCGGACATAGGTTAGAAAGTCGGCCGAAGTCCTTGGTCCGACTCAGGCCGCCACGCCAAGTCCGAGCCGGTCGATCGCCAGCTTTCTCGTCGACACATAGTCGGTCTTGCCGGAACCGAGCACCGGGATCTCCTCGACCTTGACGATGTCGTTCGGCACCATCAGTTCGGCCGCTCCGGTCTTTTTGCCGAACTGACGCAACTCCTCGGCGCTGGCATCGTCGGCGGTGGTGACCAGCACGATGCGCTCGCCCCGCCTCTTGTCCGGCACCGCCACCGCCGCATGGCGTTCTTCCGGCCAAAGCGACTGCACCAGCATCTCGACCGCACCCAGCGACACCATCTCGCCAGCGATCTTGGCGAAGCGCTTGGCGCGGCCGCGAATGCTGATGAAGCCTTCGCGGTCGACGGCGACGATATCGCCCGTGTCGTGCCAGCCGGTCAGGGGCTGGAGCTCGCCGGGGCGGTCCGCGGTCATGTAGCCCATCATCATGTTCGGCCCGTCGAGCCACAACTGGCCGGCATCGTTGATGCCTTCGACCGGCTCCAGTTTCATGCGAATGGCCGGCAGAAGCCGGCCGACCGTGCCGTCGCGGCCGTGGATCGCGGTGTTGACGGCAACCACGGGCGCCGCCTCGGTGAGACCGAAGCCTTCGATGATCTCGGCCTGGAAGCGTTCGCGATAGACGCGGCGGGTATCCGGCTTCACCGCCTCGGCGCCGGCGACGACGAAGCGCAGACTGGAAAAATCCCCGTCCTTGGCGGTGCGCGCATAGTTGGCGAGGAAAGTGTCGGTGCCGAACATGATGGTCGGTTTCACCTTGCGCGCGATCTCGGGGATGAGCTTGTAGTGGAGAGGCGAGGGATAGAGGAACAGCTTTACCCCGGTGACCAGTGGCAGGATGGTGCCGCCCGTCAGGCCGAACGAATGGAACACCGGCAACACGTTGAGCAGGATGTCCGCCGGCGAAATGGTGATCCGCGCCTCGGCCTGCATGGCATTGGCGAGGAGATTCTTTTGCGACAGAACAACGGCCTTCGGCGTGCCTTCGGAGCCCGAGGTGAACAGGATCACGCCGGGCTTTGCCGCGTCCTGTCGCTGCAGCGGCAGGCGCCACAGCAAGGCGGCTGCAAGCTTGTCCAGCGTGGTGACGCTTTCGCGTACATCTTCCAGCCACAGCAGCCTGGCGCCGCCCTTCTCGACCGCGGCGACGATATCGGCGAGATCGGCCTTCTCGACGAAGGCACGCGAAGAGACAACGGTGCGGATGACGGCGGTGCGGACAGCCGCGGTGACGCTTGCCGGCCCGGCCGTGTAGTTGATCATCGCCGCCACACGGCCCGCCGAGAGCAGGCCGACGAGCGACAGCACGACGCCGTTGGCGTTGGGCAGCATTACCCCCACAGCTTCGCCCGGCGCCGTCACCGCCTCGAAGCGCCTGCCCAGCACCCGCGCGCCGATGAACATCTTGCGGTAGCTCAGCGCCCCGGAAATGACGTCCTCGATGATCGGACGCGAAGCGCCGATCCTGGTTGCGGCGTCGCGCATGGCAAGGAACAGGCCGCGGTCGAGGTCGGTGCCAAAAAGCCGGGCCTCCGCGACGCGGTCGAACAGCGCATTGGTGTTGGAAGCCTGGTCCGGATTGCGCGCCACCAGTTCGGCGATCGTCATCGGCTCCAGGACACTGATCGACAGCCGTGGAAACCAGTGACGCGGTGCCTTGTCCGCCGACGTCAGCGACACCGGCAGGTTGCGGGCGCCGGCGACGAAGATCGGCACGATGCGGGCGTCGGCCTGCATGGCGATGCGGGTGACGGCGCGGAACAGCCGAAACGTCTTGACGTCGGGCTCGACCGCGTCCGGCAGATAGACGGCCAGCCGGCCCTTGCCCTTCAGCACGCGCACCAGCCGGCGGCTGACGAAGACATGTTCGGCGTTGAAGGCAATGGTGCGGCCGAGTTCGCGCCACGGTTCGAGCCAAGGCGAACGCGCCGAGACCTCGTCGAGTATATGCAGCGTGTCGTCGGGCAGCAGCGACAGCATCAGCGCCGGCTCGAAGCGCGACTGGTGCGAGATGACATAGATGACCGGCACCTGCGCCTTGCGAGCGATCTTGATGCGATTGTCGCTGATCCGGTAGGCGAGCTTGAACGGTGCGTAGAGCAGCGCTTGGGTGAAGCGCAGGCCGAGGCGGAATTTTTCCACCACGCCGATCAGCAACCAGGCCACAACCAGACCCGCAAGCAGCGCCAGTGTCAGGATCATGCCGCGTCTCTCCCAACGATTTTGTCATTGCGGCTCTTGTGCGGCCGCTTCGGGGGCAGAGCCTAGCGGAAGTCGAGGCAAGGTCAATGCGGAAGGGGCGCCCTCACGCCGCGTTCAGCCGCCCGCTGATGAAACGGAACTCCTGCGTCTTGCCGCCGTAGCCATAGGCCGCTGCCGGAACCTCATGCACGAAAGCATAGCTCTCCTGGTGCACGCCGCCTAGCAGGCGGCCAAGGGCATCGAAGATCGCCTTGAGATAGGCCTCCAGTTCGAGCTTTGTGTTGGTGCCGTCGACCACCTTGATGTCGAGCCAGAATGTGTTGGTGCCGTGCTCGGCGAGCGACTTGCCGCCGGCGAACCAGTGCTGCGGATCGAGATAGGACACGGCAACTGCGGTGATCGTCGGATCCTTGCGCAGATGCGTGGCGGTGATCTCGGTTATTTCCCTGGCGATGCTGGCCGACAGGGTGGCGTCGGGCTTGCCGGTGACGCTGACATTGATGATGGGCATTCTTCTCTCCTTGGTTTTTAGCGGCGTGGGCGCCGTTGAAGACCATGCCATCATCTTTTGATCGAAATAACTGAATTGTTTTCAAATGACGATTCGATAATATCGAATTATGGAAACGCTTGATCCCGACCTGCTCAGAACCTTCCTTGCTTTCGTCGACAGCGGTTCGCTGGCGCAGGCGGCGGCCAATGTCGGCCGCTCACCCTCGGCGGTGACGGCGCAGATGCAGCGCTTGGAAGAGATCGTTGGTGAGCCGGTTCTGGCGCCGCAGGGCAGGCGGCGCGGCCTGACGCCGGCAGGCGAGGATCTTGTCGGGCACGCCAGGCGTATTCTTGCTGTGCATCGCGAGGCCTGGCTGGCGCTGAAGGGCGCACGCGCTGCCGGGCGCGTCGCCATCGGCACGACGCAGGATTTCGCCGATAGCGGCCTGCCGGACCTGCTGCGTGCCTTCGCCTCCAGCCATCCCCGCGTCAGGATCGAACTGCGTGTCGGCCGCTCCGCCGAACTGGCGCAGGCGTTACAAGCTGGCAGCCTCGATCTGGCGATCGTCATGCGCCAGGCTGCCGTGCCGGACGAGGTCGGCGTGCTGCGCGAGCCGATGATATGGCTGTGTTCGAACAAGGGACTGGCCTCGCGGCAGGAAGAATTGCCGCTGGCGCTGCTCGACCCCTATTGCGGGTTTCGCGAAGCGGCACTCGCCGCGCTCGACGCCGCCGGCCGCCGCTATCGCATCGCTGCCGGCAGCGCCAGCCTGGCCGGGCTGCGCACTGCGGTAAATGCCGGTGTTGCGCTGACCTTGCGAACCCCGCGCTTTGCCCATTCCGGCATCGTCGAAGCGCCCCGCGAACTTGGCTTGCCGCCGGCTCCGATGGCTGAGTTCGCGATCCGCCTGCGCGCCGGTGCCGATGCGCCCGCGGGCGATCTGGCGACGCTGCTCGGCGGTAGCCTCGCCTTGTCCGGACCGCTTGGTTGATTTGACTAGGCGCGAAGTTCCGTCGCCGGTCTATTGGCTGGAAAGCCGACTTGCGGTCGACCCGTCTGTTGCAAGCAAAAGCTGTCGCAAAGAAAAAGCCGACCTTGCGGTCGGCTTGGAGTAGGACGGGCCGAGGGGTTTGGGGGGACTTGGGG
>NZ_JAIUIL010000008.1:0-302212 GCF_020165595.1 Mesorhizobium sp. BR-1-1-10 | reverse complement strand
GGGGGGGGGGGCCCCCCCCCGCGAACTGGTGCTGGCGATGGAAAAGATCGGCCGCATCGTCAACGGCCAGAAAGGCACCATCAGCATCAACGGTCACACCGATGCGCGTCCCTTCCGCGGTGCCAGCTACGACAATTGGCGGCTGTCGACGGCGCGCGCGCACTCGGCCTATTACATGCTCGTGCGTGGCGGCGTCGATGAACGCCGCATCACCGAGGTTGCCGGCTTCGCCGATCGCCAGCCCAAGGATGCCGCTGATCCGCTGTCGGCGGCCAACCGCCGCATCGAGATCCTGATGGCGACCGGCGGATGAAACGGGCGGCGCTCACCAGCCGTATGATAGGCCTGTTGCTGCTGGCCACGGCTTGTCCCTCTGCGGGCCTCGCCCAGGACACGCTGCAGCCTTATCAGCTGGTCCGCTCGCTGCAGCTCGTTCAGGACCGCATCGCGGCCGGCGATCATGCCGCGATGCCGATGCAGGCCAAGCTGCTCGAGATGACCGATGCGCGGTTGCGCGCGGCGGACGCCGAGGATTTCAAGGATCCCAAGAATTTTCGCGCGTTGCTGGTCTACGGCATGAGCGGCGGCAATCCGGTGACCGTCGAGGCGGCCGTATCGCGCGCCGCCTCCGATCCGCGGAACCTTGCCATGGCCAAAGGGGTGATCGACTATCTGAACGGCCGGCCAGGCGAGGCGATCGAAGCCCTGAGGCCGATCAACCCGATGACCCTGCCAGGCGACCTCGGCGCGTTCCTCGCTTTGGTCAAAGGGTCATTGCTTGCCACGGATCAGCCGGCGGCCGCACTCACGCTGCTCGATGAGGCCAAGCTGCTCAGCCCCGGCACTCTGGTCGAGGAAGCGGCCTTGCGGCGCTCGGTCGGCATTGCCGTGACGCAGGGCGACGCGGCGCGGTTCGCGCTTGCCTCCACCCAATATGTCGAGCGCTACCTCTATTCGCCTTACGCCAGCCAGTTCGCCGACTCCTTCGTCTCCGGCGTCATTGCACTGCATATGTCGATCAGCCAGGACAAGCTGGCCGACATCACCTCGATGATGGACCCCGAGCGCGAGAAGGTGATCTATCTGCGTATCGCGCGCCGCGCCGCGATTGACGGCATGAGTGACTTGTCGGCCTTCGCCTCGGCGCGGGCCGAACAGGGTCGCGACGGCAACACCAATCAGGACGATCCGCGCGCCCTGCTCTATTCCAGCCTGTCCACGGTGACCTCCGATACGATCGAGGACGTGCGCACCAAACTTGGCAAGATCGACCGCAGCAAATTATCGGACGGCGACCGGGCCTTGCTCGACGCGGCCCAGGCGATCGCCGGCGAAGTGGTGGCGCCGCCTGCTTCCCTTCCGGTCGCAAATCCGGCGCCCGCGCCGGCCGTACCATCGCCCGAACCCGAAATTGCGGCCGCATCGACCACGGATGCCGCCGGATTGCCACCCGTCGAGGGTGCCGTGTCCGAGAAGCCGGCCTTGGCGCCCCTGGCCGCTGCGCCCGCTGCGCCGAACACGTCCGCGCCGGCAACCGACGCGGCAACCGTCCTGCCGGCATCGGCCCCGGCGGTCGCGGCCAGCGCCGACACGACAGACCCGACCGACGCCGCCATGACGAAAACCCGTCGACAGCTAGACCTGATCGACCAGATGCTTGGAGCCGCCCCGAAATGACCCCCAGCCTCGGCCCGGCCCTGCCAGGATTTACCGCCGCGCGCACGGCCGAGCAGCCGGCCCCGTCCGGAAAGAAGGACCACACCGGGTTCGGAGAGATGGTGCACGGCGGCGCAAGCCCTGCCCATTCGGAGAAGCAGCCACCGGCCGAGCCAGGGTCCCGCGATCCGCGGTGGAGCAAGCTTGCCGCGGAGCTTGCGGCAAAGGCAGGCGAGGACGAGCCCAGGCCCGCCGGCAAGGCAAGGACCACGCCGAGCGGATCGTCTGCCGCGAAATCCATGAAGGACGGCAAGGACGCCGGGACGGACAAGGATGCCGATGCCGACGCGCCGGCCGCCGAATCGGGCGCGACGCCGCTCGACGAGCATCTAGCGCTGCTGATGGCGTTTCATGACCTGCGCCATTTCTCGACATCGGCCAAAACGGCCGACCAGAGCGCGGCCGGAACGGAACAGGACGCCGCGGTCGTTGGACAGCTTCCGCCGAAGGCCTATCGGCAGAAATCCGCCGCCGGACGTGACGGTCTCGAACCCATGGCCAAGCCCGAGCGGGTATCGCTGGTCGACGGACCGTTGACGAAACTCGACGGCCAGCTCATTCGTGATGCCGCCGGCACGCCCAAACATGACAGTATGGTCACGGCCGGCCCCTTGCCCGAGGCGCCTGCGGACGTGCCGGGCGTGGAGACGAAGCAGGCGGCGCCGCAGTTGAAATCGATCGCCGATCTCCAGTCCGCGTTGCGGTCCGAGCCGGGAAAACAGCAGTCGGCGGCTGCACGCATCGACGTCGTTTCCGAGCGCAGCTTCCCCGCGCCGCCGCAGGCACCGATAAGCCAGGCAGCCCTGAACGTGATCGGCGCCATTTCAGCCGATGGCGGTCCGAACCAGGCGCTTTCCACGGCCTCCGCGACCGCTCAGCTGACAGGCTCTGTTGCCGTTCCGACACATGTGTTGAAGATCGAACTTCACCCGGCCGAACTGGGCATGGTGACGGCCCATCTTCGGCTCTCCGGAGAACAACTGTCGATTGAATTGAAGCCCGAAACACACGATGCCTATCGCCGGCTTTCCAGTGACAGCGAGGCGATCGTCAAGTCGCTGCGCGGGCTGGGCTTCGAGGTTGACAAGGTCACCATCCTGCAACCTTCGGTAGCAATTCCCTCTACAACCCGCACGGATGCAACCGCCTCGATGAGCGCTGCACCCGGCCGCGATCCGTCATCCTTCCAGCCCGGAAATTCCGGCGGCGGCAACAGTGGAACCGGCGGCCAGCAGTCAGGTCAGCAATCCGCAAGGGGTAATCATGATGAAGCGCAAGCACATGGCCGCGCCGCTTCGCCTTCTCGCGAGCGCGCTGGCGGCGGTGTTTTTATCTAGCCTCGCGAGCAGCGCAGGCGCCGCCACCAATCCTTGCGAACCCGAGATCCTGCGTGCCGCCGACCGCTATGGCGTGCCTGCCGGCATCCTCTATGCCGTCGGGTTGACGGAAACCGGAAACAAGGGCAGCCTTCAACCCAATGCCTTGAATATAGAGGGAAAAGCAGTCTTCCCGAGAAGCCGGGACGAAGCGCTTGCCGCCTTCGCCAACGCCCAGCGCGAGGGCAAGACGCTGATCGATCTCGGCTGCATGCAGATCAACCATCACTACCATGCCTCGCATTTCCGCAGCGTCGAGGACATGCTCGACCCGCGCCAGAACGTCGACTACGCGGCACGCTTCCTGGCCAGCCTCCATGCACGCCATGAGACCTGGTCCATGGCCGTCGCCCGCTATCATGCCGGACCCGACAACGACCCGGCGCAGAAGGTCTATGTCTGCAGGGTGATCGCCAACATGGTGGCCACCGGCTTCGGCAAATGGACCACGAACGCACGCGCCTTCTGCAACCCGTAAGCGCATTTTCCACTTCTAATACATCTGTCCCGTGGCTGCGAAGCGATCGATTCGACTTGGCCGAGACTTGGGCCCCAAGCATATCTGGCTGCACGCTAATGCAACCGATACGATTCCGGACTCCCAAGAAACTAGTTACAAGAAATGACGGTTGTTCAGGATTCCCGCCAGCGGATACGCCTTTCCCCACGGGGCAAATGTGCTGATTCGGAGGCGGGGCCGATGATCGTTATCGTTGACGAGCGAGAGCTCGTGACAGAGGGCTACAATTCACTTTTCGACCGCGAGGGGATCGCCTGCGCCGGGTTCGCGCCGGGCGAGTTCGGCGAGTGGGTCAACTCGGCCGCCGACACCGATCTGCGATCGGTGCGGGCCTTCCTGATCGGCGACTGTCGCGACGGCGCGATCTCGCCGCGCCAGATCCGCGACCGCACCGGAGCTCCGGTCATTGCGCTCAGCGAGCAGCATTCGCTGGAAAACACGCTGCGGTTGTTCGAGAGCGGCGTCGATGACGTCATTCGCAAGCCGGTGCACATCCGCGAAATCCTGGCCCGCATCACCGCCATCCGCCGCCGCGCCAGCGAGGACGTCGCCTATACCGAGATCGGCGCCATGCGCATCTTCATGGACGGCCGCGATCCCGAGATCGACGGGCAGCCGCTGCCCTTACCGCGCCGCGAGCGCCGTATCCTGGAATATCTGGCGAGCAACCGTGGCCGCCGCGTCACCAAGACCCAGGTGTTCAATGCCATTTACGGCATCTTCGACGAAGAGGTCGAAGAGAACGTGGTTGAAAGCCACATCAGCAAGTTGCGCAAGAAACTGCGCGAGAAGCTGGGCACCGACCCGATCGATTCCAAGCGCTTCCTCGGCTACCGGCTCGTGTTCTGATGCGGCACCGCGCCAGCCTCGCGCAAGACAGGACGCGTAGCCTCGAAGCCAGTGGCATGGATATTGCGGAGACATCTCGATGAGCCTCTACGGAATGATGCGGACCGGCGTTTCGGGCATGAACGCCCAGGCGAACCGCCTGTCGACGACAGCCGACAACATCGCCAACTCCGATACCACCGGCTACAAGCGGTCCTCGGCCGAATTTTCGACATTGATCATGCCGTCGACCGGTGGCGCCTATAATTCCGGCGGCGTCACCACCACGATCCGCCAGGCGGTCAGCGATCCGGGCGTACTTCAATACACGACCTCGGTCTCCGACCTTGCCGTCAGCGGCGATGGTTTCTTCGTCGTCCAGGATCCAAGCGGCACGCCTTTCCTGACCCGCGCCGGCGCCTTCGTTCCCGACGCACAGGGCCGGCTGGTCAATGCCGCCGGTTTCCAGCTGATGGCCTACAGCTACGCCAATGGCACGCCGGCGGCCACGGTGAACGGCTTCGAAGGTCTCGAGCCGGTTGTCATCTCCGACCAGGGACTGACCGCGACGCCGAGCACCCAAGGCAATTTCAGCGGCAATCTGCCGGCAGGTGCGACACCGGTCGCTGCCATCAACCTGCCCAGCACGAACTCGGCGGGAGCGCAGTATACTTCGAAGTCGTCGATGGTCGCCTATGACAATCTCGGCAACAAGAAGTTGCTCGACGTCTATTTCACCAACACCGGCGCAGGCACCTGGGAGGTGGCGGTCTTCGACCAGTCGAAGGCGACAGCCGGAACTGGCTTCCCCTACGCTGCCGGCGGCGCCCTGGGCACGGCCAACCTGACCTTCGATACCACCACCGGCAAGCTCACCGGCACCCCGACCGGCATTTCATTCACCGTACCGGGCGGCGCCAGCCTTGCCCTCGACCTGTCAAAGCTGACCCAGCTCGGCACCGGCTTCACCGTCACCGACGCCCAGGTGAACGGCAACGCGCCGAGCACCATCGACAAGGTGCAGATCAGCAAGGACGGCACCATCTACGCCCAGTACAAGGATGGCACCTCCAAGCCGCTCTACAAAATTCCGCTGGCCGACGTGCAGAGCCCTGACCAGCTCAAGGCGCTGCCTGGCAATGTCTACGCGCAAGGCACCGACTCCGGTGCGATCCGTGTCGGCTTTGCCAACGAAGGCAAGGCCGGTTCGATCATCTCGGGCGCGCTCGAAAATTCCAACGTCGATATCGCGGAGGAATTGACCGACATGATCGCGGCCCAGCGCAGCTACACCGCCAATTCCAAAGTCTTCCAGACCGGTTCCGACCTGATGGACGTCCTTGTCAACCTGAAGAGATAAACCGGGCTTCGCCCGTGAAAGACCAGCATGTCGCTTTCCTCCGCACTGAGCATCGCCCAATCGGCGCTTCTGGCCACCTCGCGGCAGACAAGCGTCGTCACGCGCAACGTGGCAGACGCCGACAATCCGAACTATTCGCGCCGCATCGCGCTGGTCACCAGCACGACGCCCGGCGCGCGTTCGGTTGATGTCCAGCGTGCGGCCAACGACCTGCTGTTTCGCCAGAACCTCGGCGCTCTGTCCGCCTATGCCGGCCAGAGCGCGCTCTACAACGGCATGGATCAGCTCGACGTATCGGTGAATGGCGTCGACAACGCCTCCTCGCCTTCGACAGCGATCGGCAATCTGCAGCAGGCGCTGCAGCTATACGCCACCTCGCCGTCCAACCAGAATCTTGGCTCGAGCGTGATCGACGCGGCCAAACAGGTCGTGCGGTCCCTCAATGAAGGCTCCAAGGCCATTCAGGATTTTCGTACCCAAACCGACGGCCAGATCGATACCGCCGTCAAGGATCTCAACTCGCTGCTCAACCAGTTCCAGGATGCCAACACCGCGGTCATGTCCGGAACCCGTTCAGGCACCGACGTTTCCGATGCGCTCGACCAACGCGACGCATTGTTGAAGAAGATCGCCAATTACATTCCGGTGTCGACCTTCACGCGTGGCGACAACGACATGGTCATCACCACGGGTGACGGCACGACATTGTTCGAGACGATCCCACGCACCGTCAGCTTCGCCCCGTCTTCGGGGTACGCCGCGGGTGCGGCCGGCAACACGGTCTATATCGACAACGTACCGGTCTCGGCGGGCAGCGGCGGCAACACCACCGCCAGCGGCACCATTGCCGGCCTGCTGCAATTGCGCGACGGCGTCGCCTCGACCATGCAGAGCCAGCTCGACGAAACCGCGCGCGGCCTGATCACCGCCTTTGCTGAAACGGCACCGTCGATGCCCAATGCGGCGGGCCTGTTCACCTGGTCGGGCGCACCGGCGGTGCCAGCCGCGGGCACGCTCGTCGACGGCCTTGCTGGAACGATCAAGATCAATGCCGCGATGGATCCCAGCACCGGCGGCAACCCGACATTGCTGCGCGATGGGGGGGCCAATGGCGTCGCCTACGTCGCCAACACCACTGGCGGGGCTTCATACTCCAACCTTCTGGTCGCCTATGGCGACCAGCTCGACAAGCCGATGACGTTCGATCCCTTGGCCGGGATTTCGGCAACCTCCAGCGTTGCCGACTACGCCGCCAATTCGATCGGCTGGTTGCAGGGCGTTCGTCAGCAGGCTTCGACCGCCGCCGACGCCAAGGAAGCCCTGGCACAGCGCAGTGCCGATGCCTTGTCCAACGCAACGGGCGTCAATGTCGATCAGGAAATGTCGCTGATGCTCGATCTCGAGCACACCTATCAGGCATCCGCCCGGATGATGAAGACCATCGACGACATGATGACGGCGCTGTTGAGCGCGGTGGGATAAGCCATGACCTTTGTCTCCTCTGCTGCCCTTACGAATGCCATGCGCTATCAGCAGATGCGCATGCAGGCCGATCTCGTCAAAGCCACGAAAGAGTCCTCGACCGGCAAGGTCGCCGATGTCGGTCTGGCACTTGGTGGGCGTACCGCCCAGTCCGTCACCTTTTCGCGCGACCTCGACCGGCTCAACGTCGTTGTCGATTCCAACGGACTGGTGGCCGCCCGGCTCTCATCCACCCAGACCTCGCTCGGCCAGCTCTCCAGCGTCGCGCAGACTTTCCTGTCCAGCCTGACCACCGCGTCGTCGGGCGACAACTCCGACAGCCTGACCCAATCGACCGGCCAGACAACGATCCAGCAGCTTACGTCGATCCTCAACACCAGCGTCAACGGCGAATATCTGTTCGCTGGCACCAACACCGACGTCAAGCCGATCAACGATTTCACGGCCGCCGGCTCTCCCGCCAAGGCTGCCTTTGACGCCTCCTTCGTCGCCAAGTTCGGCTTCCCGCCCAGTGACCCGGCCGCGGCCAACATCACCGCGGCCCAGATGGACGATTTCATCACCAACGATGTCACGCCCCAGTTCCTCGGCGCGGGCTGGCAGACCAACATGTCGAATGCGACCGACCAGCAGATCGTCAGCCGCATCGCGCTCAACGAAACCACCGAGACCTCGACCGGGGCCAACAGCGACGGCATCAGGAAGCTCGCCATGGCGGCGGCCTTGGTCTCCAGCCTGATGTCCACCAACATCAGCCAGGCGGCGAAGGACACCATCATCGACCACTCGCAGAAATTGGTCGGCGAGGCGCTGAGCGGCATCGCGCAGGTCCAATCCCAGACCGGCATCGTGCAGAAGCGCGTCTCCGATGCCAGCGACCGCATGAAGACGCAGATCGACCTGTTCGAACGCCACATTCTGGATCTCGAGGCAGTCGATCCGGCGGAAGCGGCGACCCGCGTCGCCAATCTGACGCAGCATATCGAGACGTCTTTCGCCCTGACGGCGCGCCTGCAGCAGCTCAGCCTGTTGAATTACCTGACCTGACACCTCCAGCGGAACGGTAGAGCCACCGATGTACCAATTCTCCTACGCCGACGTTCAGAGCACCTCCGTCGCGGACGCCAAGGACCGCGAGCGGGACCTCCTGACCCGCTCGATCGACATGCTGTCGGCCGCCGCCGCGGCAGGCCAGCATTCGATGGAGGCGGTGGAGGCGCTGCATTTCACCAATCGCGTCTGGACAACCTTCGTCGAGGATCTCGGCTCCAGCGACAATGCACTCCCCAAGGAGTTGCGCGCCAACCTGATCTCCATCGGCCTGTGGCTGCTGCGCGAGGCCGAGGACATCCGCCAGGGCCGCACCGACAATTTCGAGGGGCTGATCGAAGTATCCCAGATCATCCGCGACGGCATTCAATGACCAACACGTTGAAGTTATCGCTGAAGCCCAATGAGAAGATCTACATCAATGGCGCGGTCATCCGCGTCGACCGCAAGGTCACCATCGAGCTGATGAACGACGTGCAGTTCCTGCTCGAGAGCCATGTGATCCAAGCAGACGACGCGTCGACGCCATTGCGGCAGCTCTATTTCATCGTGCAGGTCATGCTGATAAACCCCGCTGGTGCCGACAAAGCGCGCGAGATGTTCCGCCGCTCGCTGCCACTGCTCATTGCAAGTTTCGAAGACGCCGAGATCGGCAGCGCGCTGAAACAGGTCGACCGCATGGTCGGCGAGGATCACATCTACGAGGCCTTGAAGGCGATCCGTTCGCTTTATCCTCTCGAACGCCGCGCACTTGGCGGCAATGACGATGTTCCGGGCGCCGCGCGCCCGCTGGCCGTGGGAGCACGATACTGATGACCGTGGACATGACGACGACGGTGCCGGTTGGCGCCAACCAGACCACCACGTCGACCTCGAAGACGGCGGTCGACTATCAGTCCTTCCTGAAGCTTCTGATCGCGGAGATGAAGAACCAGGATCCGACCAAACCGATGGATTCGACGGCGTATGTCGCCCAGCTCGCCACCTTCTCCCAGGTCGAGCAATCGGTGCAGACCAACACCAAGCTCGACCAGATCATGCAGTCCTCGGCGCTGTCGCAGGCCGACGCTCTCATAGGCCGCAACATCACCTCGGCCGATGGCAAGACAACGGGCACGGTGGCGTCGGTGACGCTTGGCAGCAACGGACTGATCGCGGTGTTGCAGGATGGCACCACGGTCCCTGTCGGCGCGGGCGTGTCGATCAAGCCGGCGAGCTAGGCCAACCGCCGACATGAATGAGGCCGACGCACTCGACATCGTCCAGTATGCGGTGTGGACGGTGCTGACCGCATCCGCTCCGGTGGTCCTGGTCGCCATGGCGGTCGGCATTGGCATCGCCTTGATCCAGGCGTTGACACAGGTCCAGGAAATCACCTTGACCTTCGTGCCCAAGATCGTCGCCATCATGCTGGTGGTGGCGCTTACGGGTCCCTTCATCGGCGGCCAGATATCGGCCTTCACCAATGTCATCTTCGAGCGCATCCAGAACGGTTTCTGAGCGATTTCCAGCAAGGGTGCTCGACGCTTCCGCCCAGATTTGCGCCGGGATGGAACGCAGCTAGCAGGCGTCCGGGTTGCGGCTAATGCATGTCGCCCGGAAGTGGTTCCCGGTTCCGGAACAACGACGTGCATAGAATCAGAAGCTTACAGCAGGTCGGGCGAATCCGGTTCGCCGCGACATGCTGTGGAGTGCCATTCAGGGCGCGACGGTTTGCGGTGGCGGCGCCAGCGTGTGGCCCTTCGCTATCCCCTTGTTGGACCATGATCTTCCCTGCAAGGCATTCGCCCTTTGCGCCGCGATGCCATAGTTTCGGCAAATCATGCGGGGAAACGGATTCCCGCAAGGATCAGCGCGCCGTGGCAGGAACCCATCCATGATTGACGAGAAGCCGGATAGCGAAAGCGTCTCGGCGCTGGCGCCGTTCCGGCATGGCATCTTCCGGGCCGTATGGGGCGCGAGCCTCGTCTCCAATTTCGGCGGCTTGATCCAGGGCGTCGGCGCCGCCTGGATGATGACCACCATCGCCACCTCGCCCTATCAGGTCGCCCTGGTCCAGGCCTCGACCACCTTGCCGATCATGCTGTTCGCGCTTGTCGCCGGCGCCATCGCCGATAGCTTCGACCGCCGCAAGGTGATGCTGGTCGCCCAGACCTTCATGCTGGTCGTTTCGGTGCTTTTGACCGCGTTCACCTATTTGGACCTGATCACGCCGTGGACGCTGCTGGCCTTTACCTTCCTGATCGACAGCGGCACGGCACTCAACAGCCCGTCATGGCAGGCCTCCGTCGGCGACATCGTTCCGCGCAACAAGGTGCCTGCCGCCGTGGCGCTGAATTCCATGGGCTTCAACCTGACACGCAGCGTCGGCCCGGCAATCGGTGGCATCATCGTCGCGGCCGCCGGCGCGGCCGCGGCCTTCGCGGCGAACGCGGTGAGCTATGTCGGGCTTATCGTCGTGCTGGCACGCTGGAAGCCGGATCTACCGGCCTCGACCTTGCCGCGCGAGTCATTGGGGGCCGCCATGGGCGCCGGCCTGCGCTACGTCGCCATGTCGCCGAATATCGGCAAGGTGCTGGTCAGGGGCGCCGCCTTTGGCTTCAGCGCCGGCGCGGTGCTGGCGCTGCTGCCGCTGGTGGCGCGCGATGTGGTCAAGGGCGATGCGCTGACCTACGGCATCATGCTGGGCGCCTTCGGCATCGGCGCCGTCGGCGGGGCGCTGATCAGCGTGCGGCTGCGGCAGCTGCTCTCCAGCGAGACGATGGTGCGCTGTGCCTTCGCCGGCTTTGCGGCCTGCGCCTTCAACGCCGCCGTCAGCCAGCATGCCTGGCAGACCTCGCTCGGCCTGCTGGTCGGCGGTGCCTGCTGGGTGATCGCGCTCTCGCATTTCAACGTCACCGTGCAGATGGCGACACCGCGCTGGGTGGTCGGCCGGGTTCTGTCGGTCTACCAGACCGCAACCTTCGGCGGCATAGCACTGGGCAGCTGGATCTGGGGTGTCGTCGCCGACGCGCATGGCGCCGAGACGGCGCTGATCGCCGCGGCCATCGCCATGCTGGCCGGGGGCGCCATCGGCCTCGTGCTGCCGCTGCCGCAACAGCAGGTGCTCAACCTCGACCCGCTCAACCGCTTCAAGGAGCCGCACCTGGCACTTGACCTGAAGCCGCGCAGCGGTCCGATCGCCATTATGATCGAATACATCATCCGGCACGAGGACGAGGCGGAATTCCTCGCCACCATGGCCGAGCGCGGCCGCATCCGCCGCCGCGACGGCGCCCGCAACTGGACACTGGCGCGCGATCTCGAAAATCCGGCGATCTGGATCGAGCACTACCACACGCCGACCTGGCTCGAATATGTCAGGCATAACGGTCGCATCACCCAAGCCGACGCCATGGTCGGCGAACGCTTGCGGGCGCTGCACTCGGGCAACGAGCCGCCGCGCGTGCGCCGCGTCATCGAGCGTCCGACGACCGCCGGCACCGCGTTGGTGATGGCCAAGGGGCCGATCGAGCACTGACGAATTCAAGGTTCGCGGCGCCTACCCCTCTCCCGACAGGTCCCGGCGGGCCTTTTCGAGTTCCTCGGCATAGCGCCGCATCAAATGGCCCTCGGTCAGCAGCCCGAGCACGATGTGGTCGGCGAAGTCCTCGACCACGGCCAGTTCCTCGGCGCCGGCGCGCTGGAAGGTCTCGGCGGCGGCCTGCACGTTCATGCTGGGCACCAGGACGGCATCCTTGTACTGGGCAAGGTCGCGCACCGGCACCTCGCCCCCGGAGGGATCGCTGTGCAGTTCGGCCACGATCAGCACGCCGACATACTCATCCCCCGGGTCGACGGCGATCACGCGCTGGGCCGAACCCAGCGGGAATTCCTTGCGGAAGGCGGCCAGCGTCGTCGACGCATCGACGGTCTTGATGTCCTCGCGCATCATCGAGCCGACGGTCAGGCTGCGCATCCAGCCGACATCGTGGGCGCTGCGGATCGTCTCGCCGCGCAGGTGGAAGCGCCAGGTCGAGAACGAATAACCGAAGGTCTCGCGCACCAGGATCGCCGCCATGATCGAGGCGGCCAGCACCACGCCGGTGAGCGTCAGGTCGCGGGTCGATTCCAGCGCCAGGAAGGTCATGGTCAGAGGCCCACCGACGACGCCGACGGCAAGCGACGTCATGCCGACGACGGCGGCGACGGAGGGATCGATGCCGGTCGCCGGCGACACGAGCGCCATGACACCGGCGAACGCCTTGCCGAGCAGCGCACCAAGGAACAGCGAGGCGAAGAACAGTCCGCCGCGAAAGCCCGAACCCAGTGAGATCGCCGACGCCGCCAGCTTCAGCACGAAGACGCTGGCCACCACCGCCAGCCCGTAATTCATGGCGAACTCGCGATGCAGCGCGCCGTGGCCGCTGGACAGGACCTGCGGCGTGATCAGGCCGAGGAGGCCGACCAGGACACCACCGATGACGGGGCGCAGCGAGGCGTCGACCGACAGGCGGTTGAACCCGCGCTCGATCAACGTCACCAGTTGCATGATGGCGATCGAGGCAGCACCGCCAAGCAGGCCGAGCAACAGGAAGGGCACATATTGGCTGGCGGTGAGTTGCGGCAACCCTGAAAGCTCGAGCGGAAAGGGCACGCCGCCGAACACTTCCGCCGTCAGCGACGCCGAGATCGCGGCCGTCATGACAGGGGCGACATTGGCGACCGAGTAGATGCCGATGACCAGTTCGAAGCCGTAGAAGGCGCCAGTCAGCGGCGCGTCGAAGGCGGCCGATATGGCGCCGGCGGCACCACAGCCGACCAGGATGCGGACGTCGTTGCGGCGCAACCGGAAAGCGCGCGCCAGCCGTGAGGCGACGCCTGAGCCGACCTGCGTATAGCCCGCCTCCAGACCGACCGAAGCGCCGAAGCCGCTGGAAATCATCGTCTGCACGACGATGATGAAGGTATCGGTCAGAGACATGCGCCCGCCATAGAGCGCGTTGGCCTCGATCGGATCGACCGGCGTGCGGAATTTCCGGAGCCTCAGCCAGACCACCGATATCCCGAGCAGGACGCCGCCGATCGCCGGGATCAGCGCCTGTATCGGATTGGCGAGCGAGAACATGCCAGACAGGCGCCCGCCGGGCTGGACGCCGAACAGCAGCCCGTGCAGGTCCTGTACGATCTGGCTCATCGCGGTGACCAGTATGCCAGCCATGACGCCGATAACGCCCGCCAGCATGACGACGGCGATACCGCGCGCCTCCAGCAGAGGGACTGACCTCAAAAGAACCGCGCGCAGCCGGCGGGCGTAGACTTGGGGTTGGTTTCTGGAAAGCACCGGGGCGGCTCGCCGATATCAAGGCAAAGGAAGACCCGCCTGATACGCCGGGCGGCACGTCGTGACAACCACAATGCCGACATCAAAGGCGCCATTATGGCCGCGAAACCGCCCGATCCGGCCTTTCCCGCTTTGGGCCGACGGGGCCGCCCGCCAGTTGCGAACTAACCGTGCCCTTTCAGCACAATGCGTACACCGAGCCGGAGCGCGGCAAGGATCCGGGCGCCGGACCGCTCAGGTCGGCATGGCTTCGCCGGCCTCGTAGAGCACGAGATTGCGCTCGCCGATGCCGAGCCCCGGCCAGCTCGCGCGCCAGTCGGCAAGATGCGGCGAGCGGAAATGCGCATCCAGGGCCGGTCTGGCGCGCCACACCTCGGTGATCCGGATCAAACCGGGATCAAGCACATCCTGCGCATAGGAATATTCAAGGCAGCCGTCCTCGGCGCGGCTGGCGCGAACCATGCGCTCCATCACCGGCCTTGCCTCGTCGAGCCTGTCGGGCGGCAGGCGGATCGTACCGATGATCAGCAGCATGAGGTGTCCTTCGCGAGAGAGTCGATTCCGTCACTCTCCCACCCTCGCGCAAGCTTGGCCAGCTACCCTCGCCGGGCTGTCGCATGCTCGGCAGCCCAGGGTTTCGAGGACGAGAATGGCGATCAGCGAAAGCATCCAGCCCGGCGCGGTGGCCAAGAACGGCCGCGACGTCTTCTTCGCGCTCGGCATCGTCGTCATCCTGGCCGTGCTGTTCCTGCCGATCCCGGCCTTTCTCATCGACATCGGGCTTGCCTTCTCGATCGCGCTTTCGGTGCTGATCCTGATGGTGGCGCTGTGGATCCAGCGGCCGCTCGATTTCTCGTCCTTCCCGACCGTGCTGCTCATTGCCACCATGCTGCGCCTGTCGCTCAACATCGCCACCACGCGCATGATCCTGTCGCACGGCAATGAGGGCACGCACGCCGCCGGCTATGTCATCGCCGGCTTCTCCAAGCTGGTGATGGCCAGCGATTTCGTCATCGGCCTGATCGTCTTCATGATCCTGATCGTGGTGAACTTCATCGTCATCACCAAGGGCGCCACCCGTATCGCCGAGGTCGGTGCGCGCTTCACCCTCGACGCCATCCCCGGCAAGCAGATGTCGATCGACGCCGACCTCTCCGCCGGCATGATCGACGACAAGACCGCGCAACTGCGCCGCCGCGAACTGGAAGAGGAATCCTCCTTCTTCGGTTCGATGGACGGCGCCTCGAAATTCGTCCGCGGCGACGCCATCGCCGGCCTCATCATCACCGCCATCAACATCGTCGGCGGCATCGCCATCGGCTACATCAGGCACGGCATGGGCATGGGCGAAGCCGCCGACGTGTTCATCAAGCTGTCGGTCGGCGACGGTCTCGTCACCCAGATCCCGGCGCTCATCGTCTCGCTCGCCGCCGGCCTGCTGGTCTCCAAGGGCGGCACGCGCGGCTCGACCAACCAGGCCGTGTTCGGCCAGCTCGGCGCCCATCCGCGCGCGCTCTACGTGGCGGCCGCACTGCTGGTGTTGCTCGGCCTGATGCCCGGCCTGCCGCTGTTCCCGTTCTTCGCGCTCGCCGCCGGCATGGCCGGCCTCGGCTATGTCATTCCAATGCGCCACAACCGGGCCGTCGCCGAGGCCGAGGCGCTGAAGAGCCAGGAAAAAGCGAGCAAGGCCGAGGAAGAAAAGAACTCGGTCAAGGCCTCGCTCGCCACCGCCGAGATCGAACTGCTGATCGGCAAGCAGCTTTCCACCCGGCTCCTGGTCTCGCACCAGGAACTGGTCTTCCGCATGTCCAAGATGCGCAAAAAATTCGCCCAGCAGTATGGCTTCGTCGTGCCGGAAGTGCGCGTCGCCGATGACTTCGCCATCCCGCCGAAAAGTTACCAGATCAAGGTGCACGGCACCGTGGTCGCCGAATATTCGATGCGCGTCGGCGAGATCATGGTGCTGCTCGGCAACCGCGACATACCCGAAATCCCCGGCGAGGAAATTCGCGAGCCCGCCTTCGGCATGCGCGCCTACTCCGTCATGGAAACCTTCGCCGAGGATCTGAAGCGCGAGAACTTCACCTTCGCCGACAACATGTCGGTGCTGCTCACCCATCTCTCGGAAGTCATCCGCAACAACCTGCCGCAGCTCCTGTCCTACAAGGACATGAAGGCGCTGCTCGAACGCCAGGACCAGGAATACCGCAAGCTCGCCGACGAGATCTGCACCACCCACATCTCCTATCCCGGCCTGCAGGCGGTGCTCAAGCTGCTGCTTGCCGAACGCGTCTCGATCCGCAACCTGCATCTCATCATCGAGGCCATCGCCGAGATCGCGCCGCATGTGCGCCGCACCGAGCAGATCGTCGAGCATGTGCGCATCCGCATGGCCCAGCAGATCTGCGGCGATCTCTCCGAAGGCGGCGTGCTCAAGGTGCTGCGCCTCGGCAACCGCTGGGACCTTGCCTTCCACCAGAGCCTCAAGCGCGACGCCAAGGGCGAGGTGCGCGAATTCGACATCGATCCGCGCCAGTTGGAGGAATTCGGCCAGGACGCCACCAAGGCGATCAAGAAACACCTCGAAGCCGGCGAGCGTTTTGTCCTCGTCACCGCGCCCGACGCCCGCCCTTATGTGCGCATGATCATCGAGCGCCTGTTCACCACGCTGCCGGTGCTCTCCCATGTCGAAATCGCCAAGGGCGTCGAGATCAGGGTGCTCGGGACCATATCGTGAGCGTTCTCTCTCAGGCCGTCGTCATCGCGGCGTTCCTCGCCTTCTGCCGCATCGGCGCCTGTTTCATGCTGATGCCTGGCCTGTCCAGCGCCCGCGTCCCGGTCCAGGTCAGGCTGTTCGTCGCGATCGCCGCCACCGGCGGCCTGCTTGCCTTCCTGTGGGACAAGATCTTTCCCTTCGTTGATCCGCGTCCGCAGATCCTGGTGCCGATGATCATCTCGGAGTTGCTGGTCGGCGGGCTGATCGGCGCCATGACCAGGCTCTACATGGAGGCGCTTCGCTTCATGGGCTCGGCCATCGCCATGCTGATCGGCTATGGCGGTTCCGGCGGACCGGCGATCGAGGAACCGGAGCCGCAGGCAGCCCTTGCCGCCATCATTTCGTTCTCGGCGCTGCTGATGCTGTTCGTCTTCGACTTCGATCACGAGATCGTCCGCGCCCTCGTGGCGTCCTACACGGTCGCGCCGGTCAACGTCTTCTTCAACCCGCAGGCGGCGCTGGTCGACATCACCGACACCGTGTCGGACACTTTCTTCCTGGTCATCCGCCTCGGCAGCCCGTTCGTCGCCTATGCCATTCTCGTCAATCTGACGATCGGCTTCGTCAACAAGCTGACGCCGCAGATCCCGATTTATTTCATCTCGCAGCCCTTCGTCATGGCCGGCGGCATGCTGATCTTCTATTTCGCCGCCGGCACCATGCTGTCGCTGTTCGTCGACGGCTTCGTCGACCTCACGCTGGCGAGGTGACATGAGCACGCGCAAGGATCGTCTGAGGAAACTGGTCAAGGTGCAGGGACAGCTGAAAGCCCTGCACGAAACCCGCCACGCCACCTTCGTCGCCGCGGCAAGCGCCGCCGAGACCGAGGCCCGCGAATTGATCGGCCATTTCGACCAGGACAATTCCCTCTCTAGCCTGTTCCCCGATCTCTATCATCGCCGCATCGCCCAGGCCGTCGTGCGCCAGGAGGAGAGCCTGGAAGGCGCGAGACAAGAAGCCGCCCTCATCGCCGCGGCAACCGCCCGCACGAACATGGTCGAGCGCGCCTACAGGGACCTGCGCAACCGCGACGAGCGCGAGAGATCAGACCGCGAGCGGCTGGACCTGATCGCGCAGAAGCGGGGACAGGAGTAATTGGCGGAGCCGGAACGTTGCCCGAACTCATCAATGTTGCGTAGAGAGTCCATCCGCCTGCCGGCTAACGTCCATGCTTACTTCCGTAACCAGCTTGCGGCGAAGGGCCATCACATAGTCACTCGGTCCCTTCGGCGTTATAACGAAGGCTTGGGAGCCGCCAATGACCGATTTGGCAAAATAGGATGCCAACGGTTGATCGGGATCCTCATCCTGCGTTGGAACGGCAATCGCGTTGATTGTATACCCCTTGGCAACGGCGTTCAGCCTGCTCGGCTGAACAGGAAGCCCATCATTATTCTCGCCGTTGGCTGAGATGTCGATTACTTTCTTTGCTGCCGTTCCCGGAAACTGGTCGAGCAGAAGGGCACCGACATCAATAGCCGACGATACGGACGTTCCGCTCCGCCCCCGACGGGCGAAGCCGGTATCTCCTTTCTTGCTGATCACCGATGCGGCCGCTCTGGCGTCTTCCAGCCCGCAGATGTTTGTCCACGGCAGCACGACGCGTGAGTGTCCGGGACTTGACCACTCAAAGTAGGCAACGCTGATGCAGCCGACGTAATTGCGCGCGATGGCGGCGATGATCTCTGGAGAAGTAAGTGCCGCAGCATGACCTTCGCGCTGTAGATCGGCGACCTTTGGATCGACCGAGGATGAGAAATCGACAGCGAATACTACGGCAACATCGACGTTGGCCGCCCAGGCCTGCGGCGCCCAAACCACCGAAGCTCCAAGTGTCCCTACCAGCGCCAAAAATAGGCCGGCACGCTTTGCTGGCCCTTCGGCTGACCGCTCTGTCCCCGATATCAGGGTACCCCTGCATATCGCGCACGCCTGCTCGCGAAAAGAGGCCGCTACGGACAGGGCACCTACGCCCCGATGCATACTACCCAACATGTCATTCTCCACCTCAAGACGGGCATTCTCAAACAGTTACTTTTCAACATGTGGAAATCTCGCGAAGAACCTTGCTCCGCGCGCCGAGCAGCAGCAGATCCGCCTTGGTCCATAGAAGGTAACAGCCCAGCAAACTCAGTTGCATGGCGAGCGCCGCGAAGGACTCGCCCAACCAGACCCGCGGGAAGGTCCCCCCCTAACTCGCCGGACCTAGACAATCCTGCATCACGGCAGCGCTTGAGGGTGGGCCGCTACTGTTTGCGAAGCGTTAGTTTTGAGTTAGAATTTCGTCAGGCGGGGAGAGCAAATGCAAAATGAAGATAAGGACGAGACAAATAGAATCTCACTCTTCGGTGGTTTCAGGATCGAAAATGCCATGGCGGATTCGCTCCGGCTGACAGGAAAACGAGGGCCTGCGATCATCGCTTATCTGTCCCGGTCTCCAGGCATGGCAGCGACACGGGAGAGGCTGGCTGATCTATTCTGGAGTGACAGCGATAGCGAACACTCCCGCAACAGTCTGAGGCAAACCCTCAGTATTCTGCGCCGGGATTTATCGCGGGCAGGCGTGAATCTTATCCATTCCCGCGGGGAATCGATTGGCCTCACGCCAGACGCGGTTCGGGTTGACGTGGACGAGTTCGAAGCAGGCCTCACGGCCCGTTCTGTGCCGGAACTCGAAAAGGCTCTGGCGAACTACAACGGGCCGTTCCTCGACGGGTTTTATCTGGGAAGCGATGGGTTCGATGGCTGGGTCACATCCGAACGCGACAGATTGCTGAGCCGCGCACTTGAAGCTTTCGAAAAATTGGCCCGTCTCGTTGACACGGAAACCGGAATCATACTGGTCGATCGCGTTCTCGTCATGGAACCGACGCGGGAAGAGGCCTATCGGCTCAAGATGGAATTACTGCTTGCGTCGGGTCAACGCGACAGGGCGATCAGGACATACGAAGTTTGCAGAAGCATGTTGAAGAAAGAGTTCGGGGTCGAGGTCGGCCCGGAAACGCGAGCGCTTTGGCAATCCATGCTGTCTACCGATACGGCGTCGAATACACAGTCGGCAAATACTGTTCCAGCCAACCAGCGCCACGGGCGCCCATCGATCAGCGTTGCCGACTTCATCAATCTGACCGGAAAGCAAGGCGACGACTTTTTCTCCAAGGGGCTCATGCAGGACATCACCACGGCTCTTTCCGAGGTGGCCGATTATGTCGTGCTCTCCGCACAGCCGCCTGCGGAGAAAAGTGGTGCCGAAGGAACCAAGATCCCGGGAACGCTCCGTGCGCGATACGTGCTTAGCGGCAGCGTCCAGAGATCGGGCAATGGGCTGAGGGTGAACATCCAGCTTGTCGATGCCGCTGGCGGCCACAACGTCTGGGCCCAGAAGTTCGACGGGCAGTCCGAGAATGCGCTCGAATTCCAGGACAGGATCGCACAGTCTGTTGTCTTGGCCGTGATCCTCGACCTTCAACTGACCAACTGGAAAGTCCGCGACAAGAGTCCGCCTGGTCCCCCCGAAGTGCGCAGGTTGGTGAACGAAGCTTTGATGAAGTATTTTGAGATGACCCGGGACTCGCTTCTGATCGGGCTAGAACTTGCCGAGAAAGCTGTCTCCATAGGCGCCGACAACGCGCGTGCGAAGCGGACGCTCTCGATCATAATTTCAATGGGCGTGGCGTTCGGCTCGTTACCCAGGGAGCCGGGCCAGATCGAGCGGGCGGTCGAGCTTGCGGCGGCGTCGGTACGGGCGGTGCCTGACGACGAAATTGCCCGCTGCATCCTGTCATTCGCGCTCGAAAGCTGTGGCCGCATCGACGAAGCGATCGCCGAATGCCAGCACGCGATCAGTCTCAATCCAAGCTATCCGACCGGCCACGGCGACATTTCGATGCTGTTGGCATTGCGCGGAGAGGTAAACGAAGCAGTGCGTGAGGCGAACGAGGCAATCCGGCTCGGAACGCATGACGTCATCGATTTCTGGCGTCATCATGGCTTGGTTGTCGCACTGTTTGCGGGCGGCGACGATCGGCGGGCGCTCGAAGTCGCCCGCAGGGTGGTCAGGACAAAGCCGGGATTTGTTCGCGGCGCCCTTTACTGGGCCGCGTCCGCGTCGGCGACCGGAAACAACGAAGAAGCCTCTAGGGCCATACACCATTGCCTGTCACAACTTCCCCATCTCAACCTGGGCAATGTCTGCCCCGGCTTTGTGCCTCGCTATGTGAAGGATCATCATCACGCGAGATTCCTCGAAATGCTGTCGAGAGCTGGCCTTCCTGCTTCCTGACGAAAGGTGGCTAGACGGCTTGGACCCGGAGAAACCAGATCAAGCCCGCCTCCGCAAGCCTGCCACAAGCTTGTTGAGGCATGGTCCTGGCTAAGGAAACCCGGCAAAAGGCGGACCTTCTTGGCGATTTCTCCACCCAGCGACATCGTGATGGATGTCGTCCGAGCTGCCGATCCGATGGATATCGAGGCTGCCCGCGCCGCGCTGACCAAGCGCGCCGGCAGCGTCGCCGGCACGTTTTCGGTCGACACCGCGGCTTCGGTCGATGCCGGCTCGATCCTGTCGCGCGCGACGGCGGACAAGGCCGCCGCAACAGCCGACCCGGCCAAGAAGTTCAAGAAGTTCGAGGCGATGGTCCTGCAGACCTTCATCCAGAACATGCTGCCCAAGGACACCGAGGGCGTCTATGGCACGGGTCTCGCAGGCGACATGTGGAAATCGCAGCTCGCCGAGCGTGTCGCCGACGTCATGGCTGACCGCGGCGGCATCGGCATCGCCAAGTCGCTGCTCGCCGACCACTACATGGACGGCAAGCGCAAGATTCCGATCGGCCCGATCTCGAATGGGCCGGAAAAAACCGAGATCGATCAGCAGACCCGTCTGTCCGCGTCGCTCGTCCAGGAGCTGCAGCGCAAAGCCGCCAAGTCGATGACCGGCGACGAGACAACCAAAAAAACAGACATCAAGATCTAGGACTGGGAAACACATGGCCGACTCTTCGGAATTCACCGCCAAGCTGCCCGCGCGCACCACCGCGTCGGAGGCACCGACTCCTTTCGCGCGGCCTGGAAACCTTGCCGCCATCATCGGCCGCATCGAGGAGGTGGTCGAGGAAGAGACCGCCGGCATCCGCAGCGATACAAGCTATGACCTCAAGGCGTCGAACGCCCGCAAGAGCCGCTATCTCTACGAGCTGACCCGGGCCATGAAGGGCGGCAGCGAAGCCGAATTCCTCGAGCAGCACCGCGAGGGCCTGACCCGGCTGCGCCAGAAGCTGGCGAAGAACGAAGCCGCTATCCTGGCGCATCTGAGCGCCGTCAACGAGGTCGCCAGCCTGCTGCGCAGTGCCATCCAGCGCGCCGAGACCGACGGCACCTACTCCGCCGGCGAGTTCGGCAGGATGAAAGGTTAGAGCGCGGCAATGCCGAGCTCGCGTTCAAAATGATCAAGGTCATCGCCATAGCGGTCTGGATCTGCGCCGCCACGCTCGGCGCGGTGTTCTATTCGTTCCAGGCCGCCGGTGAACAGGGCGTCGGTGAGAAACCCAAGCCGATGCTGGGCGGGCTGGACTACGTCAAGACCGACATCATTTCGGTGCCGCTGATCCACGACTCCAAGATCGACGGCTATTTTCTGGCCAAGCTCGTCTACACCGTCGAGCCGGAGCAGATAAAGAAGCTGTCGATCCCGGCCGAGGCGCTCATCACCGACCAAGTCTACACCTATCTCTACGCCAACCCCCAGATCGACTTCACCAAGAAGGCGACGCTCGACCTCGATGCCTTTCGCGCCACGATCCGCGACACGATCAACACCCGGGTCGGCGCAACCCTGGTCCATGAGGTCCTGATCGACCAGGTCAATTTCCTGAGCAAGGATGAGATCCGCGATAACTGGCTGCGTCGGCGGCAGGATGCCAGCACCCAGGCGACCGAGACTCCCAAGCCGGTCAGCGCGCACTAAGCTATCGGCCCGGTGCCGGAGGCCCTAGAGCAGTCGGCGTTGGGGCCAATCCCTGCAATTCGCGTTGACGTAAACGTCAATCCGAAGCTATATGCGGCAGCGATCATGATCGCCAGTGATGCCGCATGAACTTCGGCTGGACCGAAGTGCGTAGCGTGACAGATGCAACCAGACAGGGAGAACAGCGTGAGCGTTCAGGATATAGCCGAGAAGATCAAGTCGCGCGTGGCCAGCAGCGGCTTCGACCGTTCCGTGAAGTTCGACACCGGCAGCGACGGCGTCATCGTCATCGACGGCGCGGCCGTCTCGACCACGGACGCTCCCGCCGACTGCACCATCAAGCTGTCACTCGACGATCTGGATTCGCTGATCGCGGGCGACCTGAACCCGACCATGGCGTTCATGACCGGCAAGATAAAGGTCGAGGGCGACATGAGCGTCGCCATGGCGCTGAGCCAGTTGATCGGTTGACAGGCACGACTTCGAGGTAAACGAAACGCCGCCTTTTCAGGCGGCGTTTCGTTTGAAGGGCAGTCGCGCTTAAGGCCTCATGCGGCCAAGGTCGGCGCCTGTGCCTTGAGCTTGCGGCCGGACGCCTTCAGCGTGCCCCTGGCGCCGTCAAGCACGCCCTCCAGCAGTTCCAAGGCCAGCAGACGGTGCCGTTCGTAAGGCCCCGGCATGGCGAGCGCCCCGGTCCTGGCGGCCGAAAAGCCGAAGCGGCCATAGTAAGGCTCGTCTCCAACCAGCAGGATCGCAGCGTGGCCGAGGCGCGCGGCTTCCGCGATGGCATGCCGCATCAGCGCCGAGCCGATGCCGGCACTCTTGAGCGATGGGTCGACGGCGAGCGGGCCAAGCAGCAGCGCTGCCGGACCGCCCTCGCCCAGCGTGACATCCCATAGCCGCACCGTACCGGCCACGCCGCCCGAGGCATCGCGTGCGACGAAGGCAAGCCCCTCCGAGGGCCGGCGGCCGCGGCGCAGCTTCTCCGATGATTTGGTCTTGCGCTTCGGCCCCATGGCGCGATCGAGCAAGGCTTCGCGCGCCGCCACGTCGGCAGTGGTTTCGGCGACCATGGCGAAGGCCGGCGCATGAGCTACGAATTCGACTGACATTTCCATTTCCGCGATCCCTTCACGAGCGGAGATATGTTCCACAGGCGAGCCCAAGTGGGCGACGGGCGCCCACCTGGGATGATCTGAACAGCTCTAATGAGCCGTCAGATCACGTAGGATCGGAGAGGCTCGAAGCCGTTGAAGGCGACCGCCGAGTAGGTGGTCGTGTAGGCGCCGGTGCCTTCAATCAGCACCTCGTCGCCGATGGTCAGCGACAAGGGCAGCGGATAGGGCGTCTTCTCGTACATCACGTCGGCCGAATCGCAGGTCGGGCCGGCGAGCACGCAAGGCGCGGTCTCGCTGCCGTCATGGCGGGTGACGAGGGGATAGCGGATCGCCTCGTCCATCGTCTCGGCCAGACCGCCGAACTTGCCGATGTCGAGGAACACCCAGCGCACATTGTCGTTGTCGGCCTTCTTCGAGATCAGCACGACTTCCGACTTGATGACGCCGGCATTGCCGACCATGCCGCGGCCCGGCTCGATGATCGTCTCGGGAATGGCGTTGCCGAAGTGCTTGCGCAGCGCCGAGAAGATCGCCTGGCCATAGGCCTGGGCCGCCGGCACGTCACGCAAATAGCGCGTCGGGAAGCCGCCGCCCATATTGACCATCTTGAGCACGATGCCTTCTTCCGCGAGCGTCGCGAACACCTTCTTGGCGTCGGCCAGAGCACGGTCCCACGCGGTCAGGTCGGTCTGCTGCGAGCCGACATGGAACGACACGCCATGGGCGTCGAGGCCGAGGCCCCTGGCATGGCGCAGCACGTCGACGGCCATGTCGGGCACGCAGCCGAACTTGCGCGACAGCGGCCACTCGGCGCCCTCGCCATCGGTCAGCACGCGGCAGAACACGCGGGAGCCTGGAGCGGCGCGCGCGATCTTCTCGACTTCCTCGACGCAATCGACCGCGAACAGCCGGATGCCGAGCTGGTAGGCGCGTGCGATGTCACGCTCCTTCTTGATGGTGTTGCCGAAGGAGATGCGGTCCGCCGGCGCACCGGCGTCCATCGCCATCTCGACTTCGGCAACGGAAGCGGTGTCGAAGGACGAGCCCATCGCAGCAAGCAGGCGCAGGATTTCCGGCGCCGGGTTTGCTTTCACCGCATAATAGATCTTGGAATCGGGCAGAGCCTTCTCGAAGGCGCGGAAATTGTCGCGCACGACGTCGAGGTCGACGACGAGGCAGGGGCCGGACGGACGTCGGGTGGCGAGGAAGTCGAGGATGCGCTGTGTGGCCATCGGGTTTCTCCATCGCGCCTTTCGGCGCGCACAAGGGTGCGGGCGCGGGCTGTCGGCCTCGCGAACACGCGGTCAAACAAAGGCGGGACGGAAAATCCATGGAACCAGCCGGTGGAGACCCCGGAACCATGAAACGCCGTCTCGCGGCGATGAACCTTAGCCTTGCCCGGCTTCGGTTCGCTTTGTCTGCCTTGGCTTGGATTGGGCGAACCCCGTTCCGCACTGCCGGCAATGAAGGTGTGCCTCTTCAGTAACCCCGGTCTTTGGACAACCGGCAGAGAACCAGAAAGGCCCGCACCGTCGTTGCTTCAAGGTGTCCTCGGTCTGGCGGTTGGCCGCTAAACCGACTGGAGGGGTTAGCTCCAGTTACCTTACCGATTTCCCTCACCATTCGAGGATCGGCGGACACCCACAGGCACGTGCGACTTTGGGCAAGCGCGATATAAGAGCGAAGCATTTCACAATCAATAAAAATCTTATCGCAGGTTGTAAAATTTCTGCCATCGAACAATGTTGGCCAACCGTATACGGATATCGAACGATGACAGGCACGCACGGCCCTTTCAACGCCTTTCTCGACCTTCGCCAGATGCCGGTGGCGCATGCCGAACTTGGACCCCTGGCCGGCCTGCGGCTGGCGGTCAAGGATATTTACGACGTTGCCGGCTACCGCACCGGTTGCGGCAATTTGCAGAAATTCGCCAATGGCCACGCCGCTTCGCGCACGGCGCCGGCCGTGCAGGCAATTCTCGACGCCGGTGCGCGCTTCATCGGCAAGACGCAGACCGACGAACTCGCCTTCGCTCTGTTCGGCCAGAACGCGCATTTTCCGTTTCCGGTGAACTCCGCGGCTCCCGACCGTGTCACCGGAGGCTCGTCGTCGGGGTCGGCGGCGGCGGTGGCGGGCAGGTTGGCCGACATCGCCACGGGGTCAGACACCGGGGGTTCGATCCGCGCGCCGGCGAGTTTCTGCGGGCTGATCGGGCTGCGCACCACGCATGGCCGCATTTCCCTCGACGGCACCATGCAACTGGCGCCGAGTCTCGACACGTTCGGCTGGTTCGCCGACGACATCGAAACCTATGAGACTGTCGGCAAGCTGTTGCTTGGCCGCGATGCGCACCAGCATTCCCTGGACCGCCCGCTGGCGCTCGGCTGGCTGGACGAGATGGTCGCCCGGCCGGCGGCCGCCGAATATGCCGGAATGAAGGCGCTGGTGGGCACGGTGTTCGGTACGCCGGCGACGCCAGCGACGCGCTTCAGCTCGTCCCCGGACGAACTCTACTGGTGCTTTCGCCGCCTGCAGGCCAAGGAGGCCTGGACAGTGCATGGCGAATGGATCACCAGCGGCGAGCGCGAGCTCGGGCCCGGCGTCGAGGAACGGTTCGGCTTTGGCCGTGCGGTCGACGACCGGACAGCACAGGCCGAGAAGGTGCGCCGGCTGACCTTTCGCGGCGAACTCAGCGCCTTGCTTGGCAAGGACGGCTTCCTTGTCCTGCCGACGGTGCCGGGTCCGGCACCCTATGTCGACAGCACACCGGAGCAATTCCAGGCCTACCGCGAACGCGCGCTCCATCTTCTATGCCTGGCCGGGCTCTCCGGCTTTCCGCAGATCACCTTGCCGATCGGCTCGGTCGCCGGCGCTCCGTTCGGCCTGTCGCTGCTTGGCCCTTCCGGCAGCGACATTGCCCTGATACGGCTCGGCCGAAAACTTCTCGACGCAGCACAAAGAGCCTGAACAATGGACACACTGACCCGCATGCGCGCCTTCATCGACGTCGTCGAGGCCGAAGGCTTTTCGGCGGCGGCGCGCAAGATCGGCCGCTCCAAGGCGCTGCTGTCGAAATATGTGCGCGAGCTGGAGGACGAGCTCGGCGCTCTGCTGCTGAACCGCACCACGCGCCAGTTCTCGATGACCGAGGCCGGCCACACCTACTACCGCCGCGCCTCGGAAATCGTGCGCGAGGTCGATAGCCTGGCCGACGCCGTGCGCGAATCCTCCGGCGACGTGCGCGGCCGCATCAAGCTGTCGGCGCCGCGCACCTTCGCCGACGCGCCGATCGGCCAGTCGCTGATCGACTTCGCTAAGCAGTATCCCGACATCGTGCTCGACATCCAGCTCGACGACCGCTTTGTCGATCTGGTCGAGGAAGGCTTCGACCTTGCCGTGCGCATCTCGCGGCTGGAGAACTCGTCGCTGATCGCCAGGCGGCTGGCGCCGTTTTCGATCAAGCTCTGCGGCTCTCCAGAACTGATCGCCAAGCATGGCATGCCGACGCGACCGCAGGATCTCAGCCACATGCCCTGCATCGTCGACACCAATGGCCGCGGACTGAACAACTGGCCCTTCAAGGGCGACAATGGCGATCCGGTGAGCATCGCCGTCTCCGGCCCGATCGAGGTCAACAGCCCGATGGCCGCGCGCGCCGCAGCCTTGTCGGGGCTTGGATTTTGCATCCTGCCGGATTTCATCGCCGCCCCAGACCTCAAGAGCGGCCAATTGGTGGCGGTGCTCGACGACCGCATCCTGTCGGGCGGCGGCATCTTCGCCGTCTATCCGCATCGCCGTTACCTCCCGGCGAAGGTCCGCGTTTTCGTCGACTTCCTGGTGCAGTGGTTCAGGACGCGCGAGAGCGCCTGACTCGCCCCAGCCCGGATACCGCAGCTTTGAACTCTCGTGCGTGCTTGGCGCTATCCCAAAGCCTCGCGCATTTTTGGGTGACATGCGCCGGCAGTCCCAATTTCGCCCCCTTTCTGGTAACCTTCGACAACGCTCTCGAAAGCCAAGGGAATCGCGACCGCGAATGCATCTGAAACGGCACGCAATCATGCTGGCCTCGGCCTTGGCGGCGATCTTTGCCGCGACAAGACCGGCCGAGGTGCATCCGCACGTCTTCGCCGAGGCGCGCCTCGACGTGATCCTGTCCCCGGATCACCAAAGTGTGAAAGCGTTGCGCCATCTGTGGCGCTTCGACGATCTGTTTTCGAGTACGGTGATGATGGAGTTCGACAAGAACTCCGACCTGAAGCTTGACGACAAGGAGCTGAAGGAGGTCGCCGACACCGTCCATGCCTCGCTGGCCGAGTTCAATTACTTCCAGCTCGTCACGCAGAACGGCAAGGACGTCACAATGGCGCCGCCGCCGCATCTGATGGCCAATTTCGACAACGACCAGTTGATCATCCTGTTCGAGTCCGAACCCAAGGTGCCTATCAAGCTGACCGGCACGATCGACATCGGCGTCTACGATCCTACCTTCTATACGGCCATCGACTTCACCGAGGATTCCAACATCACCGTCGAGGGCCTGCCGTCGAACTGCACGAGCAAGGTCGTCCGGCCGGACCCGGACGAAGCGATCAAGGAAAACCAGAAGACCCTGACGGACGCCTTCTTCAACGATCCGACAGGTACCGACATGAGCAAGATCTTCGCCACCAAACTCGAACTGACCTGTCAGCCAGAAGGATAGATCCGGTGAACCTGATCGGCGACCGTTCGAAACCGTCCCTGCGTTTGGCAGTCGGCCTGTTGGCCCTTACCTTTGCCATGATGCATTTCGCCAATGCCGCGCACGCCCAGAGTTCACTCGGCATCGGCGTCAATGACGGCATGGCACCCACCACCGGTCCGTTCGCCCATATCCTGATGTGGATCAATCTCAGGCAGCAGGAATTCTACCGCGCGCTGGCGACAGCCATGAAGGCAATGCGCCAGGACAACAGCAAGATCTGGATACTCATCGGCCTGTCCTTCGCCTATGGCATTTTCCACGCCGCCGGCCCCGGCCACGGCAAGGCGGTGATCTCGTCTTATATGGTGGCCAACGAAGTGGCGCTGAAGCGCGGCATCCTGTTGTCCTTCGTCTCGGCGCTGCTGCAGGGCCTGACGGCGATCCTGGTGATGCTGCTGGCCTATTTCGTCCTGCGCGGCACCACCATCTCGATGACCGATGCGGCCTGGTTCATGGAGATCATGAGCTTTGCCCTGGTCACCCTCTTTGGCGCCTGGCTTTTGTGGCGCAAGCTCGGTCCAGCCGTCCTGCGCCTGTTTGGCAAGGGCCCAGCCTACAGCCTGTCGGCGGCTCACGCCGGTCATTCCCATGCCGGCCATTCGCATGGCGCTCACGACCATGCGGCGCACGCTCATTCCCACGCACTGCACGGGCATGACGATCACGACCATGGGCATGGCCATTCGCACGATCATCACGGCCACGGCGCGCACGATCATACGCATCACGACCACGCCAGCGGCGAGGTCTGCGACACCTGTGGCCACTCGCATGCACCCGATCCGGCGCTGCTGTCGGGTGACCGCTTCGATTGGCGCACCGCCTGGTCGGCGGTAGCCGCCGTCGGCATCCGCCCTTGCTCCGGTGCTTTGATCGTTCTCAGCTTCGCGCTGCTCAACGGGCTCTGGCTCGGCGGCCTGCTGTCGGTGCTGGCAATGTCGATCGGAACCGCGATCACCGTCTCGGCCCTGGCCACACTGGCGGTGACCGCCAAGAACTGGGCGGTGTATTTCGCCGGCGACGGCCGCATGGGCAACCGCATCCACTCGATCGTCGAGATCGGCGGCGCCGCCTTCGTCTTCCTGTTCGGACTGCTGCTGCTGTCCGCGAGCCTGACGGGCAGCGTTTAGACCCTACCATTCCGTCGGAATGGGATAGGCAACGTGCGCTACCAACTGGGAATGTTGCCGCCCAGCTCATCCTCGATATGCGCGCGGATGATCTCGTCAAAACTCTTTTCGGCACTGAAGCCAAGTTCCCTTGACCGCCGCGCCTCGAAGCGGGTCGGCCAGCCCTTGACGATTGCCCAGATCGTCTCGTCGGGCACCTCGCGGATCAGGCTTGTCGCCTGCGATCCAGCCACCCGTTCCAGCGCCTCGATCTGCTCGCCAACGGTGACGGCGACACCCGGCATCGTCAGGTTGCGGCGCGGCCCCACGGCTGCGCCCTCGATCTCCGCGCCATGGATCAGGAAACTCACCGCCGAGCGCGGGCTGGCATGGGTGTGCACGACCGAGCGCGGCACCGGCAGGATCGCCTCCTGCCCGCTCAAGGGTTCACGAATGATACCGGAGAAGAAGCCGGACGCCGCCTTGTTGGGCTTGCCGGGCCGCACGCAGATCGTCGGCAGCCGGATGCCGATGCCGTCGAAGAAGCCGCGCCTGGAATAGTCTGCCAGCAGCGCTTCGCTCATTTGCTTCTGCGTGCCGTAGGAGGTCAGCGGCGTCGGGTGGAATTCGTCCGGTATGACATCCGGGAACGGCGCGCCGAAAACGGCGATTGACGACGTGAAGACGACGCGCGGCGCAAACCCTGCCAGGCGGATGGCGTCGAACAGCGCACGCGTGCCGTCGAGGTTGACGCGGTAGCCGAGGTCGAAATTCGCTTCCGCCTCACCCGACACGATGCCGGCGAGGTGGAAGACGACATCGGGGCGCGACACAACCAGGCTTTCCGCGGCGCCTGCTTCGGCAAGGTCCCCCGTGTGCAGCGCGACGCTGACGCCGTCCATGGCTGGCGCTTGCGGCGGCACGATGTCGTGCAGGTCGAGCGCGGTGATCTTCTCGCCGCGCAGCGTGCCGTCCTTGGCCAGCCGGGCGATGAGCTTGCGGCCGACCATGCCCGCGGCGCCGGTGATCAAAATGCGCATGTCCGATATCCCTTACTTCCGAATTTTGCGCTGGGTGCGCGCGCGCAACCAGAACACCAGGAAAAACGCCAGCACGAAGACGGTGCCGAAGATACCCGCCAGCACGGTCGAATAACTGCCGAGTGCCAACATCACGGTCGGCAGGTAGAAAGCGGCAATGCCGAACAGAAGCATGATCCAGACCGCCGCAATGGCCGCATTGCGCGTGTCACGGTCCATCATGCCGCACCGGAACGGCGGTCGTTCATCGAGCTGAGTTGCAAAGCTGGAGGACTCCTGAGGGTCCGATCAATGGTCATCGATCGATCCTAGTGATAGTGGCCGTGATGCGCGGCCGCATCGTGCTCATGCTCGTGATGATGGTCGTCGCCATCGTCGGCGCACCGGCCGAATTCCGGTTCCACGGTGGCATGGCTGATGCCGTGCTCGCTGGCAAGCCGCTTCTTGATGGCGCTGACCGCCTGATGGGCATCGACGCCCTCGTTGAGGCAGGCATGCAGCGTCGCCATGCTGCTCGACCCGTCGAGCGACCAGATGTGCATATGGTGCACCTCGCGCACGCCCTGGACCGTTGCCTGAATGTCCCCGGCGATCAGGTCGCGATCGAGGCTTGGCGGCACGCCTTCGAGCAGGACGTGGGCGGCGGCGCGCATCAGCGACCACGCGGTGGACAGGATCAGCAGCGATACCAGCACGGACAGGATCGGGTCGATCGGCGTCCAGCCGGTCGCCAGGATGACCAGTGCCGCGACGATCGCGGCTGCCGAGCCGAGCAGATCGCCGAGCACATGCAGGATGGCGCCGCGCATGTTGAGGTTGTCTCGATCGCCGCCATGCAGCACCAGGAAGGAGCCGATATTGACCAGCAGGCCGAGGATCGCCACCACCAGCATCGGCCCGCCCAGCACCGGCGCCGGTGTCAGCAGGCGATCCCACGCTTCGTAGACGATCCACAGAGCGATGACGAAAATGGCGATGCCATTGGTGTAGGCCACCAGCGTCTTGACGCGGCCGAAGCCGTAGGTGAGCTGGCCGGTTGCCGGCCGGCCCGCCAGATGGAAGGCATACCAGGCCAGGCCGAGCGCAATGGCGTCGGCGAGCATGTGGCCGGCATCGGCCAGCAGCGCCAGCGACCCGGTGAACAGGCCGCCGAGCGCCTCGGCCACCATGAAGCCGGCGGTCAGGCAGGCCGCGATCAGGACGCGCTTCTGGTCCGTCGACCCATGCACATGGCCGCCGCCGTGATCGTGCCCGCTGTGATCGTGGATATGCGCCAAATGGCAAACTCCCGTTAGGCGCCGAATTCCGCGCGAAAATCCTCGAGCCGGCGGTTCTGCTGGCCATTGGCGTCGAAGTTGGCCGGATCGAGCCAGGCTTCATAAGCCTTGCGCAGAGCCGGCCATTCCTTGTCGATGATCGAATACCACGCGGTGTCGCGGTTTTCACCCTTGACGATGAGATGCTGGCGGAAAATACCCTCGAACTTGAAGCCGAACCGTTCCGCCGCGCGCTTCGACGGCTCGTTACGGTTGTTGCACTTCCATTCGTAGCGGCGATAGCCGAGCTCGTCGAAGATGTATTTCATGAACAGGAACTGCGCTTCCGTCGCCGCCGGCTTGCGCGAGATGAGCGGTCCCCAGTAGATGTTGCCGATCTCGATGACGCCATAGGTCGGATCGATGCGCATCAGCGTCTGGCGGCCGGCGACCTTGCCGCTTGCCTTGTCGACAATGGCGAAGAATAGTGGATCCTCGCTCGCCTCCACCTTGTCCAGCCAGGGCTGGAAGGCGGCGCGGGTTTCCGGCGGATAGTCGGGCAGCCAGGCGAAGCGGCCGTCGACGTCGGCCACGGACGACGCTTCATAGAGGCCGTCGCCATGTGTTGCGGCACTCAATGGCTCGAGCCTGACATAGCGGCCCTCTAGAACCTTGCGCTCCGGGCGCGGGCGCGGCTGCCAGTCTTTGAGATTTTCCGACACCGAAAACTCCAATCCGTTTGACTTTTGCGGGCGGACGCTCACAAAAACGCTCGCCAACAGTAAGAACCACAGGGACGGGAAAAATGCTCCACACGATTTCGGCCTTCGACCGTCTCGGCGAGGAAAACGCTTTTGCCGTGCTGGCCCGGGCAACGGCGCTGGCGAGCCAGGGCCGCGACATCGTCAATCTCGGAATCGGCCAGCCCGACTTCAAGACACCGCGGCACATCGTCGGGGCGGCGATCAAGGCGCTGCGTGACGGCCACCATGGCTACACGCCGGCCAATGGCCTGCTGGCGACCCGCGAGGCGGTGGTGCGGCGCACGCTGACGACCACCGGCGTCGAGGTCTCGCCGGAGGCGGTGATGATCCTGCCCGGCGGCAAGCCAACCATGTTCGCCGCCATCCTGATGTTCGGCGAGCCCGGCGCCGAGCTCCTCTATCCCGACCCCGGCTTTCCCATCTACCGCTCGATGATCGAGTTCACCGGTGCAACCCCCATTCCGGTGCCGATGCGCGAGGAGAACGGCTTCGCCTTCTCGGCCGAAGAGACGCTGGGGCTGATCACGCCGAAGACCAGGCTCTTGATCCTCAACTCGCCGGCCAACCCGACCGGCGGCGTCACCCCGCGCGCCGAGATCGAGAAGCTGGTCAAGGGGCTTGAGAAGCATCCAGACGTGGCCATTCTCTCCGACGAAATCTACGATGTCATGACTTATGACGGCGAGACGCATTGCTCGCTGCTTGGCTTTCCCGAGATCCGCGACCGGCTGATCGTGCTCAACGGCTGGTCCAAGACCTGGGCGATGACCGGCTGGCGCATGGGCTGGTCGATCTGGCCGAACGGCGACAAGGGCGCCCACCTCTACGACAAGGTGCGCAAGCTGGCGGTCAATTGCTGGTCCTGCGTCAACGCACCAAGCCAGTTCGCCGGCATCGCGGCGATCGACGGCCCGCAGGATGACGTCGACACCATGATGCGCGCCTTCGACAACCGCCGGAAAATCGTGGTCGAGGGCCTGAATGCCCTGCCAAACATCTCCTGCATCACGCCCAAGGGCGCGTTCTATGCCTTCCCCAATGTCTCGAAGACCGGCTGGAAGGCCAAGAAACTCGCCTCGGCCCTGCTCGATGAGGCCGGTGTGGCGCTGATCGGCGGCCCCGACTTCGGCATTCTCGGCGAAGGCTACATCAGGCTCTCCTACGCCAATTCCGAGGAGAACATCCTGCGCGCGCTGGAGCGGATCGGGGCGTTTCTGGCCAAGTGAGCATCAGCGTCGCCGCGCGAGCCGGATAGCTTGCCACCGCATTCCATGACGGTGTCATGAGCCGTCCGGAGGCGCGTAGCCAAGGCTGTGCGGGCATACCGAAAACGGCTACGAATTCCCGTATCAGGACCAATGGGGGAATCTCGCATGTTCTATGCAATCCTTGCCTATCACGTGGAAGATGCGATCGAGGCGCTGACGCCGCAGGAAGATGCGGCGCTGATGGCCGAGTTGCTCAAGATCAACGGCAGGCTTCATGCGGAAGGCACGCTTGGGCCGTCAGCGCGTCTGGGAACGACACGGGATGCCTGCACCTTGCGCGGCCCGGGCGACGGTATGATCATCGATGGGCCCTTCGCCGAAACCAAGGAACAGTTGCTCGGCCTCTATGTCGTCGACTGCGTCACCAGGGACGACGCCATCGCGATCGCCCGCGATCTTCGTCGTGTCAATCCGACCGCCGTTTACGAGATCAGGCCCATTCTACTCTTCAAGCCCGGCGTGCCGCTGGCGGAAAAATGAGGCACGGGCAAAAGCGCCGCCAGCGCCCGCTGCTCACCCACGCCCCACGAACGGCATCTTGGTCGCCATCACGGTCATGAACAGCACGTTGGCGTCGAGCGGCAGGCTGGCCATGTGCAAGACCGCGTCGGAGACGCGCTGGACATCCATCACCGCTTCGGCTGATATCGAGCCGTTGGCCTGCGGCACGCCGACGGTCATCGGCTGCGCCATGTCGGTTAATGCATTGCCGATGTCGATCTGTCCGCAGGCGATGTCATAGGGGCGGCCGTCGAGCGCCAGCGTCTTGGTCAGCCCGGTGATGGCGTGCTTGGTCGCCGTATAGGGCACCGAGCCCGGGCGCGGCGCATAGGCCGACACCGAACCATTGTTGATGATGCGGCCGCCCATCGGCTTCTGCTTGCGCATGGCGCCGAAGGCCGCGCGCGCGCACAAGAAAGATCCGGTGAGGTTGACGCCGACGATATCGTTCCAGACCTCGACCGGGATCTCGTCGATCGGCGTCGACTTGTAGCCCATGCCTGCATTGTTGAAGAGCAGATCGACCCGCCCGAAAGCCTCCGCCACGGTCTCGAACAGATCGTCGACCTCACCGGCCTTGCTGATGTCGCAGGCAACCGCCAACGCTCTGGCCTCGGTCGGCCCGATCTCGGCGATCGCGGCATCCAGCACCGGCTTGCGGCGCCCGCAGAACACCGTATTCCAGCCGGCCTTGAGCAATGCCGTGGCTACGCTCTTGCCGATCCCGGTGCCGGCCCCGGTGACGATGGCGGTCTTTTGCTCGGTCATGGCTGATGTCCTCCGGCAGCGATGTGCGTGCTCGCCTGATCTACAAATTTGGTTCGGGTGGAGAAGGCATCGCAAATGATGGCAGCGATGGCAAGCGCGGCCGCTGGGACATGGCCTCGAAAAGTGAACCCATTTGTTTGGAGGGCAGCCGGCGAGGACGGACAAAAAGGGCGGTCATTGGCGACCGCCCTGATCTGAACCGGGCTTGGGAGGAGGAAAAGCCGATCCGACTGTGTAGAATCATGCGCTTCCTGAGTTAACGAAAGGTTAACGCCTCCACGGCCTGTGTGCCAATCCGGGTTACCACTGCGGATTGGGTGGCGTACCCTCGGCCGTGGGCACTTTCGCCGCCGAAACCGTCGCCTCGACACGGTCGATCAGCGAGTCCGGCAGGCCGAGCCGCCCGGCAAGCAGGTCGAGGTAACCGCGCTCGGCGCGCGTGTCGGGGTCGATCGTGAGGCGCGACGCCGTGTAGAGTTCGAGCTTCTGCGCATCAGTATGAGCACCCGCCACCAGCGTGTCGAGGTCGAGTGGGCTCTCCAGTTCCGCCATCAGGAATTTTTCCGCATCGGTGCCGATCCCGGCGAGGCTGAGCTTGCCGGCGATCTTCCGCCGTTCTTCGTCGTCGACATGGCCGTCGGCCTTGGCCGCCGAGATCATCGCCCGCACCAAGGTCAGCGTGAACTCATCCTCGCCTTGCGGCGCCTGCGACGGGTGGAAGGCGGTGTCCTTGGGCGGCGGCAGCAATTCCGGCTCGCCGGCGGCGGGCACCTGTTCCGGTGCGTTGCCGGCCTTGTAGTTCTGGTAGGCCTTGTAGGCGAGACCACCGATGGCGGCCAGTCCGCCGAGCTTCACCGCGGCACCCGTCACCTGCCGGCCGGCGCCGGTCCCAAGCAGCACGGCGGCCAGCGCACCGGCGGCCAGCGGATTGTCCTTGGCCATCTGCACCGCCTGGCCGGCCTTGTCGCGGACCGTGCCGCTAGCACCGGGAACTTGCGAGCCGAGCAGATCGTCGAGAAGCTTCTTGGGATCGAACATCGATGCCTCCAGGATTTGCCCAGCCGAACGGGCAGGTTTCGAACGCCGAAGACGTAGGTCCCGAAGTTTGACATTGCAATGACAGTGCCCCGGTTTGCCCGGCCCCAGCGCCCTCGATCAGGACCCGATGTGCGGTCCCCTGCCCCGCGCTTGCGCGAGCTCGACCTGTCGCTGCCGCTCCGCGTAGCGCTTCCGGTCTTCGTCCGAGCGGGCGTCAAAACAATGCGGGCAAGAAACGCCGGCGGCATATCGAGGCGAAGCCAGCTCGCTTGCCGTCAGCGGATGGCGGCAGGCACGGCAAAGCTCCGCATCACCCTCGGTGAGGCCGTGCGACACCGAAACCCGCTCGTCGAAGACGAAGCACTCGCCTTGCCACAGGCTCTGCTCCGCTGGAACCTCCTCAAGGTATTTGAGGATGCCCCCCTTGAGGTGGAACACGTCCTCGAAGCCGAGTGACTTCACATAGGCGGTCGCCTTTTCGCAGCGAATGCCGCCGGTGCAGAACATCGCCACCTTGCGTCCTTCGAGATCCGCCCGATGCGCTTCCACCCAGGCCGGGAATTCGCGAAAGCTCGCCGTCGCCGGGTCGACGGCGCCCTTGAAGCTGCCGATCGAGACCTCATAGGCGTTGCGCGTATCGATGACGATCGTGTCGGCTTGCGAGATCAGCGCATTCCAGTCGCCCGCCTCCACATAGGTGCCCGTATTTGCCGCCGGGTCGATGATCTCGACGCCCATGGTGACGATCTCGCGCTTCAACCGCACCTTCATGCGATGGAAGGGCATGGCCGCGGCACTGCTGTACTTGACCTCGAGACCCGACAGGCCGTCGATCGCTTCGATGTGTTCGATCAGCGCGGCGATCGCTTCGTCGCTGCCGGCGACGGTGCCGTTGATGCCCTCATGCGCCAGGAGCAGCGTGCCCTTGATGCCGCGCCCGCAGCAGAAGGCCGCAAGCGGAGCGCGCAACGCTTCGAAAGCATCGAGCCGGGCAAAACGGTAGAGCGCGGCGACGCGGGCTGGCTGGGATGGCGCGGGCAGTGTTGTCATTGCCAGAGCAACTAGACGCTAGTAGAAGCCGATTCAAGTGAAACGGGTTCGATCCGTCTGTCATGGCCCTGTCGGGAAAGAACCTTTAAGCTGAGCGGCAACGCGTGACATCGCGCCGCGATGGGTTCCGTGGACAGGGCAATACCTGTCTGCTAATCGGTTGAAATTCCCTTCGATACGCCCCCGACAAGGAGAGACCGAATGTCCAGCAAGACCGAGAACCTCCTGTCGCTCCTCAATGGCCAGCCGGTCATTCCGGTGTTGAAGATCGCCAACGTTGCCGATGCGGTGCCGCTGGCCCGTGCCCTGGCGCGTGGCGGTCTGCCGGCGATCGAGATCACGCTGAGGACCGCAGATGCGCTCGAAGCGATCCGTCGCGTGGCGGGCGAAGTCGAGGAAGCCATCGTCGGCGCCGGCACCGTTCTGGATGCCAGCCAGTTCGACGAAGCGGCCGCGGCCGGTTCGCGCTTCATCGTCAGCCCCGGCATCACCCGCGAGCTTCTGGCTGCCGCCTCCGACAGCGAGGTTCCGCTGCTGCCCGGCGCCATCACGCCCGGCGAGATCATGGCCGCGCGCGAAGCCGGCCTGCGCTTCCTGAAATTCTTCCCGGCCGAACAGTCCGGCGGCATCGCTTCGCTCAAGGCTTTTGCCTCGCCGCTGGCGGACGTCAAGTTCTGCCCGACTGGCGGCATCACCGGCAAGAACGCGGCCGACTATCTCAGCCTGTCCAATGTCATCTGCGTCGGCGGCTCATGGGTGGCGCCTGACGACATGGTCAAGGCCGGCAAGTGGGACCAGATCGAAGCGCTCGCACGCGCTGCCAGCGAACTCGGGAAATAGCGTCTTTCCGCACGGCATGAAAAACCCGGCCGACGAGCGTCGACCGGGCCTTTTTGACTGGCTAATCCAGACTGCGATCAGTTGCAGACCTTGACCGTCTCCGTCACCTTGTGATGGTGCCGCCAGTGCGTCACCACCCTGGTGCGGCAGTGCTTCTTCATCATGTGCATATGATTGTCGGTCTTGACGACAACGGTCTCCGCCTGTGATGGCGCGATCGCGGCCGATGCTGCCGCCAGCGCCATAACTGATGCCAGTAGAATCTTTTTCATGAATATCCCCGGGTTGGAGCGTACCCACACTAAACCGGAAATGAGTGGGCCGTTCCCGCTTCACGAGAAGTTCAGCCGCGCGTGATCCTCAGGGGTCGGAGGCCGCATGCATCGCACCCTGGGACAGCAAGAAGCCGCGCGGGTCGCCCGGCGCGGCCTCATACTGCGGCCTGTTCGTTACTTCGTCTGGAAGCGGGCGACAGACAGGAACTTGACGGCGTTGCCGGTAAAGCGATTGGCGTCGGCCACCTGATTGTCCTGCTGGAAGCCGGCCGTATAGACCTCGCTAGGCGGCGTATGCACGATGTTGTAGGCGTAACCCGGCGCGGTCGTCGCACTCGAAACGGTGGCGACGTTCTCGCCGCTGGTCAGTGCCCAGCGGGCGGCCTGCGGCGCTGCGGCAACCACTACGGCCCTGGGGCCAGGCTTCTGATCGCGGGCGGTGGCCCTGGCTTCCTTGCGGGTCGTCTTCACACCGGCGCCGATTGCCGCGGCGGGATCCGAACCGGCCGGCCGGCCGGCAACAGCCTGGCGCGGCGACGCAGCATCGACACCGGACGGATCGTTGAAGGCCGAACGCGGTTCTACGGACAGCGAGGCCAGCTGATATTCGTCGGCGGCGCCGGCCTTGGCATTGGCCTCGTCGAGCACGGCCTTGACGGCATCCGGCTTGGCCGGCTCGGGACGCGCCGTCGGCAGCACGGAGAACGCATCCGTCGCGGTCTTGCCCAGGTCAGCCGTTTCGGCCAGCGCCATCAGCACATCCTTGCTGGGCGGCGGCGCGAGATCCGCCGGCAGCGTGCGTTCGGGACGCCATGTCGGCAAGGGGATATTGTTGACGGCGACCTGCGCCGGATCGGCCGCCGCTGCCGCTGCCAGCGCCGGATCGGCCTTGCCGAAAGGCATGTTCGCCGGCGCCTGCGCGGTCGCCACGGCCTGTTCCGTGGTGGTCGTCGCATCCGCCGTGGCGAAGGGAACGTTTTCAGGCGTCTGTGCGCCGACATCGGCCTTCGGCCGAGGCGCGAAATCGGGCAGCGGGATTTCCTTGGCCGGCAGCGCCGCGATGATTGTCTCCGGCGTGTCCTTCTCCGGTTCCGGAGCCTGCTCGTCGGCAATCTGCGGAATGTCGGCGCGCTGGGCATTCTCGGGGGCCACGATGGCGATGCCAGGCAGGTTGCCGCTCTTGGCTGTCGCGGCCGGCTTCAGATTTCTAGCCTTGGGCGCGGGTGCGGCCGAAGCGGTCTCGACGTCTGCGCTGTCGTCGGCCTCGTCATCGCCACCGCCGCCGAAGAAGGCAGCGAGGAACCCGCCGGATTTCTTGCCGCTGCCGCCGGCGCTGGCCACTTCGATATTCGGTGTGCCCGAACCCTTGCGCGACTTGTAGGAGGCCAGCGCCTGTTCATAGCCGGGCAGCGGCCGGCCATCGCTCGGCACATGCAGCGTCTTGCCATTGGGGAACAGGCTGACCAGTTCCTGGCGGCTGATGCCGGGCCAGTGGCGCACATTGCCGACATCCATGTGGACGAATGGCGAACCGGAGGTCGGGTAATAGCCGACACCACCGCCCTGCATCTTGAGGCCGATGTTGCGCAGCTTCTTCAGCGGTACGCCGGGAATGTAGAAATCCATCGCCTTGCCAAGCATATGCTGGCTCTTCTCGGCGACACCGCGGCTGCGGCTGCGCAGCATCGAATTGGTGGACGGCGACCGGTAGCCGCAGACGACCTGGATATAATCGGTGGCGCCGCTTTCCCGATACGCCTCCCAGACCAGATCCAGCAGGCGCGGGTCCATCTTGGTCGGCTCGTTGCGACGCCAGTCGCGCAGAATGATGTTGATCTTCCTCAGGCCTTCGGGAACGTAGCGACCATTGCGCTTGTAGACGATCTCCGCCTTCTCATGCGTGTGGAGATGGTAGAGCTTCAGCGAACGAACTTCGGCCTGGGCGCCCGTGGCGGCCGCGGCAACAAAACCAAATGCGACAATCACCGCCGCCAACCATCTCGGCCAGACGCTCAAATGATAGTGCCGCCCGTTTGTGAGTCGTTCGATTCTGTTCAAATCAAAAGGCCTTGCAGGCTGCCGTTTGTCCCCGGATTTGCCCAAACGGACGTGTCGTTTTCACATCCGAATATCGATCCTAATGGTTAATCATCGCTTATTGAAGCCAAAATGCGGTAAGACCATGGCGATATCCCGTCAAAAATTGTCCGCAAGGTTTCTTGGTAAACCGCTGGTTTAGATCAGGATTCCGGCTTGGGCCGAACACGATCTGTTACCGCCGGCCTCAATGCGTGAACAATACCCCGTCGAGCGCCGCCATTATCCGTCGACGGCGCTCTGTCGAACCATATAATGACGAGGGAAACTGGTGCCTGCCTTGCGGCTCAGGAAGCAAGCCTGTCGACGCGGCCGGTTTCCGGGTCGATGCCATATTCCTTGAGCTTGCGGTAAAGCGTCGAGCGACCGATGCCGAGCCGGCGGGCGACCTCGCTCATCTGGCCATTGTAGTGATCGATGGCGAGCTTGATCATTTCGAGCTCGACATCGGCCAGCGCACGCACATTGCCGCGCTCGTCGAGCGCCCGCAGCGTGCCGAAGCGGGCCTGGACCCCGGCCGGCAGCACAGCCGCCGGAGCGGTCTCGTCGGGCACAACGTCCTCGTCGCGCGGCTCCAGCGACGGCGGCGGCGCAACGCTGCTTGCTTCCAACGTGTCGTCCGCGTCGAGATTGACGGTGCCTTCCACCTGCGCGCGGATCTGCGGGAAGTCATCGGCGGTCAACACATCGCCTTCGCACAGCACCGAGGCGCGGAAGACGGCGTTTTCGAGCTGCCGGATGTTGCCGGGCCAGTCATAAGCCTGCAGCACCGCAAGTGCTGCCGCCGAAATGCCTTTCAGCCGGTGGCGCGGGTCGGCCGGCGCCACCTTCTCCATGAAATGCGTGACCAGATGGGGAATGTCGTCGCGGCGGTCGCGCAAAGGCGGCACGAAGATCGGGTAGACGTTCAGCCGGTAGAACAGATCCTCGCGGAATTTGCCGTCCTTGACCTGTTGCAGGAGGTTGCGGTGCGTCGCCGAAATCAGCCGGATGTCGACCTTGACGGTCGAGCGGCCGCCGACCGGATCGACCTCGCCTTCCTGGACGGCGCGCAGCAGCTTGACCTGGACGTCGAGCGGCAGGTCGCCGATCTCGTCGAGGAACAGCGTGCCGGAATGCGCCTCGACGAATTTGCCGGTGTGCCTGTCGGTGGCGCCGGTGAATGAGCCTTTCTCATGGCCGAACAGGATGGATTCCACCAGATTGTCGGGAATGGCGCCGCAATTGACGGTGACGAAGGGTTTCGAGCGGCGGTCGCCGCTGCCCTGGATGGCACGCGCCACCAGTTCCTTGCCGACGCCCGACTCGCCCTCGATCAGGATCGGGATGTGAGAGGCCGCCGCTTTCTGGCCGAGACGTATCACCCGGTCCATGGCCGGACTATGGGTGATCATGTCCCTGAAGGTCAGCAGCCCGCCGCGTTTGCGCGACGTGCGCTTGACCTCGCCCTCTACCGCCTCGACCTTGAGCGCATTGGAGATCGAGGCCTGCAGCCTGTCGGGCGAAGCCGGCTTGACGACGAAATCGAAAGCGCCGTGGCGCATCGCCGAAACCACGGTCTCGATGCCGCCCTGCGCGGTCTGCACGATGACCGGCACGCTGATGTCGCGCTCGCGCATCGCCTTCAGCACGCCGATGCCGTCGAGACCGGGCATGACCAGGTCGAGGATCACGACCGAGACATCGCGGGCGCCAGGCCCGTCGAGAACTTCGAGGCCGGCGGTACCGCCATCCACAACGATCGCGGTATGGCCGAACCGCGTCACCGCGGCCTCGAGCAGCCGGCGCTGCACGGGATCGTCATCGACTATGAGTATGGAACCTGTCATGACTGTCTTGCTTCGCCCGCGCCCGAAAACCCCATGGATCATCTTGGCACAGGGTTCTAAATAAGGTTTCAAAAAACCCGGTGAACGAATTCCTTAGGATTTGACCGGCTTCTCCATTCCCGTTGAGTCCGGCTCCGTGATTGCGGCCACGTGATTCAACTCAGGCCATTTGATTCAAAGAAGGTATCTCGATGCGCATGATGTTTGATCGGCGGATTGCAGCGCCAGCGTCCGGTCAGGGCGCTGCCGGGCTTGGCGATCTGCCGGAATGGAACCTCGCCGACCTTTATGCCGGCATGGACGCGCCGGAACTGAAGCGTGACATTGCCAAGGCGGCGGCCGACGCCGTCGCATTCGAGGCCCGCTGGAAAGGCACGCTCGCCGCCGAGGCCGGGCGCGGAACTACCGGCAGGCTGGGCGAGGCACTGGCCGCATACGAGGCGCTCGAGGAACTGATCGGCCGCATCGTCTCCTATGCCGGCCTCGTCTATGCCGGCAATACCGCCGATCCGCAGCGCGCCAAGCTCTATGGCGACATCCAGGAGAAGATGACCGACGCCAGCGCGCATCTGTTGTTCTTCGCGCTCGAGCTGAACCTGATCGACGATGCGGCGATTGAGGGCGCGCTGGCCGCCGATCCCGCCTTCGGGCATTACCGCCCGTGGGTGCTCGATCTCAGAATGGACAAGCCCTATCAGCTCGAGGACCGTGTCGAGCAGCTTTTCCACGAGAAATCGATAACCGGGCGCGGCGCCTGGAACCGCCTGTTCGACGAGACGATGACCGATCTTCGCTTCGATATCGACGGCGAGGAACTGACGCTGGAGCCGGCCCTCAATCGCTTGCAGGATGCCGACGGCGAGGTCCGCCGCCGCGCCTCGGAGGCGTTGGCCGCGACCTTCCGCAAGAACCTGCGCACCTTTACGCTGATCACCAACACGCTTGCCAAGGACAAGGAAATTTCGGACCGCTGGCGCGGCTTCGAGGACATTGCCGATTCACGCCACCTCGCCAACCGCGTCGAACGCGGCGTGGTCGATGCGCTCGCCACCGCCGTGCGCGAGGCCTATCCGCGCCTGTCGCACCGCTATTATGCGATGAAGGCGCGCTGGCTCGGCATGGAGGTGATGAACCACTGGGACCGCAACGCGCCCTTGCCGGAGACGCCGCAGGCGGTGATCGGCTGGGATGAGGCCAGGCACACGGTTCTGTCGGCCTATCACCGCTTCTCGCCCGAGATGGCCGAGATCGCGCGCACCTTCTTCGACCGCAACTGGATCGACGCGCCGGTGCGTCCGGGCAAGTCGCCGGGTGCCTTCGCACATCCGACCGTACCCTCGGCTCACCCCTATGTGCTGCTCAACTACATGGGCAAGCCGCGCGACGTGATGACGCTGGCGCATGAACTTGGGCACGGCGTGCATCAGGTGCTGGCCGCCGGCCAGGGCGCGCTGATGGCCTCGACGCCGCTGACGCTGGCGGAGACGGCATCCGTCTTTGGCGAGATGCTGACCTTCCGCTCGCTGCTCGAGCGGACCACCGACCGGCGCGAACGCAAAGCCATGCTCGCCCAGAAGGTCGAGGACATGATCAACACCGTGGTGCGCCAGATCGCCTTCTATGAATTCGAGCGCAAGGTGCATGCCGAGCGCCGCAACGGCGAGTTGACATCCGACAGGCTGGGCGAGTTCTGGCTGGAGGTGCAGGCCGAAAGCCTGGGGCCGGCGATCAAGTTGCGCGAGGGCTACGAGGTGTTCTGGACCTACATTCCGCACTTCATCCACTCGCCCTTCTACGTCTATGCCTATGCGTTCGGCGACTGCCTGGTGAATTCGCTCTACGCCGTCTACCAGAATGCCGAACGCGGCTTTCAGGACAAATATTTCGAGATGCTGCGTGCCGGCGGCACCAAGCATCATTCGCAGCTTCTGGCGCCCTTCGGCCTCGACGCCACCGATCCGGCCTTCTGGCAGATCGGGCTCGGCGTCATCGGCGGCCTGATTGACGAACTGGAAACGCTCGACGATTGAGACGCCTCTCGCCCGGCAAGAACAGTTTAGCCGGAATGCATGTTCGGGCCGCGCTTTTCTTGCCCTAAATATTTGTTCTTGAAGAACTCTACATCGACGTTTTCCCATAGCTTTCCGCAAGCTCTATGGTAGCTTTCCGTTTAAGCTCAGCCGGAGCGCATGCGGATCGGCGAGGGAAATCTCAGCCGGCCGTGGCGATCAGGCGAACGCGACAACGGCCGTTGGCCATGGGCAGGCAAAGCCGATCGCCGACAGCTTGACCGAAGCCGGCTGTTCCGCGAACCGCGGAACCATCATCGAGTAGTCCTGCGCCGAAGGCCATGACCCACGGCAGACGGATCTGACTGGAGAGAGACAATGGGCACTTTTTTCTACGTGGTCCTGGCGTTGTTGGTAGGCGTGTTGGTCGGCTGGTTCATCTGGGGGCGCCTGCGCGGTGAGCTCGACAGTCTTCGCGGCGACCTCGATCGCACCCGCAGCGAGCGCGACAAGCTGCGCGCCGACAGCGACCGCCTGACCGGCGAACTCAGTGCATGCGGCAAGAGCCGCTCAGACCTCGAGCGTCAGCTGCGCGAGGCGCAGGCCTCGTCGGGCACCGGCGGAGCAAAGGCGTCAAGTCAGCCACCGGCAGCCCTGATGTCGACGCCAGCCGTTGCAAAATCCGGTGCGGCGGCAGCCAAGCCAGCCGCCGCGAAGGCGGCCCCGGCAAAGGCAGCACCGAAGCCCGCGGCCGCCAAACTCGCAACTGCTTCGGCACCGGCAGCCATGGCTTCGCAGAGCAAGGCTCCGGCGACCAAGGCTCCGGCGAAGACTTCGACCGTGCCCAAGGCAGCACCCGCTGCAAAGAAGACCGCACCGGCAGCGGCCAAGCCGGCGTCGGGCAAGCCCGACAATCTGCGCCGGTTGATCGGCATCGGCCCAGTCAACGAAAAGCTGCTCAAGGCGCAAGGCGTCACCACATACGCCCAGATCGCCGGCTGGACACCAGCCGACATCAAGCGGATCGAGGAGGTGATGAACTTCGACGGCCGCATCGCGCGCGAACGCTGGATCGAGCAGGCCAAGCTGCTCGCCGCTGGCAACGAGGCCGAATTCGCCAAGCAGTTTCCGACGGCCGGAACCGCCAGCAATACCTGAACGACGGATACAGAGGCCATGCGACCGGCGGCGCCACGGGCGCCGCCGCTTTCTTTTGTCGGCAAGGTTCGATCCGGCAAAGGTCGGCTTTGAGGGACAGGGGGCCGTTCCCTCGATTGCGCGAGCCCGGCCCCCTATATAGAGCGATCGTCAGCTCCATCGATCCCGGTTCCCATGTCCCTGCCCGCAGCAATTTTCCGCAACGACGAAAGCGCACGCCAGCTCGTTTTCAAGCGGCCGGCCGATGTCATCGTTGCGCATGAGCCCAAAGACTTCCCGGCGGCGTTGCAAGGGGCGCAGGCCGCGCACGATGCCGGCAAATGGCTGGCCGGCTATTTCTCCTACGAGGCCGGTTACCTGCTCGAACCGAAACTCGTTCCCTTGCTGCCGGGCCGGCGCCGGGCCCCGCTGGTCTGCCTCGGGGTCTTCGATGCTCCTGATCAAGAGGCGGTGCCGCCGCCAGGCACGCCGACCAACGGCCCGATCTTCGACGCAAGGGCAACGTGGTCGTTCGAGGACTACGAGAAGCGGTTCTCGCGGTTGCATCGGCACATCAGGCAAGGCGATTGCTACCAGGGCAACCTGACCTTTCCGGTGCACGCGCAATGGTCCGGCGATCCGCTCGCCGCCTTCGACGCGCTGACCGAACGCCAGCCCGTGAAATATGGCGCCCTGATCGCGCTGGGCGACCCGATCGTCCTGTCGCGCTCGCCCGAACTGTTCTTCGAGATCGATGCGGCGGGGATGATCGAGACGCATCCGATGAAGGGTACCGCACCGCGCGGCGCAACCGGGGACGAGGACGAGCGGCAGAAGAATTTCCTGCGCAATGACGAGAAGAACCAGGCCGAGAACCGGATGATCGTCGACCTCCTGCGCAACGACATATCGCTGATCAGCGAGGTCGGCACGCTGGAGGTGCCGGAACTGTTCCGCATCGAGACCTACCCGACCGTGCACCAGATGGTGAGCGACGTCAGGGCCAAGCTGCTGCCCGGCCTCTCGATACGACAGGTATTCGCGGCGCTGTTTCCCTGCGGCTCGATCACCGGCGCGCCGAAGATCCGCGCCATGGAGATCCTGCACGATCTGGAGGCCACGCCGCGCGATGTCTATTGCGGCGCCATTGGCTGGATCGCGCCCGGCGGCACGATGCGCTTTTCCGTGGCGATCCGCACCATCTCGCTCTTTGCCAGCGGCGAGGCCGTCTACAATGTCGGCGGCGGCATCGTCTTCGATTCGGTCGCGGAAGAGGAGTATCAGGAGTGTCTGCTCAAAGCCCGTTTCGCGACGGGGACACCGCCGGTTTCGAGCTGATCGAGACCATGCGCTGGGAGCCCGCCTCGGGCTTCCTGCGCCTCGATCGCCATCTTGCCCGCCTTTACGGCTCGGCGGCGGAACTGGGCTTCAGCTATGATCCGCAAAGGGTTGGCGAGGCCCTGAGCGACGCGGTCGATCGATCGCCCGTCGCCATGCGCACGCGGCTCGCCCTGTCGCGCAATGGCCAGGCCAACGCCTCGGCGCAGCCCTATGAACCGCTTGCCGCCGACAAGGTGTGGGCACTGCGGCTGGCGCGGACGAGGCTCGATTCGAGCAACATGCTGCTGCGCCACAAGACCAGCCGGCGGCAGCCCTACACCCATGCCCGCTCCGAATACCTCGTCACCCAGGCCGATGAGGTGCTGCTGGCCAATGAGCGCGGCGAGATCTGCGAAGGCACGATCACCAATGTCTTCGCCGATTTCGGCGACGGCGTGCTGGCAACGCCCCGGCTCGATTGCGGCCTGCTGCCTGGCGTACTGCGCGGCGCGCTTCTGGATGAAGGCCGCGCCAGTGAAGCGATCTACAGCTTGAATGACCTGAAATCCGCCAAGGCGCTGTTCGTCGGCAATTCGCTGCGCGGGCTGATCCCGGCCAAACTAATCTGAAGTCAAACTGATCTGAGGCATGACGTCCCTACCCGCCCACACGCCGTATGACGGCTCGTCGAAACTCTTCACCATCGGGCTGAAGCCGCTCGACCCCGCGAACTGGATCGAGGTAGACGGCCATTTGCTGCCCTGCCTCGCTAAAAAGCGCCGGCTCTATGCCGAAATCCCTGAACGCGTCTTCGTCGAGCAGGACGGTACGCGTGACGCCCAGCAGGAAGTGCTCGAACTGCTCGGCGCTTACCTGCCGGAAAGATTTCCCGACACCCACCGGCGCAGCGATGCGGGCGTTGCGGTCGTGGGTGCGACGAGCCGTCCCACGATCCCCTCCAGCCTCGCCGGCGCCCCCCTCGTCGTGGCCTCGCTGCTGGTCCAGGAGGACCTGATCCTCATGCGGCGGGGCGAAGATGGCTGGCGGCTCGCGGCGGGTTCGCTGTGCTTTCCCTCGTCCTGGTCGCTTGTCGAAAAATTCGGCAAGCCGCTGCAGCAGATCCACGAGCCGGTGCCGGGCTTCGGCCCAGGCACAAGGCCGGCCGATCTGATCAACCGGATGTTCGATGGCCTGCAGGGCCAGGCCGTCGAACGTTACAATTGGTCGATCCAATCAGGCGATGCACTCTACCATCCGCTGTCCAATATCGAGCGCATCGACCGCGCCACCAGCCGGCCGACGCGTTTCCCCGACGGTGACGTGAAGACGCACGCCTTCATCCGGGTCGAGCGCCAGACGCTGCGCAAACTGCCCGCCTCACGCGACATCCTGTTCACCATCCGCATCCATCTCGACCCGCTCGCCGTGCTGGCGCGGCACCCGGACCGGGCGACGCTGGCAGCGTCCTTTGCCGCGCAGCTCGAAGCGCTCGATGTCGCCCAGCTCGACTACAAGGGCCTGACATCGGATCGCGATCGGCTGATCGCTGTCCTTAACCAAATGGCCAAGGACGCGTAGTCGCTGGTTGGCGCTTTTCGCTGGTTTATGACAATGATCTGTGATGTAGCGCATGGCCGTTGCGCGAAAATGCCGGGCTTTTGCACGCAGTTGCCCAGCTTTTGAACGCAGTTGCCCGGCTTTTGAACGCAGTTGAAGGAGTGCCCGATAAAATGGCGAATGAAAACTGGCCCGTTTACGGTGAGATCACCGGCCCCGTGGTGATGATCGGCTTCGGCTCGATCGGACGCGGAACGCTGCCGCTCATCGAGCGCCATTTCAAGTTCGACAAGTCGCGCATGACAGTCCTCGACCCGCGCGATACCGATCGCAAGCTGCTCGACGAGCGCGGCATCGCCTTCGTCCAGGAAGCGGTGACCGAGAAGAACTACAAGAAGCTTTTGACGCCGCTTCTGACCAATGGCGGTGGCCAGGGCTTCTGCGTCAACCTGTCGGTCGATACCGGCTCGGTGGACCTGATGCGGCTCTGCCGCAAGCTCGGCGTGCTCTATATCGACACCGTCGTCGAGCCTTGGCTTGGCTTCTATTTCGACGCCAAGGCCGACAACGCCAGCCGCACCAACTATGCGTTGCGCGAGGCGCTGATCAAGGAAAAGCACGACAAGCCGGGCGGCGCCACTGCGATATCCACCTGCGGTGCCAATCCCGGCATGGTGTCGTGGTTCGTCAAGCAGGCGCTGGTCAACCTCGCCACCGATCTTGGCATGGAATTCTCCGAGCCATCGCAGGACGACCGCGAGGGCTGGGCCAAGCTGATGAAGAAGGCCGGCGTCAAGGGCATCCACATTGCCGAGCGCGACACGCAACGCACCAAGAAGCCCAAGCCGATGGATGTGTTCTGGAACACCTGGTCGGTCGAGGGCTTCATCTCCGAGGGGTTGCAGCCGGCCGAGCTCGGCTGGGGCACGCATGAGACCTGGATGCCCAAGAACGGCAAGAAGCACAAGCATGGCTCCAAGGCCGCGATCTACCTGGAGCAGCCCGGCGCCAACACCCGCGTGCGCTCCTGGTGCCCGACGCCGGGACCGCAATATGGCCTGCTGGTGACGCACAACGAGGCGATCTCGATCGCCGATTTCTTCACAGTGCGCTCCAAGAAGGGCAAGGTTCAATACCGCCCGACCTGCCACTACGCCTACCATCCCTGCAACGATGCGATGCTGTCGCTGGACGAGATGTTCGGGGCCGCCGGCAAGCCGCAGCCGGTGCACCACGTGCTCGACGAGAACGAACTGGTCGACGGTGTCGACGAACTCGGCGTCCTGCTCTACGGCCATGACAAGAATGCCTACTGGTATGGTTCGCAGCTGTCACTCGCCGAAGCGCGCAAGCTGGCCCCCTACCAGAACGCCACCGGCATGCAGGTCACCTCGGCTGTCCTGGCCGGCATGGTCTGGGCACTGGAGAATCCCGCCGCCGGCATCGTCGAGGCCGACGAGATGGATTACAAACGCTGCCTGGACGTGCAGTCGCCCTATCTCGGGCCGGTCAAGGGCTATTATACCGACTGGACGCCGCTCGACAGACGCCCGGGTCTCTTCCCGGAGGACCTCGACCGCAGCGACCCGTGGCAATTCCGCAACATCCTCGTCCGATAGCACCACCCGGACCATGCGCCATTGCCTTGCAATCGCCCGGAAATCGGGCGATTGAAGGGAGGCGGCCTGGGGTGGCGATGTGCGTCCGTTGAACGCCTAAAGCATACCCCGGCACTTTGGACGTTCGCGTCAATTCCCAGAAATCGGCCCGATTTCTGGGACGACGCGTTTGGAGAGGATTTCATATGATGATTGCGCGCAAAGTTCTTTCGACGGGCCTGGCGGGCGCCCTTGCCTCGATGCTTGCTGCCTGTGCCACCAGCGGCCCAGATACGCCGCCCATGGCCGCCGCCCCGAAAGGGGTCGAAGGTTCCTGGATCGATGCCAAGGGCACCGGCCTGTCGACCTTCACCGGCGGCACCTTCACGACCGTCGCCACCGACACGGGACAGAAGCTTGCCGATGGCAGCTACACGATGACCGGCGCCACGTCGGTGCAGATCAGCGGCACCTCGCTGATCCGCCAAACCCCGGTAAGCTTCAATTGCCTGATGGTGTCGACCAGCCAGCTCAACTGCACCAGCTCCGCCGGCCAGAATTTCGTGCTGACGCGGCGCACCTGAACTCGGCGAACATTCCAGTCACAAAGAACGGCGGCCCCTCGGCCGCCGTTCTTTTTTGTACCGGCATATCCCGGGTTTCGCGCCTGGAGATACCGCCGCATTTCCGCTTGCGTCGGCCCGAACGCGATGGGAACATGATCGAAAGGCTGGCTGTAATACCCAGTCAAGCAAGGGCGCCAGACGCCTCTGATCAGCCTACCGGGAGACGAAGATGAAGAAGCTTGCCGCCATTGCCGCCCTTTCCGCTTCGACGCTTGGCCTGTCGGCCGGCGCATCCTTTGCCGACTACACACTGAACATCCTGCACATCAATGACTGGCACAGCCGCATCGAAGGCAACAACAAATACGAATCGACCTGCTCGGCCGAGGAGGAGACCAAGGGCGAATGCATCGGCGGCGCCGGCCGGCTGATCACCGCCATTGCCCAGGAACGCAAGAAGCTGGAAGGCCAGAACGTGTTGCTGCTCAGCGCCGGCGACAATTTCCAGGGTTCGCTGTTCTACACGACATACAAGGGCAAGGTCGAAGGCGAGTTCCTCAACGACATGAAGTTCGACGCCATGGCACTCGGCAACCATGAATTCGACGACGGCGAGGCGGCGCTGGCGCCGTTCCTCGACATGATCAAGTTCCCGGTGCTCGGCGCCAACGTCAAGGCCAACGCGCAGTCCAAGCTCGGCGACCGCGTCAAGCCGTCTGTTGTCGTCGAGGTCGGTGGACAGAAGATCGGCATCATCGGCGCCGTCACCAACGACACGCCCGAACTCGCCTCCCCCGGCCCCAACATCAAAATCGACGACGACGTCAAGTCGATCACGGCCGAGGTCGAGAAACTCAGGGGAGAAGGCGTCGACAAGATCATCGCCGTGACCCATATCGGCTACAACAGGGAGCGCGACGTTATCGCCAAGATCCCTGGCATCGACATCGTGGTCGGCGGCCACAGCCACACGCTTCTGTCCAATACCGATCCGAAGGCGGCTGGCCCCTACCCGACCATGGTCGACAACCCCGGCGGCTACAGGGTGCCGGTGGTGCAGGCGGCGTCCTATTCGAAATATCTCGGCGAGTTCAAGGTGGTGTTCGACGACAACGGCGTCGTCAAATCGGCAAGCGGCGACCCGATCTATCTCGACAAATCGATCACGCCGGACCCGGCCGTGCTTGCCCGCATCAAGGAGCTTGGCGCGCCGATCGAGGCCTTGAAGAACAAGGAAGTGGCCGAGACCACCGACGTCATCGACGGCAGCCGCGAAAGCTGCCGCGCCAAGGAATGCGCGATGGGCAATCTCGTCTCCGACGCCATCCTCGACCGCGTCGAGGGACAGGGCGTCGAGATCGTCATTTCCAACGGAGGCGGCCTGCGCGCTTCCATCGATAAGGGCACCGTCACCATGGGCGAGGTGCTGACCGTGCTGCCGTTTCAGAACACGCTGGCGACCTTCCAGATTTCCGGCAAGGACCTAGTCGCAGGCCTCGAAGGCGGGCTCAGCCAGATCGAGGACGGCGCCGGCCGCTTCCCGCAGGTGGCGGGCCTCAAATATTCCTTCGACAGATCGGTCGCACCCAATGCCGGCCGCGTCAAGTCGGTGGAGGTGATGGAAAATGGCGCCTGGACGCCGATAAATCCGACCAAGGACTATTTGGTCGCCACCAACAACTATGTCCGCCAGGGCGGCGACGGCTACAAGGTCTTCGCCGAAAAGGCCAAGAACGCTTATGACTACGGCCCTGGCCTCGAACAGGTCGTGGCCGACTATCTCGGCGCGCACCGGCCCTATACGCCGAAGCTCGACGGCCGCATCACCGAGATCGCCGCGACGACAGCGGCAGCTCCCGCCGCCGAACCAGCAAAGCCGGCGGAGACCGCACCGGCAGCGCCGGCACCGGCCGAGGCTGCCAAACCGGCTGCACCGGCGATGCCGGAATTGCCTGCCAACTCAGGCGATATCGCCAACACGCCGCCAGCCATATCGACGGAAAACGCGCCTGCACCACCGGCCCCGCCGGCACCTGCCGAACCGGCGAAGCCTGCCGAGACCACTCCCGCGCCGGCCACTCCTGCGCCTGCGACGCCCGCGCCCGCCGAGCCGGCAAAGCCCGCTGAAGCCACACCAGCCACCGGCAATCATGTCGTCGTGACCGGCGATACCTACTGGGATCTGGCGAAGAAGGCCTATGGCGATGCGACCAAGTGGAAGCTCATCTATGAGGCGAACAAGGGCCAAAGGCCGCATCGGCTTATGCCGGGCGCGACACTGACCATCCCGGCGAAGTAATTTCGTCCAGCTCCGCCACATCGCCCGCCCGGGGAACCGGGCGGGTTTATATCTCCATGGCCTGATGCATGTCGCCCGGAGGTGTCCTCGGTTATCAGAAGCTTACGGCAGGTCGGGCTAATCCTATCCGCCGCGACATGCTGCAAGGTGCGGCCAGACGCGGCATTGAAAGCTCCTGCAGGATGGTTAGGTTCACGTCTCGGAGACCCATATGCCGCTTTCCACTATTATCGATCCCAAAGCCGCGAAAGCCCCTGGCCCACGACCGGTCGAGCATCCCCCCGTCAAGGCCGGCAAGATAGGGGTCATGCTGGTCAACCTTGGAACACCCGACGGCACCGAGTTCAGGCCGATGTGGCGTTATCTCAGGGAGTTCCTGTCTGATCCACGCGTCATCGAACTCAACAAGGCGATCTGGTATCCCATCCTCTATGGACTGGTGCTGACCACGCGACCGAAGAAGTCGGGCGCCAACTACGCCAGGATCTGGAACCGGGAGAAGAACGAGTCGCCTTTGCGAACCTATACCCGCGCACAAGGTGAAAAACTGGCCGAGGCGCTACGCGATCTGCCCAACGTGGTCGTCGACTGGGCGATGCGCTACGGCAACCCTTCGACGTCGAGCGTCGCCGAAAGGCTGGTCGCACAAGGCTGCGATCGCATCCTGAGCTTTCCACTCTATCCGCAATATTCGGCGACGACGACCGCCACCGCAAACGACCAGCTGTTTCGCGCCTTGATGAAGATGCGGGCGGCACCTGCCGTCCGCAGCGTGCCGCCCTATTATGATGAGCCAGTCTACATCGAGGCGCTGGCCAGTTCGATCGAACGGCACCTGGCGACCCTGGATTTCCAGCCCGAGGTGGTCATCGCCTCCTATCACGGCATTCCAAAACCCTATTTTGAGAAGGGCGATCCCTATCATTGCCATTGCCTGAAGACGACGCGGCTGCTGCGCGACAGGCTCGGCTGGGACGAAAGAAAACTGATCACCACGTTCCAATCACGCTTCGGGGCGCAAGAATGGCTGCAGCCCTACACCGACAAGACTGTGGAGAAACTGGCCAAGGACGGCGTCAAGTCGATCGCCATCGTCAATCCGGGGTTTTCAGTCGACTGCATCGAGACGCTGGATGAGATTGGCCGCGAAGCGGCCGAGACCTTCCACCATGCCGGCGGCAAGAACTTCGCCCACATACCATGCCTGAATGACAGCCCTGAAGGCATGGCGCTGATCGAAGCGATGGTACGGCGCGAGCTGTCAGGCTGGGCTTGATGCCGGAACAACACCAGCTCGGAGCGTTGAGCAGCGCCTCCGGAGAACTCAATGCTCCGCAAACTTGACCTCAGCACTGGCCGGCCCGTCTGGTCCGCCTATCGGGCGCCCGCGGTACCGACTGGCAGTCTGACCCGGGACGTCAAGACCGATGTGCTTATCGTCGGCATGGGCATCAGCGGCGCCATGATGGCCGAGGCGCTGACAGCCGGCGCTCACGCCGTGATCTGCATCGACCGGCGTGGGCCGCTGAAAGGATCGACGGCGGCAACAACCGCGCTTGTGCAATTCGAGATCGACCAGCCGCTTTCAACGCTCTCGAGGATGATCGGCAAGGGCCAGGCACGGCAGGCCTGGCGACGCTCCCGGCTAGCCGTTTCCAACCTTGCCGCCCGCATCGCCGAACTCGGCATCAACTGCGGCATAAGCCGCACCCAATCGCTTTATCTGGCTGGCACCGTGCTCGGCCCATCGGAACTCCGGGACGAAGCCGAGGCGCGGCAGATGGCCGGCATCGGCGCGACCTATCTTACATCGGCGCCATTGGCCGGAGCATTCGGCATCGATCGGGGTGGCGCCATCCTGAGCCATGGCAACATCGCGCTCGACCCTCGCAAGCTGACGGCAGGGCTGCTGCTCAAGGCGCTGGAGCGCAAGGCACGTTTATACGCTCCCGTCGAAGCGACGGCGATCGAGGACAGCGCCGATGAGGTGGTGGTGGCAACCACGGACGGCCCCACCATCACGGCACGGCATGTTGTCCTGGCCACCGGTTACGAGCTGATCGACATCGTGCCGGCGGCCGCTCACCGGGTCATCTCGACATGGGCGATTGCGACATGTCCGCAACCACGGAAGCTCTGGCCGGGCGCGGCGTTCATCTGGGAGGCGTCGGATCCCTACCTCTATGTCAGGGCAACCGCCGATGGCCGGGTCATCTGCGGCGGCGAGGACGAGGAATTCCTTGACGAGACGCGGCGCGATAAGCTGATAGCCGACAAAAGCGCCCGCATTGCCGCAAAACTCGACCTGATGTTTCCGCACCTCGACACCCGGCCCGACTTTGCCTGGACCGGCTCCTTCGGCACCACGACCACTGGCCTCCCCTACATCGGCGCCATTCCCAGGCACCCGCGCATCCATGCCGTGATGGGTTATGGCGGCAACGGCATTACCTTCTCGCGCATCGCCGCCGAGATCATCTCTGCTTCGATCGGCGGGCTTGAAGACACGGATGCAAGCCTGTTTGCCTTCAACCGCTGAGTGCATACCCACAAACAATCCCTCATCACCTGATTGTAACGTTCCTGAAACACACTTAAGTCTTTGGTGAAGCCGGTTGTGCGGGAATGGCTCGCGCGGCCTGCCCATGAGGGAGGGCCAAATGGATTTCAGTGGTTTCGATATTGCGGTCGTTGTTCTGGTGGCGCTTGTCGTACTGGTGCTGTTCAAGGGCATCAAGACAATCCCACAGGGATACAACTATACCGTCGAACGCTTTGGTCGTTACACCAAGACACTGAGCCCCGGCCTGAACCTCATCTTTCCGTTCGTCGATCGCATCGGCGCCAAGATGAACATGATGGAACAGGTGCTCGACGTTCCGAGCCAGGAGATCATCACCCGCGACAATGCCATCGTCGGTGTCGACGGCATCGCTTTCTACCAGATCCTCAATGCGGCACAGGCCGCCTATCAGGTTGCCGGCCTGCAGAACGCCATCCTCAACCTGACGATGACCAACATCCGTACCGTCATGGGTTCGATGGACCTCGATGAGCTGTTGTCGAACCGCGACGCCATCAACGAGCGCCTGCTGCGCGTCGTCGACGAGGCCGCGCATCCTTGGGGCATCAAGATCACCCGCGTCGAGATCAAGGATATCAACCCGCCCGCCAACCTGATCGAATCGATGGGCCGCCAGATGACCGCCGAGCGCAACAAGCGCGCGCAGATCCTGGCCGCCGAGGGCCTCAAGCAGTCGCAGATCCTCGAAGCGGAGGGCCGCAAGGAAGCCGCCTTCCGCGACGCCGAGGCGCGCGAACGCTCCGCCGAAGCGGAAGCCCGCGCCACCCAGGTGGTGTCGGAAGCGATCTCCAAGGGCGACGTCCAGGCACTGAACTACTTCGTCGCCCAGAAATACACCGAGGCGCTGAGCAAGATCGGCACCGCCACCAACAGCAAGATCGTGCTGATGCCTTTCGAGGCATCGTCGCTGATCGGCTCGCTCGGGGGTATCGGCGAAATCGCCAAGGAAGTCTTTCGCAGCGAAGGCACGACCGGCGCGCAAAGGCAGGCGGCACGTCCGCCCGTCGTCAGGCCCTCCGACAACTGAGATAGGCCACTCTCATGATCGACCGCATCGTTTCTGAACTCGGGCCGTGGAACTGGATGGTTCTGGGTTTCGTGCTGCTGGTGGTAGAGGTCATCGCACCGGGTTTCTTCATGCTTTGGATCGGCATCGCCGCTCTGATCGTCGGCGCGGTGTCGCTGCTGATCTGGGATGTCGCCATCTGGACATGGCAGGTCCAGGTGCTGCTATTCCTCGTGCTGTCGCTGGTTTCAGCCTTTGTCGGCAAGAAACTCATGGGCGGACACGACCAGCCAACCGATCAGCCGCTGCTCAATCGCCGTGGCGCCCAGATGGTCGGCAGGATGGCGACGCTCGCCGAACCGATCCGCGACGGTCGTGGCCGCATCAAGCTCGGCGACACGCTGTGGCGTGTCTCCGGCCCCGATCTGCCCGCCGGCACTCAGGTTCGTGTGACAAGCGCCGCGGACACGGATCTGGAACTGACGGTGGAGCGGGTCTGAATTCCAGCGAGTGCCAACGCGCTAAAGTATTGAGATTCAGGTCAGGCCAAGTCGTGAACGATGGGTTTCGGGTCGCTCTTGCGACGAGCAGGGCGGACATTAAGTCCGTGCGCTCCGGCCTACGCCGGAAGCGCAGAAAGCCTTCGCTCGCAGGCCGGCCTCACCTGAAGATCAATATCTTAGGCGGCGCCGATGCGCAGCAGGTCGTGGAAATGCACCACGCCCAGCGGCATGTTGTTCCTGGTCACCACCAGCGCACCGACATTGTGCTCGTTGAGCAGCGCGATCGCAGTGCCTGCAAGCGTCTGCGGGTCGACCGTCTTGGGTGTGCGGGTCATCACCTCGTCGACGATGACGTCGGCCAGGTTGCGGTGCAGGTTGCGCGCGACATCGCCATCGGTGATGATCCCGGCCAACTCGCCATTGGCGTCGACGATCAGCACGCAGCCGACCTTCTTCTGCGACAGCGTCATCACCGCTTCCGGCATCTTGGTGCCGAGCGAAGCCAGCGGCATCTGCTCGCCGACCCGCATGATCTCGGAGACCATGGTCAGGTTGGCGCCGAGCTGGCCGCCGGGATGGAAGGTGCGGAAATGGTCCGGCGTGAAGCCGCGCGCCTCGAGCAGCGCGATCGCAAGTGCATCGCCGATGACCAGTTGCAGCAGCGTCGACGTCGTCGGCGCCAGGCCGTGCGGGCAGGCTTCCGGGGTGCGCGGCAAAAGCAGCACGACGTCGGCCGCGCGCGCCAGCGCCGAGGTTTCTCCGGAGGTGATGGCGATGAGTGGAATGGAGAAGCGCCTGGAATAGGCGACGATGCCCATCATCTCCTTGCTCTCGCCCGACCATGAGATCGCGATGATGGCGTCGTCCCTGGCGATCATGCCTAGATCGCCATGATTGGCCTCGACGGGGTGGACGAAGAAGGCCGGCGTGCCGGTCGAGGCCAGCGTCGCGGCGATCTTCGAACCGATATGGCCGCTTTTGCCGACACCGGTGACGATGAGCCGGCCCTCGATCTTCGAGATCGTCTCGACGGCCTGGGCAAAGGGTGCCGCCAGTCCGTTCTCAAGCGCCTCGGCAAGGGCCGCGATTCCCGCCTGTTCGGTTGTTACCGTTCTCAGCGCCGATTCGATCGACGCTTGCCTGTCCAGAGGCTTCTTATCGAGAGATCTCGCATGCATGGGTGATGCGATTAGCGCTTTGCCGCCCGCCTGTCCAACAGAAATGGCCTCTGCATGACGGCCGGATGTGTGCGGTCGTTGGGGACGACGACAAGGATCAAAATAGAAGGCCCGAGGCGGACCCGCATTGGCGCCCGCGGAAATCCGCGTTTGGAGCCAGTCCTGCGCGCGCCCTCAACCCTCCGTTAACCATCCCCATTTACGGTTCGGTAAGTATGGCGCGCGTGCGCCGCGCAAGCAGTGGTGGCGATGTCCGGGGTCCAGCCAGAAAAATTGAGAGGACGACAGGGCAAGGCGATCTGCGCCTTGCTGCTGGCGACCAGCATCCTTGCCTTGCTGCGTTCCACGCCACTCCATGCCCAGGAAACGGAATTGCGCGGAGAAGTGTCGGAATCGGCGATTCTGTCCGACCAGCAGCGCAAGGCGAGAAACCTGGTTCTTGCACAGCAAGCGGCGGCCAACGCGGCCGCGCAGGACAATGCGCCGGCGCGAACCTATCTGCCGGCCAGCGCCGGCGCCGTGCCTGACGACGCGGACGCCGCGAACTCGACCACCAGCGTCTTCGACCCGCTCCAGGCCGGCGACGATGCCTCCGCCGACGCGCCCACGCCGCCCAAGCCACGCCGCGCTTCGACCGCCAGGCAGAATGCGGCCGACAAGGCAAAGGACAAGGTCGCCGACAAAAAGAAGAAGAAAAAGAACACCATGGCGGCTACGGATCCAACCACCACCGCCACGACGGCCGCGACCGACGACACCGCCGATGTCGCGGCGGATCAGGAAGCGGCCAATCGCCGTGCACTCACCATCGACAGTGTGGACAGGCAGAAACTCGACCCTGGCGCCGAGCGCACCGCTGCAATCGAGGGCCAGAACAAGAAAGCCGAGGACGATCCGTTCGCCGCCACCGGCGTCAAATGGGGCTCCTTCATCATCCGGCCGACCATCGAACAGGGGCTGACGGCGACGACGAACGGCGATTCGAGCAGTGCCGGCACATCGGCGCTGCTGTCCGAGACGGCGCTGCGCTTTACCGCCGCTTCCGACTGGCGTGAAAACGCCGCGACCATCGACGGCTACGGAATTTTCCGTGAAACCGTGTCGGGCTACCCGGTTCACGATGCGCAGGGGCGCATCGAAGGCCAGCTCAATGTCGACCTCGACAATGACTTGCGTGCCATCGCCAAGCTCGGCTACGAAGCCGTGCCGGAATCCGCGTCCTCGCCCGATGCCATCGCTGGCGTCAGCACCCAGCCGCTGCGGCAGACCATCGACGGCAGCATCGGCGTCGAAAAGGCCGTCGGCAAGATGCAGTATACGTTGACCGGGGCGGTCTCGCACGACTTCTATGGTGACGCCAAGCTCTCGGACGGCACCTCGCTGTCGCAGAAAGATCAGGACAATACGCTCTACACTGCAACCTTGCGCACCGGCTACGAGATTTCCCCCGCGCTCACGCCCTTCACCGAGATCGAGGTCGGCCGCCGGGCCTACGACCAGCGCATCGACAATGAAGGCTTCGAGCGCTCCTCGACGCGTCTTGGCGCCCGCGCCGGCTTGCAACTCGACATGGGCGAGAAGCTGTCGGGCGAATTCTCGGCCGGTTGGCTCAGAGAGGCGATCGACGACAACAGCCTGGAAGCGATTTCGGGGGCCACCCTCAATGCCGACCTCAAATGGTCGCCGCAGCGCGGCACCACCATCGGCTTGACCGGCAAGACCACCGTCGAGACCACGACCACATCGGGCGAAAGCGGCGATATCCTCTACTCCGGACGCCTGACGGGCGAGCGCGTGATCCGATCCAATCTTACCGCGAATGCGGCGTTGGGCCTGGATTGGCGCGATTATGTCGGCATTGACGGCCATGACAGGATCTTGAGCGCCGAGGCCGGGCTGACCTGGTGGCTGAACCGCTATGCGGGCCTCACCAGCAGGGTAAGGACCGAAAAGCTGACCAGTAACCTGCCCGGCCGCGACTACACCGCCAACAGCATCTTCGTCGGCGTGAAGGTGCAGCGCTGAAGGCGTGTGCGCCAAGGTATGGCGAGAGTCAGGGTCGGGCCGAGTCGAGAATGGCTGATACCGAGAACCGCAGCGGAGCGTACTTTATGTACGTGAGCACAATTCTACTGCGACGCAGTAGAACTGGGAAGCGTAGGAAGCGGCCATTCGCAGGCCGGCATCACCTGAATATCGGCATGCCCTAAAAGGCTGCCCCGCGCCGTTCTGATGGCTTCATCTCGTCGAGCAGTGTGCGGATAACGCCGGCCATGCTCTGGTTCATGTCGTTGCGCCACAGCGCGAAGGCGACATTGGCCTCGACGAAACCTTCCGGCGAGCCGCAATCGAAGGTGCGGCCCTTATAATGGTAGCCGTAGAAGGCCTGCTGCTTCTCCAGCTTCAGCATCGCGTCGGTCAGCTGGATCTCGTTCCCGGCGCCCTTTTCCTGGCCTTCCAGAATCCTAAAGATCTCGGGCTGCAGGATGTAGCGGCCGTTGATGTAGAGGTTGGACGGCGCGGTGCCCGACTTCGGCTTCTCGACCATCTCGGTGATGCGGAAGCCGTGATGCGTGTCTTCGCCGCGCCCGACGATGCCGTATTTATGAGCCTCCGCCGGGTCGCATTCCTGCACCGCGATGATGTTGTTGCCGGTCTCCTCGTAGAGCTCGACCATCGCCTTCGTGCAGCTCTTTTCCGACTGCATGATCATGTCGGGCAACAACAGGGCGAACGGCTCATCGCCGACCAGTTCGCGCGCACACCAGACGGCATGGCCAAGACCCATCGGCACCTGCTGGCGGGTGAAGCTGGTCTGCCCCGGTGCCGGCTGCAGCCGCTGCAGGCGGGCAAGCTGCTCGTCCTTGCCGCGTTGTGCCAGCGTATCATAGAGTTCGAACTGGATATCGAAATGGTCCTCGATGACCGCCTTGTTGCGGCCCGTGACGAAGATGAAATGCTCGATGCCCGCCTCGCGCGCCTCATCGACGACATACTGGATGACTGGCCTGTCGACGACGGTCAGCATCTCCTTGGGAACAGCCTTGGTGGCCGGGAGAAACCGCGTGCCGAGACCGGCGACCGGGAAAACTGCCTTGCGAACTCTCTTCATACTTTCAATTATCCGTTTGCTGGCCAGCTCCGCAATCCCCGTCCCACGACATTTTCGCGCCGGAATTGAAGATTAGTGGGGCGGCTGAGGGAAACTCCCGCCGGTTAAAGCATCGAGGTGTCTTTTCGTTCCAGGCGACGCCTATGGTAAACTAATTCCTAACCCGGTTCGGCGAAGAATGGTCTTTCCTGGGACAGAGAAGGAGGAAAAAATGTCCGTTCGCAATGCCGCAAAACGTTTCGCCAGCGTCATGACGGCGGCCAGCCTCTCGCTCGCTTTGCTTGTCCCCACCGGGCCGGCCTTCGCCGACGCCGGTTTCCGGCAATGGGTCGCCGGCTTCCGCGCCACCGCCGTGGCGGGTGGCGTTTCCGGCGCCGTTTACGACCAGGCTTTCCGGGGCATCAACGAGCCCGATCCGGTGGTGCTGGAAAAGGCCCGCACCCAGCCCGAATTCACCGCGCCCGCCTGGGATTATTTCGACAACCGCGTCCATGACCAGTCCGTCGCCGTCGGGCAGCAGATGGCGAAGAAATGGAAGCCTTGGCTGGACAGGATCGAGGCGAGATTCGGCGTCGACCGCTACGTTCTCCTGGCCATCTGGTCGATGGAATCGAACTATGGCGAAATTCTCAAGCGCGACGACATCATGCGCAACGTCATCCGTTCGCTGGCGACTTTGGGTTATGGCGACGCGAAACGGTCGAAATACGCCCGCACCCAGCTGGTAGCGGCGCTGAAGATCCTGCAGACCGGCGATATCGACGAAAGCCACCTGATGGGCTCCTGGGCGGGCGCCATGGGCCAGACCCAGTTCATCCCGACCAGCTACCAGCACTATGCCGTCGACATGGACGGCAATGGCAAGCGCGACATCTGGAATTCCATTCCCGATGCGCTGGCGACATCAGCCAATTTGCTCAAGAAGAATGGCTGGCAGGCCGGCAAGACCTGGGGCTACGAGGTCGCGTTGCCGGCCGGCAAACTTCCCGCCGGGTCGAAGACCCTGGCGCAATGGCAGGCGCTCGGCGTGGGCCGCGCCAGCGGCAAGCCGTTCAAGAACCTCACCGACAAGGCAACGCTGAAAGTGCCGGACGGCCGTGGCGGGCCGGCCTTCCTGATGGTCAGGAATTTTTCGGTCATCAAGGCCTACAACAATGCCGACAAATACGCGCTCGCCGTCGGTCTGCTTGCCGATGAGATCGCGGGTGGCAGCGGCCTGGTCCAGGATTGGAACCGGCCTTTTACCAAGCTCAGCTTCGAGGAACGGCAGGAGTTGCAGAAGCGACTTTCCCAGCACGGCCTTTACGACGGCAAATTCGACGGCAAGATCGGCGACGGCTCGAAGACGGCCATCATGGCTTATCAGGCCAAGGTTGGCTTGACCCAGGATGGCTATCCGAGCTTGGAAGTGCTGAAATGGCTCAGGCAGAAATAGAGCCTGACGAAGTTGAGTAGGGAGGGAGCGATTGGTTTGGCCTACGCGCATCGGGACGTTCGTCCGTCGCATGCCGGTGCTGATCCTGGCCTTCGCCGTGCTCGCCATTGCCGTGGCCGGAGCCGTCCATGCCCCAGCCATGGCGCAGGAACAGCCGCAGCAAAGCCGGGGCTGGTCGTTGCGCGACCTTCTGTTTCCGCGCCGCAGCGAGCGGATCGAGCCGCCACAGGACATCCAGAAGGCGAGACCTAAGCCGAAGAAGAAACCGCGTGCGCCTCGCCCACCAGAGGAGCCGGCAACGCCCGTGGTCGAAAAAGCGCCGGACGCCCGCGCCGTCCTGGTGGTCGGCGACTTCATGGCGGCCGGCCTCGCCGAGGGTCTGGACGAAGCCTTCGCCGAGAATACCGGCGTCAGGATCGTGGTCCGCAGCAATGGCTCGTCAGGCTTCGTGCGCGATGATTTCTACAACTGGCCCGAACAGATCAAATCGCTGATCGACACCGAAAAACCCGCCGCGGTGGTCGTCATGCTCGGGTCGAACGACCGCCAGCAGATGAAGGTCGGCGACGTACGCGAACAGCCCCGCTCCGAAAACTGGACGAAGGAATACGAGCGCCGCACCGATGAGCTCGGCAAGGCAATCGCCACCGCCAAGGTGCCTTTCCTGTGGGTCGGCATGCCGGCCTTCCGGGTGCCGAAGATGACCTCCGACATGCTGGCCTTCAACGACATCTACCACAAGGCCGCCGAAAGCCACGGCGGCGAATTCGTCGATGTCTGGGACGGCTTCGTCGACGAGAACGGCGCCTTCGTCACCTCTGGCCCCGACATGAACGGTCAGCCGGTGCGACTGCGCGCCGATGACGGCATCAACGTGTCCAAAGCCGGCAAGCGCAAGCTCGCCTTCTACACCGAAAAGCCGCTGCTTAAGATCCTTGGACTGGCCGCGCCGGGAAGCGTGGCACCGACGACGGCGCCGGCGGGCGCACCGGTCGAGACCCCCGCTCCAGCGGCCGCGCCTATCGTCATCGATCGCACCCAACCCATGCTGCTCAGCGATCCCGCGCTCGACGGCGGCACAGAATTGCTCGGCGCTGCCCCACCGCCGAAGGCCAATCCGGCTCTCCCTGGCGAAAGGCTGGTGATCGAGGGCAAGGCGCCGGAGGCTTCCCCAGGCCGCGCCGACGACTTTTCCCGGCCGCCGAAGGCAAGTCCGGCGACAGCGGCAGCGTCCGACACCACCACGGCGATCAGCCCTTAACGCGGCAGGACGGTCGTCCCCATCAGCGCCTCGTCGATCGAGCGTGCCGCCTGGCGGCCTTCGCGGATCGCCCAGACGACCAGCGACTGGCCACGGCGTACGTCGCCCGCCGCGTAGAGCCGGTCGACGCTCGTCCTGTAATCGCGGTCATTGGCCTCGACATTCCTGGAACGGCGGCTGTCGGTGGTGATCTTCATCTCCCCCTCGAGTTCCGCCGCAACGCCCGCCATCGCCGGGCCAGCAAAGCCGATGGCGATGAAGGCGAGATCGGCGCGGATGACGAATTCAGTGCCGGCGATCGGCTTGCGCTTGTCGTCGACCTCGCAGCACTTCACGCCTGTAAGCTGGCCTTCCTCGCCGATGAATTCGAGCGTCGCCACCTGGAATTCGCGTTCGGCGCCCTCGGCCTGCGAGGACGAGGTGCGCATCTTGGTCGCCCAGTAGGGCCAGACGGAGAGCTTGTCTTCCTTCTCGGGCGGCTGCGGACGGATGTCGAGCTGGGTGACGCGCACCGCACCCTGGCGGAAGGCGGTGCCGACGCAGTCGGACGCGGTGTCGCCGCCGCCGACGACGACGACGTGCTGGCCACCGGCGATGATTGGATGCGACGGCCATGCCACCGACTGGATCGGTTCGCCGCCGACGCGGCGGTTCTGCTGCACCAGATAGGGCATCGCGTCATGCACGCCGCCGAGATCGTCGCCGGGAATACCGGCAGCGCGCGGCGTTTCCGAACCACCGCAATAGAGCACGGCGTCATGTTCGGCGAGGAGTTCAGCCACCGGCTTGTCGATGCCGACATTGACGCCGCAATGGAAGGTGACGCCCTCGCCCTGCATCTGTTCGATGCGCCGGTCGATATAATGCTTCTCGATCTTGAAGTCGGGGATGCCGTAGCGCATCAGCCCGCCGGGGCGGCTCTCGCGCTCATAGACATGCACGTCGTGACCGGCGCGGCCAAGCTGCTGGGCGGCCGCCATGCCGGCTGGGCCGGAGCCGATGATGGCGACCCGCTTGCCGGTCTTCTTCTCCGGCGGATAGGGCCTGATGTGGCCGGTCTCGTAAGCCTTGTCCGCGATCGCCTGCTCCACCGTCTTGATGGCGACCGGAATGTCTTCGAGGTTCAGCGTGCAGGCTTCCTCGCAAGGCGCGGGGCAGATGCGGCCGGTGAACTCCGGGAAATTGTTGGTCGAGTGCAGGTTGCGGATCGCGTTGTCCCAGTCTCTGTTGTAGACGAGGTCGTTCCAGTCGGGGATCTGGTTGTGGATCGGACAGCCCGTTGGCCCATGGCAGAACGGAATGCCGCAATCCATGCAGCGCGCGGCCTGTTTCTCGACTTCCTTGTCCGACATCGGCAGCGTGAATTCGCGGAAATGCCGGATGCGGTCGGAGGCCGGCTGGTACTTGTGCACCTGCCGGTCGATTTCGAGAAAGCCTGTTACCTTGCCCATAGTCCAGTTCCTGCTGTCCAGATGGTGCGGTTTTCGCCGCACCCGTTAACCTCTTGAGGCAGCCGTGGCAACCTTGAGCCCGAGGTCAAACTGTCGATGAAGGGGCCGGGAAGCCTGGGCCCCCCGGCAATTCTCAAATCTATTCGGCCGCGACGCCCATGCGCATGCGTTCCATCTCGATCAGCGCGCGGCGGTATTCGACCGGCATGATCTTGCGGAATTTCGGCCGGAAAATAGCCCAGTCGTCGAGTATCTCGCGGCCGCGCACCGAACCCGTATAGTGCACGTGGTTCGAGATCAGCTGGTAAAGCCGTTCTTCGTCATGACTGGTCATGTCGCCGGACACGTCGACGCGGCCCTTGTGGTCGAGGTCGCCGCCATGGTGCAGCAGCCTTTCCATCAGATCGTCTTCTTCCGGCACCGGCTCGAGCTCGACCATGGCCATGTTGCAGCGCTCGGCGAAATCACCTGCCTCGTCCAGCACATAGGCGACACCGCCCGACATGCCGGCGGCAAAGTTGCGGCCGGTTTTGCCGATGACGACGACGACGCCGCCGGTCATGTATTCGCAGCCATGGTCGCCGACGCCCTCGACGACCGCGGCGACGCCCGAATTGCGCACCGCGAAGCGCTCGCCAGCGACGCCGGCGAAATAGGCCTCGCCCTCGGTCGCGCCATAGAGCACCGTATTGCCGACGATGATGGAGTCGGCCGCGACGATCCTTGCCTCTTCCGGTGGCCGGATGACGATGCGCCCGCCCGACAGGCCCTTGCCGACATAGTCATTGGCGGCGCCGACGAGCTCGAACGAGATGCCACGTGCCAGGAAGGCGGCGAAGGACTGGCCGGCCGTGCCGGTGAGTTTTACCTGGATCGTGTCCTCGCGCAGGCCCTTGTGCTTGAAGCGCTTGGCGACCTCGCCCGACAGCATGGCGCCCGTCGAACGGTCGACATTGCGGATGTCGACCTCGATCTTGACCGGTTGCTTGGCCTCCAGCGCGGGTTTGGCCAGTTCGATCAGCTTGCGGTCGAGCACATCGTCGATCGGATGCTTCTGCCGCTCGGTCCAGTGCACCGCTTCATGCGGCGCATCGGGCTTGTAGAACATCTTCGAGAAATCGAGCCCGCGCGCCTTCCAGTGCTGGATCACGTCACGCTTTTCCAGAAGGTCGGCGTCACCGATGATCTGGTCGATATGGGTGAAGCCCATTTCGGCGAGCAGCGCCCGCACCTCTTCCGCCACGTAGAAGAAGAAGTTGATGACGTGCTCGGGCGTACCCTTGAAGCGCTTGCGCAGCACCGGATCCTGCGTCGCGACGCCGACCGGGCAGGTGTTGAGATGGCATTTGCGCATCATGATGCAGCCGGCCGCGATCAAAGGCGCGGTCGAGAAGCCGAACTCGTCGGCGCCGAGCAGCGCGCCGATGATGACGTCGCGCCCGGTGCGCAGGCCGCCGTCGACCTGCAGCGCCACGCGCGAGCGCAGGCCGTTCAGCACCAGCGTCTGGTGCGTTTCGGCAAGACCCATTTCCCACGGGCTGCCGGCATGCTTGAGCGAGGTCAGCGGCGACGCACCGGTGCCGCCATCATAGCCAGAGATGGTGATGTGGTCGGCGCGCGCCTTTGCAACGCCGGCCGCGACCGTGCCTACACCAACCTCCGACACCAGCTTGACCGAGACGTCGGCCGCCGGATTGACGTTCTTCAGATCGTAGATCAGCTGCGCCAGATCCTCGATTGAATAGATGTCGTGGTGCGGCGGCGGCGAGATCAGGCCGACGCCCGGCGTCGAATGCCGAACCTTGGCGATGGTTGCGTCGACCTTATGGCCGGGCAACTGGCCGCCCTCGCCGGGCTTGGCGCCCTGCGCCACCTTGATCTGCATCATGTCGGAGTTGACGAGATATTCCGCCGTCACGCCGAAACGCCCCGACGCGACCTGCTTGATCGCCGAACGTTCGGGGTTCTTGCCGCCACCTGGCAGCGGCAGATAGCGATCGGCCTCTTCGCCACCCTCGCCGGTGTTCGACTTGCCGCCGATCTGGTTCATGGCACGCGCCAGCGTGGTGTGCGCTTCCCTGGAAATCGAGCCGAACGACATCGCCCCGGTCGAGAAGCGCTTGACGATGTCGGCCGCCGGCATGACATCGTCGAGGGCGACCTTCGTGCGGCCGGTCTCATCCGCCAGCTTGATCTTGAACAAGCCGCGTATGGTCTGGGCGCGGGCCGTCTCGCTGTCGATCTGCGCCGAATAGTCCTTGAACGTCTCCCACGATCCCTGGCGCACGGCGTGCTGCAAGGTGGCGACCGCGTCGGGCGACCACATATGCGCCTCGCCGCGCATGCGGAACAGGTATTCGCCACCGACCTCGAGGCTGTTGCGCAGCACCGGATCGCTGCCGAAACCGTCCGTGTGACGGCTGACGGTTTCACCTGCGACCTCATCCAGTCCGACGCCTTCGATCAGTGTCGCGGTACCGGTGAAGTATTGCTGCACGAAATCGGTCTTCAGCCCGATGGCATCGAAGATCTGCGCGCCGCAATAGGACTGATAGGTCGAGATGCCCATTTTGGACATCACCTTGAGGATGCCCTTGCCGATCGACTTGATGTAGCGCGACACCACTTCGTAGGCGTCGACCTCCTCGGGCAGTTCGCCGCGCTTGTGCATGTCGAGCAACGTGTCGAAGGCGAGATAGGGATTGATCGCTTCCGCGCCGTAGCCTGCAAGGCAGCAGAAATGATGCACCTCGCGCGGCTCGCCCGATTCGACGACCAGGCCGACCGCGGTGCGCAGCCCCTTGCGGATCAGATGGTGGTGCACGGCGGCGGTCGCCAGCAACGCCGGAATGGCGATGCGGTCCGGTCCGAGCTGGCGATCGGACAGGATGATGATGTTGTAGCCGCCGGCGACTGCCGCCTCCGCCCGCTCGCACAGCCGGTCGATGGCCCCCTGCATGCCGGCAGCACCCTCGCTCGACCCATAGGTGATGTCGATCGTCTTGGTGTCGAAACGGTCCTCGGTGTGGCCAATCGAGCGGATCTTCTCGAGATCGCCATTGGTCAGGATCGGCTGGCGCACTTCGAGCCGCTTGCGGCGCGAATTGCCGACCAGGTCGAAGATGTTCGGCCGCGGTCCGATGAACGACACCAGGCTCATCACCAGTTCCTCGCGGATCGGGTCGATCGGCGGGTTGGTGACCTGGGCAAAATTCTGCTTGAAGTAGGTGTAGAGCAGCTTCGACTTGTCCGACATCGCCGAGATCGGCGTGTCGGTGCCCATCGAGCCCACGGCTTCCTGGCCGGTGGTCGCCATCGGCGACATCAATAGCTTGGTGTCTTCCTGGGTGTAGCCGAACGCCTGCTGGCGATCGAGCAGGCTGACATCCTTGCGCAGCGCGCGCGGCTCGACCGGCTTTAAATCTTCCAGGATGAGCTGCGTATTGGCAAGCCAGGTCTTGTAGGGGTGTTTGGTCGCGATCTCCGACTTGATTTCCTCGTCGGGGACGATGCGGCCCTTGGCAAGGTCGATCAGAAGCATGCGGCCGGGCTGCAGCCGCCACTTCTGGACGATCTTCTCTTCCGGCACCGGCAGCACGCCGGCCTCGGAAGCCATGATGACGCGGTCGTCATCGGTGACGATATAGCGTGCCGGGCGCAAGCCGTTGCGGTCCAGCGTGGCGCCGATCTGGCGTCCGTCGGTGAAGGCGACCGCCGCCGGCCCGTCCCAAGGCTCCATCAACGCGGCGTGGTATTCGTAGAAGGCCTTGCGATCGGCATCCATGAGCTTGTTGCCGGCCCAGGCTTCCGGGATCAGCATCATCATGGCGTGGCTGAGGCTGTAGCCGCCCTGGAACAGAAACTCGAGCGCATTGTCGAAGCAGGCAGTATCGGACTGGCCGTCATAGGAGATCGGCCAGAGCTTCGAGATGTTGTTGCCGAACAGTTCGGAATCGACCGACGCCTGGCGCGCCGCCATCCAGTTGTTGTTGCCGCGCACCGTGTTGATCTCGCCATTATGCGCGACCATGCGGTAGGGATGCGCCAGCTTCCACGACGGGAAGGTGTTGGTCGAGAAGCGCTGGTGGACGAGGATCAGCGCGGTCTCAAAACGCGGGTCCTTGAGGTCCTTGTAGTAGGCCCCGACCTGATAAGCCAGGAACATGCCCTTGTAGACGATGGTGCGCGCCGACAGCGACACGCAGTAGGCACCGATGTCCTTGTTGTCGTTCTCGGCGTAGATGCGGCCCGATATGACCTTGCGCAGCAGGTAGAGCCTGGCCTCGTATTCCTCGTCGTCGGTAATGTCGGCCGTGCGGCCGATGAAGACCTGGCGGTGGAACGGCTCGGACGCGACGATGTCAGGCGCCTTCGATAGCGACGAATTGTCGACCGGCACGTCACGGAAACCGAGCAGTGGCAGCCCCTCGGACTGCGCCGATTCGGCGATGATCTCTTCGATATGTGCACGAAGGGCAGCATCCTGCGGCATGAACCAGTGTCCGACGCCGTACTGGCCTACCGGTGGCAGTTCGATACCTTGGGCCGCCATCTCCTCACGGAAGAAAAGATCCGGAAGCTGTACCAGCACGCCGGCGCCATCGCCGACCAGCGGATCGGCGCCGACGGCGCCGCGATGCGTCAGGTTCTCGAGCACGGCAAGCCCGTCCTTGACGATCTGATGCGACTTCACGCCCTTCATGTTGACGATGAAGCCGACGCCGCAGGCGTCATGCTCGTTGCGCGGATCGTAGAGGCCCTGGGCGGTCAAGCCGCCGGCAGACGCGCGATTTTTGGTGGAGGTATTTTTGACGGCGGCCGCTTTCGTCTGCGCGGCCTGGCCGTTCGTCGCAGAGAGCGTCAATTCCGTCATTGTCCTGTCCTCCATTCCAGCCCTCCAGGCGCTGGTTTGCCTCGGCAAGCGCTTGGCTCACCCTGATCCTTGCGGCACGTCTTGCGAAATGCTTTTCGAACCATGCGGCTTTTCGCATGCTTCGCATCTGGTATCGTACAGGCCAGCGTCCGGCCGTCCACCTGTCGCTCGCGGCAACAGCCGGAGAGGCCAATATGTTACGCCAATCCGGCCTGTTTTGTGCGACAAAATAAGACAGCACTACTGTCCTAAATTTTTATGGCAGAATTCCTAAACGCGCACAAGACCGATTCACAAAAAACTTGGAGCTTCCGCGACATAAAATTACACGGAGTTGGAGAAAAACGTAAGCTTAAGTCGCCGACGCTTGCCGCCACGTTGGCTGGCTTCAACGGTTTTCCGGCGCCTGGCCCTTGCGGTCGGCGCGTTAAACCGGTCAACTCCGGCTGATTTCCCCAACACAGGCAGATACATGTTCTTCGCTTCCGACAATTGGGCAGGCGCCCATCCCAATATCGTTGCCGGCCTGTCGGCCGCGGCCGGCGGCTTTGCCACCGCCTATGGTGACAGCGCCCTCGACGAGGCGGTTTATCAGCGCTTCAGTGAAATTTTCGAACGCGAGGTCGCGGTGTTCTTCGTGGCAACCGGCACCGCCGCCAATTCGCTGTCGTTGACCACTTTCAACAAGCCGGGCGGCATTTCCTTCGCTCACCGAGAATCGCATGTCATCGAGGATGAATGTGGCGCGCCGGAGTATTTTTCCGGCGGCTCGCGGCTGCACGCCGTCGACGGCCCCCTGGGCAAGATCGACCCGCCCAATCTGGGCAGGGCGATCGGCCGTTTCGCAAGCGAGGTCGTCCATTGGGGCCGGCCGATGGCCGTCTCGATCACCCAGTCGACCGAGGTCGGCACCGTCTATGGTCTGGACGACATTGACGCGATCTCGGCCATCGCCAAACAGCATTCCGTGCCACTGCACATGGATGGCGCCCGCTTTGCCAATGCGCTGGTCGCGCTCGACACCACCCCGGCCGAAATGACCTGGAAACGCGGGGTCGATGTCCTGTCCTTCGGCGGTACCAAGAACGGTTGCTGGTGCGCGGAGGCGATCGTGCTGTTCGACCTCGACCGTGCCAAGGAATTGGCCTTCCTGCGCAAGCGTGCCGCACAGCTGCTTTCGAAGTCGCGTTTCGTCGCGGCGCAGTTCGAAGCCTATTTCAAGGACGGGCTGTGGCTCGACACCGCCAGGCATGCCAACGCCATGGCCGCGCGCCTGGCGGCGGCGATCGAGGATTCGGCCACGGCAAAGCTCGCTTGGCTGCCGCAGGCTAATGAGGTGTTCGCGGTGATCGAGAAAACCGAAGCAAACAGACTGCAGGCTGCAGGCGCGGCCTTCTATGACTGGCACAGGCCGCATGGTTTTGACGGCCATATCGGCGAGGACGAACTGCTCTATCGCTTCGTCACCAGCTTTGCCACGACGACTGAGGAAGTCGACCGCTTTGGCCAGCTGATCGCCGGATAACAGTCAATCTTCGGACAAAAAAGCGGCGCCTCGCGGCGCCGCCAGACTGCTGACAAACCCCTGGCAATTGCCGGGGGTTTTTGATTCACTGGGTCATGTTGAAGCGACCCGCCCCCGAACAGACCGCGCTCGAGATGGTAACGTTGGATCAGCTTGTTCCTGCTGATCATCTGTTGCGCAAGATCGACCGCGCGATCGACTTTTCCTTCATCCACGATCTGACCGCGCCGCTGTACTGTGCCGACAATGGCCGGCCGCCGCTCGACCCGACCTTGATGTTCAAGGCACTGTTCTTGGGCTACCTGTTCGGGGTTCGCTCGGAACGCCAGTTGGTGCGCGAGATCGAGGTCAACGTCGCCTATCGCTGGTTCTTGCGGCTGAAGCTGACGGACAAGGTGTTCGACGCCTCGACGCTGTCGCAGAACCGGCGCCGGCGGTATCAGGACGAGACCATCGCGCAGGGTATCTTCGATCGGATCGTCGAGCAGGCGATCCGGCATGGGCTTGTCGACGGCACGGTGCTCTACACGGACAGTACGCATCTCAAGGCCAACGCCAACAAGAACCGCTTCGACCTCGCGGTGGTGGCCAAGTCGCGCGCCGACTACTGGGAGGCGCTGGATGCCGCAATCGAGGAAGACCGCGCCCAGCACGGCAAGAAGCCGCTGAAGAACAAGGAGCGCCAGCCTGCCGAGAAGCAGACCAAGGTCTCGCGTACCGATCCCGACAGTGGCTACATGGTACGCGACGGCAAGCCGAAGGGTTTCTTCTATCTCGACCACCGCACGGTGGATGCCGCCCATGCCATCATCACCGACACCTATGCCACGCCGGCCAACCTGCATGACTCGATCGTCTATTTGGGCCGCCTCGACCGGCAGCGCCAACGCTTTGGCTTCCAGGTGGGGGCGGTTGGGCTCGATGCGGGATATGCGACCGCCGGCATCGCCAAGGGTTTGGAGGACCGCGACATCCTCGGCGTCACCGGCTATCGCAATCCAACACCGCCAAAGCCCGGCATGATGAGGAAGACAGCCTTCGCCTATGAGCCGGACCTGGATGGCTATCGCTGCCCGCAAGGCCAGCTTCTCAGCTACGCCACCACCGATCGCAATGGCTACCGCCAATACAGGAGCGACCCGGCCATCTGTCAGGCCTGCCCGCTGCTGGCTTCCTGCACGACCAACGCCGCCGCGACACGCACCATCACCCGTCATGTCTGGCAAGATGCGCGAGAGCGCATCGACGCCAATCGCCTTACCGGCTGGGGCAAGCTTATCTATCGCCGCCGCAAGGAGACCGTCGAGCGCTCCTTCGCGGACGCCAAGCAACTGCATGGCCACCGCTACGCCCGTTTCCGAAGTCACGTTCGCGTCGCCTGCCAGTGCCTGATCGCAGCCGCGGCTCAGAACATCAAGAAAATCGCCCTTTGCCTGTGGCCAAAGTCAAAGCCAGGCCTCGCCTGAGGCCCGCAAACCATTGCGCTGCCTCCTGCAACCTCATGTCAAATCGTCCTGACCGCGAAATCGCAAACACTTTCAGTCGCATAAAACAAAACCCCGCCTAAAATAGACGGGGTTTGTCAGCGATCTGGCGGCGCCTCGCGGCGCCGCTTCCGTCTCGGGAGGAGACTTTAGATTTTATGCGGTCGTCAGGCTGCCGTCTTGGCCTCGATCTGCTTGGCCTTGGCCGGAGCCGAGGTGATCGCGATCTTGCGCGGCTTCAGCTCTTCGGGAATGTTGCGCTTGAGGTCGACGAAGAGCAGGCCGTTCTTCAGCGCGGCGCCGACGACTTCAACATGATCGGCAAGCTGGAAGCGGCGCTCGAAGGCCCTGGAGGCAATGCCGCGATAGAGCAGTTCGGAACCCTCGCCGGTGCCCTCGTCCTTGCGCTCGCCCTTCACGGTCAGCACGTTACGGTGAGCTTCGATCGAGATTTCCTCGTCCGAGAAGCCGGCGACGGCCATCGAAATCCGATAAGAGTCCTCGCCGGTGCGCTCGATGTTATAGGGCGGATAGGTCTGCGCGCCGTCGGGCTGCGCAAGCGAATCCAACATGGTGAAGAGACGGTCGAAGCCGACGGTCGAACGGTAAAGCGGGGAAAAATCAACGTGACGCATGAGGTGTTCTCCTGTTGAGCAACATGGTTTGCGTATGGTCGGTGCGAAACCCGCGAGCGGCGTTTCGGGAGGACCAGCGGCCCCGATTGGCGACCGCAACCCACATCTGGGGAGCGCTCGAAAGCATTTCAAGTTTCGTTTGACGGCAAAAAAGAACGAAGCGGCCAACCTTTGATGAACGGCAGATGAACCAGCGCTTCGGCGCCCGTTCAGACAGCCAGCGCTAAAGTGGCTTTCAAGATCAAGGATTGGCGGCGCCGGATCTGCGAAGGTGCCGCAACGAGGCCGAACCGGGTGTTAACGTCCCTTCCTCCCGGATCGACAGGGGCCGGAAGCGCGCTCAAAGCCGCTTCCGGCCTTACCCGTAGCAGTCCTCCCTGACCCGGATTTGCTTTGCTTTTGATGTGTTGGCGTCTATCACCGTGACGAGGCCAGCCGCGACCGGCTGGCACGCAAGGACGCCGAGTACAAAGCGCCGAATAATGGATCTTTTCCACGACACTCCGCTCTTCCACGAAACCGAGGGCAATCCGCGACCGGAAAACGCCACCGGCGGCTTTTTCACCACGCGCGACGGCAAGAAAATACGTTATGGCCTGTTCGCGGCGATGGCGCGGCCGATGCGGGGCACCGTGGTGCTGCTCGGCGGCCGCAACGAGTGCATTGAGAAATATTTCGAGACCATCCGTGACCTCGCCGCGCGCGGCTTTGGTGTCGCCATCCTAGACTGGCGCGGCCAGGGCGGTTCGGACAGGCTGATCCGCGATCGCCAGCGTGGCTATGTCAGGTCGTTCCGCGACTATACGGCTGACCTCGAGCAGTTCTTCGAAGAGATCGTGCTGCCGGACTGCCGCGGACCGTACTATATCCTCGCCCATTCGGCCGGCGCTGTGATCGCGCTGCTTGCCGCGCCGTCGATGGTGAACCGCGTGCGGCGCATGGTGCTGATCGCGCCGTTCCTGACATTGCCCGACCTGCCGGTCTCGATAGGGACGGTGCGCCGGATCTGTTCGTTTTTCTGCGCCCTTGGGCTCGGCTGGCTCTATGCCGCCTGGGGTCCAAGGCCGAGACACACGCTGCCCTTCGAAGCCAACAAGGTTACATCGGATCCGCAACGCTATCGCCGTAACACGCGCATCTATGAAGAATATCCGCAAATGGCGCTCGGCGGCCCGACGATCCGCTGGCTGCAGGCGGCGGCGAAGGCGTCGGCAGCCATCAGCGACCCCGACTTCATGGCCCGCATTCAGGTGCCTCTGCTGATCATCGCCGCCGGCGCCGACCAGGTCGTCTCGACCAGGGCGGTGGAGGCATATGCGAGAAATCTAAGGCTGGGTTCGCTGTTGATGATCGACGGCGCCAAGCACGAAATCCTGCAGGAAGCCGACCTCTACCGCGAACAATTCCTCGCCGCCTTCGACGCCTTCGTCCCCGGCTCCGATGACCCGACAGCCTGACGGGCCGCGGCTCTTCCGCGAGAGGGCGTAGCTGACACTCCCTTTTTCAGGAAGGAGGCGCTGGCGGCGTTCAGGCAGACCCATGGGCGTACGCCGACGGCATTCCAGCGCTCGAGAAGCCGCCGACCGGAGGCGATGTCAGCCGCGCAGGGCAGCCATGGCGGCGGCATGAAGTTCAGGTGTTGCAGCCGCTAGAACGTCCCCGCCATTCTCCGCCGGCCCGCCGTCGAAAGTGGTGACGACCCCGCCTGCCTTCTCGATGATCGGGATCAGCGCCACGATGTCGTAGGGCTTCAATCCAGGATCGGCGACGATGTCGACGCTCCCCGAGGCGATCATGGCGAAGGCGTAGCAATCGGCGCCATAGCGGGCGAGCTGGATTTGCCGCTCGAACGCGTCATAGCGATTGCGCGCTTCGCCCTTGAACAGCGCCGGCGTTGTGGTGAACAACGTGGCCTCGGCCAGCTTCGTCGTCTTGCGGGTCGTCAGCTTGCGGGGGCCTCCCGGCCCCTCATAGTGGGAACCGGAAGCGTTGGCGTAGAACAGCTCGCCGGTGAAAGGCTGTGCCATCATGCCGACGACCGCGTCACCATCGACCGTCAGCCCGACCAGCGTGCCCCACACCGGCAGGCCGGAGATGAAGGCGCGCGTGCCGTCGATCGGATCGATCACCCAGACATGCCGGCTGGAGATGTTCTCGCTGCCGTGCTCTTCGCCCAGGATGCCGTGGTCGGGATACTCGGCCGATATCAGCGCCCGGATGGCGCGCTCGGCCTCGCGGTCGGCCTCCGTGACCGGATCGAAACTGCCTTTTTCCTTGTTGGCGACCGCGCCCTGGGCGCGGAAGCGCGGCAAGGTCTCCGCCGCCGCCGCTTGCGCGATACGGCGCATGAAATCGATGCTGATGTCCAACTCATTCTCCCGCTTTGCAGCGCGCCCGAGCCGGGCCTGCCGCGACTTCCCCGTCAAGACAAGCTTGTTTATCGATTTATCCGCCGCGACGACTGTTGCCGGAATGTCACTCCAACGTCATCGAAACGCAATTTCCACATCACTCTGAATTAAAAAAGCCTAAACGTCGCTTGACATTTGTGCGCTGCACAATACCCTCAATCTCGGACAGGGTTTCCTGTCCATGCCCTCCTTGGGCGTTTCCTCCCTAGACTTCGACCGTATCGTGCAAACGATGCGGTCTTTTTTTCACGCCCGCTCCTGGAGCGGGCCGTCCAAAGAAGCACACAAAAATCTTGGGCAACGGCACGCACGGGACAAGGCGTGGTCTTCACTCCGCGGCCAGCGGCAGATCGATGAAATGATGGTCCGGCATCGCCATCAGGTCGGCTGAAAACCGCGTCAGATCGTCGGCCAGCGCGTCGAAGCCGGCGGCTTTCTCGAATGTCCGCTCATTCATGTAGAGCCCGCGATTGACCTCGATCTGCAGCGCATGCAAATGACGCGCCGGACGGCCGTAATGCTCGGTGATGAACCCGCCGGCATAAGGCTTGTTGTGGGCAACCGTATAGCCCATCGCGGTCAACAGGCCGATCGCGGTTTCGGTCAGGGCCGCGGTGGCCGAGATGCCGAAACGGTCGCCGATGATGAAATCCGGCCGCAGCCCGCTGTCGCCGACACGGATACTCGCTGGCATAGAATGGCAATCGATCAGCACGGCAAAGCCGAACCGGGCGTGGGTCCTGGTCAAAAGCCGCTTCAGCGTTTCGTGGTAGGGCTTGTAGACGGCCTCGATGCGGGCAATCGCCTCGGCGAGCGGCAAGCGGCCCGAATAGATGTCGAGCCCCTCGCCCACCAGCTTCGGCACGGTGCCGAGCCCGCCGGCCACGCGCGCGGAGCGGATGTTGCAGAAGGACGGCACCGGCTCGGCGAACATGCGCGGGTCGAGTTCCCAGGGCTCGCGGTTGACGTCGAGATAGGCGCGCGGGAAATTCGCCGCCAGCAGCGGCGCGCCGAGCGCCACGGCGCCGCCGAACAACTCGTCGACATAGCAATCCTCCGAGCGGCGGATGGCATTGCGATCGAGCCTTGCCATGGCAAGGAAGCGTTCGGGATAGTAGCGGCCGCTATGCGGCGAGTTGAAAAGGAAGGGGACGCGCTGCTCGGCGCCCGACCGGATTTCGAAGGGTGGAAAGACCGAAAAATCCTCGGCTGCCGTCTTCAATTTGAACGAACCCGAAAACACCAGTGCATCATGGCATGAAACTGCCACCTTGCTGGCCGCATGTCCAGCATTTCGGCGGTCGTGCCGCTGGGCAAATGTGGGTCAGGCGCGTCCGCGTTCACTTGATGTTTACTCTCACCTCCTCATATACAGGATGGTTAACGGGCCTGCCCGACGGCAGTCTCCGGCGGGTGATTCGGACGGGATAACATGGCACGCATTCTTCTGGCGGAAGACGACGACGATATGCGTCGGTTCCTCGTCAAGGCGCTGGAGCGCGCCGGCTATCAGGTCAGCGATTTCGACAACGGCGCCAGCGCCTATGAGCGGCTGCGTGAGGAACCGTTCTCGCTGCTTCTGACCGACATCGTCATGCCGGAGATGGACGGCATCGAACTGGCGCGTCGCGCCACCGAGATCGATCCCGATCTCAAGGTCATGTTCATCACCGGTTTTGCCGCCGTCGCGCTGAACCCGGATTCCAAGGCGCCGAAAGACGCCAAGGTGCTGTCCAAGCCCTTCCACCTGCGCGATCTGGTCAACGAGGTCGAGAAGATGCTGCAGGCGGCTTGAACCGCCTTTCGCAAGCCGCCGGCGTCGGTCCACAGCCGCGGCGGGACGACGTGTTTTTCCTCTTTTCCTGCTATTGACGCGCCTGACCAAAAATGGTGTATGCGCGGCTTCGGATGGGCGTGTAGCTCAGCGGGAGAGCACTGCATTGACATTGCAGGGGTCACAGGTTCAATCCCTGTCACGCCCACCATCCAACCCAGATATTCGGACCTTGCATCAATACGCGAGCGTCTTGGCGCTCACCGGAATGGACGACGGGTGATCCGATCGCGAAACGCGTTTTAGGCCCCCGCGACAGCACACAGGCTTTTCATCCGCGAAATGGCAAGGTCGGGGTCGGCCAGCAATCCTGCCTGGTCGGCGAGGCGAAAGACTTCGGCATAATGGCGGATGCCGCGCGCCGACTGCATGCCGCCGACCATCGAGAAATGGTCCTGGTGGCCGTTGAGCCAGGCCATGAAGACAATGCCGGCCTTGTAATATTCAGTCGGCGCCTCGAAGATTTTTCGTGACAGCGGCACGGTCGGCGCCATCAGCGCGTCGTAGCCGGCACGATCGCCGGCAGCCAGCTTCGCCAGCGCGGCATTGGCGGCCGGTGCGATCGCGTCGAAAATGCCGAGCAGCGCATGCGAGTGCCGCTTGCCGTCTCCGGCGATCAGCTCGGGATAATTGAAGTCGTCGCCGGTGAACATCATGACGCCGTCCGGCAGCCGGTTCCTGAGCGCCACTTCCTTGCCGGCGTCGAGCAGCGATATCTTGATGCCTTCGACCTTGCCAGCGTTGCGCTCCATGATGGCGATCACCGTATCGAGCGCGGTCTCGAAATCGTCACTGCCCCAATAGCCTTTCAAGGTCGGATCGAACATGTCGCCCAGCCAGTGCAGGATGACCTTGCCGGAGGCCTGGCCCAATATGCGGTCGTAAACCAGGGCGTAATCGTCCGGCCCCTTCGCCACGGCCGCCAGCGCGCGGCTGGCCATCATGATCGCCTTGCCGCCCTGGCCTTCGATGAAAGCGAACTGCTCCTCATAGGCGGCGACCACGTCGTCGACCGTCCGGGCCTTCGACGGCGCCAGATGGTCGGTGCCCGCACCCGAGGCGAGATCGGCGCCAGCGGCGGTCCGCGCCTCCGCGATTGAACGGCGGATCAATTCCTGCGCATTCGTCCAATCGAAACCCATGCCGCGCTGCGACGTGTCCATTGCCTCGGCGATGCGGAAGCCGAGCCGCCATAGATGATGACGAAACGCCATCGTCCTGTCCCAATCGATAACGGGCCGCGACCATGGATCTGTCATTCCCAGCGGATCGGCGACGACATGCGCGGCGGCATAGGCGATGCGCGAAAACCGCGCGCCGGTCACCGGCTGGACCGGCTGTCCGACAAGCGCGTAGGGTGTGCTGCGGCCACCCTCGCCAGGCAAGGCAATGTCCATGGATCTCTCCCTTTCGTGTCTCCTAAATGGAACGTTCCAATAAATCAAGAACCTTTAAGGTTTGAGATGGACGGCCAGCGATGCTGCGTTGCAACACAACGACCCCTTGGGTAGCATATCGTTTGCCCGCATATGACCTGCTGCTCTTGCTAGAGAAAAATCCTGATTGACTCATCCTCGGAGCAAGGATTAGAACGTTCCAATAAATTCGATTGAAAAAACCGGGGAGGATATCTGGATGGCCAGCCGGCCGAAGGCGACGATCTTCGACATCGCCCGCGAAGCAGGCGTGTCCAAATCGACGGTGTCGCTCGTGCTCCAGGGCAGCGGCCTGATCCGCCCCGAAACCGCGGTCAAGGTGCGCAAGGCGATCGAGGATGTCGGCTATGTCTATAACCGCGGCGCCGCCAATCTGCGCAAGGCCCACTCCAACGTCATCGGCATGGTCATCAACGACCTCACCAATCCGTTCTTCGCCGAGATGGCGGTCGGCATGGAGCGGGTCTTCCAGTCGGCCGGCATCGTGCCCTTCATCGCCAACACTGCCGAAAATCCGGTGCGCCAGGAAGAAGTGCTGAAGTCTCTGATGGAACAGGGCGTCGCCGGGCTCATCGTTTCCCCGGCGCGCGGCACGACGCCAGGGGCGTTCCGGCGGCTGGAAATAGCCGGTCTGCCGATTGCCTTCGCCATGCGCCGGCTGCCTGAAAGCCGCATTCCGGTGATTGCTCCCGACAATCATCGGGGCGCGTATCTCGCGACCTCGCATCTCGTCGGCAAGGGGCATCGCCGCCTGGCCTTCTTCGGCGGTTCGTCCGACCTCGTCGTTTATCATGAGCGCCTGGGCGGCTTTCGCGAGGCCTGCGAGACGCTCGGCATCGACGCCCGCGACGCGCTTATCATCGAGGGCGAGACCAATCGCAAGGGCGGCATGGCGTGTCTGGAAACGTCGCTGGCAATGGCCGAGCCGCCAACCGCGGCCCTGTGCTTCAACGATGCCGTTGCCTTTGGCGTCATGCTGGCGCTGCGCAAGCGCGGACTTGAGCCGGGCGCGGATTTCGCTGTCGTCGGCTTCGACGATGTGGTCGAGGCCGAACATTATATGCCGCCGCTGACCAGCGTAGCGGTGGACTCCGCCGGTCTCGGCGAACGCGCGGCCCACGTCATGATCAAGATGATCCAGTCGCGCACCACGCGGGCCGAGGATCATGTCGGCGCCGTCAATCTCGTGGTCAGGGAAAGCTGCGGCCCGGATCGCCGCACGCGAAAAAGGCCCGTGGCGGCGGGAACCGCGACATGAGCGTCAACGGGAACCGCGACATGAGCGTCAAATGGGGGCTGATCGGCGCCAGCACGATCGCCCGGCAATTCATGATCGATGCCATTCGCGCTCAACCCGATGGCGAGATCGCGGCTGTCATGAGCTCCAGCGCGGAACGCGCCACGGCCTATGCAAGGGAAAATGGCATTCCAGCCGCCGTGTCGAATCTCGACGCCTTGCTCGGATCGGACATCGACGCCGTCTACATCTCCACCACCAATGAACTGCATTTCGAACAGGCGCTGGCCGCCGCCAAGGCGGGAAAGCATGTGCTGTGCGAGAAGCCGCTGGCGCTGACCAGCGATGACGCGCGCAAGATGGTCGCTTCGGCCAAGGAGGCTGGCATCGTGCTCGGTACCAATCATCATCTGCGCAATGCCGGCGCGCACCGTGCCATGCGCGACGCCGTTGCCGCGGGCCGCATCGGCAACCCCATTGCCGCGCGTGTCTTCCATTCCGTCTACCTGCCCGAAAACCTGCAGGGCTGGCGCATCGCCAGGCCCGAGGCGGGCGGCGGGGTGGTGCTCGACATCACCGTGCACGATGCAGACACGCTGCGCTTCGTGCTTGGCGACGATCCGGTCGAGGTTTCCGCTTTCACGCAATCCGCCGGCATGGCCGGGAGCGGGCTGGAAGATGGCGCCATGTGCGTCTGGCGCTTCAAATCGGGCCTTATCGCGCAATCGCATGAGGGGTTCACCACCAGGTTTGCCGACACCGGCTTCGAGGTGCACGGCTCGCAGGGCTCGCTCATCGCCCGCGATGTGATGACGCAGAAGCCGGCCGGCTCGGTCCTCCTGCGCACCGCCAGCGGCGAAGAACAGTTGAGCTTCGACCGCGAGGATCTATACGCCAGGTCGCTACGCGGGTTCCATGCCGCGGTCCGTGGCGAGGGCCAGCCTTCCGCCACCGGCGAGGACGGCATCTGGTCGCTCGCCGCGGCCGAGGCGGCATTGCAATCGGCGGCTTCCGGCAGGACCGTCAAGATCGACCCGAAACTCGGGAGCATGAATTGAGCAAGGTCGTCTCATCGGCGCAGGCCGCCAGCCTGATCAAGGACGGCATGGTCGTCTCGGTGTCCTCGTCGAGCGGCCTCGGCTGTCCAGACGCCGTGCTCGCCGCGATCGGCGAACGCTTCGATGGCGAGGGCCATCCGAAGGATATCACCACGCTGCACCCGATCGCCGCCGGCGACATGTATGGCATCAAGGGCATCGATCATCTGGCGAAGCCCGGCCTCTTGAAGCGTACGCTGTGCGGCTCCTATCCGTCAGGTCCCTCCTCCGCCGAGCCGCCGCAAATCTGGAAGATGATCGGCGACAATGCGGTTGCCGCCTATAACGTGCCGTCCGGCATCCTGTTCGACATGCACCGAGAGGCCGCCGCCAAGCGACCGGGCGTGCTGACCAAGGTCGGCCTCGACACTTTCGCCGACCCGCGCCACCAGGGCTGCGCCATGAACGCCGCCGCCGCCGAGCCGATCGTGTCGGTGCAGCAATTCGACGGCGAAGAATGGCTCTACTTCCGCGCCATCGTGCCGCAGGTCTCGATCATCCGTGCCACCACGGCTGACGAGCGCGGCAACCTTACCTACGAGCATGAGGGGGCCTATCTCGGCGGGCTGGAGCAGGCGCTCGCCGCCCGCAACAATGGCGGCATCGTCATCGCGCAGGTCAAACGCGTCGTCGAGAACGGCACGTTGAAGCCGCATGATGTGCGCGTGCCGGGCGTGCTGGTCGACCATATCGTCATTGCGCCGGATCAGTTGCAGACGACGCTGACGCCCTACGATCCCGCAATCTCCGGCGAGATCTTCCGGCCGCTGTCGAGCTTCCGCAATGCCGAGATGAATGTCCAAAAGGTGATCGCGCGCCGGGTCGCCATGGAGCTTCGCGACGGCATGGCCGTCAACATCGGCTTCGGCATTTCGGCCAACGTGCCGCGTATTCTTCTGGAAGAAGGCCAGCACGGCAAGGTCACCTGGCTGATCGAACAGGGCGCGGTCGGCGGCGTGCCGTTGCTCGACTTCAAGTTCGGCTGCGCCTCCAACGCCGAGGCGATCATGCCCTCGCCGCACCAGTTCATCTATTTCCAGGCCGGTGGCTTCGACGCTTCGCTGCTCTCCTTCCTGCAGATCGATCGCCACGGCTCGGTCAACGTGTCCAGGCTTTCGGCGCGGCCGCATGTCACCGCCGGCGCCGGCGGCTTCGTCGACATCACGTCACGGGCGAAGAAGATCGTTTTTTCCGGCTTCTTCAATGCCGGGGCAAAGCTGTCGCTCGCCAATGGCGGCATCCGCATCGACGCGGAAGGCAAGGTCAAGAAAGTCGTCGAGGAGGTCGAGCACATCTCCTTCTCCGGCAAGCGCGCCGTCGCGCAGGGACAGGACATCACCTATGTCACCGAGCGCTGCGTCATGAAGCTGACGCCCGATGGGCTGATGGTGATGGAACTGGCGCCGGGCATCGACCTCGAGCGCGATGTGCTGGCGCAGGCCGAGATCCCGCTCAACGTAGCCAACGACCTCAAGGTGACGCCGGCGGCACTCTACCAGGATCGGCCGATCGGCCTGTCGCTGAATGGCGGCGCCTCGCTCGGAGGCGCGCATGGCTGAGCGCCTCGTCACCTTCGAGCAGGATGGCGCGATCGGCATTGTCACCTTGCGCCGTCCGGAAAAGTTCAATGCGCTCGATATCCCGATGCTGCGCGCGCTGGAAGCGGCGCTGGACGAGGCGGAAAGCGCTCAGCATGTCCGCATCGTCCTCATATGCGGTCAAGGCAAGGGGTTTTGCGCCGGCGGCGATGTCGAGGCCTGGGGGAGCATGAGCGCCGCCGATTTCCAGGTGCAATGGGTGCGCTACGGCCACCGTGTCTTCGACCGGCTGGCGCGGCTGCGGCAACCGACCATCGCCGTTCTGTCCGGTCATGCGCTCGGCGGCGGGCTGGAACTGGCTGTGGCTTGTGATTTCCGCGTCGCGGAAACGCAGGTGAAGCTCGGCTTCCCCGAGACCTCGATCGGCGTTGTCCCCGGCTGGTCCGGCACGCAGCGCGCGGTGCGTCGCTTCGGCGCCCAGACGGTGCGTCGCATGGCTGTCGGTGGCGAGATTTTTCTGGCGCCGGAAGCGCTTGCGCTAGGCGTCGTCGACCGCGTCGTCGAAACCGGCAAGGCCTCGGATGAAGCCAGGATCTGGGCTGAAAAAATCGCCGAACGCGGACCGCTGGCCACCGAAGCCGCCAAGCTGATGATTGCGGTGGCGGAGGGCGAGGAAAGCGCCGCTGCGACAGAAGCCTTGGCCAGCGGCTTCATGGCGCTCACCGGTGATCTCAAGGCCGGCGTCGGCTCCTTCAAGACCAAGCAGAAGCCCGTGTTTTCGCGTTCGTAGGACAGAGTGGAAATCACATGAATGCACCTCTGAAGATTCCCATGCCTGCCGAGGCCTCCGTGGCCCCCAAGGCATACAAGCTTCTGATCGACGGCAAGCATGTCGATGCCCGCGATGGCCGCATGCTGGAACGCAAGAGCCCCGGCCACGGCTTCATGGTTTCACACTATGCTCAGGCGGGTGCCGCCGAAGTGGAAGCCGCGGTGCAGGCGGCGCACAGGGCCTTCGAGACCGGCCCCTGGCCGCGCATGCAAGCGTCCGAACGCGCCGCGATCCTGCTTAAGGCCGCCGACCTGATCGAGATCCGGCTGGAAGACATCGCCCGGCTCGATGCGCTGGAATCCGGCAAGCCGATCGCCCAGGCGCGCGGCGAGATCGGCGGCGCCGTCGACATCTGGCGCTATGCCGCCTCACTGGCCCGAACGTTGCACGGCGAAAGCTACGCCAATCTTGGCGATGCCATGCTGGGCGTCGTCCTGCGTGAGCCGATCGGCGTCGTCTCGATCATCACGCCGTGGAATTTCCCATTCCTCATCGTCAGCCAGAAACTGCCTTTCGCGCTCGCCGCCGGCTGCACGGCCGTGGTCAAGCCAAGCGAAATGACGTCGGCCTCGACTTTCGTGCTTGGCGATATCCTGTTGGAAGCCGGCGTTCCCGCTGGAGTCGTCAACATCCTCGCAGGTCTCGGCGCCGATGTCGGCGCGCCGATGGTCAGCCATCCGCTGGTCGAGATGGTTTCGTTTACCGGTTCCACCCGCGTCGGCAAGATGACCATGGCTGCGGCCTCGAATTCCCTTAAGAGAGTTTCGATGGAACTCGGCGGCAAGAACGGCCAGATCGTCTTCCCCGATGCCGATCTTAAAGCCGCTGCCGATGCCGCGGTATTCGGCGGCTTCTTCAACGCCGGCGAGTGCTGCAATGCCGGCAGCCGGCTGATCGTGCATGAGGCGATCGCCGACGACTTCCTGGGCGCCGTGAAGGCATTGACCGCCAGGGTAACCGTGGGCGATCCGCTCGACGACCTAACCAAGGTCGGCGCGATGATTTCGTCAGACCATCTGGCCAAGGTGACGGGTTACGTCGCGGCTGCCGCGAGTGAAGGCGGCAGTATCTACAGCGGCGGCGGGCAACGCCCTTCCAATGCCGGCCAATATCTCGATCCGACGATCTTACGCAACGTCACCGAAAACATGACGGTCGCGCGCGAGGAAGTGTTCGGGCCGGTGCTCTCGGTGCTGACTTTTGAATCGATTGAAAAGGCGTTGCGCATCGCCAACAACACGCCCTATGGTCTGTCGGCGGGTGTGTGGAGCGCCAGCATCGACACCTGCATGTCGGTGGCGCGGGGCGTGCGTTCGGGGACTGTCTGGGTGAACACGTTCATGGAAGGTTATCCAGAACTGCCGTTCGGCGGCTACAAGCAGTCGGGCTTGGGCCGCGAACTCGGCAAGCGCGCTGTTGAGGACTATACCGAGGAAAAGACAATCCAGTTTCATCGCGGCCAGCGCACCGGTTGGTGGGTCGGCTGAGTTGGGAAGAACCCGGTGGGCTGCCACCGGTCGTGTAATGCAACAAGGGAGGAAGTACATGTTGCGCAAACTGCTTATCGGAACGGCGCTCGCTTCGGGCCTGGCTTTCGCGGCCCATGCCGAGGACGTCAAGGAAGTGCAGATGCTGCATTGGTGGACGTCGGGCGGCGAAGCAGCTGCTCTCAACGTGCTCAAGGGCGATCTGGCCAAGGAAGGCTATGCCTGGAAGGACGTTCCCGTGGCCGGCGGCGGCGGCGATGCCGCCATGACCGCGCTGAAGGCGATGGTCGCGGCCGGCAACTATCCGACCGCCTCGCAGATGCTCGGCTACACCGTGCTCGACTATGCCGCTGCCGGCGTGATGGGCGACCTCACCGAGACGGCGAAGAAGGAAGGCTGGGACAAGTCGGTTCCGGCCGCGCTGCAGAAGTTCTCCGTCTATGACGGCAAGTGGGTTGCCGCTCCGGTCAACGTCCACTCCGTCAACTGGCTGTGGATCAACAAGGCGGTGATGGACAAGATCGGCGGCACCGAGCCGAAGACTTTCGATGATTTCATCGCCCTGCTCGACAAGGCCAAGGCGGCCGGGGTCACCCCGCTCGCGCTTGGTGGCCAGAACTGGCAGGAAGCGACCATGTTCGATTCCGTCGTGCTGTCGACCGGCGGACCTGAGTTCTACAAGAAGGCGATGAACGACCTCGACGACGCGTCGCTCAAGTCCGACACGATGAAGAAGTCGTTCGACAATCTGGCCAAGCTCGTCACCTACGTCGACCCGAACTTCTCTGGCCGCGACTGGAACCTGGCCACCGCCATGGTCATCAAGGGCGATGCGCTGGTGCAGGTCATGGGCGACTGGGCCAAGGGCGAGTTCCACGCCGCCAACAAGACACCGGGTACGGACTTCCTCTGCTATCGCTTCCCGGGCACCGACGGCTCGGTGATCTACAACTCCGACATGTTCGGCATGTTCAACGTTCCGGACGACCGCAAGGCCGCCCAGATCGCTTTGGCCACCGCCACCTTGTCGAAGAGCTTCCAATCGGCCTTCAACGTCGTCAAGGGTTCGGTTCCGGCCCGCACCGACGTGCCTGACACCGACTTCGACGCTTGCGGCAAGAAGGGTATCGCCGACCTGAAGAAGGCCAATGAAGGCGGCACGCTGTTCGGCTCGCTGGCCCAGGGCTATGGCGCGCCTCCGGCTGTCGCCAATGCCTACAAGGACGTCATCTCGAAGTTTGTCCACGGTCAGATCAAGACCTCGGACGAAGCCGTGACCGAACTGGTCAAGGCGATCGACGACGCCAAGTAAGCGCCGGCCACAAACACCTTCCCCGCTCCGGCGGGGAAGGTTTCCGGTCCGTGAGGCCGATCGGCCGGATGCCGACGGGAGGAACCCCATGAGCAGTGTAGCGACAACCCAGATCAAGCTGACGCCGGAGCGGTCGCGCACCTCGGTGCGCTCGCGCCTGCAGGATGCCTTGCCCAAGATCGTGCTGGCGCCGAGCTTCGCCATCACCATCGTCTTCGTCTACGGCTTCATCCTGTGGACGATCTATCTGTCCTTCACCAACTCCAAGACCTTCCCGTCCTATGCCATAACAGGCGCACGCGCCTATCAGCGATTGTGGGGCTGGACCTTCGACACCGACCCGCCATCGAGCTGGTACACGTCGATCACCAATATGGGCATTTTCGGCTTTCTCTACATCTTGATCTGCCTGGCGCTCGGCCTGTTCCTGGCCATCCTGCTCGACCAGAAGATTCGCGGCGAAGGCGTTTTGCGCCCCATCTACCTCTATCCGATGGCGCTCTCCTTCATCGTCACCGGCGTTGCCTGGAAATGGTTCCTCGACCCCGGCCTCGGTCTTGAACAGACGCTGCATCAATGGGGCTGGACGAGCTTCCATTTCGACTGGATCAAGAACAAGGATTTCGTCATCTACACCGTGGTCATCGCCGGCGTCTGGCAGGCCTCCGGCTTCATCATGGCGATGTTCCTGGCCGGCCTGCGCGGTATTGACGGCGAGATCATGAAGGCGGCGCAGATCGACGGCGCCACCACCTTCCAGCTCTATCGCCGCATCGTCATTCCGCTCTTGCGGCCGATCTTCCTGTCGGCCTTCATCGTGCTCGCGCACCTAGCCATCAAATCCTACGACCTGGTCGTGGCACTGACCAGCGGCGGCCCCGGCGGCTCGGCCTGGCTGCCGTCCAACTTCATGTATGAATACACCTTCAAGCGCAACGAAATGGCGGTCGGTTCGGCAAGCGCCGTGATCATGCTGATGACCATCGTCGCCATCATCGTGCCCTATCTCTATTCGGAACTTAGGGAGAAATCGCGATGAGCGCCGTGACCACTCCCGCCCGCCGGGCCAGCGGCGGCGTCAACGTCAAGATTGTCAACCGCATCGTCATCTACGGGCTTCTGGCGCTGTTCGCGCTGTTCTACCTGATGCCGCTGTTCGTCATGCTGGTGACCTCGTTCAAGACCATGGACGAGATCCAGAACGGCAACATGCTGGCGCTGCCAAAGGCGCCGACCTTCGACCCCTGGCTGAAGGCCTGGGGTGAGACCTGCGTAGGCCTCACCTGCGCCGGCATCAAGGGCTATTTCTGGAACTCCATAAAGATGGTGGTTCCGGCCGTGCTGATCTCGACCATGCTCGGCGCGCTCAATGGCTACGTGCTGACCAAATGGCGTTTTCGCGGCGCGACCCTGGTGTTCGGGCTGATGCTGTTTGCCTGCTTCATCCCGTTCCAGTCGGTACTGTTGCCGATGGCGACGATCCTGGGCAGCCTCGGACGGTTTGGCGTGTCGCTGCAGAACACGGTCGGAACCAGCTTCGGCCTCGGCAACCCGACGGTGAACCTGGTGTTCGTCCACGTCGTCTACGGCATCGGCTTCACCACGCTGTTCTTCCGCAACTATTACGAGGCGTTCCCGACCGAACTGGTCAAGGCCGCGCAGGTCGACGGCGCCTCTTTCTTCCAGATCTTTCGGCGCATCATGCTGCCGAACTCGATGCCGATCTTCGTCGTCACCGTCATCTACCAGTTCACGAACATCTGGAACGACTTCCTGTTCGCCTCCGCCTATGCCGGCACCGGCGACGCCATGCCGATGACGGTGGCGCTCAACAACGTCGTCAACACCTCGACAGGCGTCGTCGAATACAACGTCAACATGGCGGCCGCGATGATCGCGGCACTGCCCACCCTTCTCGTCTACGTGCTCGCCGGCCGCTATTTCGTGCGTGGCCTGATGGCGGGCGCGGTCAAAGGATAACCCAATGGCTTTTCTGGAAATTGATGGTCTGAGGAAGCGTTTCGGCCAGGTCGAGATCCTGAAGGGGATCAATCTCGAACTGGAAAAGGGCGGCTTCCTGGTGCTGGTCGGTCCTTCCGGCTGCGGCAAGTCCACTTTGCTCAACACCATCGCCGGACTGGAGACGATCACCTCCGGCGATATCCGCGTCGATGGCCGCACCATCACCGATCTGCACCCGTCCAAGCGCGACATCGCCATGGTATTCCAGAGCTACGCGCTCTACCCGAACATGACGGTCGCCGGGAACATCTCCTTCGGCATGGAGATGCGCGGCGTGCCGACCGACGAACGCCAGAAGGCGATCGACAAGGTGGCCAAGGTGCTGCAGATTGGCCATCTGCTGAACCGCAAGCCGAGCCAGCTTTCGGGCGGCCAGCGCCAGCGCGTCGCCATGGGCCGGGCGCTGGTGCGCGACCCCAAGCTGTTCCTGTTCGACGAGCCGCTGTCCAATCTCGACGCCAAGCTGCGCGTCGACATGCGCATCGAGATCAAGCGCCTGCATGCCACCACCGGCACAACCATCGTCTATGTCACCCACGACCAGATCGAGGCGATGACGCTGGCGACCAAGATCGCCGTCATGCGCGATGGCGAGGTGCAGCAATTCGGCACGCCGGCCGAGATCTACAACAACCCCAGCAATGTCTTCGTCGCCGACTTCATGGGTTCGCCGGCGATGAACCTGATCCCGGCGACCATCGACGGCAATGGCGGCGACCTGGCCGTCGTGCTCGATCGCGAGGCACGCCAGCCGATCACTCTGCCGATGGCCAATGCCCCGGCCGGATTGTCGGCGTTCAAGGGCAAGCCGGTCATCTTCGGCGTTCGCCCCGAGGCGCTCACCGATCCGGAAGGCGCCGAGCGCAACGCCTCGCAAATCGCCACCGCCGATTGTCATATCGAGGTCGTCGAGCCGGCCGGTTCCGATACCTTCGCCGTCACCAACCTCGGCGGCAAAGGCGTGGTGGCGCGGCTGCGCGCAGATGCCAACATCCAGCCCGGCACCAACACGCCGCTCGCCTTCAACCTGACCAAGGCGGTGTTCTTCGATCCGGCGACCGAGAGCCGTATTCGCTAATGCGCGTCGCCCAAAAGTGGGTTCGGTTTTGGGGCAACGACATGCATCAAGACAATAGACCTAAAGCGCGTCGCATGTGTCCATTCAAAAGCGGCGCGCTTTAGGCCATGACAAACCCGGATATCGTCATCATCGGCTCCGGCATCGGCGGCGCCACGATCGCCTCCGGCTTAGCCGGCAGTGGCGCCTCGATCCTGATGCTGGAACGCGGCGAGCCTTTGCCGGCAACGCCGCATGCGCGCGACACGCGCTCGATCTTCGTTGACGGCCACTACCGGCCGAAGGAGATGTGGCGCGAGGCCGGTGGCGCTGCATTCAACCCGGGCAATTACTACTATGTAGGCGGCAATTCGAAATTCTTCGGCGCGGTGCTGATCCGCTACCGCAAAGAGGATTTCTCCGCCATGGAGCACTTCGGCGGCGTCTCTCCGGCCTGGCCGTTTTCCTATGACGAATTCGAGCCTTGGTACTCCAAGGCTGAGCAACTGTTCCGCGTCCGCGGCACGCTTGGCGAGGACCCGACCGAGCCGTTCCACTCGATCCCCTACGCCTACAAGCCCGTGCCCGACGAGGCGCCGATCGCCCGTGCCCGCGCCGAGCTCAAGGAGCTGGGCCTGCATCCGGCCTCGCTGCCGCTCGGCGTCGATATCGACACCTGGCTCAGGGAAGGCAGGACCGGCTGGGACGCTTTTCCGAACACTGGCCAGGGAAAGATGGACGCCCAGACCGCACCGCTGGCGGCGGCACTGAACGATCCTAACATCAAGCTCGAAACCGGCGCCCATGTCGAATATCTCGAGACTGCTCCGGACGGTAAAACCGTATCAGCGGTTCATTACCGCCAGAACGGCGAGCTGAAAAAGCTGTCGCCAAAACTGGTCATCCTGTCGGCCGGCGCGGTCAATTCAGCGGTCATCCTGCTGCGCTCGCCCTCACCCAGCAATGGCAAGGGGGGCGGCAAGGGCCTGGCCAACCGCTCCGACCAGGTCGGCCGCAACTTCATGAACCACAATTCGAGCGCCATGCTGGCGATCGATCCGCGCCGCCGGAACGATGCCGTCTACCAGAAGACGCTGATGCTCAACGATTATTACCTCTCCGACGGCAAGGGCGGCAAACCGCTCGGCAATGTCCAGCTTCTCGGCAAGATCGACGGCAACATGCTCAAGGCCAATGTGAAACGAGTGCCGAAATTCGCGCTCGATTTCATGGCCGGCCATGCGGTCGACTGGTACCTGATGTGCGAGGACCTGCCAGATCCCGAAAGCCGCATCATGGCCGACGGCAAGGACATCGTCATGCAATGGCGGCGCTCCAACATGCAGTCGCTCGACGGGCTGACCAAGGTGATGCGCGAGAATTTTCGCGCCTGCGGTTATCCCCTGGTGCTGTCGCGCCCTTTCGACAAACGCACGCCCTCGCACCAGTGCGGCACGGTGAAAATCGGAGAGGATCCGGCGACGTCGCCGCTCGATCCGTTCTGCCGTGCCTTCGATCACCGGAACCTGTTCGTCGTCGACGCCGGTTTTCTGCCGAACTCGGCCGCCGTGAACCCGGCGCTGTCGATCGCCGCCCAGGCGCTGCGCGTCGCCGAGCACATCCGCAAGACGGACCTCGCCGCATGATCGGTCAGCGCCGCCCCTCATCCGCCCGCCGGCACCTTCTCCCCGTAAACGGGGAGAAGCACGCTGGCCGCAATCTCGGCGCTTTTTCTGCAATGCTGGCGCATGGTGAAGCAGGCGATAACAGCGTCCTTCTCCCCGTCACTATACGGGGAGAAGTGCCCGGCAGGGCGATGAGGGGCGGCGCTGACATAAGGATGAGTATCCGATGACCCGCCCCGCAGCCATCGTCACCGGCGGCGCGCGCGGAATTGGTCTTGCCTGCGCTCAGGCACTCGCTGATGCCGGCTTTGACATCCTTGTCGCCGATGTTGCCGCGAAACCCGCTGACGAGCTTGCGCAAGACGTCGCCAAACGCGGCGCCAAATTCGCCTATGTCAGCTGCGACATCGCCGATCTTTCCAGCCACGCCGCCTTGGTCGAAACCGCCATGCGCGCCTTCGGCCGCATAGACTGCCTGGTCAACAATGCCGGCGTCGGCGCCGTGGTGCGGGGCGACCTGCTGGACCTCAAACCCGACAATTTCGACCGCGCGATCTGCGTCAACCTGCGGGGCACCGTCTTTCTCAGCCAGGCGGTCGCCAAGGCGATGCTCCGCCAGCCCAGCGATGAAGCGAAATCGATCATCACCATCACCTCGGTCAGCGCCGAGATGGCCTCGCCGGAACGCTCCGAATATTGCATGTCGAAGGCAGGGCTTTCGATGTGGGTGAAGAATCTGGCGCTCAGGCTCGCCCCGGAAAACATCGGCGTGTTCGAGCTGCGGCCGGGCATTATCCGCACCGACATGACGGCGGGCGTGACCGCCAAATACGACGCTTTGATAGACGGCGGCCTGGTGCCGGCGAAACGCTGGGGCGAAGTTTCCGACATCGGCGCCATGGTGGCCGCGCTCGCTGCCGGGAGACTGGGCTTTTCGACCGGTTCGATCATCAATGTCGACGGCGCGCTTTCCGTGCCTCGGCTGTGAGTGGATGAGACAATGACCGACTACATCATCGTGGGCGCCGGCCCTGCCGGCTGCGTGCTGGCCCACCGGCTGAGCGAGGATCCCTCCAACTCCGTGCTGCTACTCGAAGCCGGTGGCAAGGATTGGCATCCCTATATCCACATGCCGGCGGGCTTTGCCAAGATGACCAAGGGCATTGCGTCCTGGGGCTGGTCGACGGTGCCGCAGAGAAACATGAACGACCGCGTCTTCTGGTACACGCAGGCCAAGGTGGTCGGCGGCGGCTCCTCAATCAACGCCCAGATCTACACGCGCGGTAATGCGCGCGACTACGACGCCTGGGAGAAGGAGGAAGGGCTGGCCGGCTGGGGCTACCGCGACGTGCTGCCCTATTTCAAACGGGCCGAAAACAACCAGCGCTACGCCAACGATTTCCACGGCGACCAGGGCCCGCTCGGCGTTTCGAACCCGATTGCGCCGCTGCCGATCTGCGAAGCCTATTTCCGCGCCGGCCAGGAGATGGGCATTCCCTTCAATCCGGATTTCAACGGCGCTGCCCAAGAAGGCGTCGGCTATTACCAGCTGACCCAGAAGGATGCCCGGCGCTCCTCCGCCTCGGTCGCCTATCTCAGGCCGATCCGCGCTCGCAAGAACCTCACCGTCAGGACCGACGTACTGGTCACCCGCATCGTCGTCGAGAACGGTCGCGCCATCGGCGTCGAGGTGGTCGACAGGCCGGGCGGCGAAACAAAAATCCTGCGCTCCGACCGCGAGGTGATCGTCTCGTCCGGCGCCATCGGTTCGCCTAAGCTTTTGATGCAGTCGGGCATCGGCCCGGCCGACCATCTGAAATCGGTCGGCGTCACGCCGGTGCATGACCTGCCCGGCGTCGGCTCCAACATGCAGGACCATCTCGACCTGTTCGTCATCGCCGAATGCACCGGCGACCACACCTATGACAATTATGCCAAGCTGCACCGCACGGCCTGGGCTGGCCTGCAATATCTGCTGTTGAAGAAGGGGCCGGTGGCGTCCAGCCTGTTCGAGACCGGCGGCTTCTGGTACGCCGACCCGACCGCCGCCTCGCCCGATATCCAGTTCCATCTGGGCCTCGGCTCCGGCATCGAGGCTGGCGTCGAGAAGCTGAAAAACCCGGGCGTCACCTTGAACTCGGCCTTCCTGCGCCCGCGCTCGCGCGGCACGGTGCGGCTGAAAAGCGCTGATCCCTCCGACCACCCGCTGATCGACCCCAACTACTGGTCCGATCCCTATGACCGCGACATGTCGCTGAGAGGGCTGCGGCTGGCGCGCGAGATCATGCGGCAGAAGGCGCTTGCCCCTTACGTGCTGCGCGAGGTGCTGCCCGGCCCGTCGCTCGCCAGCGACGATGAGCTGATCGACTATGCCTGCCGCACCTCCAAGACCGATCACCATCCTGTCGGCACCTGCCGCATGGGCCATGATGAGATGGCGGTGGTGACGCCGGACCTGAGACTGCGCGGCATCGAGGGCCTGCGCGTCTGCGACGCCTCGGTGATGCCCCGCGTGCCTTCCTCCAACACCAATGCGCCGACGATCATGGTCGGCGAAAAGGGTGCCGACCTGATCCTCGGCCGCGAGCCGCTGCCGCCGGCAGTGTTTTCCGGCAATCGTGCTGCATAGGGAGTGGTAAAATGATCAGGCACTGCGTTTTCGCCAGATTTCGCAGCGATGTGTCGTCGACCGAGCGCACGGCCATCCACGCCGGCCTCGAGGCGTTGCGACAGGTGGTCGAAGGCATGGACACCGTCCAGTTCAGCACCAATGTCAGCCCAGAGCCTTTCGCGCGCGGGTTCACCTATGGCTTCACCATCGATTTCCGCGATGCCGCGGCGCGCGACGCCTATCTCGTCCATGAGGCGCATCAGCGTGCCGGCGCTCGCCTGGTCGCGGCTCTCGAAGGCGGCGCGGACGGATTGATGGTCTTCGATCTCGATCTTACGAAAAAGTGACCGCCGGCCTTTCGAAAGCCGGCCGATCGCTGTTCTCTTTTGCCGACAGGGCGACATATCGTTCCTTTGGGGGATGCAAAGGAGGACGCCTTGAACCTCACTACCGAGCAGAAGAAAACCGTCCTGGCCTCATTCCTGGGCTGGACGCTCGATGCTTTTGATTTCTTCCTTCTGACATTCCTGCTCACCGATATTGCGACTGAATTCCAGACGGATGTCCCGGCAGTCTCAAAGGCACTGTTCCTGACCTTGGCCACGCGCTTCATCGGCGCGTTCTTCTTTGGCATGCTAGCCGACAAATACGGGCGCAAGCCCATTCTCATGCTCAACATCGTCAGCTATTCGGTGATCGGGGCGCTCGCCGCCTTCTCGCCCAATCTCGGCATCTTCCTGGCGCTGCGCGCGCTGTTCGGCATCGCCATGGGCGGCGAATGGGGCCTCGGCAGCTCGCTTGCCATGGAATCCGTCCCGCCGAGCGCCCGCGGTATTGTCTCGGGCATCCTGCAATGCGGCTATCCGGCCGGCTACCTGCTGGCGGCGGTGGTCTATGGCCTGCTCTACCAGCAGACGATCGGCGGCTACACGATCGGCTGGCGCGCCATGTTCCTGCTCTCCTTCGTCCCGGCGCTGGTCGTCCTGTTCATCCGCTCGCATGTGCCGGAATCTCCTGCCTTCGTCGAGGCACAGAAAACCGCTCGACCGGGGATGCTGGAGACCTTGCAGAAGCACTGGGGCGTCGCGCTCTATGCCGTCGTGCTGATGATGTTCTTCAACTTCTTCAGCCATGGCACGCAGGATCTCTATCCGACCTTCCTGAAGAAGCAGCACGGCTTCGATCCGCATACGGTGAGTTGGATCACCATCGTTGCCAACATCGGCGCCATCGTCGGCGGCCTGGCATTCGGTGCGCTGTCGGAGAAGATCGGCCGCGTCAACGCCATTACACTCGCCTGCATCATCGCCCTGCCGGCGATCCCGCTATGGGCCTACAGTTCAACGCCGTTCATGCTGGCCATCGGCGCCTTCGTCATGCAGGTCGCGGTCCAGGGCGCCTGGGGCGTCATCCCGGTCCACCTCAACGAGCTTTCTCCCGGTGCGGTGCGCGCCACCTTGCCCGGCTTCATCTACCAGGCCGGCAATCTCGCCGCTTCCTATGGCGGTCCATATCAGGCCGGGATCGCCGAAGCCCCCGGCGGCAGCTATGGCTATGCGCTGGCGCTTTTTGCCGGCGTGGTCGCCGTCTGCATCATCGTCGTCATCCGCTTCAGTCCGGAGCGGCGCGGCCAGGTAATGACGGTGCTCGGCTGAGAGGTCAACCCATCCTCAACGCGATGACGCCCGCAACAATGCTGAGCGCGGCGGCGCCGCGCCAGCCTGTCATCTTTTCGCCGAGGGCGTAGACCGAGATCATCATGGCAAACAGGATCGAGGTCTCGCGCAGCGACGCCACCGAGGCGATCGGCGCCTTGGTCATCGCCCACATGACGATCCAGTAGGCGGCGCCGGAAAGCACACCGGTGAACAGTCCCGTTTTCCAGTCGCGCGCCAGAACGGGCAGCGCCTTGGGCCCTCGGAAAACGAGGCACAGCACCAGCGCCCCAAATGCATCGCAGATGAACAGCCAGGCGGCATAGCTCTGCGCCGTTGCCGCCAGCCGCGCGCCGCTGCCGTCGGACAGGGTGTAGCTGGCGATGAAGATCGACGTGCCCAGCGCATAGCCGACCGCGCGCAGATTCAGCTTCTCCAGATGCGCGCCACCGCGAAACGACATCACCAGCGTGCCTGCCGACAACAGCAGGATGCCAAGGATGGCAAGCGGCGCCGGCACTTCGGCGACGACGAACATGCCGCCAATCGCGGCCAGCAGGGGTGCCGTGCCACGCGCCAGCGGGTAGGTCTGGGCGAAATCGCCGGCCTGGTAGGCGCCGATCAGGAAGGTGCGATAGCCCATGTGGAAGATCACCGAAGCGATGATGTAGGGCCAGACCTCCACCTTCGGCACCTCGACGAAGGGCAGCACGACGAGGGCAGCAGTGCCCATGCCGAGCGTCATCAGCGTGATCGACAGGAAGCGGTCGAGATGCACCTTGACCAGCGCGTTCCAGATCGCGTGCATGGCGGCCGCGGCAAGCACCGCGAAGAAGACGAAAAGCGTCATGGGGAGCTCATCGACCTCCCAGGCCGAAGGGCGTCTCGAGATCGATGTCGACCCGGACCGGGAAGTGGTCGGAAGCCACCTCGCCCATGTCTGATCCAACCGAACGCACACGCCCGGCCAACATGCCGCCGACGAAGCAATGGTCAAGCCGGCGCTTTGCCAGCCTGCCGTCGATGATCTTCTCATGCGTATGGAAATCCGCTACCGGCTCGCTGGCGACAGAAGCGGCATCGACGAAGCCGTCGAGATAGGCAGCGCCCCGATGATAGGGCGTGCTGCCGACAATGCGGCGATATTCGGCGCTGCCGGGTTCCATGTTGAAATCGCCCATCCAGATCGTCGCCAGCGGATTTTCCGGCTCGACTTCCCCATGTGTCCAGTTACGCGAAGGTTCGTCGTCCGCGCCGCTCCACGGTCCGCCTTCCGATGGTACCCGGCGGTGCTCGGCCATGAGATAATCGATCTGCTCCAGCCGCTCTTCCGCCGCGATGTGCGCGAGATGCAGCGACAGCACCCTGACCGGCCCGGCCGGCGTGCGGATCATGCATTCGAGGGCGGCGTTGCGGGTGTTGAGCGGCCGCAGCGTGCGGCGCATCGGCAGCGCGTGCAGTCGCGACCAGACGATCGGCAGCTTCGACATAACCATGGTGCCGAACTGCCGGCGGCGATTGACCAGACGGCCGTCGCGCAGCTCGCTGGCATCCATGTCGAAGGCTGGGCCGTAGACCCAGTGATACCCAGGCAGCAATTGGGAAAGCAGCTCCGGCTGGTCATCGAAATCGCTGCGCTGCCAGTGCCGCTCGACCTCCTGCAAGGCGATGATGTCGGCGCCGGCGACAAGGCGTGCCGCACGCGAAAGATCGTAGCGCCCGTCGCTGCCGAATCCGTACTGGATGTTGTAGCTGACCAGCTTCATTGCTTATCCGGCTCACTTTTCGATGGTGGCAGTAACGGTTCGGCCGATCGCTTGCAATGTGCAGGAGGACGGACGGGGCTTGGGCCAGCAGGGCAGCGGCCGAGACGCGGTATCTGCTAGTCGGTGGTCAGCGGCTGGAACCGGCCTGCCGGCGATGCCGCAAGTTCCGTCCAGTCGATCTCTTCCTCCAGACGGTGATAGGCTTCGTCACCGATGGTGCCGTTGCGGCGCAGCTCCTCCAGGGCATCGCGCTGGCTTTTGATGGCATAGAGACGCAGCCTGTCATATTCGGTCGCGGCCTGGGCATCCTCGGGATTTTTGGCGATCTTGCGCTGGGCGGCATATTGCTCGCGCACCGCGGCTGCGGCGCTCGAGGTCTTTCCGCTCAATACATCAAGCGCGGCCTGCATGACCACGACGCGCGCCTTCGCTACCTCCCGGTCGACCGTTTCGTCGGGATCCAGCTTCAGGACGCGCAGCAGCGGCTTCAGGCTCATTCCTTGCAGCACCAGGGTGCCGAGCACGACCGTGAAGGCGGCGAGCACGATCGGGTCGCGAGCAGGAAATTCGACCGGCAGGGCGAATGCCGCGGCAAGGGTTACCAGTCCCCGCATGCCGCACCAGCCGATGAGCACGCCGCCGCGAAAGGACGGCGTATCCGGCTGATGCTCGGCGCCGCCAAAGCGGGCAAACCACCTGATGACTGCACCGCAGCCCAGCACCCAGATCAGGCGCGAAACGATGACGACCGCCAGCACAGCCGCGGCAAAGACGAATGCGTCGAGCTCTCCCGTACCGGCGAGCCGTCCGACGATCGACCGCGCCTGCAGACCCATCAGCACGAAGGCCAGCACGTTGAGCACGAACACCGCCGTCTCCCAGACCGAATAGGAACTGACACGCTTTCTCGCCGACATTCGGCGTGGCGCGGTCCGCGCGATGGTCATGGCGTAGACGACGATGGTGATGATCGCCGACAGACCCAACCTGTCCGCCAGGATCCAGACACCGAACGTACCGGCGAACTGCACCACGGTACCGCTGGCCGCGTCCTCGATGCGGCTCAGCGTGGCAAGCGACAGCCGACCGAGTACATAGCCGGCCACCAGGCTACCAACGGTCGACAAGACGACCATGGGCGCGGCGCTGCTCAACAGGAACGGACCGAGGGCGGCGGCGACAGCGATACGGTAGATCAGCAGCGCGGTTGCATCGTTGAGCAGGCTCTCGCCTTGCAGGATGGTGGTGATGCGATGCGGCACCTTGAATTGTCCGAGCACGGCCGACGCCGCGACGGCATCGGGCGGCGCTACGATGGCGCCAAGGGCGACGGCCGCGGCGATCGGCAGGCCTGCCATCTTCCAGCCGAGCAGCGCAACCGCTGCGGTGGTGAAAACGACCGCCCCCAAGGCCAGCAGGGCGAGCGGCAGCCGGTTGCGATTGAGATCGCGCAACGAGGTGTCATAGGCGGCGTCGAGCAGCACCGGCGCGATGAACAGGGCCAGCGCCAGTTCCGGGTCGATTTCGATGGTGGGCATGCCGGGCAGGAAGGCGATGCCCGCGCCCGCCAGCGCCAGCAGCGACGGATAAGGAACTTGCAGCCGCCGCGACAGCGCCGTCAGCGCGACTGCAATCAACAGGAGGATAAGCGTCAGTTCGAAAAGAGCCATGCTCTATCGTAGCCGCCGAACGAGGCGATTGGCAGTGCCAAAGTCATGGTCGTGAAACAACAGGGACACCTCTGGCACGGGCCGTGTCGCCGTCGGCAGCATGAGAAATCCCGATGGCTGGAGCGCGCCCGTTTGGGACGCCTTCCGACAGCGGACTACCTAGTGCAGCACCAGCATATCGCTCGACGAGAACGAAATCTCGGCCTTCTCCCCGACTGCGGGCGGCGGGGTGGCGGAGTTGTTGAACGTGTCGAGCGAGACCGTGTTGCCGCCGATGCCGACACGGACCCGGATAACCGAGCCGAGGAAGTGCACTTCGGAAATCTCTCCGGTCAGGCTGGAGTCGCGGCCGGGCTGGCGGCCGAGCGAAATCGCCTCGGGTCGCAGCGCCAGAGACAGCGTGTCGCCGGACTTCGAGCCGTTGAGCTTGCCCTTGAGCGAGACTTCCTGCGTGTTGACCTGCACCTTGCCGGAGACGGCGTCGGTGACCTTGCCTTCGAGCACGTTCAGCGTGCCGACGAAATTGGCGACGAACTTGGTCGCCGGCCGGTTGTAGATCTCGAACGGCGTCGCGACCTGCTCGGCCTTGCCGCCATACATGACGGCGATGCGGTCGGAGATCGACAGCGCCTCTTCCTGGTCATGGGTCACGAAGATGGTGGTGATGCCGAGCTTCTTCTGGATCGAGCGGATTTCTTCGCGCAGCGACACGCGCACCTTGGCGTCCAGCGCCGACAGCGGCTCGTCGAGCAGCAGGAGCTTTGGTTTCGGCGCGATAGCACGCGCCAGCGCGATGCGCTGCTGCTGGCCTCCGGAGAGCTGGTAGGGATAGCGGTCCGCCATCTGCGGCAGCCTGATCATGTCGAGCATCTCGGCGACGCGCTTGTCCGCGTCGGCCTTCGGCATGCCGGCAACCTTCAACCCGAAAGCGATGTTCTGCGCCACCGTCAAGTTCGGGAATAGCGCATAGGCCTGGAACACCATGCCGACGTTGCGCTGGTTGGGCTTCAGCCGCGTGATGTCCTTGCCGGCGACGACGATCTTGCCGGCCGACGGCTCCTCGAAGCCGGCGACCATGCGCAGCACCGTCGTCTTGCCGCATCCGGATGGCCCCAGGAACGAGACGAACTCGCCCGGCTCGACGTCGAGGCTGAAATCCTGCACCACGGTGTTGGACCCGTAGGACTTTCGCACATGCTGGATGGACAGGAATGGCTCGGCCATGGCTTTTTCTCTCAGGTCAGGTGCTTTTCGATCAATTCGGGCGGTTCGCCGATTTCGGCGCGAAGCGGGACAGGATCTGGATGAGCGACATGCAGCCCCAGGTAATGGCGAAGGCGATGATGGCTAGGGCTGCCGGCTCATAGGCACGGTTGGCGCCGACGTTTTGCAGATACGGGCCGAAGGCCGGACGGTTGAGGAGGCTCGCCATGGTGAACTCACCGATGACGATGGCGAAGGTCAGGAAGGCGCCCGACAGCACGGCGATCAGGACATTGGGCAGGATCACCCGGCCAATGATCGTGCCCCAGCCGGCGCCCAGGATCTGCGCTGCTTCGGTCAATGTCCGCACATCGATGGTGCGCAGCCCGGTATCGACGGCGCGATACATGTAGGGCAGAGCCAGCGTCGCATAGCCGATCACCAGCAAGGCATTGGCGCCCATATTGCTGCCCAGGAACGGCAGCGGGGAATTCGAGCCGTACATCCTGATATAGCCGAAGACGATGACGATGGCCGGAATGACCAGCGGCAACAGCGTGATGAATTCGACGATCGGCCTGAGCTGCGGCAGGCGCAGCCGGATCCAGTAGGCCGCCGGCACCACGATCAGCACGCCGAGAATGATGGTGAAGACGGCCGCTACCACCGAATACAGGAAGGTCGACTGGAAGCGAGCGTCGCCCAGCACGATCTGGTAGGCGTCGAAGGAATGGACGCCGCGGCGCATGCGCAACGAGAACTCGACAGTCGCCATCAGCGGAATGAAGAAATAGGCCGCGCCGACAATGAAGACGACCCAGGCCCAGAATTTGCCCGACTTCATTTCAGCCACCTTTCGGACCGGGTCCGGAACCAGATGTAGAAGACGTTGGCCAAGCCCGTGATGACGATCATGCCGAAGGCGATGGCATAGCCGAGCTGCGGGTTGTGCAGCACGTCGCCATTGATCTGCGAATAGAGCTTGATGGGAACGATGTTGAGTGCCGGGCCGGCAAACGCATAAGCCGTGGCGATGGCGCCGAAGGAATTGGCGAACAACAGGATAACGGTGCCGAGGAAGCTCGGCCACAAGACCGGGATGACCACCATGCGCCAATACTGCGACTGGGTGGCCCCGAGCGTGGCGGCGGCCTCGCCCCATTCCTTCTTCAAGCCGTCGATGGCCGGCACGATGATGACCACCATCAGCGGAATCTGGAAGAACAGATAGACCGCGATCAGACCCGATGTCGTGAGGAAATTGAAACCCATCGCGTAGATGTTGACATTGAGAACGTCACGCAGAAGCGTCGTGACGATGCCGACGCGGCCGAGGGTCGCCAGGAAGGCGAAGGCCAGTGGCAAGCCGGCGAAATTCGAGGCGACGCCCGAAAAAGTCAAGGTCGCCGAGCGGGTCCAGTTAGGAAGCCCGCCGCGCACGATGGCGATGGCAATCGCGAGCCCGGCAAAGGCACCGATGACCGCCGACCAGAAACTGATCTTGATCGAAACCCAGTAGGAAGCGCTGATCGAGGGATCGCTGACCAGCTGCAGGATATTGTCCAGCGTCAGCTGACCGTCGCCATTCTGGAAAGCGCCCAGGACGAGATAGATCGTCGGCAGGATCAGGAACATCAGGACGAAGATGAAGAAAGGCGCCACGCCAATCCACTGCATCGGAAAGCGGAAAGTGGTCGCCTCGTTCGGCGGCGCGGGCTTGGTGGTGACAGACTGATTTGAAAGCGTAAGATCGGTCATGCGCCGGCTACCGTCTTCGAGGGGAAGCCGGGCGGCCTCGCGGCCGCCCGGTGGATTTCAAGCCTTACTTGACGTTGGCGCCGACAACGGCGTCCCAGTTCTTGCTGATGGTCTCCTTCGCCTTGCCCTGCTCGTCGAGCGTCGGGAAGGCGGCCGAGGCGTAGGATTCCGCCGGCGGCAGCTTGGCCAGAACGTCCGCGGGGATCTTGCCGTTCTTGGCCAGATCGTTGAAGCGGATCGGGTGGCAATAGCCCTTCAGCCAGCCGACCTGGCCTTCGTCGGAATAGAGATATTCCATCCACAGCTTGGCTGCATTCGGATGCGGCGCGAACGCGCTGATCGCCTGCACGTAAACACCGGCGACAACGCCGGTCTTCGGCACGATGACGTCGACGGGCGGGTTGCCCTTCAGCGTGTCGCGACCGGCGAGCGCGTTGTAGTCCCAGTTGATCAGGATCGGGGTCTGGCCCTGGGCAAGCGTTGCCGGCTTGCCGACGACCGGCACGAAATTGCCGGCGGCGTTGAGCTTCTTGAAGAAGTCGAGACCGGCGGTGCCAGCGGCTTCACCAGCAGCCGCGCCACCGGAAAGGCCCGCGGCGTAGACGGCCTGGATGGCCTGGTTCGAAGCGCGCGGATCGCCGGCGACGGCGACCGCGTTGGCGAATTCGGGCTTGAGGAGATCGGCCCAGTCCTTCGGCGACTCCTTGATCAGGTCCTTGTTCACCATGAACGACAGCACGCCATAATAGTCGCCGTACCAGGCGCCATCGGCATCCTTGGCGCTGTCCGGGATCGAGTCCCAGGTCGACACCTTGTATGGCATCAACAGGCCATCGGCCTTGGCGGTCGGGCCGAAGGACAGGCCGACGTCGATGACATCAGGAGCCTGCGGGCCCTTGTTGTCCTTGTTGGCCTTGATCGCCTCGACTTCGTCGCCGGAGCCGGCGTCGGGGTTGAGTTCGTTGACGGTGATTTCCGGATACTTCGCCTTGAAGCCGGCGATGACGTCGCCGTAACCGCACCAGTCATGCGGCAAGGCGATCGTGGTGAGCTGGCCTTCGGCCTTGGCGGCCTTGATGAGATCGTCCATCGAAGCGGCGGACGAAATCACCGACGACACCATCAGGGTCGCGGCCGAAAGGGAAAGCACTTTCCCCGTGAATTTGAACATGTGTTCTCTCCATTGAACTGACGCCGTTGGACGTCTGCGATGCGGTATCGTTTTCGTGTGACAGCCAGATGAAAGCTTTGTGAAACCGGCGCCTCGCAGCGTGAAAAGTTAACTCTTTTTAACGGACTGTAGCAATTAGCCATCACTTAATTTTCCGGCTAATCATTAATCCGCCCCTATATCGCCCCTTCCCCTCTCCTTTCCCCTCGTTTCCCGATCAACTTCCGCATCCAGGAACCGGCCTCAGACCGTCCCGGCGATGGCGTTTTCGAGCAGCGTCAGCGCCGCCTTCTTGGTCAGCTTGACCGGGTTGCCGCCGGCCGTCGGATCGACCACCGCCATGTCGGCGATCAGGCCCTTGCGCTTCTTGTCCATGTCGAGCCCCTTGATCAGGCCCGGCAGCGCGTGCGGCACCTTCAACTCCTTGCGCAGCTTGATAACAGCCTTGGCGAAGCCGTCGAAACCGCCCTTGATGCCGCAATAGGCGGCGAGCCGGGCGATACGCTCCTCGATGGAGTCGCGATTGAAGGCCAGCACATATGGCATGAACACGGCATTGGTCATGCCATGATGGGTGTCGTAGAGCGCGCCGATCGGATGCGACAGCGAGTGGATGGCACCCAGCCCCTTCTGGAAGGCCGCGGCGCCCATGGCGGCCGCGCTCATCATGTGGGCGCGGGCGACGAGATCTTTGCCATTGGCATAAGCCTTCGGCAGGTTCTCGAACACCAGGCGTATGCCTTCGACGGCAATGCCGTCGGCCATCGGATGGTAGCCCGGCGCGCAATAGGCCTCGAGGCAATGGGCGAGCGCGTCCATGCCGGTGCCGGCGGTGATGAAGGAAGGCATGCCGACCGAAAGCTCCGGATCGGCGATGACGATCGCCGGCAACAACTTCGGATGGAAAATGACCTTCTTGGTATGCGTCTCCTCGTTGGTGATGACGCCGGCGCGGCCGACCTCCGAGCCGGTGCCGGCGGTGGTCGGCACCGCGATGATTGGCGCGATGGTGTCAGAGTTGGCGCGCGTCCACCAGTCGCCGACATCCTCGAAGTCCCAGACCGGCCTGACTTGGCCGGCCTGGAAGGCGATCAGCTTGCCGAGGTCGAGCGCCGAGCCGCCGCCGAAGGCGATGACGCCGTCATGCTTGCCCCTCTTGAACACCCCGATGCCGGCGGTGAGGTTGGACTCGACCGGGTTCGGCTTCACCTCGGAGAACACGCCATAGGGCACCTTGGCCTCGTCGAGAATCCTGAGCGTCGAGGCGACGACCGGCAGTTTCGCCAATCCCGGATCGGTGACGAAAAGCGGCCGCTTGATGCCGGTGGCCGCGAGCACCTCCGGCAGTTCCTTGATGCGCCCGGCGCCGAAGCGAACGGTGGTGGGGTAGTTCCATTTGGAGATGAGCTTGGACATTTTTGTCTTTCGAAAATTAGATGGCTTCACGCAGATGGAAGGATTTCGGCCGGGTCAGATTGTCATAGCCCAGCGCCGACAGGGCAACGCCCTTGCCGGTGTCCTTGACGCCGGTCCAGACCAGCGCGGGATCGAGATAGTCGCAGCGGTTCATGAACACCGTGCCGGTCTCGACGCGGTCGCCGATCGCCACCGCATGCTCGGTGTCGCGCGTCCAGATCGAGGCCGTCAGCCCGTAGGGGCTGTCGTTCATCAAAGCGATCGCCTCCTCATCGTTGCGCACCTTCATGATGCCGACGATCGGGCCAAAGCTTTCCTCACGCATGACGCTCATCTGATGGTCGACTTGCGTCAACACCTCCGGCGCCAGGTAAGGCGAGCCGGCCTTGTCGTTAGCCACCTTCATGTTGATGTGCGCCTTGGCACCCTTGCGCAGCGCTTCGGCCTTCTGCTCGCGGATCAGGTCGGCAAAGCGCGCCTGCGCCATCGGTCCCATCGTCGTCGCCTGCTCCAGCGGATTGCCGACGACATAATTCCTGGTCTCGGCGATGAAGCCTTCGACGAACTCGTCATAGACTTTTTCGTGCACATAGACGCGTTCGATGCCGCAGCAGCACTGGCCGGAATTGAAGAAGGCGCCGTCGACCAGATTGGCCACGGCATGGTCCATCTTGGCGTCGGGCAGCACATAGGCCGGATCCTTGCCACCGAGTTCGAGCCCAAGCGTCATGAAGGTGCCTGCCGCCGCCTTTTCGATAGCACGGCCGCCAGCGACCGAGCCGGTGAAATTGACATGGTCGATCTTGCCGGAACCCAGCAGTTTTTCCGTCTGTGCATGGTTGAGCACGACATTCTGGAACACGCCCTTTGGCAGGCCGGCCTTGTCGAAAGCCTGTTGAAAGCGCTCGCCGACCAGCAACGTCTGCGCGGCATGTTTCAGGATGACGGCGTTGCCGGCCATCAGCGCCGGCACGATGGTGTTGACCGCTGTCAGATAGGGATAGTTCCATGGCGCGATCACCATGACCACCCCAAGCGGATCCTTCTTCACATAGCGCCGGAAGCCGTCCTTCGGGTTGGAGGCCGGCACGGACTTGAGCGCCGCTTCCGCGATCTCGACCATGTAGTTGGTACGCTCCTTGACGCCGCCGAACTCGCCGCCATAACGAACGGGACGCCCCATCTGCCAGGCGATCTCCGGCACGATCTCGTCGGTCATCGCGACCAGTGCTTCCAGCATCGCCAGCATATACTTGCCGCGCTCGACGATCGGCGACTGCGCCCACTTCTCCTGCGCCGCCTTGGCACGCTCGACCGCGGCGTTGATCGCCTGGTCGGTAGCGACCGGCCGCTCCGCATAGATCGAGCCGTCGATGGGGGATTTGAGTTTTACGGTTTCCAAAAGGTGCTCCATTTAGCAGGCTAATGTACGCAGATGTCCGTTGCGGCTGTAGCGAAGGATGGGCTCGTCTCGCGTCACAAGAACCATGTCCAAGGCCCTTGCAGTGGCAATCAGTATTCGATCCATAGGATCGCCATGGGGCGAACCCGGCAAGTTGGAAGACGCGATCAGAATGGCCGGCGAAATCGCGCTGAGTTTTGCGGACATGCGCTCAATGAACCGCTCTACGAAATCGAGCGGCGCTATGGGCAAGTTGAGCCGGCCCTTGGCCACACCGATGCCGATCTCCCATGTTGACATCGGCGAGAGATAGAGGCGACCATCATAGGCCGCGTCGGAAATCTCCTGACTTGCCTGAGGGTCGATTTTGCTGTCATTTGCAATGAAGATCATCGCGCACGTGTCCAGAAGCAGGCTCGGCTCTTCACTCATTTGCGCGTCATGTGTTTGCCATGCTGCGCCTGAGTTTCACCGCCCAGATAACCCCGATCCCAAGGCTCATCATCGAACGGTTTGGTGACATCAAACCCGGCCTCGATTGCTATCAAGCCCTTCATGAAACCAAATCCAGGGTGACGGTGCGTACGCACCGCGGGTGCGGCGTCACCGGTCGGCATCTTGCGAACGCGGCGAAAGACAAGCTTGCCAGCGCCTACGTTGACGGATTCGGTTTCGAACCCGGCCTCGAGCCACTCCCTGGTCATGGGATTGTTGCTCGGATTGTTGCTCCACCACGCGGGGTATCGCTTCGATGCCGGCAACGGCAGACTAAGCACGCTTTCGATCTGATCGAACGACATAGGCACACGGTCGGCATTCTGGGCGACCAGAAATTCCTTCAGCGGCGCATATTTGGACATTGCGAACTCCCCAACAATTGCAGCTTGCAGCCTTCTATGAGCTACATTAACTACATTGTCAACAATAAAGCTGCATAAAGCTTTAGTAACGCTCGAACCCTCTGTGCAGTTCCCAATCCGTGATACGCCGATCGTATTCGAACTGTTCCCACTTCGCTGTGTGGACATAGTGCTCGAGCACATCCTCGCCGAGCGCCTGTTTCAGCATCTTCGATTTCGCCAGCGTCTCGGTCGCATCGCGCAGCGTCTTTGGAATTTCCGGCAAACGAGAAGCCTGATAGGCGTCGCCGACGAAAGGCTTCTGCAATTCCAGCTTCTCGTCGATACCGGCGAGGCCGGCCGCGATCAGCGCCGCGAAGGCGAGATAGGGATTGAGGTCGGCGCCGCCGATGCGGCATTCCATGCGGATGCCCTTGGTGCCCTCGCCGCACAGGCGGAAGCCGGCGGTGCGGTTGTCTTCGCTCCACATGATCTTGGTCGGCGCGAAAGTGCCGGCCTGGAAGCGCTTGTAGGAATTGATGTAGGGCGCCAGGAACCAGGTGAATTCCTTGGCGTATTTCAGCTGCCCGGCCGCCCATTGCTGGCCGAGCGTCGACAAGGTCCAGTCGGCTTGTCTGTCGAAGAACAGCGGCGTCTTGCCGTCCGCGCTCCACAGCGAATTGTGGATGTGGCTCGAATTGCCGGCGAGACCGTAATTATACTTGGACATGAAGGAAATCGCCTTGCCTTCGGACTCGGCAATCTCCTTGGCGCCGTTCTTCAGGATGACGTGGCGGTCGGCCATGTCGAGCGCCTCGGCGTAGCGCACATTGATCTCTTCCTGGCCCGGACCCCACTCGCCCTTGGAATTCTCGATTGGAATACCGGCGGCTTCCATCTCGTTGCGAAGCCGGCGCATGACGCCTTCTTCCTTGGTGGTGATGCCGATCTGGTAGTCGCCAATATAGGGCGAGGCTGTATCGAGCCCCTGCCAATGCTTCTTGCGGGCGGAATCGTAGGTTTCGTTAAACAGATAGAATTCGAGCTCGGAAGCGAAATAGCCGATATAGCCGCGGTCGCTCAGCCGCTTGACCTGCTTCTTCAGGATGGCGCGCGGCGAATGCGGCAGGTCGTCATGGGTGTGGTGGTCGAGCACGTCGCAAATGACGAGCGCCGTCTTTTCCAGCCAGGGAATGCGCCGCAGCGTCGCCAGGTCCGGCTTCATGACGAAGTCGCCATAGCCCTTCGACCAGCTTGCCGCCTTGTAGCCCGGCACCGGCTCCATATCGATGTCGGCCGCCAGCAGGTAATTGCAGCCATGCGTCTCGTCATGCGCGGAATCGACGAAGTATTGCGCCAGGAACCGCTTTCCCGCCAACCGGCCCTGCATGTCGACAATGCATGCCAGCACCGTGTCGATCTCGCCGCTGGAGACCGCTTTCTTCAACTGATCGAACGAGAAACTTCCGGCCATTCCTTTGGCACTCCAGTGCTTGGCGTTTCGGGCTTGTCATATTGAACGAGAACAAAAAACCGTGGCGAGCGAACCCGCCACGGCTTGATTGGTTGTTTAGGCGGATTCGCCGACGGCCTTTTCGGCCGCTGCGATGATCGCCCTGCGCTTGGCGATTGCCGTCTCGCCGATGGGCGGCCCCTGGAAGCGGCGGTTCTCGACGGCAAACCACAAAACGACAAGCAGAACGATCAATCCGATCGCATAGTTGATCAAGATGTCGAAGGGCGGTTGGATGCCGGCATACATCAACACCAGAACACCAAGCACGGTGATGACGGCGAACGGCTTTGACCAGATGCCGAGCCGGAATGGCCCGAACTCGGTCCAGCTCTTTCCTTCCGCAAGAAGTCCGGCCGCGATCGGCATGGCGTAGGAGACGTAGAGGAAGAGTGCGCAGCCGGCTGCCAGCGCCGCGAAAGCCGGCGAATAGAGCGTGGCGGCGATCGACAGAACGACGCCGAGCCAGATGGCTGGGACGGGCGTGCGCCAGGTCGGCGAAACCTGCTTCCATAAAGAAGACCCCGGCAGACCTCCGTCACGCGAAAAGGCAAAGATCATGCGCGAGGTCGAAGTGAGCCCTGCTAGCGCGCACAGATAGTTCGACAGCACGATGGCGATGCCGAGCAGAGCCTTGAGCCACGTTGGCGCCGGCAGATTGTTGAACAGGTTGAACCAGGCATTGCCGCCGTCCTTGGCGGTCGCCACGAGATCGGGGCTGGCAAGGACAAAGGAGACCGCCATGACGAAACCGAAGACGAGAGACCAGAGGACCGCGTGGATCATGCCTCTGGGCACAGCGACGCGGGCATTGTGCGTTTCCTCGGCGGTATGCGCGGAGGCGTCAAAGCCGGTGATCGTGTAAAGCGGGTAGAGAAGGCCAATCAGGAAGGCCACGAGTGCGGTGCGGGCCGTCGGAACATAGCCACCACCGAGATCGCCGGTCGTGTTGACGAAAGTCGTCAGCCGCGCGAGGTCGAAGCCATGCGCGCCCCAGATCAGGAAGGTCAGCGTCAGCACGACCGCGACAACGAGGATGAGGTAGCCGGAAAAATCGGTCAACATCGTCGTCGTCTTGATGCCGAGATGATTGAACAGACCTTGGGTAACTGTAATCAAGACGACTGCCGCCGTCTGTTGCCAGAAGCCCCAGGCCGATGTGTCCCAGCCGAAGATCGGGCCAGCAACGAGCCCCTGAAACAGCAGGTAGACGCCGACATTCACCGAAGCGACGACGAAGATCAGGCCGAGCAAGTTGATCCAGGCCGTGGCCCAGCCCCAGCCGCGTCCGCCTAGGATCGAGGACCAGTGATAGAGGCCGCCGGCTGTCGGATAGGCCGATCCAATCTGGCCGAGAGAAGCCGCGACCACGAGCGCAAAGACGCCGCCGATGACCCAGCCGATGGTCGCCTCGAAACCGCTGCCGGTCGCCATGGCCAGCGGGAAAGACGTAATGCCGCCCGCCAGAATGCAGATGATCGAGAAGGAAATGGCGAAGTTGGAGAAGCCGCTCATGCGGCGCGCTAGTTCCTGGGCGTAGCCCATACTGTGGAGGATTTTTGTGTCCTCCGACTTGTCAGAGTGATCAGGTGTTGTCATGTCAGAGTTCCCCTGTTGGTTCTTAGCTGGCCGATTGAACTGACTTTCCGACTGCGCTTCGTCGAGAGCCCTTGGCCTCCTCTGGCTCCAGATCCGAAAAAATGCCCGTGAGCATATCCGCCCATTTCCGCTGCCCGGTTTCGCCGGAGATTTCATCGTTGCGGATTTCGATCATCGCGCAGGGTAGCCCGCGCGAGCGCGCATGCCGTTCCAGCGTGAAATAGACGCGGTCGGCCGGCGAATAGGGTTCGTTGATGCCGACGGTGATGCCTGAGAGCCGTTGCAGCGCCGATATCAGCGGCGACGCCAGCCGGCGATCATCGTCATGGATGATGCCGATATGCCAGGGCCGATTGCGGCCTTTATAGACCGGCGTGAAGGAATGAACGGAAACCAGGCGGGTCTCCTGGCCGCGCGCCAACCGGTCCTCGACGATGCGCTCGATGGCGCCATGGAACGGTTGCCATGACAGGGCGACCCGCGCCGCGCGCTGTTTTTCCGACAAGCCGGTATTGCCCGGTATGGCAGTGGTTTCGCTGACCGGCGGCACCAGGTCCGGCGCATCGAGCGGCCGGTTGCAGTCGATGACGAGACGCGAAATGCGGGCTTCGACCAGCGTCGCATCGAGCGCCTGCGCCATCCGCAGCGCAACCGGCAAAGCACCGGGATCCCAAGCGATATGGCGGGACAGGTCGTCGACGGCAAGGCCGAGCGTGCCGAATTCAGCCGGAAGGAAATTGGAAGCGTGATCGCAGGTCAGCACGAAGGGGCTCGATCCGCCGGGGTTCGTCACCCTCACGGTATCAGACGATGCAAGGCTGGCGGGCCGCGCTGTCTCCATAGTCCTGCCGTCCCCTGGGAGCGCTGTATCGTATGTTACGTATTTTGTTTCATTGCGTCCCGGTGGATGATTTCATACAGTTTGTTTGGCTTTGTCAAATGCGATCTGGGGAAAAGACGGTCGGCGGGCCAAGGGTGGGGAAAAGATGATTTCCAACATTGCCGAATTGATTGCCGACCGTATCGGCGCGATGCCCGCCGGCGAACGGCGCGCAGCGCAGACGCTGATCGCGAGCTATCCGATGATCGGCCTCAAGACAGTCGCCGAATTCTCATCCGCGGCCGGCGTTTCCTCGCCGACGATCCTGCGTTTCGTCGCCCGGCTGGGCTTCCAGAATTACCCCGAGTTCCAGTCGAGCCTGCAGGATGAACTGGCGGCGCAATTGCAATCGCCGGCGATACGAACGCTCAACCCGCCCTCGCCTATTGGCGGCACGGTGTCGCCCATGCTGGAAGCAACGCTCGACAATATGCGCGAGACCTTCAGGCACCTGTCCGACAAGCAGCTTGCCGACATTGCCACCAGGCTGGCCGAGCGGCGTGGCAAGACATTCCTGATCGGCGGCCGCTTTACCGACCCCCTGGCGCGCTACATGGCCGCCCATCTCGCCGTCATCCAGCCCGATGTCTTTCACCTCGCCGGCCAGGAGAGCATGTGGCGTGACCGGCTGATCGACATGGGCAAGCGCGACGTGCTGGTGATCTTCGACATCAGGCGCTACCAGGACAGCCTCGTCCGCTTCGCCGAGAAGGCGCATCAGCGCGGCGTTCAGATCGTACTGTTCACCGACCAGTGGCTGTCGCCGATCGCCCGCTTTGCTCGCCATGTCATCGCCGGACGAACCGCCGTGCCTTCCGCATGGGATTCCTCAGCGGCACTTTTCGTCGTCGCCGAAACGCTGATCGGCGCCGTCACCAGGCAACTCGAGGCCGACGGCGCCCGGCGCATCCGCGAGATGGAAGGCCTGCGATAGGCAGAATCCTCCGGATCATTGCATCGGCTTCGCGGCCGTCTCGGTTTCACGTTACCGAGATTTAATGTGCACGATTGCGTGATAATTGCCATAAACCGCTGATATCGGGGTGTGGCGTGGCCGGATTTTTGCCGCCCGCCCGCATCGTCACTGTGCCGTTCCTTCGGGAATGGCCGACGATTTCTGAAACCGGAGTGTCGATGCGGACCTGGAAGCAAATTGTCGTTGCGCTTGTGATCGTGGTCGCCGCCGCGGCCGCCTGGGCACGCTTCTATCCAGGCGCGCCGGAAGTGCTGGCGCGCTGGGGGATGGATTGGGCGTACGCGGCAACGCCTCCCGCCAGAAGCGGTGCGGACGGCGCGAAACAGGCTGGCAATCGCAATGGAGTCCGGCAGGTCAACGTCGTCGCCTTGCCTGCCGGTACGGCCACCATAAACGACCGCCTGCAGGCGATCGGCACCGGCCGTGCCAACGCCTCGGTGACCGTCAATCCCTACAGTTCCGGCCGTCTTGCCGAGTTGCTGGTCGAATCCGGCACTCATGTCGACAAGGGACAGATCATCGCAACGCTCGATTCCGAGACGGAGATCATCGCACAGGACCGCGCCAAGCTTGCCTTGCAGGATGCTCAGTCCAAGCTCGACCGCGTCAAGTCGCTGCGTGCCTCCAACGCGGCGACACCGGTCGCGGTCGCCGATGCCGAAGTGGTTCTGGCCGGCGCCAAGCTGGCGCTTCAGGATGCCGAGCTTGCACTGCAGCGCCGCTCGATCTTGGCGCCGATCACCGGCACGGTCGGCATCCTGCCGATCTCGGCCGGCAATTACGTCACCAACCAGTCGGCGATCGCCACGCTTGACGACCGGTCCTCTATCCTGGTCGATTTCCAGGTACCCGAGCGCTTCGCCGCCGCCGTCAAGGTCGGCGCGCAATTGACGGCGACGCCGATCGCCAATCCGAGCAACGCATACACCGGCACGGTTTCGGCGATCGACAATCATATCGACGAAAAGAGCCGCACACTTCTGGTCAAGGCCACCATCGCCAATCCGGCCGATTCGCTGCGCGCCGGCATGTCGTTCTCCATCACCATGAAATTCCCCGGCGAGACCTATCCGGCCGTCAGCCCGCTGGCGATCCTCTGGGGTTCGGACGGCGCCTATGTCTGGCAAGTCGAGGACGGCAAGGCCAGGCGCGTGCCGGTGCGCATCATCCAGCGCAACACCGAGACCGTATTGATCGACGCGGAGATCGACAGCGGCGACATGGTGGTCACCGAAGGCACCCAAAGTGTCAGCGAAGGCGGCGAGGTTCGCATCGCGGGCCAGGAGCAGCGCGCCACCAACGCCGCGGAAGGCTCATGACCGGCTCCGTCAACGCCGCCAGCGATACCGGCTTCACCGCACTGTTCATCCGCAGGCCGGTCATGGCGTTCGTGCTGAACACCCTTATAGCCGTTGCCGGCCTCGCTGCCTTCTACGGTGTCGAGATCCGCGAACTGCCCGACGTCGACCGCGCCGTCGTCACGGTCTCCACGACCTTCGAAGGCGCGGCCGCCGAAACCGTCGACCGCGAACTGACCGACACGATCGAGGGCGCCGTCGCCCGCGTCTCCGGCGTCAAGTCGATCTCATCTTCCTCCTCCTTCGGCTCGAGCCGCGTCACCATCGAGTTCAACGACGGTGTCGATCTCAATGTCGCCGCCTCGGATGTGCGTGATGCCGTCGGCCGGGTCGCCAACCAGATGCCCGATACCGCCGATCCGCCGCGCATCGTCAAGGCCGATGCCAATTCCGACGCGGTGATGCGGCTGGCGGTGACTTCGGACACCATGTCGATCCAGGACATGACGGTGGTGGTCCAGGACCAGATCGAGGACGAACTGGCCGCCGTGCCCGGCGTCGCCGACGTCCAGGTTTATGGCGACCGCGACAAGATCTTTCGCATCGATGTCGACCAGAACAAGCTCGCCAGCCTCGGCTTCACGGTCGCCGACCTCCGGGCGGCGCTTGCCTCCGTCGCCTTCGATTCCCCGGCCGGGTCGATCACAACGACCAACCAGGACCTGATCGTCCGCACCACGGCCGACGTGACGACGCCCGAGGAATTCGAAAACATCATCATCGGCGGCACGACGCGCATCCGCGATGTAGCGACCGTCACGCTCGGCCCCGATGTTGGCCAGACGACGCTGCGTTCGGACGGCAAGACCGGAATCGGCCTCGGCATTATCCGCCAGGCGGAATCGAACACGCTGGACATTTCGACGGGTGTCCAGGCCGCCGTCGCCAAGCTGCAGGAGAACCTGCCCAAGGGCATGTCGATCAAGATCACCAGCGACGACGCTGTCTTCGTCAAGGGTGCGGTGCACGAGGTCGAGATCGCGCTTGGGCTGTCGGTTACCATGGTGCTGATCGTCATCTACATCTTCCTGCTCGACTGGCGCGCCACGCTCATCCCCGGCCTGTCGATGCCGGTCGCCATGATCGGCACCATCGCCGCCATCTATCTGGCCGGCTTCTCCGTCAACATCCTGACGCTGCTCGCTTTGGTGCTGGCGACGGGCCTTGTCGTCGACGACGCCATCGTCGTCTTGGAAAACATCGTGCGACGCCGCAACGAAGGCATGGGGCCGCGTGCGGCGGCCGTGCTCGGCGCGCAGGAAGTGTTCTTCGCCGTCGTCGCCACGACACTGACGCTTGTCGCCGTCTTCGTGCCGATCTCGTTCCTGCCCGGCCAGACCGGCGGCCTGTTCCGCGAATTCGGCTTCGTGCTTGCGATGTCGGTGCTTCTGTCCTGCGTGGTCGCGCTGACGCTTTGCCCGATGCTTGCTTCGCGCATGCTGACCAGCGCGCCGCTTCACCACGAAGGCGGCGAAGGCGTCGGCGCTCGCATCGGCGGCGTCTTGAATGCCGGCTACAAGCGCGCGCTGCACGCTTGCCTCGACGCGCCCTGGATCGTGGTTCTGGTCGCGGTGCTGTTTGCCGGCGTCGCCTTCGCGCTGTTCGGCACCATCCGCCAGGAACTGACGCCGACCGAGGACCGCGCCGCCGTGCTGTTGCGTATCAACGCCCCGCAAGGCGTCAGCCTCGACTACACGACGCAGCAGATGCAGAAGATCGAGCGGCTGATCCAGCCGATGCGCGATTCCGGCGAGATCCGCTCGACCTTCGAAAACGCCGGCCAGAACGGCTCCTACAATTCGGGCTTCATGGTGATGACGCTGGCGCCGTGGGACGAGCGCAGCCGCAGCCAGCAGGAGATCATGGCCGAGATCAGTCAGTTGACCAGGCAGGTGCCCAGCGTGCGGATCTTCCCGGTCCAACCCAACAGTCTCGGCATCCGCGGCGCCGGCAACGGCCTGCAATTCGCTCTGGTTGGCAACGACCGGAAGGCGCTTGGCGATGCAGCGATCAAGATCATCGCCGAAATGCAGAAGGATGAGCGCTTTCAGACGCCGCGCCTGTCGATCGACCCGACGCAGCCGCAACTGGCCGTAGCTATAGATCGTGAGCGCGCCTCCGATCTCGGCATCGACATCACGGGGCTCGCCAACACCATGCAAGCCATGCTCGACGGCAACGACGTCGTCGATGTCTACATCGCCGACCGCAGCTACGGCGTGAAACTGGTCTCGACCACCAATCCGATCAACGATCCGACCGACCTGGAAAATGTCTTTCTCAAGACGGCGGATGGCCGCTTCGTGCCGATGTCGACCATCGCCACCTTGACCGAGCGCGCCGTGCCGCCGTCGCTGTCGCGCGAACAGCAGCAGCCATCGGTGGCGATCACCTCCAACCTCTCAGGCAATTTCGCGCTTGGCGATGCGCTGACACGCGCCGAGCAGATCGCCACGCCGCTCCTGCCGCCTGGAAGCCGCATCCTGCCCCTGGCCGAGGCAGCGACTTTGGGTGAAACCAACAGCGCCATGGTCACCATCTTCGGCTTCGCTCTGGTCATCATCCTCCTGGTGCTGGCCGCTCAGTTCGAGAGTTTCGTCAGCGCCGTCATCATCATGGCGACGGTGCCGCTCGGCCTCGCCTGCGCCATTTTCGCGCTGCTGCTTTCAGGCACCAGTCTCAACGCCTACAGCCAGATCGGCCTGGTGCTTCTGGTCGGCGTCATGGCCAAGAACGGCATCCTGATCGTCGAATTCGCCAACCAGCTGCGAGATCGGGGCCTGGGCGTGCGCGAAGCGATCGAGCAGGCTTCCACCATCCGCCTGCGGCCGGTGATGATGACGATGATCTGCACCATACTTGGCGGTGTGCCGCTCGTGCTGGCCGCCGGCGCTGGCGCCGAGGCACGCGTGGCGCTCGGCTGGGTCATTGTCGGCGGGCTTGGCCTGGCCACCATCTCGACACTGTTCCTGACCCCGGTCGCTTATCTCCTGCTTGGCCGCTTCGTCACACCGAAGACCCATGAGGAAGCACGGCTGAAGCGCGAACTCGAGGAAGCCGCCTACACCAACGTGGAACCGGCGGAATAGAGATACCTATTTCAGCAGCCGGCCCTCGATCGACCAACGCGCGGCAAGGAAGTTCAGCACGGCCGCCACGATGACCCCGCCGATCTTTGCCGGCCACACACCGCCGATGCCGGCGAAGAGTGCGATCGACAGGCTGGACACGCCGAGCGAAATCAACGCCCCAGCCGAGACGAAGCGCAGGAAGGCATCATGCAGCCGAATGGCGTGATTGCGTTCGAACGACCAGAAGCCATTCGCCACGAAAGAGAAGACGACGGCAATCGACCAAGAGATGACATTGGCGGACAACGGCGGGGCGTGCAGCTTGAGCAGCAGGAAAAAACCGGCAAGGTCGATGGCCGTATTTGCCAGTCCGACCAGCGCAAAACGGACGATCTTGCTGCCGGTCGAACGCCGTGGCTGAACGCCATTCATTCCCGGCCGTCCAAAATCTCGACACCGGCTCGGGCCAGGCTCGCGCCGAACGCATCCGAAGCCAAAACGCCGAATTCCACTTCGCGCACGCTTTGCATGGGGTCACGCGCGCACAGCGTTTGGTCGACATGGCCAGGGTGGCACATGAACAGCCCGCGATCCGACAGCGCTTCGATGGCAGCCTCCAGCAAGGGGGCGAACTTTTCAGGTTGCCGCCAGTCATAGATGCCGGCGAGCGGCTTCAAAACGGCAAAGCCGGCGCGCTGCATCGATCGGTTGAAGCCGGCGGCCACGGCAGCGATTGCCGCGATTTTTGGTGCGGCGGCGGCATCGCCCAGCGCCGGAGCGCCGCGCAGCACCGGCCTGCCGGCAGTGTCGGGAAAACGTGTCCGCAGCCAGCCGCGCACGACAGGCAGGAAATGCACGTGCTGATGACCGTCGATGAAGTCGGGCTTGCGGCCCAGCGCCTCGACGAAACGGCTATATTGCGCGTCGAGTTCGGCATGGACGTCGCGCTCGTCGACCCGCCCGCGCAGGACTGGCAGGGCCAGCGAACGAAGCGGCGGCAACCGGCCCCCGGGCGCCAGGCTCGATTTGCCTGTGACCGCTGGCTGGTCCGTAAGGGTCAGGTGCAGCCCGATCGCCGCGCGGCCGCGCAGCGGCTTTATGCGCGCCGCCGCCTCGGCCCATTCCGGAAAACCGGTCATGCAGCTGGTGCCGGTCAGGCGTCCGCGGTCGAGCAGGTCGAGAATGCCGGCGCAAACCCCTGGTGCCAGCCCGTAGTCGTCGGCGATCAGGCGAATGCGCCGCGTCATCCGCGGGACGCGCCCGGCGGCTTGTCCCGAGCGGTCTCGCTGAGCACCACATCGCGCACCAGATAGACTGGCCGGTCCTTGCTCTCCGACAGCGTGACCCAGACATATTCGCCGATCAGGCCGAGCAAGGTGAGGTTGAGGCCGCCGAGCAGCACGACGGCGACCATCAGGCTGGGGTAACCAGGCACGGCAACGCCGTAGAACATCACCTCGAAGAACACTTTGGCGCCGTAAACGACGCCCGCCAGCGCCGCCAGCATCCCGCTCAAGCTGATGATGCGCAGCGGGATGACGGAAAACGATGTAAATCCTTCCAGTGAAAAGGCGATCAGGTTGAGCCGGCTCCATTTCGACGTGCCGATGGGGCGGTTTTCCGGCGAATAGGGTATGGCTTTCTGACGGAAACCGGCCCAGGCGAACAGGCCCTTGTTGAAGCGCCGCTTGTCGCGCAGGCTGGTCAGCGCACGCACCACGGGACCGCGCATGACGCGAAAATCACCGGCGTTCTCCGGAATGTCGAAACGCTGGCTGCTGTTGATCAGGCTGTAGAAAAGTCGCGCCAGCTGGCTGCGCCGCCAGCTCGCCTCGCGGCGGTCGTTCTGCGCGTACACGACGTCGATATCGGGGCTTTCCACCAGCTCGGCGATCATCTTCAAGCTGATATCCATGGAATGCTGCAGATCCGAATCCATGATCAGCACCATGTCGCCCCGCGACTGGTCGAGGCCGGCGAGCACCGCGACCTCCTTGCCAAAATTGCGGCTGAGGCGAACGATCTCCCACGATCCCGACAGGGCTTGCGAAAATCGCCTGGCGCCATCGTCGAGGCTGCCGTCGTCGACCAGGATCTTGTGGACGGCCATGCCGAAACGGCTTGATACCGCTTCCTCGAGCCTGTCGAGCAGGGCGGCAAAGGCCGGCGCCGATTGCGCCTCGTTGAAGAAGGGCGCCACGATGTCGAGTTTTTGACGCAGATCAGCCATGTGCAACGGGTCCGACGCTCACGATCTTTTCGCGCGCCTTGGCCCAGAACCACCAGATCAGCGAACAGGCGATGAAGGTGACCGCGATCGGCCGGAACCAAGGATAGAAGAAATCATGCATGTGGCGCTCGACGCTGGTCAAACCTGTGAGGAACAATACCGTCGACAGCACCGAGGCCAGGACGCCGCCACGCTCCTCCCGCCATAGTGTGGCGATAGCGAGGCCGGCGGGCACGGCGATCATGGCATAGGTATTTGGCTCGACACGCGGATTGAAGACGCACATGTAGAAGGCAGCCGCCAGGAAGATCGCCAGTGCGGCTATTCCAGGCTGGAGCTTGCGGTCGAACCAGAGGACGGTCGACAGCGTAAGCAATGCCCCGACGATGCGCACGATCGTGGCGGCGAACTCAGGCATGGGCAGCCCGGCCGAGGTGAAAGGCGCCGTGAAGTCGGTAGGGACAAAGTGGCCGGACTTGTCGACGGCCATGGAGGTCAACATGCGGGCGAAATCGCCGTACTGCTGGTTGAGGTAGCCGGCAGGCGCGAACGCGTACGGTATGGCCAGTACCAACAGCACTGCCAGCACGAGCACGGGTATCAGCCGCAGGCGCAGGGCTCCCACCAGCAAAAGCATGATGATCGCGGTCGGTTTGGCGATGATGGCGACCGAAGCCCAGAAGAAGGTTTCGGCGCGCCGCCCTTCGAGCGCCGACAGGGTCAGGAGCCAGCAGGCCGCGGTCAAAAGGATCGTCGCCTGGCCGTTGCGGATGGCACCCAGCGCCATCGGCAGGGCAAGGAAGAGGCCGAAGGAAAGCAGCCATGGCAATTCCTCACCGCCGATTTTGCGCACTTGCCGCATCGCCGCGAAGGTGAGCGCTGCGAAGCCCACCACATGCCACACCACGCCGCCCAGATAGGGTCCGAGCTTCAGCACCGGCAGGTAGAGCGCGGCGAAGGCTGGCGCATACAGGTACCCCATCTCGGATTGAAGATTGTACAGCGGCCGCCCGGTCAGGAACGCTTCGCTGCCATATCCATAGGCCTGCGTCACCGTGCGCGTGCCGGGCGACCATAGCACCAGGCCGAGAACGATCAGGAATGCCCCGATCCACATGCCCAGCCCCAAACGATCGAAAACCGGCTTGGAAATCGTCATCAATTCACCCCGCACGCCATTGGGGAAGACGCCTCAGCCTTGGCGCCGTCCCGGCATTCGATGGCGGCGACATATCACGGACAAAGCGGCGAGGCATAGGGGTCGAAAGACGCGGCGATCAATTTCGGGGATCGCCAAGAATGGTCGACCGAACTGGAAAAAGCGTCCAGAAAGCCTGCGATCGCCCTTCCGGCGCCGCATAAGACGGCATCAGGGCCGGATGAACACCTTGCCGTTGGGCTTGGCCAGTTCCGCCGGCATTCGCGCCATTGCCTCGGCCAGCGGAATGACCGCCGTCACGTCGGTCGACCAGCGTCCGTCGGAAAAACGCTTCTGTGCCTCGAGGACCGCCGGACCTCGCCGATCCCTGGATTGCCGCATCCACTCGCTCAGCCAGAAGCCTTCGATGTGCTTGTGCTGGAAGATCAGCTGGCCAGGCTCGCGGATGATCGTTGCCTCGGGATCAAGCCGGCCGTAGATGATCCAGCGCGCCCTTTTTGGCATCGCGTTGAAGATGGCTGACGCCAGCGGCCCGGTGACGGCATCGAGGAAGATGCGCGGCTGTTCGGCCTTCATCACCTCGCGCAGCGTGGCCTCGAAATCAGGCACCTTCTCGTTGAGGACATGCGCCGCTCCAAGTTGTTTCAGCAACGCGATCTGCTCGTCACGGCGCACCGTGACAACAGGCCGAAACCCTTCCTCCCTCGCCAGCCCGATGATCAGCTTGCAGAGCTGGCTCGCACCGGCGGTCATGACGAAGGCCTTTTCGCCTTCCTGCTTGACGATGTCGAACATGGCGATCGCGGTCAGCGGATTGACGATCATCGCAGCGCCATCCTCGTCTCGAACCGTATCGAGAAGCGGAATGCAGGCCGCCGCCTCGGCGACGGCATATTCAGCCCACGAGCCCCAATTGCTCAGACCGGTGGCGAAAGCGACGCGCTTGCCGACAAGGCTCTTGGGATAGGGCTCCTCGCTGCCCGCGACGACCGTGCCGACACCCTCGAAGCCGGCCGGACGGCCCATAACGCGCGGCTGGCCGTACTGGCCCTTGATGAAGGCGACATCCGATGGATTGATCGAAGCGAGGCTGACCTTGATCAGCACTTGGCCAGGTCCGGGCGCAGGCACAGGGATGCTGCCCGGCTCGAGATACGGCTCCATCGCCTCGAGCGCACTGCCGCTCGGCGTCCTCGTATAGCCGTCACCGACCAAGAGCAGCGCCTTCATTTCGGAGGGGATCGTCATTGACGGTATTCCTTGTTTGTCAGCGGCAACGCTGCCGGGCAGCGCTCAGATCTTTTCATGCGTGTATTTCTTCAGCTCCATGCGTGCCACCTGCCGCCGATGCACTGCATCGGGCCCGTCGGCGAGGCGCAGCGTCCTGAGATGCGTCCACGAGCGTGCGAGAGGCGTATCCTGGCTGATGCCTTGCGCGCCGAACATCTGCACCGCCTCGTCGGTGACCTTGAGCGCCACGCGCGGCGCGATGACCTTGATCTGGCTGATCCAGGGGGCCGCGGCCCGCGAGTCGCCCTGATCGATCATCCATGCCGCCTTGAGGCAGAGCAGCCGGGCCATCTCGATCTCCATGCGACATTCGGCAATGATGTCGAGATTGGCGCCGAGTTTCGCCAGCTTCTGGCCGAAGGCCTCGCGGCGTAGGGAACGCTGGCATAGCATCTCCAGCGCCATCTCGGCCTGGCCGATGGCGCGCATGCAGTGATGGATGCGGCCGGGGCCGAGCCGGCCTTGCGCGATTTCGAAGCCCCTGCCCTCGCCGAGGATCAGGTTCGACGTCGATATCCGCACATTGTCGAAGCGAAGATGCATGTGGCCATGCGGCGCGTCATCGTCGCCATAGACCTGCATCGCCCGGACCTTGGTCACACCCTTCGCGCCCGAGGGAACCAGGATCATCGAATGGCGGCGGTGCTGTGGCTCTTCATCGCCGGCGGTCCGCACCATGACGATGTAAATGGCGCAGCGCGGGTCACCGGCACCCGACGCCCACCATTTCTCGCCGTTGAGCAGATAGTCGCCGCCCTGTCGCTCGCAGCGCATGGAAATGTTGGTGGCGTCGGAGGAGGCGACGTCCGGCTCCGTCATGAGATAGGCCGAGCGGATCTTTCCGTCCAGCAGCGGCTCGAGCCATTCCCGCTTGTGCTCGGCCGAGCCGTAGCGTTCCAGAACCTCCATGTTGCCGGTGTCGGGTGCCGAGCAGTTGAAGGTTTCGGCGCCCAGATGCGCCTTGCCCATCTCCTCGGCCAAATAGGCGTATTCGACGGTGGACAGGCCGTAGCCGCGCTCCGAGCCGGTCAGCCAGAAGTTCCACAGGCCGCGCTCCCGTGCGGTCTTCTTCAGCCCCTCAAGGATCTCCCCCTGGCGCTTGCTGTAGACCCAACGGTCGCCGGCCTTGCCGACCTCGCTCAGGAATTCCTTGTCGAGCGGCATGATCTCGTCGCGCACCATGGCCGCGACGCGGGCGTGGATCGGCCTCAACCGCTCGGTCATGCCGAGATTCATCTCCGTCATCGGTCGCTAACCCTTCATGCAGGCCGGGCATTTTGTCAGTGGCAAGGATGACCGTACTTCGGATAGCCTTGTCAACGCGAACTGTTTGCCCGCAGGCCGTGCGGAGGATTGTGATGAGCTATCTGGACGATCTGTTTTCGGTCACCGGCAAGACCGCGCTGGTGACGGGAGCCGCGACCGGCATCGGCCGCATGGCGGCGACCGCGCTGGTCAATGCCGGCGCCAGCGTGATGATCGCCTCGCGCAAGGGCGAGGACTGCGTCAAGGTGGCCAGTGAATTGAACGGGCTTGGCGCTCCGGGCCAAGCGGAAGGCTTTGCCGGCGACGTCTCCAGCGAAGCCGGCATTGCCGCCTTGGTCGGCGAGGTCAAGGCGCGCACCGGCAAACTCGATATCCTCATCAACAATGCCGGCGTGTCCTGGGGCGCGCCGCTGGAGAGCTTCCCTTATTCGGCATGGGCCAAGGTGTTCGGCGTCAATGTCACCGCGGTCTTCCATCTGACGCGCGAATTGCTGCCGCTGCTCGATGCCGCCGCCAGCGACGAAGATCCTGCCCGCGTGATCAATCTGGGCTCGGTGATGGGAACGCAGCCGCTGGCCGACGACGCCTATTCCTACACCGCCTCCAAGGCGGCCGTTCATCACCTGACACGCACGCTGGCGCTCGAATTCGCCGGCCGCCGCATCACCGTCAACGCCTTTGCCCCCGGTCCCTTCCAGAGCCGCATGACCGCATTTGCCACCGGCACGGACGAGCAGGCCAGGCATGTCGGCGGCCATGTCCCGATCGGCCGCATCGGCACACCGGATGACATTGCCGGCGCAACGCTCTATTTGTGCAGCCGTGCAGGCAGCTATGTCACCGGCGCCATCCTTCCGATCGACGGCGGGCAGTCGGTGCAGCATGGGTTGACCTTGTTCAAGGAATGACATTTTCCGGCCGCAGAAGCCGGAGGTGAACTGGAGGACATGAGCGTGGAACCAATCAGTCTCGATGTGCTTCTGGCCAGTGTCGGCAAGGAGGTCGGCGTTTCGCCCTGGCGGGTGGTCACGCAACGCATGATCGACCAGTTCGCCGACGCCACCGACGACCACCAGTTCATCCACTGCGATCCGGAGCGGGCCAAGCGCGAAACGCCGTTCGGCGGCACCATCGCGCATGGCTTCCTGTCGCTGTCGCTGCTGTCGGCGATGACGTTCGAAACCATGCCGCCGCTGGAAAACGGCAAGATGGGCGTCAATCACGGTTTCGATTCGCTGCGCTTCCTCGCCCCGGTGAAGACCGGCGCGCGCATCCGCACCCGTTTCGTGCTGGCCGACGTCAAGGTCAGGCCGTCGGGCTGGGTGCAGACGGCGCACGACGTGACCATCGAGATCGAAGGCTCCAAAAAACCGGCGCTCACCGCCCGTTGGCTGACGCTGACCTTGCTTGAACGCCAGCCCGAGACAGCATGAACGACGCCAACGCGCTCGACCAGGCGACGCTCGCGCCTTACCTCGACGCGCATATCCCGGGTTTTTTCGGACTCGCGGCCATCGAAAAATTCAAATCCGGCCAATCCAACCCGACCTATCTCCTGACGGCGGCAAGCGGCCGTTACGTGCTGCGCGCCAAACCGCCAGGCCAACTCCTGAAATCGGCTCACCAGGTAGACCGCGAATTCCGTGTGATGAAGGCGCTTTCCGGCACCGCCGTACCAGTGCCCGAAATGCTGCACCTGTCGACCGAGGATTCGCCCATCGGCCGCATGTTTTACGTCATGGATTTCCTCGACGGCCGCATCTTCTGGGATCCGGCACTGCCGGAGGCGCACGGCAACGAGGAACGCGCCGCGATCTACGACGCCATGAACGCCACGCTCGCCGCCCTGCACGATGTCGATGTCGAGGCCGTGGGTCTTGGCGATTTCGGACGCCCCGGCAATTACTTCGAGCGGCAGCTGGCACGCTGGACCAGCCAGTACCGTGCTTCCGAAGCCGGTATCATTGCCGACATGGACCGGCTGATCGCCTGGCTGGAAACCCACCTGCCGGTCGATGACGGCCTGATATCGCTGGTGCATGGCGACTATCGGCTGGACAATCTGATCTTTGCGCCGGACCAGCCGAGGGTACTGGCGGTGCTCGATTGGGAATTGTCGACATCGGGCCACCCCTTCGCCGACATCGCCTATCAATGCATGCAATGGCGCCTGCCGCATGCCTCCGGCTTTCGCGGCCTTGGCGGCATCGATCGCCCGGCCCTCGGCCTGCCCTTGGAAGAAGACTATGTCGCTGCCTATTGCCGGCGGCGCGGCCTCGCCGGCATCGGCAACTGGACGTTCTTCCTCGCCTTCTCCTTCTTCCGCCTGGCGGCAATCTGCCAGGGTGTCTACAAGCGGGCGCTGGACGGCAATGCTTCCAATCCGGAAAAAGCCAGGACCTATGGCGAGGCGGTGAAGCTGCTGTCGCACCTCGCCGCCGAGCTGATCGACAAGGAAGACTAAGCAATGGGCCGCGTTGATGGAACCACGGTGCTGATCACGGGCGCGGCCGGCGGCCTCGGCCGTGGCGCCGCCAAGGGCTTTGCCGCCGAAGGCGCCCGGCTGGTTCTCTCGGACCTGGATGAAACGGCCCTGATGAGTTTCGCCGAGACGCTCGATACCGAGACCGCGATGCTGGCAGGCAACATTGCCGAGGAGGCACTGTCGGAAGCACTGGTGGCGCTGGCGTTGGAAAAATTTGGCCGCCTGGATGTCGCCGTCAACAATGCCGGCATCGTTCAGAGTTTCGTGCGCCTGCCGCAGGTTCCATCGGACGAAGCCCGCCGGGTGCTCGAGATCGACCTGCTCGGCGTCTTCTACGCCATGAAGCACCAGATCCCGCAAATGGAGCGGCAGTTCAAGGCGACCGGCAAGGGCGGCGCCATCGTCAACATTGCCTCGGCCGCCGGCCTTTCGGGCGCGCCGAAGCTTTCGGTCTATGCAGCCGCCAAGCATGGCGTGATCGGCCTGACCCGCTCGGCGGCGGTCGAATATGCCAGCAAGGGTCTGCGCATCAATGCCATCTGCCCCGCCCACACCAGAACGGGCATGATAGACGGTTTCGTGAGCGTCTCCGGCATTCCGGAGGCAGAGGCGTTGGCCGAGCTGACCCGGGGCATACCGATGAAGCGCGTGGCGGAAGTCGACGAGATCACCACGGCCATCCTGTTTGCCGCCGACCCGGCCAATTCCTTCATGACCGGCCATGCGCTGGCCATCGATGGCGGTGTCGGCGCGATCTGACGCCTGCCGCGTGGGAACCCGCGGCGCCCTTGTCCGTTTCCGTACAGCGTATATAATTTAGCCAGGCACCAACCAGACAAGGGCAACGGACTTGCCGCTGAGCGTCCAGAAACGCCGCGAGAAACAAAAGGCCGAACTGCGCTCGGAGCTTGTCGCGGCCGCGCACAAGCTCGTCCAGGAAGAAGGCTATGAAGGCTTGACCATCCGCAAGCTGGCCAAGCGGGTCGGCTATGCGCCGATGTCGGTCTATTCCTACTTCGCCGACAAGCAGGACATCCTGTTCGCCCTGGCCGAGGACGCGTTCGAAACGCTCGCCCGACGCATCGAGGAGCACCCGTCCGACGATCCGATCGAGGCCTTGCAGGCGGTCATGACCGAATATGCCGCCTTCGGGCTCGGCAACCCCAACGAATACCGCACCGTCTTCATGACCGAAAAGACCAAGCTGCCGGAAGGCAGGAGCTACGAGGACATGGAGGAAAGCAACCCCGCAATGAAGGCGCTGATCAGCAGGGTCGAGGACTGTGTCGCCGCCGGCAAATTGCATGGCGATCCACGCGCCATCGCCACCATATTGTGGGCCGTCGGCCATGGCACGATCTCGCTTTTGATCACCTTCCCCTTCTACCCGTTCGGCGACCCGCAGGCTTTCGTGAAGCGGATGTGCGACTTCACCCTTGCCACGCTCAGCACGCAATATGTGCCGCCACTGACCGAGACACCGGTCAACTGCTGAGCGCTATATCCTTTGTTCTCCCAGATTCCGCACCGCCCCTCCAAGCCTTCCGCGGCGACTTTCTTGGTTAACAAAAAACTACCGTACGCGTACGATTTTTTCTTGAACTTCGCGATCGACGGACGTATCTGTACGAGATAACGTACATGTACGGAAAAAATTCACCCGCCGAAACCGGAGACAGACCATGAAAAAGACACTCCTCACCCTCGCCGCCGTGCTGGCACTTTCGGGCTCGGCCTTTGCCGCCAACGCCACCCACGCGGTCAAGCACGTTCCCGCCGCGACCTGCGTCGACACCAAGACCAATATGAAGCTCGATTGCGCTTCGACCGGCTCAGTCGACAAGGAGGCCTCCACGGAAGCCACGACCGACGGGAAGGGTCCCCGGCTCGGCATCACGGTGAACCCGTGGATCATGCCGAGCGCCTACTGAGATTTTTCGAAAGTAGGTTCTGGCCGGCTCAGCCGGCCGGATGGTGATTTCAGCCGATCGAGACCGGCAGTTTGGTCGCTGAACTTTCGAAGGCGGCGTCGATCAGCCTTTGCATGTCGGCGGCCCGCCGGAACGACGGATCACCGTTCTGTCCCGTGTCCAGCGCATCGACAAAGCGCTGGGCGTTGTGCTTGACGCCTGGAGGCGTCAGCGTCCGCCAACGGTGCTGATCGACGTCGTCACCCAGGCAAGCGGACAGTTTCGAAACCTTGCCGTCGGTCTCGACCTTGATCGCGCCCTTGGTACCGTGCAGGGCCAGCGACAAATCATTGCCGTGGCCTGTCGTGTAGCGGCTGGCCATGATCGTGGCCAGCGCGCCTGAACCGAGCCGCGCCGTTATCGCCAAGCTGTCATTGACGTCGAGCACATAGTCGCCGATGCGGTCGCCCTCCGCCTTCGGAAACGTCACCAGATCGGCATGCAGGCTGACGATATCCTCGGCCGCCCCATAGGTCGCGAAGTCGAGGATATGGATGCCGACATCGCCCAAAACACCTGTCGAACCGTGCCGGCCCGACAGGCGCCACAGCCATTTGTCGTCGATCCGCCAATCGCCCCAGAACTTGCTGACCAGCCAGCTTTGCCGGTAGCCCGCCTCGACATGGCGCAACTCGCCGATCTCGCCGGCCTGCACCATGCGCCGCGCCTCCTGGATCACCGGAGTGTTGCGATAGGTCAGGTTGACCATGTTGACGAGCCCGGCCGCCTCGGCGGCATCGCTCATCGCAAGCGCATCGGCGTGGTTCGGCGCCAGCGGCTTTTCGCAGAACACATGTTTCCCGGCGGCCAGCAGGGCCAGCGTCGTCGCCTTGTGAACCTGGTCGGGCGTGGCGTTGATGGCGGCATCGAACTCACCCCAAGCGATCGCCGCATCGAGGCTTTCAAAGAAAGTGCCTATTTTGTTGGCGGCTGCGAACGCCGCCGCGCGGCCCGGCAGGTGGTCCACGCAAGCGACGATGGCGCAGCCCGGGACCTGACCGAACTCCTCGATATGATGCGCCGCGATCCAACCGGTGCCGAGCAAAAGCAGGCGGTGCATCAGCTCAGTCCCCTGTCACCGTCCGCATGCAGGCGCAGGCCTTTCTGGACGATCTTCTCCTTGGCCTTGTCCGTCGACACGTTTGGCGCATTGGTGATGCCGGACCAGGCCGGGGCCGGGTTGTGCGCCCAATGCACGGCGTTGCGCAGCACCTGCTGAACGCCTTCATTGTGATAGATCGGATAGGTCTCATGGCCCGGCGAGAAGTAGAAGATTTTTCCCGCCCCGCGCTGATAGGTCAGCCCCGATCGGAACACCTCGCCGCCTTGGTACCAGGAGACAAATACCGTCTCCAGCGGCTCCGGCACCGCGAACGGCTCGCCATACATTTCCGTCTCGCCGATCTCCAGGCATTCGCCGATGCCTTGCGCGATCGGGTGGCCGCGGTTGATCGCCCAGACACGCTCGCGCTCGCCCGCCTCGCGCCATTTCAGCGAACAGGGCGTGCCCATCAGCCGCTTGAAGATCTTCGAGTAGTGGCCGGAATGGAGCACGATCAACCCCATGCCTTCCCAGACCCGCTTCTGCACGCGCTCGACGATCTCGTCCTTGACCTCGCCGTGGGCGGCATGGCCCCACCATAAAAGCACGTCGGTGGCGGCCAGGCGCGTCTCGCTCAGGCCATGCTCGGGTTCCTGCAAGGTGGCGGTGGTCGCTTCGACGCCCTTGTCCTGGTTGAGTGCGGCGGCAATGGTGCCATGCATACCCAGCGGATAGAGGTCGCGCACGGCAGCATTGGTCTGTTCATGGACGTTTTCACCCCAGACAACGGCTCTAACAGGCATTTTTCCTCTCCAAAGCGCTTTGAATATCGCATCCACGGAGGTCTTGGGAAGAGGCCGTCAGCCAAAAATTCTGAAATCAGGGTTTGCGGGTCTTGCGGCCGGGGACGGTCTTGGCCTTGCCGGGTTTCGCCGGTGCTCCAGGAATGGACGACCCGGTAATCGACACGGGATCGCTGGCCGGGAACGTGTCCTCGAGGCCTTCCTCAAGTTCCTCTTCGGCGTCGGCCTCGTAATGCCGCTCATGTTCGAGCGAACGGACCGCCGCGGTCTTCGGCGATTTCGGCGCGGACTTCGACGGCATCGGCATCTCTCCCTCGACTGTCGCCGCTCAACGGACGCGGGCGGCAAACGTTCCGGGGTCAGCCGGCGGCGTCGCGGGCTCCCTCGGACAGGAAAGTAAAGACATAGTCCGAGAAGGAACGCCAGCACTCGACCCGGAAGGCCTCGTCGGCCGTGCGCAGCAGCACGATCTCGGCCTTGCCGAGAATGGTGCGCGAAGCGGCGCCCACCGGGAAGGCGTCGAGCGACAGGTCCTGCGGGCAGCCCGAATTGATCGCGGCTTCCGCCGCCGGACCGGCGACTAAAATCGCGATGTTGCGATGCGAGATGCCGACCGACGAATGCAAGGCGGAAACTCCTGCGCAATCGGCGAGTGGGTCCTTGCCGGCCTCGTCGATGACAAGCCACTCGTCCGGGCCAAGCCACAGCGCCGTACGCCCGCCCTTCGACGCCGAGGTTTTTGGCTTCTTCGGCAAGGTCAGGCCGAGCGCCTTCGACAAAGCGGCGACTGAAGCCTCCGGGGCGCGCAGCGAGATACGCTCGGCCGGCGGCAGCACATCGACCTTGACACCCGTTGCGGAGACAGTGCGCCCGGCCAATGCCGGACGCCGCTCTGCTGATGGTGAAGCCATCGTGGCCGTCTTTGCAGCAGCCTTAGCCATTGAGGCGCCCTCCCGTCTCGTCGAAGAACACCATGCCGGTAACCTCCACTTCGATGACCCCGTTCGGCATCGGTACATAGAGCGTGTCGCCCATCCGGTCACGGCCGCCGGCCACCAGCCCGAGCGCGATGGAACGGCCGCAATTTTGCGACCAATAGCTCGACGTGACATGGCCGATCATCTTCATCGGGATCGCCTGTTTGGGATCCTGGACGATCTGCGCGCCTTCTTCCAGCACCACCTTTGGATCCTTGGTCTTCAGGCCGACCAGTTGCTTGCGCCCCTTGGCGACGAGATCAGGCCGCGTCAGGCCGCGAATGCCGACGAAATCGGCCTTCTTCTTGCCGACCGCCCAGTCGAGGCCGGCATCGTTTGGCGTCACCGTACCGTCCGTATCCTGGCCTACGATGATGTAGCCCTTCTCGGCGCGCAGCACGTGCATCGCCTCGGTACCATAGGCGGCGGCGCCATGCTTCTGGCCCTCGGCCCACAACGCTTCCCAGACCGCCTGGCCATGGTCGGCCGGCACATTGACCTCGAAACCGCGCTCGCCGGTGAACGACATGCGGAACAGCCTCGTCGGCACGCCGCAGATCTTGCCCTCGCGCACCGACATGTGCGGCAGCGCCTCGTCGGACATGTCGATGCCTTCGACCAGCGGCGCGATGATGTCGCGCGACTTCGGCCCCTGAACGGCAATGACCGCCCACTGCTCGGTGATCGAGGTCAGCCAGACATTAAGATGCGGGAACTCGGTCTGGAGGTAATCCTCCATGTGGTTCATGACGCGCGGCGCGCCGCCCGTCGTCGTCGTTACATGGAAGCGGTCCGGCGCCAACCTGCCGACGACGCCGTCATCATAGATGAAGCCGTCCTCGCGCAGCATGATGCCATAGCGGCAGCGGCCCGGCTCCAGCTTCTCCCACGGATTGGTGTAGAGCAGTTCCATGAACTTCGCCGCGTCGGGGCCGACCACTTCGATCTTGCCCAGCGTCGAGGCATCGAACAGGCCGGCCTGGTTGCGCACGGCGACGCATTCGCGGTCGACCGCCGCATGCATGTCCTCGCCTGCCTTGGGGAAGTACCAGGCGCGCTTCCACTGGCCGACATCCTCGAACACCGCGCCTTTCGCCTCGGCCCAGGGATGGATCGCGGTTCTGCGTGTCGGGTCGAACAGCGGCCCACGCGCGTGGCTGACGATCGCGCCGAAGGTGACAGGCGTGTAGGGGGCGCGGAACGTGGTCAGGCCGACTTCCGGGATCGGCTTGCCCAGCGTTTCGGCGGCAATCGCCAGTCCGTGCATGTTAGAGGTCTTGCCCTGGTCGGTCGCCATGCCGTTGGTGGTGAAGCGCTTGACATGCTCGATCGAGCGCATGCCTTCATGCACCGCCTGGCGGATGTCCTTGGCGGTCACGTCGTTCTGGAAATCGATGAAGGCTTTCACCGTCGTGTCCGGCCCGGCGCCGGGGCCAGCACCCAGCATGCCGCGCGACCAGCTTTCCGAGGCTTCGACCTTCGGCTTGGCGCCCTTGGACGCCTTGCCGCCTGTTTCTTTCGCCGCCTTGGCGCCCGCCGCATAGGCCTCGTCCACGGTCGCCGTCAGGCCGTCGGTGCCGTTGCAGGCGCCGACCGACACGCAGTCCTGCGCGTAGGTGCCGGGCACGAAGCGCTTGGTCTCGTCGTTGAAGGCGACCTTGCCGCGCGATTGCGAGAACAGATGCACCGACGGCGTCCAGCCGGCGGACATCAGGATCGCATCGACGGGAATAGTGCGTTCGCCGCCGCCATTCTTCGGCTGCACCGTCATCGACGACACCCGTAGCTTGCCGCCGGCGCGGATCACGGCACGGCCGAAATTGATCTCGATGCCGAGGGCCCTGGCCTCATCGATCACCGGGCCGGTCGGGTTGTCACGCAAATCAACGATCGCCGCCACGTTGATGCCGGCCTTCTTCAGGTCGATCGCGGCGCCGTAAGCCGAATCATTGGCGGTGTAGACGCCGACATTCCGGCCGACCGCGACACCATAATGGTTGAGGAAGGTGCGCGCCGCACCCGCCAGCATGATGCCGGGCCTGTCATTGTTGGCAAACACCATGTGACGCTCGATGGCGCCGGAGGCCAGCACCACGCGCTTGGCGCGGACCTGCCAGAGCCGTTCGCGCGGCAGATCGTGGCCGGGGACCTTCAGGTGATCGCTGACGCGCTCGACCAGACCGACGAAATTCTGCGCGTAATAGCCGAACGCCGTGGTGCGCGGCAGCACCCGGACATTGTCCATCGCGCTCAGTCTGGCGATCGCCGCTTGTGCCCAGGCAAAGCCGTCCTGGCCGTCGATCTTCGCACCAGATTCGAAGCGCAGGCTGCCGCCGAACTCGGCTTGCTCGTCGGCCAGGATGACGCGCACGCCGGTCTCCGCCGCGGCAAGTGCCGCCGCAATGCCGGCCGCGCCGCCACCCAGCACCAGCACGTCGCAATGGGCGTAGCGCGAGGAATAATGGTCGGGATCGGGTTTGTCGGGCGAAACACCGAGGCCGGCGGCTTCGCGGATCTTGGGTTCGTAAAGGCTCTTCCAGGCCGCCTTCGGCCACATGAAGGTCTTGTAGTAGAAGCCGGCCGAGAACAGCGGCGAGGCCAGGTCGTTGACCGCGCTGACATCGAAGGACAGCGACGGCCAGCGGTTCTGCGAATTGGCGGCGAGCCCGTCATAGAGCTCCTGCACGGTGGCGCGCACGTTCGGCGTCTTGCGCGCGTCGTCGCGCACGATCTGCACCAGCGCGTTCGGCTCCTCCGCGCCGGCCGACAGGATGCCGCGCGGGCGGTGGTACTTGAACGATCGGCCGACCAGATGCACGCCATTGGCGAGCAGCGCCGATGCCAGAGTGTCCCCCTCGATGCCCGCGTAGGACTGGCCGTCGAAGCTGAACCGCGCGGTCTTGGCCTGGCTAAGGCGTCCGGCGCCGGGAATGCGCAACGCGCCGCTCATTTCGCTACTCCGGGCAGCTTGGAGGGTTTCGGTTCGCCGGCCTTGTAGGTCATGACGAACTTGTCAGTCACGGTGTCACGCACCGCGTTGAAGAAGCGCGCGCAGCCATGCATGTGGCGCCAGCGCTCATAGATAATGCCCTTTGGATTGGAGCGGATGAAGAAGAACTTCTCGAAGTCGTCGTCGCTCTCGCCTGATATGTTGGCCGAGCGTGCGATGTGCGCCTCGCCGGCGTTGCGGAATTCGAGTTCCGGGCGCTCTTCCTCGCAATAGGGGCAGCGGATGAGAAGCATCGTGTTTGTTCCTACAATTCGCCGTGGCCGACGCGCGCGCCAGCCGGTTGATCGCAAAGCTTCTGGCCCATGGTCATGAAGGGAGCGACGAGCCGCAGCCGCTCCTCGACGCTCGTCGCCGCGCTGAACAGATCGCGGTTGGCCATGTTGCCGAGCGTCAGCTGCATCGGATCTGTCGTAACGATGACGCCACGCGGCTGGAAATCCTCGTCTTCATCCAGCCCATGCGGCCTGCCTTCGAAGAACATCACCACTTTCTGGCCGACACTCCAGACGCAGGCGAGCATTCCCTCGTCGACAGAAAACGGCCAGCCGGTCTCGTTTCCCGCACGGCTGATCGGCTGCAGCCGCACTTCCTGCGCCGTCGGAACATGGAACATGCCCTGTTCCCCCGCCAGCATCAGCGGCACCGCGACTGCCACCTCGGCCATCATCATCAGTGCGCCACCGCCGCGGCCGCCGCCTCGTCGATGAGGCGGCCTGTGCGGAAGCGCTGGATGGTGAAGGGCGCGTTGATCGGGTGCGGATCGTCCTTGGCAATGGTGTGGGCAAAGACATGCCCGGACCCCGGCGTCGCCTTGAAGCCGCCCGTGCCCCAGCCGCAATTGACGTAGAGGCCGGGCACCGGCGTCTTGGCCAGGATCGGCGAGCGGTCGGGTGTGACGTCGACGATGCCGCCCCACGACCGCAGCATCTTCATGCGCGTGAAGATCGGGAACATTTCGCAGATGGCGTCGAGCGTATGCTGAAGAATGTGCAGCCCACCGGTCTGCGAATAGGAGACATACTGGTCGGTGCCGGCGCCGATCACCAGCTCGCCCTTGTCGGACTGCGAGATATAGGCGTGCACCGTGTTCGACATCACAACGCAAGGCACGACCGGCTTGATCGGCTCCGACACCAGCGCCTGCAGCGGATAGCTTTCCAGCGGCATGCGCACGCCGGCCATGTTCATGATGACGGAGGAGTGTCCGGCGGCGACGACGCCAACCTTCTTGGCGCCGATGAAGCCGCGCGTCGTGTCGACGCCCGTCACCGCGCCATTGGCGGCCCGCTTGACGCCGGTCACCTCGCAGTTCTGGATGATGTGCACGCCGCGCGCCGAGGCGCCGCGCGCATAACCCCAGGCGACCGCGTCATGGCGCGCCGTGCCGCCACGACGCTGCAGCGCCGCACCGACCACCGGATAGCGTGCGTCCTTGGAGGTGTTGAGCGGCGGGCAGAATGCTTTCGCCTGCTCGGGTGTCAGCCATTCATTGTCAATGCCGTTGAGCCGGTTGGCGTGCACATGGCGCTTCAGCACCTGGATGTCGTGCACATTGTGCGCCAGCATCATGACGCCACGCGCCGAATACATGACGTTGTAGTTGAGCTCCTGGGAGAGCCCGTCCCAGAGCTTCAGCGCATGGTCATAAATCCCGGCGCTCTCGTCATAGAGATAGTTGGAACGGATGATGGTGGTGTTGCGGCCGGTATTGCCGCCGCCCAGCCAGCCCTTTTCCAGCACCGCGACATTGGTGATGCCGTGCACGGTCGCGAGGTAATAGGCGGTTGCCAGCCCATGGCCGCCGGCGCCGACGATGATAACGTCGTATTCCTTCTTCGGCTCCGGCGAGGACCATTGTTCCTCCCAGCCCTTGTGGCCGCGCATGGCCTCGCGGGCGATGGCGAATACCGAATATTTCTTCACGTTCCAGCCTCGCAAATGGCAGCCGGGCGTTCATCATCAAGCCCCGGCGCGCGAGGTGTATCACTAGCGAAACAGCGCTGCCACCCTTGCGCTGTTTGCGACGGCGCTTGCCGTTTTGCGCCGCGCTGAAAAAGAGCTATCCGGCCTGGCTCCCACGATTGCCTTCAGTCACACTTCTCGGCGCTGGGATTCGGAGGATGATGATGGGCAACGCCTGGTGGAATCTCACATTGCGCTTCCTGCTGGAGCTTGCCGCCTTGCTCGGCCTCGGCATGGCAGGCTGGAGCCTTTCGGACGAAGCGTGGCGTTGGGTCCTCGCCATTGCCTTGCCGCTCGCCGCAGCCGCGGCATGGGGTATCTTCGCGGTCCTCAACGATCCAAGCCGGTCGGGCCGGGCACCGGTGCCTGTACCGGGCGCTGTCAGGCTGGCGCTGGAATTCATCGTCCTGTTCGGCGGCGGCGCGGGTTTCCATTTGGCGGGCCATACCATTACGGCCATCATCATGGCCTTGCTGATCGTCATCAGCTACGCGTTCTCGCTGGATCGTCTGGCATGGCTGCTGCGGCGGTAGTGGCGCGAATCTCTGCAGCTTTCGGGTGGCTGCTGTTCTGCCGATTTGCGACCAAGCATCCGATCGCCGGCGAAGCTGGCGCGAAGGACAAGGATGCCAAACATGCTCGCACTCGCCAACAAGATCGCCATCGTCACCGGTGCCAGTTCCGGCATCGGCCGCGCCACGGCAAAGCTGTTCGCCGAGGAAGGCGCCAAGCTCGTCATTTCCGCTCGCCGCCAAACGGCGCTTGATGCACTCGCAGTCGAAATCGAGGACGCCGGCGGCACGGCCGTCGTTCTCGCGGGAGATGTCACCGACGAGACCTATGCGAAAGCCCTCGTCGAGTTGGCGGTCGGCAGCTTCGGCGGGCTCGACATCGCGTTGAACAATGCCGGCTCCGTCGGATTGATGGGCTCCGTCCCCGACATGTCGGCACAGACATGGCACGGGACGATGGATACCAATCTGACCAGCGCCTTTCTCGGCGCGAAGTATCAGATACCGGCCATGCTGGAGCGCGGCGGCGGCTCGCTGATCTTCACATCGAGCTTTGTCGGTTACACCGCCGGCATGCCCGGCATGGCCGCCTACGCTGCCGCCAAGGCAGGCCTGATCGGTTTGACGCAGGTGCTGGCCGCCGAATATGGACCGAAGGGACTGCGCGTCAACGCGCTGCTGCCGGGTGGCACCGACACACCGGGTGCGACGACGACCACACCCGAGGCCCGCGCCTTCGTCGAGGGCCTCCATGCCCTGAAACGCATGGCCCAGCCGCAAGAGATCGCCCGCTCGGCGCTTTACCTTGCCTCTGACGCCTCGAGCTTCACCACGGGTACCGCGTTGTTTGCCGATGGCGGTGTGTCGATCAACCGGACGTGAAGGATTTTTACGGAGAACTGCCTGTTCGTCGTTGTGACGCAGGCCGCCGCTCTTGCTTTTTCGGCGCGATTTGGCGATTCCGTTTCCTGTCGAAACGGGTCTTCTTGCCAAGACGGGTTGTGAAACCATGATGCTGGTCCGAACCTATGTCGCCCAGAGCGCAATCGAAGGCGTCGGCATGTTCGCCGCCGAACCAATCCGGAAGGGCGCCTCGATCTGGCGCCTGGATCCGGATTTCGACCGGCTGATTCCGATGGACAAATATGAGGCCGCAGCCCAGCCCCTGAAGGAATTGCTCGACCGCTATGCCTATCCGAGCCCGGATAAGCCCGGTTTCATGGTCTACGAGGTCGACAATGGCCGCTTCATGAACCATTCGGCGACCCCGAACACCGACTTTTCGCAATATGGCGGTGCGACCGCGACCCGGGATATCGCCATCGGCGAGGAGATCACCTGCGACTACGGTGAGTTCTTCGAGGATTTCGAGCGGCTGCACTTGGCGACGGCGTAACGGGCACACTATCTCCAGGCGACGTGGCAATTTGGCTGTCGTCTCTCATTTCGACTGTGGACAGCGAGGCTTGATTCTGCTATCAGCCGCCACAATTCGTGGTGTGGAGCGCCGCGGAGGCTTGCGGCTATGGCTGCTTGCCTGTTGATATCAAACCCGAAAGACAGGATTGCCCGTGCAGGTACTCGTCCGCGACAATAACGTTGATCAGGCGCTTCGCGCGCTGAAGAAGAAGATGCAGCGCGAAGGCATTTTCCGCGAAATGAAGATGCGCGGCCACTACGAGAAGCCTTCCGAGAAGCGCGCCCGTGAAAAGGCCGAAGCCGTTCGCCGCGCCCGCAAGCTGGCCCGCAAGCGCGCACAGCGCGAAGGCCTGCTGCCGATGACCCCGCGTCCGGTCGCTGCTGGCGGTGCCGCCGGTGCAGCGCGTCCGCCGCGCTGATTATCGCCAATATTTCGTCCTTTTCGAAGGATACCAGGGTGGCGCGATGCGGAATCGCCGCCACCCTTTTATTTTGATGTGACCCGGCCCGGAGGGGGAACCGGACCTGAACGACGGCGCAAGTGAGGACAGGGCAGACATGAACGCAACAAGCGTGGAGCGCGGGACCGCATTGCGTGGTTTCGCCCTGACAGCGGCCCTGCTTTCCGGACTGATGCTTGCCGGCTGCCAGACATCGGGGCCGGCCGGTGAATTCAACAACATCGACAAGGCGCAAGGGTCGAGCGAGAATATCTCCTCGCTGTCGGCGGTCATCCAGCGCAATCCCCAGGATCCGGAAGGCTATAATGTCCGCGGCTCGGCCTATGGCCGCGGCGGCCAGTACCAGGCGGCGCTCAAGGATTTCAACCAGGCCATCCAGCTCAATCCGAATTTCTACCAGGCCTATTCGAACCGGGCCCTCATCCAGCGTTTCCTCGGCAACCAGGAAGCAGCCCTTGCCGACTACAATCGCTCGATCCAGATCAACGGCAATTATGACGCCGCCTATATCGGCCGCGGCAATCTCTACCGTAAGGCGGGCCGCACCCAGGATGCGTTCAACGACTTCCAGAAGGCGATCCAGCTCGACACGACGGACGCCCGCGCCTATCACAATCGCGGCCTGATCTATCAGAGCCAGGGCCAGCACAAATTCGCCATTGAGGATTTCTCGACCGCTATCTCGCTGGCCCCCGACGCCGCCGAGCCCTATAACGGCCGCGGCCTCTCCTATCTGGCGACCGGCGACGAGGATAACGCCTTCTCCGATTTCAACATGGCCATCAAGCTCGACGGCCAGAATGCCGAGGCCTGGGCCAACCAGGCGCTGATCTACGAACGGCGCGGCGACAAGGCAAAGGCGGCGAAGGCCTATCGCGAGGCTGTGCGCCTCAACCCCAGCTACCAGCCGGCCAAGGATGGCCTCGCCCGCGTCAGCTGACGTCGGCTCATCAGGCCCACGGCAAGGTGCGCACTGCATCGTGCGTATCCGAAAGGACACGCGGCGTTGAAGATCGCCGCCAATCCGGCAACCCTGTATTAACCCCCGCGACAAGCCGTTAACCCTCGCCTTGTTCGCGCCAAGTTTTCGGCGGAACGGTCGCGGCGCTCGAGACGTTACTGAAGACTGATTGCGAAAGGACCCTCCCATGATCAAGAAACTCGTCTGCGCCGCCGCCCTTGCAACGACAATGTTCGCTGCCGCCCCGGCCAGCGCCGGCAGGTTGCAGCTCGGCACGCTCGACTGCACCATCGATGGCGGCACCGGCTATCTCGTGACCTCCAACAAGGGCGTGTCCTGTGTGTTCCGGCCCTATCATCACGGGCCGTCTGAAATTTACACCGGCGTCATCTCGAAACTCGGCGTCGATCTCGGCAAGACGCACCAGGGCCAGTTGGTCTGGGCGGTGTTTGCCGCGACCCGCGACCGTGACGCGGGCGACCTTGCCGGCAGCTACTACGGCGTCAACGCCGAGGCGAGCGTCGTCACCGGTGGCGGCGCCAACTTGCTGGTCGGTGGCTTCGACAGCGCCTTCATGCTGGAGCCACTCAGCGTCCAGGCGCAGACCGGCGTCAACCTGGCGGTCGCCGTCACCTCGCTGGAGCTGATCCACTCGCTCAAGTGATTGCACGGAGCCACGCGCTCCACGACCCCTCACCCTGCGGCGCGGAACCAGATAGTATGGTTCCGCGCCGTTTGATTTTGAGGGGACCGCCATGTTCAGGACAGCCATCGCCGCTGCCGCGACCACGATCATGCTTGCGGGCGCCGCACGAGCGCAGGACCAGGGTATCGAACTCGGTGCGCTTGAATGCGCCATTTCAGGCGGCACCGGCTTCATCTTCGGCTCGAGCAAGGATTTGAGCTGCACCTTCACCCCGGCCGACAGGAGCTTCGCGCCGGAAGCCTATTTCGGCGCCGTCAACAAATACGGACTCGATATTGGCACGACCAAGCAGGCGGTGATGCGCTGGCTGGTGCTGACGCCGCTGAAGAACATCTACGCGCCGGGTGCATTGGCGGGCGACTATATCGGCGCCAGCGCCGAAGTGACCGCCGCCGTCGGCGCCGGCGCCAATCTCCTGGTCGGCGGCTCCTCGCAGGCCTTTACCCTGCAGCCGCTCAGCCTGCAGACGCAGACCGGCATCAATCTCGCCATCGGCGTCAGCCAATTCCAGTTGCGCAGCACCGAGAATTGACTGGGCCATGAGGGCGGCTTCCGCAGCGATTCGTCATCCACGGGCGGAGCTAGGAGCGTAGCGACGCGGCGCAGACCCGAGGATCCATGCCGGGGCTCCGAAGCGCTGCAGCGGTCCAGGACCCAGCACCGCTGCACCCCTCAGCCAGGTCGTGGCATGGATCCTCGGGTCTTCGCCACGCCGCTACGCGGCTGCTCCGCCCGTGGATGACGAAATTGAGAGGCTTCGCGAACGTCTGCAAAAACGCCGCTTGAACTCAACCATGCTTGAGGTTTTAGAAGCCTGCCCTTGGGTAGACAGCGCCTGGATACGGCGCTGTCGATCCTTATGGTCCTGCCGGAAGCCCGCACTGGCCTCTGGCACCATGCGCTACAAGCGAGATAGGCAAAGGCAGGGGTGAACATGACTGAAATCACCAGCAACAAGGTAGACTGGCGCGCATTGTGGGCAAGCGGCGACCTCGCCCGCTTCTGCTTCATCAGCCTCGGCATCCTGCTGCACGCCACCAATGAGACGATGGTGGCGACGGTCATGCCGGCCATGGTCGGCGAACTGGCCGGCGTACAGCTCGTCGGCTGGTCCCTGGCGATCTACGAACTCGGCGCCATCGTCGCCGGTGCCGCCGCCGGACGCCTGGTGAGTTATGTTCCGCTGCGCACCAACATGGTGGTCGCGGCCCTGCTTTATGCCGCCGGGGCGCTGATCTGCGCCACCTCGCCCTCGATGCAATTGTTCCTTGCCGGCCGCTTGATCGAGGGCCTCGGTGGCGGCGCGCTGGTGTCGCTGGCCTTCGTCTCTGTGGAGCGGCTGTTTTCGCGTGCCATCTGGCCGCAGCTTTTCGGCATCATGTCGGCTATCTGGGGCGTCGCCGCGTTCAGCGGACCGTTGCTCGGCGCTGTTATGACCGAAGTGCTGTCCTGGCGCTGGGCCTTCGGCGTCTTCACACTCGGCGGCGCCGCCATGGCGCTGGCAAGCTTCCTCGTACTCAACACGCCGGAGGCGAAGAAACCCAGCACGAGTGCCGGCAAGGCGCCGCCCTTCCCTTTCGTGGCGCTTGGTTGTCTTGCCGTCGCCGTGGTGCTGATCGCCTCGGCCGGCGTCGACATCGCCCTGTTGCGTTCCTCGCTGCTGATCGTGTTGGGCCTGACGGGCCTCGCGCTGTTTTTCTACGTCGACGCGCTGAAGCCGCGCTCCAGGCTGTTCCCGGCGCGGCTGTTCTCCTGGCGCACGCCGGTCGGCGCCGGCATGACGATGGTCGCCGCCTTTTCCATCGCGACCTGCTCCTTCGGCGTTTACGGGCCGCTGCTCTTGACCAGCCTGCACGACATTCCGCTGCTGACCACCGGCTACATCATCGCCGCCGAATCGATCGCCTGGTCGATCCTGTCGATCCTCGTCGCCAACGCGCCGCCGCGGCGCGAAAGGCTGATCATTGTCTGCGGCGCGCTGATGATCGCGGCGGGCATCGCCGGCTTCGCCTACACGATACCGCTGGGCTCGATCCCGCTGATCCTGGTCTGCGCCCTGCTGCAGGGCGGCGGCTTCGGCATTGCCTGGCCGTTCCTGACCCGCGTCATCGTCGCCTCCGCACCGGCCGAGGAGCAGACCATCGCCTCGGCCGCGGTGCCGACCATGCAGCGCATCGGCTATGCAGTGGGCGCCGCCATTGCCGGCATCGTCGCCAACGCCAGCGGCTTTTCGCAGGGCCTGAATCACGACGCCGCGGCCAATGTCGCGAGCTGGCTGTTCCTTGCCTTCGTGCCGCTCGGCATTCTGGGCTGTCTCGCCGCCTTGCGGATATCGGCGGCGGCAAATCGGCCTCTGGAGGCGATCGGCTGACGCAGGTTTATCGGACAGGCTATTTCACTCGACACGCAGGCGATAGCCGACACCGGTCTCGGTGGTGATGTAGCGCGGCTGGTCGGGGGTTTTTTCGATCTTCTGCCTGAGCTGACGGACATAGACCCTGAGGTACTGCACGTCTGTCGAATCGTCCCAGATCTGCTTCAGGATGAAGTGGTGGGTCAGCACCTTGCCGGCATGCTGCACCAGGATGCGCAGTATGTCGTACTCTTTCGGCGAGAGCTTTACCTCCCTGTCCTCGACCTTGACGACGCGCTTGACCAGATCGACGCTGAGGTCACCGCTCTGGAATATCGGCTTCTCACCCTGCTGCTGGAACTTGTGGCGCAGCGCCACCCGGATGCGTGCCACCAGTTCGTTCATGCCGAACGGCTTGGTGACATAGTCGTCGGCGCCGAGTTCGAGCGCGCTGACGATGCCGGCCTCGTCGGTGCGGCTGGAGAGGATGACAACGGGAACGTCGACGCCCTCCTCACGCCATTTGCGCAGGAGGTCATGGCCCCCCATGCCGGGCAGGCCGAGATCGAGCAGCACCAGGTCCGGCTTCTCCTGTTCCATCAGCTCGATCGCCAGCTTGGCGTTCGGCGCCTCGCTGACCGCGTAACCCTGGCTGCCAAGGCCGACCCGCAGCAGCTTGCGGATCGGCGGCTCGTCGTCGACGACCAGTATCCTGACATTCGAATTGGTCATCGAGGCTGATCCATGCCGGGCTCGTCGCCGCGGTTGCCGATATCGCGCGCTTGCGCCGGCACCGGCATCGTGACGGTGAAGGCGCCACCGGGGCGGTCGGTCCGGTTGGCGGCCGCGATCGTGCCGCCCATCGCCTCGACGAAGCCACGGCAGATCGACAGGCCGAGCCCGGTGCCGGCGCGCACCTGATCGCCCTTGCGCACCCGGTAGAAGGTATCGAAGACGCGTTCCAGGTCCTGCGCCGGAATGCCCGATCCCTCGTCCATGATCCGCACGATGACGGAGCCATTGTCCGCCCAGGCCTGGACGCGGATCGTCGAGCCGGGCGGCGAATATTTCGAGGCATTGTCGAGAAGGTTGAACAGGACCTGTTCGAACAGCACGGGATCGAGCCGCAGCATCGGCAAGTTGGGCGGAATATCGACCTCGATCTTGTGCTCGCTGGTGATCTTGCGGGCACGGTCGAGCGCCGTGCCGACGATATCGCCGACATAATGGAGGGCGTAGTTCGGCTCCATCGCCCCGGATTCGATCTTGGTCATGTCGAGCAGGTTGGCGATGAAGCGGTTCAGCCGCTCCGATTCGTCGATCACGGTCGACAGCAGCTCCGCCCTGTCCTGCTCGGGGAGGTCGGGCGCGAATTCCTTGAGCGTGCCGGCCGCGCCCATGATGGCGGCGAGCGGCGTTTTCAGGTCATGCGAAATCGAGGTCAGCAGCGCCGAGCGCAGCCGGTCGGCTTCGGCCGCGAGCTTGGCGCGGTCGACATCGGCGACGAGCTGGATGCGTTCGATCGCCACCGCCGCCTGATCGGCCAGCGCGTCGAGCAGCCGCTGCTGCTCGGGCGTCAGAAGCGGGCCCTGCTTGTCATTGTCGAGGCCGACGACGCCGATTGCGGTGCGTCCCGTGCGCAAGGGAAGATAGAGGCGCTTGGCGCCAGGAAGCGTGTCGGCGCCGCGTCCGGCGGCACGGTTGTGCTCCCAGGCCCAGCGTGCGGCGGCAATGTCGGCCTCGGCCAGCGTGTCGTCGGGCGGATAGCCTGCCTTGACGGTGATCGTGCCATCTTCCGGCAGCAGCAGCACCACGCGCAGCTTTAGCATCGAGGCGATCTGGAAGGCGGTGGCCCAGAGCACGTCGTCGAGCGTGCCGGCGCCCGCGAGCTTCTTGGAGAACAGATAGATGTCCTCGGTTGCCCGCGCCCGCGAGCGGGCGGCGGCGGCCTGACGCTGCACGCGCGCCGTCAGGTTGCTGGCAATGACGGCAACGGCGACGAAGACGGCAATCGCGACGATGCTCTCGGGATCGCGGATCGTCAGCGTGTAGCGTGGCTCGAGGAAAAAATAGTTGAAGGCAAGGACACTGAGGAAACAGGCGTAAAGCGCCGGCCAGAGACCACCAGCCACCGCCGACGTCAGCACGGAGAGCAGGAAGACGATCGCCAGATTGCGAACGTCGAGGAACTGGTCGAGAACGGTGCTGACGGCCAATGATCCGGCAACGTAAGCCGTGGCGAGCAAATACGGCTTGGCCTGGAAATGCCTTTCCTCGGCTGCCGCGTTCACTCTCCTGGAAGACGTTTCGGTGTCCCGCTCCGTTCCGGAGATGACATGGACGCTGATGTCGCCGGCATTGCGGATCAGATCATAGGTGAGCGACCCTTCGATCAGTTCGCGCCAGCGCGAGCGGGTCGGCCTGCCGACCACGATGTGGGTGAAATTGTTGGCCGTCGCATGGCGAACGATGTCCTGCGCGACGCTCTGGCCCGGGATGGTCGTCACCTCGGCACCGAGCTGCTCGGCGAGGCGCAGCAGTGTGGCGAGCCTGTCCTTGTCGTCCTCGGACATGCCGGCGGAGCGGGGCGTGTCGACATGAAGCGCCATCCATGGCGCACGAAGCCTGTCAGCCAGCCTGCGTGCGTAGCGAATGCGGGCTGCCCCGCCCGGACGGGCATCGACGCAGACAAGAACCCGCTCCCCCGCCGCCCACGGACCCTGGATGGCGTGGGACTGCATGTGGTTGAGCAGTTGCTCGTCGACGCGCTGGGCGGTTCGGCGCAGCGCCAGTTCCCGCAACGCCGTCAAATTGCCGGGCGAAAAATAGTTCTCGACGGCGCGCTGCGCGGTGTTGGGGAAATAGACCTTGCCCTCCTCCAGCCGCTTGATCAGGTCGTCGGGCGTCAGATCGATGATCTCGACATCATCCGCCTGGTCGATGATGGAGTCTGGAACCGTCTCGCGCACCCTGACCCGGGTAATCTGGGCGACGACGTCGTTCAGGCTTTCGACATGTTGGATGTTCAGCGTCGTATAGACGTCTATGCCCCGCGCCAGGATTTCCTGGACATCGAGATAGCGCTTGGGGTGGCGGCTGCCGGGCGCGTTGGTGTGGGCGAGTTCGTCGACCAGGACCAGCGCCGGACGCCGGGCAAGGATGGCATCGATATCCATCTCGTCGAGGACGCGCCCCTTGTAGTCGACCCTGCGGCGGGCAATGACTTCATACCCCTCGACCAGGGCCTGTGTTTCCTTGCGGCCATGCGTCTCGACCACGCCGATCACCACGTCGGCACCGTCGGCCACCCTGGCACGACCCGACATCAGCATCTCGTAAGTCTTGCCGACACCAGGTGCCGCGCCCAGGAATATGCGCAGACGGCCGCGCCCTTCCCGCACGGCATGCTCTAGCAGCGCGTCGGGAGATGGTCTGTTTTCGACGTAGCTTCTGTCGTCCGGCATCGGGTCCGATCATGAATGGCGCCGGGGACCGTGTCGATCCCCGGCGCCGGACATCACCTACTTCGCGGCATCCAGCGCCAGGTTGAGGGCCAGCACATTAACCGCCGGCTCGCCGAGCACGCCCAATTCCCGGTCCTCGACCTGGCCGTCGACGAGCGCCTTGACCTTGGCCTCGTCGATGCGCCTTGCCTTGGCCACGCGCGGAACCTGGAAATAAGCGGCCTCGGGACTGATCTGCGGATCAAGGCCGCTGCCGGACGTCGTCACCAGGTCAATCGGCACCGGCTGGTCCGGGTTCTCAGCCATCAGCTTTTCCGCGTCGCCCTTGATGCGCTCGATCAGCTTCGGGTTGGTCGGACCGAGGTTGGAGCCGCCGGAGGCGCTGGCATCGTAGCCGTTGCCGGCAGCCGACGGCCGTCCGTGGAAATACGTGTCGCTGGCGAAAGCCTGGCCGATCAGTTCGGAGCCGATCACCTTGCCGCCCCTCTCGATCAGGCTGCCATTGGCCTGGCGCGGGAACAGCGCCTGGGCGATGCCGGTCATGCCGATGGGATAGACGAGCCCGGTCAGCACGGTGAAGAAAACGATCATGATGATCGCGGGTCTGATCTGCTTGAGCATCGGAATGATCCTTATGCAAGGCCAAGGGCGGTGACGGCCATGTCGATTGTCTTGATGCCGACGAACGGCACGACGATGCCGCCGAGACCGTAGACGAGAAGGTTGCGGCTGAGCAGCGCACCCGCGCCGATCGCCCGGTACTTCACACCGCGCAGCGACAGCGGGATCAGCGCGATGATGATCAGCGCGTTGAAGATGATGGCCGACAGGATGGCGCTCTGCGGTGTCGCCAGATGCATGATGTTGAGCGCTTGCAGCGGACCTGTGGTCTGGCCGGGCGCGACGTAGAAGACGGCGAACATGGCCGGGATGATGGCGAAATACTTGGCCACGTCATTGGCGATCGAGAAGGTAGTCAGCGAGCCGCGGGTCATCAACAGCGCCTTGCCGATTTCGACGATCTCGATAAGCTTGGTCGGATCGCTGTCGAGGTCGACCATATTGCCGGCCTCGCGAGCAGCGACCGTGCCGGTGTTCATGGCGACGCCGACATCGGCTTGCGCAAGGGCTGGCGCATCGTTGGTGCCGTCGCCGCACATGGCGACCAGTTTGCCCTTGGCCTGCTCGTCGCGGATCAGCTTCAGCTTGTCCTCCGGTGTCGCCTGGGCAAGGAAGTCGTCGACGCCGGCTTCGGCCGCGATGGCGGCTGCCGTCATCGGGTTGTCGCCGGTGATCATGACCGTGCGGATGCCCATCTTGCGCAGCTCGGCGAAACGCTCGCGGATGCCGCCTTTGACGATGTCCTTGAGGTGCACGATACCCAGCAGGCGCCCGTCCCGCTCGACCGCCAGCGGCGTGCCGCCGGATTTCGCGACGTCGTCGGCGATCGCCTGCAAATCCCTGATCGTGTCGCTGTTCGTGCGCGTCGCGCGGCTGGTCGATGTCGCCTGGCTGACATGGGCGAGCACGGAATCCACCGCGCCTTTGCGTACCGACGAACCGTCGATGTCGACGCCGCTCATGCGGGTCTGGGCGGTGAAGGGCACGAAGGCAGCATGCAATGTCGCCATGTCGCGGGCACGGATGGCATACTTTTCCTTGGCCAGCACCACGATCGAGCGGCCTTCCGGCGTCTCGTCGGCGAGCGAGGCAAGCTGTGCCGCGTCCGCCAGTTCCTGCTCGCTGACGCCCTTGACCGGGCGGAATTCCGTCGCCTGGCGGTTGCCGAGCGTGATGGTGCCGGTCTTGTCGAGGAGCAGCGTGTCGACGTCGCCGGCGGCTTCGACGGCGCGACCCGACATGGCCAGCACATTGAAGCGCACCAGCCGGTCCATGCCGGCAATGCCGATGGCCGACAGCAGCGCGCCGATCGTGGTCGGGATGAGCGTCACGAACAGCGCGACGAGCACGGTCACCGAAATATAGCCACCCGAGTAGTGGGCAAAGCTCGGGATGGTCGCTGTGGCCAGCACGAAGATCAGCGTCATGCCGACGAGCAGGATGTTGAGCGCGATCTCGTTGGGCGTCTTCTGGCGCTCGGCGCCTTCGACCAGCGAGATCATGCGGTCGAGGAATGTGTGGCCCGCGGCGGCGGTGATGCGCACGCGGATCCAGTCCGACAGCACCTGCGTGCCGCCGGTGACGGCCGATCGGTCGCCGCCGGATTCGCGGATCACCGGCGCGGATTCGCCCGTTATCGCCGCCTCGTTGACCGAGGCGACGCCTTCCACCACCTCGCCATCGGACGGGATGATGTCGCCGGCTTCGACGAGAACGATATCGCCGACCTTCAGGCTGGTGCCGGGTACCAGCTTGAACCTGGTGCGGTCCGCGCCCGTCAAAAGCTTGGCCTGGGTTTCGGTGCGAGCCTTGCGCAGCGAATCCGCCTGCGCCTTGCCGCGCCCTTCGGCGACGGCTTCGGCGAAATTGGCGAACAGCACCGTGAACCACAGCCAGATGATGATCTGCAGCGTGAACAGCAAATCACCGCCGCCGGTGACGAGGTCCTTGACGAACAGCACCGATGTCAGCGCCGAGACGACGGCGACGACGAACATCACCGGGTTGCGGGCCAGCGTGCGCGGATCGAGTTTGCGGAAGGCGCCGCCGATGGCGGGCCACAGGATGCCGGCATCCATGATGCTGGCTGACTTTGACTGACTCATTTTGAAGCTCCGGCTTCAGTGTTGGTGTGCGGCGGCGACTGGTCGGATGCCGAAAAAAGATGAGGAAGCCCGTAGGCCAGCAGCCAAAGCGCGATCATGGCGGCGGCAAGCCCAAGAAACGTCGACATGGTCGGGAAGGGAGGCGGCAGCCCCTCCTTCCCCGGATCGGCCCGATGCCTGATATTGCGGCGCTTGTTGCTGAACCAGGACATGTCTGCCTCAGAATGTCTGTCCATGGATCATCGCCAGGTGCTCGACGACAGGTCCGACGGCGAGCGCCGGGAAGAAGGTCAGGCCGCCGACGATGACGATGACGCCGACCAGCAGCCCGACGAACAGCGGACCGTCGGTCGGGAAGGTGCCGGCTGAGGCGGGGACGGTCTTCTTCGCCGCCAGCGCGCCGGCGATGGCGAGCGCCGGGATGATGACCAGGAAGCGGCCCATCAGCATACCGATGCCGAGCGTGATGTTGTACCAGGGCGTGTTGCCGCTGAGGCCGCCGAAAGCCGAACCGTTGTTGGCCGCCGCCGAGGTGTAGGCGTAGAGAATCTCGGAGAAGCCGTGCGGCCCGCCATTGGCGATCGACGCCACCGCGCTCGGCAACACCACCGCGATCGCCGTGAAGATCAGCATCGCCAGCGGCAGGCATAGGATGGCCAGCATCGCCATCTTGACCTCCTTCGCCTCGATCTTCTTGCCGAGATATTCGGGCGTGCGGCCGACCATCAGGCCGGCAACGAAGACGGCGATCAGGATGAACATCAGCATGCCGTAGAAGCCGGCGCCGACGCCGCCGACGATGACCTCGCCGAGTTGCATGTTGATGAGCGGAACCATGCCGCCGAGCGCGGTGAAGCTATCGTGCATGGCGTTAACCGCGCCGCAGGAAGCGGCCGTGGTGATGACGGCGAACAAAGCCGAGAGCGCGATGCCGAAGCGGGTCTCCTTGCCTTCCATGTTGCCGCCGTCGATGCCCAGCGCATGCACCAGCGGATTGCCCGCGGCTTCCGCCCAATAGCAGACGGCGACGCCAACGATGAACAGCACGCCCATGGAGGCGAGGATCGCCCAGCCCTGGCGCTGATTGCCGACCATGCGGCCGAAGACGTTGGTCAATGCGGCGCCGACGACGAAGATCGACAGCATCTGGATCAGGTTGGAGATGGCGTCGGGATTCTCGAATGGATGTGCCGCGTTGGCATTGAAGAAACCGCCGCCATTGGTGCCGAGCATCTTGATGGCGACCTGCGAGGCGACCGGCCCCAGCGCGATGGTCTGCTTGGCGCCCTCAAGCGTCGTGGCGTCGACGTAAGGCCCCAGCGTCTGCGGCATGCCGAGCCAGACATAGACCAGGGCGAGCACGACGCAGAGCGGCAAGAGCACATAGAGCGTGGCGCGCGTCATATCGACCCAGAAATTGCCGATCGATCTTCCGGAAGCGCGGGCGAAGCCGCGGATCAGCGCGATTGCAATGGCGATGCCGGTGGCGGCCGAAACGAAATTCTGGACCGTCAGCCCGGCCATCTGCACGAGGTAGGACATCGTGCTTTCGCCGCCGTAGTTCTGCCAGTTGGTGTTGGTCGTGAAGCTTACGGCGGTGTTGAAGGCGAGCGCTGGGTCGACCGCGCTCATGCCGGCCGGATTGTAGGGCAGACTGCCTTGCAGGCGTTGCAGGACATAGAGCACCAGGAAGCCCGCCAGGTTGAACAGCAGGAGAGCCACCGCATAGGTGGTCCAGTGCTGCTCCTCGCGCTCGCTGGTTCCGCAAATGCGGTAGAGCCCGCGCTCGAGCGGGCCGAGGATCGGCGAAAGCGGCGTGCGATCGCCATTGAAGACGCGGTGCATGTAGAAGCCAAGCGGCTTCACCAGCAAAACGAGGATCCCGCAATAGAGGAGGATCTGTATCCATCCGTTCAGTGTCATGGCTGTGGCTTTCCGTGCCTTCAGAAGCGTTCTGGACGAATGAGCGCGTAGGTGAGGTAGGCGAGCAGGAACAAGGTCACGCCACCGCCGAGGATGTAATCGACAAGCATAGGCTCGATCTTTCAGCTTAAATTCTGTCGCAAGCTTTGACGTAGACGATGGACAGGCCGAAGAACAAAACCCCGATCCCAAGAACAATAATGTCCATTGTGCTTTTCCTTGCTTCCAGTTTCTACTGTTCGCCCGCCAAAGACAGGTCGGCAATACCGTGAGACGGCGCGCCGCATTGGGCGGCGTCCGACGGCTTTTGCTCGACGTGAATATGGACCCGATCGCCATAAAGGATCGAGACGGGGCGGATGGGAAAGAAATAGGAATTCTATAAAGGTTTCCGGCGCGGCTCGCCGTCGAAGAGCAGTTCGTCGACGCGGATTGCCGGGAAGGATATGCCGCCGCGCTTTGCGGCCTTGCTGGGAACGCTCTACCGCGGCTCCCGCGTCAGGCTGAGATAGGTCGGATCGAACTCGGCGATTTCCTGGAGCCTGTGCCAATCCAGGATTGTCACCGTGTGATTTGCCCAGTTGACGACGCCGACTTTGCGCAAGGCGCCGATGACGCGGTTCATGTGTACGACGGAAAGACCGAGCACATCGGCCAGCTCGGCCTGTGAGAGCGGCAGGTGAAAGCTCATGCCGTTGGTGCGCTGCACCACCTGCAGCCGTACGAAAAGCTCACAGAGGAGATGGGCCAGGTGTGAGGTCTTGGAGCGGCGGCCCATCGCCACGATCCACTCGCGATGGATGGCGCCGTCGACCAGCGTGTCCAGCCACAGCAGCCGCGTCAGGTGCGGCGCTTCCTCGGTGATGGCGCGAAGCCGGCTGTGATCGGCGAACATGACATGACAGGGCGACATGGCAACGATGCCGTGATCCATCGTCTTCAGGAGGAAGGCGTGGAGATCGACGAAATCGCCAGGCACCTGCAGCGAGGTGAACTGCCGGCCGCCGTTCTCGAGCACCTTGTAGCGCGCCGCCAAACCGTCGAGGATCAGGGTCGAATAGGTGGGCCGCGCGCCCGATGCGACGATATCCTGCCCGACCGCGAAATGCCGCTCGAAAGTCATGGCCTCAGCCAGCAGCGCCTTTTCGGCATCGGAAAGCGCGTCGTGCTGGGCGAGATTCAGATACAGGGATTCCAGCACCGCTATCTCCAGCGAAAGGGCTCAGAGCCGATCGCCAACTGTCGAAAGCAAGGGGCGGCTACCGAAGCACTAGGTCGTCGGGCGCCGGCGGGCATTAACATTTGTTAGAAGGCGCTTATTCGCCAACGAAGATCATCTCTGATGGAACAACGGCTTAGCCCGCGAATTGTCGCTCAAGTCTCTTTTGGAAATTTCATCAGCTCGGGATCCGGCCGCATCATGCCCAGATACTTTCTCGACCTTTACAATGGCGATGGCCTGACGGTGGATGACCATGGTCAGGTGTTCGACTCGCGCGAGCGTCTGCGGCGCGAGGCAATCCTTATCCTGCCCGACATCATTCGCGACGAGATGATCGAAAACGACCGAACGGCCATCACCGTGAAGGTGCGCGACGAGAGCGGGCGCCATGTCTTCGAAGCATCGCTCGTCATCTCATCGAACTGGTGCGATTGACCGCGGCCTGGTCTGCGGACCCTCCGCAAGATGGAACGGAAAAGCCGGGCTCGGAGGGCCAAGCCGGGCTTTCGGGGAGCGGCCGTACGAACCGGCCATCGCAATGACAGCTCGAACGATCAGGCGGCGTAGCCTCCATGGCCGCGTGCGACGGCCCTCGCCACGATGACCGGCTCGATCTCGGGCCAGAGAATACCGGTGGCTTCCGCGAATTCAACAAGCGCATGGCGCGCCTCGTCCCTCGTGATGCAGCCTTCCAAGGCCAGGCTGCACGCCTCGACGGCATTGCGATAAAGCGGACCACGTCGGGAGGTCGTCCAGTTGGTGAGGAAATCGTGCATTTCGGCCAGCGAGGCGATTTCGCGCTTGAAGCCGAGACCGACGGTCAGTGCGACGGGCGAATGAAACAGCTTGTCATACATGAAGCGGGCTCCTGATTATAGCAGCGCCAGGAGAAATATCCGGGCTGGTCCACGGACGGGACGCCGTGAAACGCGCCGCGGGCCAAGAGGTTCCGGGCCGGGAGATTTCACATGAAAAGCGGCTGTCGTGCTCTGATCGCATGCCCCCATCGTTCCCGCCAGCACAGGCCAATCAGCATTCGAACGGCCCGGAAATCATCGCTCTTGGACGTTATGCGCTGCCTGCAGACTGTCTTGTGAGACGTCCGCGATGCCCCAGGGCTGCGCCGCGTCAGCGGCTGTCGTCTCACGCACCTCGCGATGCGTCGACAGGCGAAGAACTGCCGCAAGACGGTTCCCCAGCGAGACGCCCGGCTTTTCGACCACAAGATGCGCGACCAGCGCCAGGAGGATCAGAAGCACCATCGCAATCAATATCACGAGCCAATATTGGGCGGGGTTGTCCATGGCGAAGGCCCGCACGGGCGCGATGGAGAATGTCGAGACGAAGGCTAGTCCCTGCAAGAGATAGATGCCAAAGCTGATCTCGCCCAGCCGCACTGAGCGTGAGGCCGTCAGCAGACCAAAGAAATCAGCGCCCGTCACCACCAGGAAGAAGGTGGCAATGCATAGCAGCATCGGCCCCGGCGCGTAGGCAGTCTTATAGACAGCGAAGATACACACCAGCATCACAAGGGCGGCGGCGGACAAGGCATGCCGATGCCACCTCACCAGCAGGCCGTGTGCTTCAAGCGTTGCGCACAACATTCCGCCCGCGAAAAGTCCGAGAAAGCCGTAGGCGGGGCGGCCTCCGTTCACTGACATGAGAATTGAAAAAACCAGGAGAACGGCTGGCAAGCCCATGCGGGCCACCGGATGCCGGCTGAATATCGCCGCGATCGGCAGGCTGAAATACAACAGCCATTCATAGGGCAAGGTCCAGGTTACGCAGGCCAATGCGCAGACGCGGGAACTCGAAAGCGGGACGTAGCCGAAGACACCGAACAGCAGATCGAAAAATGCCTGCTCGTAAGTTGCGAAGGCCGAATAGTCGATCGCGCCATCGGCGACCTCCAAAGCCATCGCCGTGCCGACGGCCACAACATAGAGCGGCCCGATCCTGAAAGCCCGCTTGAGGAACAGGGTCGGAAAATCCACGGAGGACCTGGCCGACAGCAGTTTCCCCCAGAACAGATAGGCAGAGATGATGAAGAACAAGGATACGCCTACCTGTCCCAGTGGGCCATAGAAAGCCGAGGGCGGATACTTCCATGCGCCGGTCGCCAGCATTTCATGGTAGATGACGGCGTGGTGAAGCACGACGGCAAGCGCCAGATAGCCTCGCATTCCGTCTATTGCCCGCACCCTGGAGGAGTTCGATCCGAAACCTACCCGCTGAAACAGCGGCATGCCCGCAAGCGGCCAAAGCAGCGCGACGACCACAAAAGCAGGCCAGATGTCATAAAGTCCAATCACGATTGCTCCGAGCCGATGCGCACAGCACGCTGAGTCGCTTTGTTGGACTATGCAACCTTGCCCAGAGCCGGCACAAGCGCTCGCCACCATCCGCCAACCGAACAATCATTGGCCTGCCTGGCCGAAGCCGTCGAGCGCATGCGCGACGACCGGTTCTTGTCGAGCACAACCCGAACAAGTTCCATACCGACAACACCCTCGTGGCCAAGGGCCTGTTCCGGGCACAGGAAGCACAGGCTGACGCTGACAGGGCCAAGCAAGGTGCCCTTGCTACCGAGGCGGCAGAGCTGGCCAAGCAGGAGGAGATTGACCGTGCTGTCGAACTCTCGATGTCCAAGTTCAACCAGCAGCTTGCAGCCCAGCGCATGGGTGTGAAGACCCAAGGGCAATCCGGTATCAGGACGTCGGGATTGTTCCGCCTACGGCAGAGGTCGAGAAGACCACGGTCAAGGTCCTCGGCGGTATCGAGGTTTCATACCAGCAGGCCAAGGACATGGCCGAGGGCAGATCACGCAGGACGAGTTCAACAAGGCCGAGGTCGACGGTCTGGCTGCCCGTGGCTACACCGCGCCAAAGTCTTTCAGGTAACCACGGGGGCCGAGAGTGGCGAGGGGGCTTCGGCCCCTGAGTTGCCCGCCGTGGACAATGCCGAGGACGCCGAGGCCGACGACGAACTGAACGACGACGAGAAGCAAGAGAAGCAACATGCCGAGTTTGTGCGGATGGCCGACCGGGGCCTTGACCGCTTCAGGGAAACCCACAGCGAGGCCCAGCAGCAATTCATCGTGGACGCCTACGTCGCGACCGGAGAGATACCCGTGGGTGAAGCCTTCGGGATCGAGGAGGTTGAGGTGGCTGTGGTCGAGACTGCGTTCAGTCAGCACCTCGATAGGAACGTGCTACGGCAGCATGGGCTGAACCTTCAGACCTACTTCGAGCATGTCGACGAGGCCGATTACCCGGCGCTCCGCAGGGCTGCGGCCAAGGGTGAATGGCATGTGTTCCATGGGCATGCTCAGGCCATAGCAGCGGCCCGGAAGGCGCATGGGCTCTAATTCAACTTCCCCGGGTCGTTGGGCATAGGCGGGATGTCCCAAGCTCCCACTATCGCCCCGCCCGGGGCCTTTTCTCCACAACACCCTGGGCTCAATAGAGCCCACAGACCGAGCAAAAAAAGGAATATGACAAAGAAGTTGAAAGTAACTCCGAGCCAGAAACGGATGGGTTGCATCTCGCGCAGGTAAACTCGCCCGCGCACCTTTAGGATGCCAGAATAAAGAGCTAACCGGATCGTTGGCACCACGGTTCGAACCCACCAATAGATGCAACAGATGATAGCCACAATCCAAATAACTCTAACGAGCACAAGTCTCCTTCCAGGGCCGTGTCCGTCGCACGATGGTCAGATCACCAGAACGGCACACTAGTATACTTACCGCCTATTGTCGCAAGGCAGACGGCGAAGCGTGCCCGAGGGCAGATTGAGGAATGATGCCAGTTTGGTCTAAGTAATTGGTCTAAGTCGCCGGTGGTCGATCCACTGAGGTCCTGATTTTGCTGAATAAATTCAGCTATTCTGCCCTTCCCGAGAGATGGGTGACAGTTCATTCCGGATAGATGGGTTACACTTTCGGCCCTTTGCAAGGGGAGCAAGGTGCCTTGGAAGGAGTGTAACGTCATGGACGAGCGGCTGAAGTTCGTCGCGCGGCTGCTGGACGGCGAGAAGATGGCCGTGCTTTGCCGTGAGTTCGATATCTCGCGCAAGACCGGCTACAAGATCCTCACGCGCTACAATGATAGCGGCTTGGAGGGGCTGACGGATCGATCGCGCCGGCCCTACCGCCATGCCAATCAGCTTCCGTTTCAAATCGAGAAGCTGATTGTGCGTCTGAAGCAAGACAAGCCGACTTGGGGTGCGCCGAAGATACGCGAGCGGCTGGCCCGGCTATATCCGGATGTGCACCGGCCCGCGATTTCGACCGTGCACGCCGTGCTCGACCGGCACGGGATGGTCGAGCACCGCAAGCGAAGGCGCAACAGGGCGACGGGAACACCGCTTTCCAACGGCTGTCGGCCAAACGATCTTTGGTGTGCCGACTACAAGGGCGAGTTCATGCTCGCCGATCGGCGCTATTGCTATCCGCTGACGATCACCGACTTCGCCAGCCGTTATCTCATCGCCTGCGAGGCGCTGTCGACCACGAAGGAAGCCTATGCCTTCACCGTGTTCGAAAGGGTTTTCAAGGAGTTCGGCCTGCCCAGCGCGATCAGGACCGACAATGGTGTTCCCTTCGCCAGCCCCAATGCGCTGTTCAACCTCAGCAAACTGTCGGTCTGGTGGCTGCGCCTGGGCATCGACATCGAGCGCATCAAACCGGGCTGCCCGCAGCAGAACGGGCGCCATGAACGCATGCACCTGACCCTGAAGAAGGAAACCACCAAACCGGCAGGCGCCAACTTTCTGCAGCAGCAGGCCAGGTTCGATGACTTCATCGACGAGTTCAACTCAGAACGCCCCCACCAGGCCCTCGGCATGGACTGTCCGGCAGAGCGTTACGCACCCTCAACGCGACCCTATGCCGGCCTGCCAGATCTCGATTATCCGTTTCACGACAAGGCTGTCATCGTCACTACCTGCGGCCGCATCTGCTATAACAGAAAGAAGATCAACCTCAGCCTCGTTTTCGCCGGCCAGAGCGTCGGCATCAAACAGGTCGAGGACCATATCTGGCTGGCTAGCTTCATGGACTATGATTTGGGATATTTCGACGATGAGACATGCAGGCTCGAACCACTCCAAAACCCCTTCGGGCCAAAAGTGTTACCCATGTCTCCGGTATAAACCGTAACCTATGTGTCCGGAACGGACCTTCTGTAGAATGGCGGAGAGAGCGGGATTCGAACCCGCGTTACGGTCTCCCGTAAACACACTTTCCAGGCGTGCGCCTTCAACCACTCGGCCACCTCTCCGTCCTTGCATTTTTCGCGACGGCCGGTTTCGCCGCGCGGGTTGGGGACAATGCAGTCCCTTCAGGGAGGAGTAGCGATTTCCGCGCTATGGGTGCCGCCAACCAGCGGACACCTCTCCCCGGCACCTGAGCCGTCAAAGCAACAGGCGCGGGGCTCATCTAGTCGATCCCGCGCCGAATGCCAAGCCATAACGACAGTCTATTCGCTTTGCCGGCCACACAGCGCTTCGCGAGGGCGCGGCGTCATCCGTTTCAAGGTGCCGACGCCCCAAATGATGTGCACAGGCGAGCCGGCAAGGCCGGCCGCGCTTGACTTCGTCGCGGGCCACCTGTCGAGTGAAACGGAGGCTTTGCGGGGGGCATCGTCCGGGCATGACATCAGGCAGTGAACAACCGGGCGGCGGGATGCCGGGGCAGGCGCCAACCGGGCGCCCGGACAGCGGGCTGTCCTACGTGCCGGTGGGCTGGCTCATCTTCGTCATGGCGTGGTCGGTCTACGGCCTGGCCTCCGCCTGGTGGCTGACCGGCAATTCCGGCCTGCCGGACAGGATTTTCTATTTCCTCCTTGGCGGGCTTGCCGTCGACATCATCACCATCCTGTGGGGGCTTTATTTGCTCGGCCTTGCTTTTGGCCGCTCGGCGCGCTTCCCGCGCCAGTTCATCATCTGGCAGGTGGCGACCATCGCCTGGGTGCTGGCGAGGCAGGCCTATGTGCTCGCCGTGCCCGATTTCGTCTTTTCCGCCAGGAGCCTGCTTATCGGCGGCGTCGAAATCGCCATCGGCCTGCTCTGCATCTATCTGCTGCGCCGTGGGTCCGGCGCCGAGGGCGTCTATGCCAGGTCGCGGATCGAAGCGCCGTCGGTCTTCGTTTCCATCGTGGCTGCCTTGCTCGGCATCGTCCTGGGCGCGATCATTGGCGCGGTTGGCGGCTTCCTGGCTGGCTCGGTGATCGCCGATGTCGCCGAGGTCAGTTGCTTCGAGGGCGGCTGCGGCTACTTTGCCGCCTTCATCGGATTGGCCGGGCTGGTGGTCGGCGCCATTGCCGGAGGCATTCTTGCCGTCTGGCTCGTTCACCGCCCCAGGCGCGAGCCGGTCGCATAGGGCCCAGAAAAGCGCGGGCCTTAAATTCGCGTATCGCGATTGCAGCTGAACCGCACGCATTCTATTTCTGTTTCGGACATGTACCGGCGGTCTTCTGGTCAGCGTCCAGGGGGAACCGGGGGAGAGCCTTGATGTTTCGCTTCGTCTTTCGTCTTGCGGCCATGGTCGCGCTATCGGTTTCCGTCATTATGGCGGTGCTCGACACGACGCGCACGGTGGCGGCTTCGGCCCTTGTGCTGACCCCGCTCAACGCCAGTTGGCTGGCCGTCTCGCCGGACACGCGGGCCGCCTTCGAAACCTTCGTCCGCGCCAAGGCCAGTCCGCTGCTGTGGGACACAGTCATCGCCTGGGTGCTCAACCAGCCGGGCTTTGCCGTCTTCGCGGTGCTGGCCTTGCTGCTGTACGCCATCGGCTATCGGCGGCAGCGGCGCACGGGACAGTTCGCCGCGAACTGAACCCATCTCCCGCACCGTTCCGGCCGGCTGCTGAAAGCTGCGCGCAAGATCGGATCGCGGCGTGGCTTGCCCGTGGCACGCTTTTCCAAAAGGTCAAAATTCCGCGTGAATTTTGTTTCGGGCCGTGCCAGATTGCCCGGGAGCGGGAGGGCAATACACTCCTGGCTAACGTCGTTTGCTTGCCGGAGAACCGGGCTGCAGGCGGTGTGCAACGGAAAAAATAACCGACAGGGTGTGGATCACATGAAACGTATCGTTCTCGGCCTTCTGGCCGCAACCGCAATGGTTCTTCCGGCTTTCGCCGCGGATGTCCAGCCGGCCATCCTCTATGATCTGGGCGGCAAGTTCGACAAATCCTTCAATGAGGCTGCCTACCATGGCGCCGAAAAATTCAAGACCGAGACCGGCGTCGCCTATGTCGAGTTCGAAGTGTCCAATGCCTCGCAGCGCGAGCAGGCGCTGCGCCGCTTCGCCGAGGACGGCCACAACCCGATCGTCATGGCCGGCTTTGCCTGGGAGGATGCACTGAAGAAGGTCGCGGCCGAATACCCGGACCTCAACTTCGCTATCATCGACGATGCGGTCGACCTGCCCAATGTCCGCTCGCTGGTGTTCAAGGAGAATGAAGGCTCCTATCTCGTCGGCATCATGGCCGCGATGGCGTCGAAGTCGAAGAAGGTTGCCTTCGTCGGCGGCATGGATATCCCGCTGATCCGTAAGTTCGAATGCGGCTATGTCGGCGGCGCCAAGTCCGCTGGCGCGACCGACGTCATCCAGAACATGACTGGCGATACGCCGGCGGCGTGGAACGATCCGGCCAAGGGTGGCGAGATCGCCAAGACGCAGATCGACCAGGGCGCCGACGTGGTTTACGCGGCTGCCGGCGGCACCGGCGTCGGTGTGTTGCAGGCGGCGGCCGATGCCGGCAAGCTCGGCATCGGCGTCGATTCCAACCAGAACGGACTGCAGCCCGGCAAGGTGCTGACCTCGATGCTGAAGCGCGTCGACGTTGCCGTCTACACCGCCTTCATGGATGGCAAGAACGGCACCTTCAAGGGTGGCGTCGAGAATCTCGGCCTCAAGGAAGGCGGCGTCGACTACGCCATGGACGACAACAACAAGGCACTGGTGACCGACGAAATGAAGGCGGCCGTCGAAAAAGCCAAGGCCGACATCATCGCCGGTACTGTCAAGGTGCACGACTACACCGCCGACAACGCCTGCCCCTATTGATCGGCGGCACCGTACGGCCATGATCTGCAACCGCCGGACGAAAGCCCGGCGGTTTTGCTTTTGCCGATCGAACGAAGCTGGCATGGAGCGAGGAATGCAGCCAACGATCGAACCCATCCGCGGGCATGACATCGAAGTCGTCGCGCGACTGCGGATTGCCGCCTTCTTCGAGGGCACGGGAAGGACGCTGGAAGAGGATGCGGCAGGGCTCCGCAACCTGCTGACCAGCGACGGCCTCGAAAAGGCTCTGGTTGCCCGTGTGAACGATGTGCCGATAGGCACCTGCCTGCTGGTCCGCCACGAACTGGAACCGGCGCATGATCTGACACCGTGGCTGGCCGGGCTTGTCGTCGATGCCGGCCATCGAGGCAAGGGAACCGGCACCGCGCTGGTCAAGGCGATCGAAGCGCATGCAGCGTCAGCCGGCGTCGAGACGCTCTACCTCTACACTTGGCAAGCGCGCGAGTTCTACGTGGCGCTCGGCTGGGACGCGATCGAGCTGTGCGAACAGGACGGCGAAACGATGATGCTGATGTCGCGCCGGCTCGATCACAATGTGCCCAGGAGATAGCCGAGCGCGAAGGCCGCAATCAGCCCGGCCATCACGACAAGTCCACGCCTACCGCCGAGCGAATGCACGCCAACGCCGTACGGCTGTCGGGACAAGCTTCGGATCACTGTCGGCGACTTGGCATCATTGCCGCCCAGGCCAACGCCTTGCATCTGCGGCAATTCGGCGAGTCGCTGCGTAACCAGTTCCCAATGATTGACGCCGGCTGGTTTTTCGGCGCGATCGAAGACATGCATGCGCTCGGCCAGCTGCACCACCGCGTCGCGGAACGCAGGGTCGATCTCGAGATCGCGCTCGGCCCGCTCGCGCTCGGCATCGTTCATCAGGCCCAGCACATAGTCGCCGGCCCTTGCGATACGATCGCTCTCACCGGCCATGATCCGTGCCCTCCCCCTCTCCTCACCAGTGTGGCGGCTTGGTCACCGGCACATCCGGTGCCGCCTGCTCTTCAAGCGCGAGGAAGCGGTCTGTCAGCGCATCAAGCTTGCGCTGCATGCGTTCGATCACCTTCCACTGCTCGGCGATCTGGCCCGACAGTTCCTCGATGGTCTTCTCCTGCTCCGCTGCGCGGATTTCCAGCGTCGTCAGCCGGTCGGCGGGCATGATCATGCAAAGTCCCCAGTTTGTACCGCGACACCTTGCGCCGCAACGTCAAATCGACCTCGCCATAGTAGCGAATGTGAGAGCTTCGGCCACGTTCGAAATTGACAAGCGCGCGGGGATTTGTCGAGAGTGGATGCTGCTCCGGACAATTGGCATGGGCGGAGCGCCATGCTAGGCGTTTTGACCAAGCGATAAAAAAATAAGAGTGGGACAGGCTGCATGGCGCAAGCCGCAATCGAACTGATCGGCATCAACAAGAGTTTCGGCGCGGTGCGCGCCAACCGCGACATCAATCTGGAGATCGCGCGCGGCACCATCCACGGCATCGTCGGCGAGAACGGCGCCGGCAAGTCGACGCTGATGTCGATCCTCTACGGTTTCTACCAGGCCGACAGCGGCGAGATCCGCGTCGGCGGCAAGCCGGCATCGATCAAGACACCCAACGACGCGATCGCGCTCGGCATCGGCATGGTGCACCAGCATTTCATGCTGGTCGACAATTTCTCGGTGCTGGAGAACATCATCCTCGGCGCCGAAACCGATGCGCTTCTGAAGAGCAGCATCGCCAAGGCGCGCTCCGAGCTTGACCGGCTGGAGCGCGAATACGGGCTGGACGTCGATCCCGATGCGATCATCGAAGAACTGCCGGTCGGCCTGCAGCAGCGTGTGGAAATCCTGAAGGCGCTTTATCGCGGCGCCGAAATCCTGATCCTCGACGAGCCGACGGGCGTTTTGACGCCGGCCGAGGCCGACCACCTGTTCCGCATCCTCAGGCAGTTGAAGGAACAGGGAAAGACGGTGGTGCTGATCACCCACAAGCTGCGCGAGATCATGGCCATCACCGACACCGTGTCGGTGATGCGTCAGGGCACGATGGTGGCGACCCGGGAGACCAGGAAAACCACCGTCGAGGAACTGGCCGAACTGATGGTCGGGCGGCGTGTCCTCTTGAGGGTCGAAAAGGGCGAAGCCGAGGCCGGTGCCGTCAAGCTCGCGGTCAAGAACCTGACGGTCAGGGATTCCCGTGGCGTCACCATGGTCGACGACGTCTCCTTCGATTTGCGCGCCGGCGAGATCGTCGGCATCGCCGGCGTTGCCGGCAACGGGCAATCCGAGTTGCTTGAGGCGATTTCCGGCATCAGGCACGCCGTTTCCGGTTCCGTGACGCTCGACGGCAAGCCGATCGATCTCACCGGCAAGGCCGATCCCGGCGAATTGCGCGACCGTGGCCTCGCCCACGTACCGGAAGACCGCCACCATGTCGGGCTGGTGCTGGCCTTCGAGGAGAACGAGAATTCCATCCTCGGCTACCACGACGATCCCCGTTACCTCAGGGGACCGTTTCTCAACATCGATGCCATCATGGCCGATGCCAGGGACAAGATCGAGAAATACGACATTCGTCCCGGCAATCCGCGCCTGAAGACGGCCAATTTTTCCGGCGGCAACCAGCAGAAGATCGTGCTCGCGCGTGAAATCGAGCAGGACCCCGGCGTGCTGATCGTCGGCCAGCCGACGCGGGGCGTCGACGTCGGCGCCATCGAGTTCATCCACAAGCGCCTGATCGCCATGCGCGACCAGGGTAAGGCGGTGCTGGTGGTCTCGGTCGAGCTAGACGAGATCCGCTCGCTCTCCGACCGCATCCTGGTGATGTTTGCCGGCCGGGTCGTCGGCGAGCGCGGCCCCGACGCGACCGAAGGCGAGCTTGGCCTGCTGATGGCCGGTGTCGAGCATCGGGAGGCGGCGCAATGAGCACGCCTTACGCCAAATTGCCGGCCTGGGCCGACTACGGGCTGATCCCGCTGATCAACCTGTCGGTCGCCTTCATCGTCGCTGGCTTCGTCGTCATGCTGGTCGGCGAAAACCCCTTCCGTGCCGCCGTCATCCTGGTCGAAGGCGCCTTTGGCAAGGGCACCGGCATCGCCTTCACCCTCTTCTACGCCACGACCTTCATATTCACCGGGCTTTCTGTGGCCGTGGCGGCGCATTGCGGCCTGTTCAACATCGGCACCGAGGGACAGGCCTACATCGCCGGCCTCGGCATCGCCATCGTTTGCCTTTCCTTCGACAGCACACTGCCCTGGTGGCTGACTTTTCCGCTGGCCATCGTCGCCTCGGCGCTCGTGGGCGCATTGTGGGCGTTTATCCCCGCCTACCTGCAGGCCAAGCGCGGCTCGCACATCGTCATCACGACAATCATGTTCAACTTCATCGCCGCCTCGATCATGGTCTACCTGCTGGTCGGTCCGCTGAAGCCGGCAGGGTCGCAGGCGCCGCAGACGCGCAACTTCCTCGCCGGTGCGGAGCTGCCGAAACTGAACTGGATCATCGAATTGTTCGGCGCCAAGATCCGCTCGGCCCCGCTCAACATCTGCTTCCTGCTGGCGCTGGTGATGGCTTTCCTGGTCTGGCTGCTGATCTGGCGCACCAAGCTCGGCTACGAGATGCGCACCTATGGCCACAGCCCGAAAGCTGCCCGCTATGCCGGCATTTCGGAAACCCGCATCATCATCACTGCGATGATGATCTCGGGCGCGCTGGCCGGCATGATGGCGCTCAACCCTGTGATGGGCGACCAGCACAATGTCGCGATCGACTTCGTTTCGGGCGCCGGTTTCGTCGGCATCGCCGTAGCGCTGATGGGCCGCCTGCATCCGGTCGGCATCGTGCTGGCGGCGATCCTGTTCGGCATGCTTTACCAGGGCGGCGCCGAGCTCGCCTTCGAGATGCCGGCAATCAGCCGCGACATGATCGTCATCATCCAAGGGTTGGTCATCCTCTTCGCCGGCGCGCTGGAGCATATGTTCAGGCCCTATATCCAGGCTCTGTTCGCATCGTTCAGCCCGAAATCGGTGGGCATGCAGGCTGTCAACGGGAAGGGCGCCTGAGATGGATATCTTCAACGCGGTCATCCAGGTGCTGGACTCTACCATCCGCCTGTCGGTGCCGCTGCTGCTTGCCTGCCTCGCCGGCCTCTATTCGGAGCGGGCCGGCATTTTCGACATCGGCCTCGAAGGCAAGATGCTGGTCGGCGCCTTCGCGGGTGCTGCCGCGGCTTCCGTGTTCCATTCGGCGCTTATCGGTCTCGGCATGGCGATCCTGATCTCTGTCGCCTTCGCTTTGGTGCACGGCTTTGCCTCGATCACCCATCGCGGCAACCAGATCGTTTCGGGCGTTGCGATCAACTTCGTCGCCGCCGGATCGACCATCATTCTCGGCCAGGCATGGTTCCAGCAGGGTGGCCGCACGCCGGCGCTGCAACCGGGCGAACGATTCGAGGCGATCATCTGGCCCGGCGCCGATGCAATCAGGGGCGTGCCGATCGTCGGTCCGATCTATGCCGAACTGATCTCCGGCCATTCAATCCTCGTCTATTTCGCCTTTGCGATGGTGCCGTTCACCTGGTGGGTGCTGTTTCGCACGCGTTTTGGCCTCAGGCTGCGCGCGGTCGGCGAGAATCCGGCCGCGGTCGACACCGCCGGCATCTCGGTCGCCTGGCTGCGCTATCGCGCGCTGATCTGCACGGGCATCCTGACCGGATTTGCAGGCGCCTATCTTTCGATGGTGCAGAATGGCGGCTTCGTGAAGGACATGACCGCGGGCAAGGGCTACATCGCGCTGGCCGCGCTGATCTTCGCCAAATGGAAGCCGGTCAACGCCATGTTCGCCTGTCTGCTGTTCGGCTTCCTCGACGCGGCGTCGATCCGCCTGCAGGGAACGCCGCTGCCCATTGTCGGCAAGGTGTCGGTGCAGTTCATGCAGGCCCTGCCCTATATCCTCACCGTCATCCTGCTTGCCGGCTTCATCGGCAAGGCCATCCCGCCGCGCGCCGGCGGCGTGCCCTATGTCAAGGAACGCTAAAGGTCGACAGTTCGGCGCAGACGAGCGCCGGGTTTTGCACACGATCATCGGAGAGAACACCTGAATGTCGCATGATCTGTTCGAAGCGGCCAAGGCTGCCATGGCCAAGGCTTATGCGCCTTATTCCAAGTTCCCGGTGGGTGCCGCCATACGCACCGAGGACGGACGCGTCTACACCGGCGCCAACATCGAGGTCGCCTCCTATCCGGAAGGCTGGTGCGCCGAGACCACCGCGCTTGGCCATTATATCATGGGCGGCAGCGGCAAGATCGTTGAAATCGCCGTCCTTGCCGAACGCATGGCCAAATGCTCGCCTTGCGGCGGCTGCCGCCAGCGACTGGCCGAATTCTGCCGCCCGGAAACGAAGCTCTATCTCTGCGACAACACCGGCGTGGCCGAAACCGTGACCATGGGCGACATGCTGCCCTACGGCTTCCGCGGCGACATTCTGAAATGAAGAGCTGGCTGATATGACGCAAAAAACGGTCGACCACCTTATCGAAAGGCTGGACGGCCTGGCGCCGTCGACCGCGCTTGTGCTGGGTTCGGGCCTGGGCGGCTTGGTCGACCGGATCGAGAATCCCATCCGCGTCTCCTATGCCGACCTGCCCGGCTTTCCCAGGAGCGGTGTCAGCGGCCACGCCGGCCAAGTGGTCGCCGGGCTGTTTGCCGGCGTTCCGGTGCTCATGCTGTCCGGCCGCGCCCACTACTATGAGCATGGGAATGCCGCGGCGATGCGTCCGGTACTGGAAGTGCTCGCCGGCATCGGCATCACGAAACTGATCCTCACCAACGCGGCCGGCTCGGTCGATCCGGATATGCCGCCGGGTTCGGTGATGCTGCTCACCGATCATATCAACTTCTCCGGCACCAACCCGCTGATCGGCGAGCCCAGCGACCGCCGTTTCGTCGGCCTCATCGGAGCTTATGATGCCGGCATCCGCGACGCGATCGAAGGCGCGGCGAAGGCGACCGGCACTGCGCTTCACAAGGGCGTCTACATGTGGTTCTCGGGCCCCTGCTTCGAGACGCCGGCCGAAATCCGCATGGCGCGCATCATGGGCGCCAACGCCGTCGGCATGTCGACCGTGCCGGAAGTGATTCTCGCGCGTTTCCTCGGCCTTCGCGTCGCTGCCTGTTCGGTCATCACCAATTTGGCCGCCGGCATGACCGGAGCCGAGCTTTCGCACCAGGAAACCAAGGACATGGCGCCGGTTGGCGGATCGCGGCTGGCAACGGTGCTGCAGCGCGTGTTCCGTGACGGGCTGCTGGAGAGCTGATGCTTCCACAGGAAATCATCCGTCACAAGCGCGACGGCCACAGGCTGGCGCCTCACGAGATCGCCGCCTTCATCGACGGCGTGACGTCGGGTACCGTCACCGACGGCCAGGTCGCGGCCTTTGCCATGGCGGTGTTCTTCAACGGCATGAACCGCGACGAGGCGGTGGCGATGACGCTGGCCATGCGCGATTCCGGCGACGTGCTCGACTGGTCGGATTTGCCAGGCCCTGTCACCGACAAGCATTCCACGGGCGGTGTCGGCGACAATGTCTCGCTGATGCTGGCGCCGATCGTTGCCGCCTGCGGTGCCTATGTGCCGATGATCTCGGGCCGTGGCCTCGGCCATACCGGCGGCACGCTGGACAAGATGGATGCCATTCCCGGCTATATCAGCCAACCCGACATCACGCTGTTCCGCAAAGCCGTGCTGGAAACCGGCTGCGCCATCATCGGCCAGACCGCCGACCTGGCACCTGCCGATCGCCGGCTCTACGCCATCCGCGACGTGACCGGAACCGTGGAGTCCGTGCCGCTGATCACCGCATCGATCCTGTCGAAGAAGCTCGCGGCGGGCCTGCAATCGCTGGTGCTCGACGTCAAGGTCGGCAATGGCGCCTTCATGGAGAAATCCCGGGATGCGACCGCGCTTGCCAACAGCCTCGTCGAAGTCGCCAGCGGCGCCGGACTGAAAGTCTCGGCACTGATCACCGGCATGAACGAACCGCTTGCCTCCGCTGCCGGCAATGCCGTCGAGGTGCGCAATGCGGTCGATTTCCTGACCGGCCGCCTGCGCGACCGGCGGCTGGAGGACGTGACGCTGGCGCTGGCCGCCGAAATGCTGCAGTCGGCGGGACTGGTATCGTCGAACCAGGACGGCATGCGCCGCGCCACCGAGACGCTCGCCAGCGGCCGCGCCGCCGCCACCTTCGCGCGCATGGTGACGGTGCTTGGCGGCCCCGCCGATTTCATCGAGAAGCCAGAGAAATATCTGTCGGAAGCAGCAACGGAAATCGCGGTGAAGGCGAGGTCGGAGGGGTTCGTCACTGGCATCGCCACCCGCGACATCGGTCTTGCGGTCGTCGGCCTGGGCGGCGGGCGCACCCGGCCCGAGGACAGGATCGACCCCTCGGTCGGCATCACAAGGCTGCTGCCCATAGGCGCGGAAGTACACGCCGGAGATGCGCTGGCTCTGATCCACGCCCGCTCACCGTCCGATGCCGAGACGGCGGCCGCGACCGTGCTTTCAGCCTATGCGATCGGCGCTTCGAAGCCGGCCGCCGACAAGTCGGTCATCCGGCGGATTCTGCCGCGTGGCTGAGTGGACCTACTGAACCAGCAGCAATGTGCCGTTTTCGGCCTGGTATTTGCCGAGTCTGTTGAGAAAGCTCATGCCGATCAGGTTGGTGCGCAGTGCCCTGTCGTCGAGTACGATCGCCTGCACACCCTCGACGCTGATGCTGCCGATCTGCAAGCGATCAATCGTCACCACGGCTGCCTTGATGGTGCCGTTGGCGGTGTTGACCTCGTGGCTGAAATCGGAGGGATTGAGCGACAGTCCGATCCGGCGTGCCGTCGACATATTGACCGCGACCAGCGTCGCACCGGTGTCGATCATGCCGTCGACTTGACGGCCATTGAGCTTGAAGGTCGACGAGAAGTGTCCGCGCCCGTCCGCCGCGACCACGACCTTCCGGCCGGTCGGCAGCGGCGCTACCGGCTTGTCGGGAACGGAGGCCAGGCTGACATCCGGTTGCGTCTCGGCCGCTGGCTTGGCCGTCACCGCCGATTTCAGCAGGTTTTCGAATATTCGCGGATTCGACTGGTAGACGACCGGGATCGATGCCGACGCACCGGCAAAGACGCTGAGAATGAGAAGCTTGCGCAGCATGGATCGGCCTTTGTGAAGAGCTGATCATTAGCGCCGGATGGTGTTTGCCGCTTTAACGCGCGCCGGAACCACGTCTTTGCGTAAACGCCTGGTAAAAAATACCAAGCACATTGCTCGGGTATTACTTCGTCCCGTACATGCGGTCGCCGGCATCGCCAAGGCCGGGCATGATGTAGCCCTTCTCGTTGAGCTGGCGGTCGATGGACGCGGTGAAGACCGGAACATCCGGATGCGCTTTGGTAAAGCGCTCGATGCCTTCGGGCGCCGCCAGCAGGCACAGGAAGCGGATGTTGGTGGCGCCGCGCTCTTTCAACTTGTCGATCGCCGCGATCGCCGAATTGGCTGTCGCCAGCATCGGGTCGACGACGATGACCAGCCGGTCGGCGAGGTCGCTCGGCGCCTTGAAGAAATACTCGACGGCCTCCAGCGTTTCATGATCGCGGTAGAGGCCGACATGGGCGACGCGGGCCGCCGGCACCAGGTCGAGCAAACCTTCGAGCAAGCCGTTGCCGGCGCGCAGCACCGAGGCGAAGACCAGCTTCTTGCCCTCCAGCGTCGGAGCCTCCATCGTCTCCATAGGCGTTTCGATCGTTGTCGTCGTCAGTTCGAGATTGCGGGTGACCTCATAGCCGAGCAGCAGCGATATCTCACGCAGCAACCGCCGGAAGCCGGCCGTCGAGGTCTCCTTCTTGCGCATGATGGTCAGCTTGTGCTGGACAAGCGGATGATCGACGACGGTGACGCCCTTCATGATGTGCTCCGACGGAATAGTGAGTGGTGAACAGTGAGTAGTGAATAGTGAGCCGATTTGCGAGTCCCTGCGTCAGTGAAAGCGCCGGCCTTCAACCGCTCGATGCGTGCACCGTCACTACCGACTACTGACTACTCACTGTTCATCGAACTTTCGCGTCCAACCGACCAAGAAGCGCTGTCTTGGTCTTCCTGTCGACGAAGGCGGCTTCGATGGCGGTCCTGGTGACGGCGGCAAGCGCCTTTTCGCTCATCGAGAAATGTTCGGCGGCGATATCGTATTCGTGCTTCAGCGAGGTCCAGAAATAGGGCGGGTCGTCGGAGTTGAGCGTCACCTTGCAGCCGGCTGCCTGCAGGGCGGGAAAGGGATGGTCGGCGAAACTGTCGAACACCTTGAGCGCGATATTGGAGCCGGGGCAGCATTCCAGCACGACACCCTCGTCGGCGATGCGCCGGACAAGGTCGGGGTTTTCGATGGCGCGCACGCCATGGCCGATGCGCGACGGGCGGATATGGTCGAGTGCCGCCTGGACGGTTTCCCAGCCCGTCAGTTCGCCGGCATGGACGGTGATGCCGAGCCCGGCCTCGCGCGCGATCTCGAAAGCCCTGACATAGTCCTCCATCTCGCCCATGCGCTCATCGCCGGCGACGCCGAACCCGGTAACCAGCGGATGGCCGCAACGCGCCGCGAAGCGTGCCGCGCGCTCGATCGACTCGACACCGACATGGCGCACGCCGGTGACGATCATGCGGCCCTCGATGCCGGTCTTTGCCTTGGCGCGCAGCATGCCTTCGCCGAGCGCATCGGTGTAGGCCTTGGGTGACAGCCCGGCTTTCGTCGCGTGGTCGGGCGAGGTGAACACCTCGGAGTAGATGGCGCCATCGCGGGCCAGGCTGGTCAGATAGTGGTCGGCCAGCCGCGCATAATCCTCCTCGGTCCGGAACAGGTCGGCGGAGAAGTCATAGGCCGCGAGAAAGGAGGTGAAATCGTGCCAGGCGAAACAACCGTTCTGGATATAAGGCGAGGTGTCCTTGCCGTATTTCTGCGCCTGGCGGATGACGAGATCGGGCGCCGCTGCCCCTTCGATGTGGCAGTGCAGTTCCGCTTTCAGAGGCATTCAAACATCCCGTCGGTCAGTCCAGGTCTTGAAACCCACCACCTGGAAGCGCGGCTGAACACCGCGCCTTAAACAATAGCGCCCGCATCATCGATCGGCTATGGTCCCGCCGGTTTTATGACGGATCAAAAAAATGTCAGTTGAGAGAGCCACGGCCGCCGGCGGCATGGAAACCTCCTATGGTTTCAAGCGTGTAGGGGAAGGCGAGAAGCAATCCCTGGTCAACGATGTTTTCCACAAGGTCGCCAACCGCTACGACCTGATGAACGATTTGATGTCTGCTGGCCTGCACCGGCTGTGGAAGGATGCCATGGTCGCCTGGCTCAATCCGCCCAAGCGCGCGGGCTGGCGCGTGCTCGATGTTGCCGGTGGTACCGGCGACATCGCCTTTCGCATCGTCGATGCCAGCCATGGCCATGCCCATGCCACCGTGCTCGACATCAACGGCTCGATGCTTGCCGTCGGGCGCGACAGGGCTGAAAAGAAGGGGTTGTCCGGCAACACAGATTTCGTCGAGGCCAATGCCGAGGAACTGCCCTTCCCTGACGCCAGCTTCGACGCCTACACCATCGCGTTCGGCATTCGCAATGTCCCGCATATCGACGTGGCCCTGGGCGAGGCGTTCCGCGTGCTGAAGCCCGGCGGCCGTATCCTGTGCCTGGAGTTCTCCGAGGTCGAGATGCCGCTGCTCGACAAGGTCTACGAAGCCTGGTCGTTCAATGCCATCCCCAGGATCGGCAAGTTGGTCACCGGGGACGGCGAGCCCTATTCCTATCTGGTCGAATCGATCGCAAAATTCCCCAATCAGCAAAACTTCGCGGCGATGATTTCTCGGGCCGGCTTCGACCGCGTCTCCTTCCGCAACTATTCCGGCGGCATAGCGGCCCTGCATTCGGGCTGGAAGCTTTGAAGCCGTCGCCGATCTTCCTCACGCGACGAGCCTTGCGCCAGTTCGATGAACCGGTAGGGCGGACGCGGCCATGAGCACCGTCAGCGCGGCGTTCCGGCTCGTACGGGCCGGTTGGGTGCTGGTGCGCGAGGGCGTCGTTGCCGCCTTGCCCGGCGAGGAACTATCCGGCCTGCCGAAATTCGGCTGGCGGCTGGCGCGGCTGTTCACCCGCCGCCGCGCGCTCGCCTATGAGCGCAGCGATCGGCTGGCCAAGGCGGTGGTCCGGCTCGGCCCATCCTACGTCAAGCTTGGTCAGTTCCTGGCAACGCGGCCCGATGTCGTCGGCAACGACATGGCGCTCGATCTCGCCATGCTGCAGGACAAGATGCACACCTTCCCGACGGCGGAAGCGGTGGCCGCCATCGAAGCCTCGCTCGGGCGCAAACTCGGCGATCTTTACAAGCAGTTCGGCGACCCGGTCGCCGCGGCTTCCATCGCTCAGGTCCATGCCGCTGAAACCGTCGATGGTGGCGTCGCCAGGAAGGTAGCGGTCAAGGTCATCCGGCCGGGCGTGCGCCGCCGCTTCTTCCAGGACCTCGAAAGCTATTTCCTCGCCGCCCGCTTGCAGGAGAAATACATACCGTCGTCGCGCCGATTGAGGCCGGTCGAGGTGACCGAGACGCTGGCGCAGACCACCAGGATCGAGATGGACCTGCGCCTCGAGGCGGCCGCGCTCTCGGAACTTGGCCAAAGCACCAGGGAAGACCCTGGCTTTCGCGTCCCTTCGGTGGACTGGGAACGCACCGGCCGCGACGTGCTGACCATGGAATGGGTCGACGGCGTCAAGATGAACGACATCGCCGGCCTGCAAAGCGCCGGCCATGACCTGAAGGCAATCGCCACCAACCTCATCCAGTCCTTCCTGCGCCATACGCTGCGCGACGGCTTCTTCCACGCCGACATGCATCCGGGCAATCTGTTCGTCGAGGCGAACGGCACCATCGTTGCCGTCGATCTCGGCATTGCCGGACGCCTTGGCAAGAAGGAGCGCCGCTTCCTCGCAGAAATCCTCTACGGCTTCATCACACGCGACTATCTGCGCGTCGCCGAGGTGCATTTCGAGGCCGGCTATGTGCCGCGCCAGCACAATGTCTCTGCCTTCGCGCAGGCGATCCGCGCCATCGGCGAGCCGATCCATGGCCAACCCGCCGAAACCATTTCGATGGCCAAGCTTCTGACGCTGCTGTTCGAGGTGACCGAACTCTTCGACATGGCGACACGGCCGGAATTGATCCTGCTGCAGAAGACCATGGTGGTTGTCGAGGGCGTGGCGCGCACGCTCGATCCGGCTTTCAACATGTGGAAGACCGCCGAACCGGTGGTCGGCGGCTGGATAGCCGGGAACCTCGGGCCACGCGGCTTGCTGGCCGACGCGCGCGACGGCGGCAAGGCGATGCTGGCGCTGATCCGCCAGGCGCCGGAACTCGCGGCCCGTATGGAACGGCTGTCGCGAGAGATCGACCTGATGGCCGAGCACGGCCTGCGCTTCGATGAGGCGACCGCCCGCGCCATAGGCAAGGCCGAAGCGCGCTACAGCCGTTCCGGCCGTGTCGCATTATGGGTGATCGCGCTGACGCTGGTCTACATTGCCTGGCAGCTTCATTAGGCCCGTATTCGCGGCAAGCCAGCTGCTTGCGGCAATTTGATTGCATTGCTATCATCGCCATCAAGCGGGATGAGTAGAGTGCAATCACATGGCCAGCATCACGATCCGCAACCTGGACGATGAGGTCAAGGAGTTGCTGCGCCGGCTGGCCGCGGAAAACGATCGCTCCATGGAAGAACAGGCGCGGGTGATGATCCGGGCCGCCGTCGACAGCCAGGTCGGCCCTGTTGGCCGTCTCGACCAGATCGAGAAAGCGCTGCACGAACTGGCCACCTCGCAAGGCACCCCGACCCCGGCGTCAGCATTAGCAGGCAAGAGCTTGCCGCGAGGCACGCTTTCCAACAGGCGCATCCTGCTTATCATCGGCGGCGGCATCGCCGCTTACAAGGCGCTCGATCTCATTCGCCGGCTGCGCGAGCGCGGCGCGGCGGTGCGCGTCGTCATGACATCGGCGGCGCAGGAGTTCGTCACCACGCTGTCGGTCGGCGCGCTCTCCGCCGACCATGTCTTCACTGACCTGTTCGACCGCAATGATGAGCACGATGTCGGCCACATCAGGCTGTCGCGCGAGGCGGACCTCCTGGTGGTGGCGCCCGCCACTGCCGACCTGATGGCCAAGCTCGCCAATGGCCATGCCAGCGATCTGGCCTCGACCGTGCTCATCGCCACCGACAAGCCGGTGCTGATGGCCCCGGCGATGAACCCCAGGATGTGGTCGCATCCCGCCACCCGCCGCAACCGCGCGAGCTTGGGCAAGGACGGCATCACCTTCGTCGGCCCTGCCAAGGGTGAGATGGCTGAGAGCAATGAGGCCGGCGAAGGCCGCATGGCCGAACCGCTTGAGATCGTCGCCGCGGTCGAGGCGCTGCTCGATGCCGGCCCCAGGCCACTGGCGGGGCGCAAGATCATCGTCACGTCAGGCCCGACGCACGAGCCGATCGACCCGGTGCGCTATATCGCGAACCGCTCGTCCGGCAAGCAGGGCCACGCCATCGCCGCGGCATTGGCAAGGCTCGGCGCCGATGTGCGCCTCGTCTCCGGTCCCGTCACCATCGCCGATCCGGCCGGAGTGAAGACCCTCCATGTCGAACGGGCGCAGGAGATGCGCGATGCGGTGGAACAGCTTCTGCCCGCCGACGCCGCGGTGTTCGTCGCCGCCGTTGCCGACTGGCGCACCGAGAATTCAGCCGGTGAGAAGATCAAGAAGGTCGCGGGCGAAGGCCCGCCGGTGCTGCGCATGGTCGAAAACCCCGACATCCTGGCGGGTGTCGGCCATCACAAGCAGCGACCAGGCCTGGTCGTCGGCTTTGCCGCCGAGACGCAGGATCTCTTGCGCAACGCCGAGGCCAAGCTCACGAAGAAAGGGGCCGATCTCATCGTCGCCAACGATGTGTCGCACCAAAGCGGCATCGGTCCTTCAGGCGTGATGGGGGGTGATCGCAACCGGGTGCGGATCGTGTCGAAGGCCGGCGTCGAGGAATGGCCTGAAATGACCAAGGACGAGGTAGCGGCACGGCTTGCCGCGCTCGTCGCCGAGCGGTTGAAAATCATCGTCGTCTGACAAGTGCCGGCGGAAGCGTTTGCCGCCAACATCCTGTCGCTTGCGGTGAGCCAAGCCGTCAGTTGGCCAAAAGCTCCGCCGTGCGGGCAAGCGCACCGCCGAAGCCATTGAGCGGGATGGAAAAGCTTACGACTTGCCCCGTATCGGCCGCGAACGCATCGATCTTGAGCGTGGTGCCGTTCTTGAGCAGCGACGTGACATTGGCATCGAACGCCACCGGCACCAGGCAGCCGACCACCTGGCAGGTGCTGAACGGCAGGCTGCCGTCGAGCTTCTGATCGTCGATGGTCAGCGCGACACCCTTGGCAAGCGCCAGACCGAAAGGCAGGGCAAGCGTTCCGGTCGCATCCTCGCCGGTTTTGCTCGACAGCTCGATCGCCAAAAGCCGTTGGTTGCTTTGCTTGTTGAACTGCTGGTGCGACAGGCTGCAGACCTTGTTCGTGCCCGATATCTGGCAATTGACCGTCCAGTCGCCATGGGTTTCGGACAAGGCCGAAGCACCACCCGGCAGTTGCGGCACGTCAGCTGCGGCGGGCGGCGTTGCCGCCACCTTGTCGCCCTTGGTTTGCGCCGCCATGGCCGGCAGGCCTGCGATGCAGGCAGCACCCAGCACTGCTGCGAAATACGCGTATTTCCTCATCAAGATCTCTCCCGCCCGGCTCCGCCTCGAGCCAGCCTAGAAACTGACCTTGAGAGACGCGCTGACTGCATTCTGTTTGACCGTTTCCCCGAAGGCGCCATTATACCTGACGGACATGCCGACGCCATCGACGCAATTCAGCTCGAGGCCGGCGCCGACCCGATAGAGCGGCGAATCGATCGCCTCCGTCAAGTGCAATGCGGGGGGTGCCAGCAGATTCTCCGCCGCGCCGAAGCGGCCTTCGATCTCCCACTCCTTGGTGGAAAAAAGTTGAAGCCTGCAACCGACCCTTCTTCCTTGCCGGAAACACGCAGCCAGCGCGGGTGGCAGCCCTTGAGCGGGCGCGGTTGGTGTGAGGGTGATCGGCATTCTCGCATGGCATCGTCGGGCAAAAGCCCTATATATCTGGTGTGATGAGATTTTTTTGCAGGAATAGATGGATGTGTGCGCGTCGTTCATCGATGATATCAACCTTGGTGGTGCTGGCTGGAGCGGTTTGCGCCGGCTTTGCGATGCCCGCTTCCGCGCAGGTGCTCAATCCCACGGTCAGAAACAACACAGTCATCCAGCAGAACGATCTGCAGGCGTTGCAAAACCGGGTTCAGCGGCAGCAGTTTCAGCAGCAGCAACAGCAGTATCGTGCCCAGGATCGCATCATCGTCCAGCAACCGCCGCCGGTCGTGCCGCAGGTTAGGCCGAGCTGCCAGACGCAGATAATCGGCAACACCGCCGTGAGCACCTGCCGCTGACGAACGGCAGCTTCTTTTATTTAGCCGACTTACATGATAGGGCACTTCAGGTGCCCCTGCGGCAGTTTGGATTTTGCAAAGGCGTCGCAGCACGCTAAGGGGCATTGCAGCGACTGGATTATCGAGATGGCAGCCACCAAGAAAAAGACCGTACGCCAAGCCAAGAAAGGCGAAAGGATCCGCCAGGTGGCGGCGATCCCCTTCCGGCTGAATGCGCATGGCGGCATCGAGGTGATGCTGGTCACATCGAGAACCACGAGACGCTTCATCGTGCCCAAGGGATGGCCGATGAAAGGCAAGAGCGGGCGCAAGGCAGCCACCATCGAGGCACTGGAGGAAGCCGGCGTGCTCGGCAAGACGCTGAAGCAGCCGGCGGGCACCTATTCCTACTGGAAACGTTTGGCCAACCGCTTTGTCCGCGTCGACGTCGTCGTGTTTCTGCTGGAAGTGACGGAAGAGCTTGCCGATTGGCAGGAAGCCAAGCGGCGGCAGCGGGCCTGGCTGGCGCCGGCCGACGCCGCGATGCTCATCGACGAGCCCGATCTCTCGACGCTGGTGAACACCTTGAAGTTTCCCGGACCCGCGCCGCTCGAGCAGGCATAAGCCTCAATTGTCCGCGCCCTCATCTTCAGGAAGCGGCCGTGCCGGCGGGCCGCTATAGGCCCACAGCCATTCGCGCGGCAGCGGCCCCTTGTTGCGCTCGGACTGCTGAGATTGCTCCCAGGCATGCGCCAGGATGCCGACGGAACGCGACAGCACGAAGAGTCCGCGCGTCAGCGGCGGCGGAAAGCCGAGCTCGCCATAGATGACGGCGGTGGCGCCATCGATGTTGAGCGGGATTTTTTTGCCCTTGCGCCGCGCGACGTCGGCCTCGATCGCCTCGGCAATGTCGGCAAAGCGGCCGTTGACCACGCCACGCGCGGCAAAATCTCTGACCAGTTCCAGCAGGCGCGGCGCGCGCGGATCGACAGGATGGAAGCGATGGCCAAGCCCCGGCACATAGCCCTTCTCCTGCCCGAAGAACCGGTCGAGACGTGTCGAAACCGCTTCGTTGAGGCCCATGCCGCCATCAAGCGCCACGGCAATATCGCCATAGAAGGAAAGCGCCTGCTCGCCGGCGCCACCATGCACGTCGCCCAGCACGTTGATGGCCGAGGCCATGGCGCTGTTGATGCCGACGCCACAGGTGGCCGCCATGCGGGCGATGGCGATCGACGGCGCCTGCGGCCCGTGGTCGACGGCCGCCCCCAAGGCAATGCCGAGCAGTGCCGCCTCGTCTTCGCTGGGCAATTCGCCACGCAGCATCAGCCAGATGACAGCCGGGAAGCTGACGCGGCCGATCAGGTCCTGGATCTCGTAGCCGCGCAGCCGGATCACACCGGGGCTCATCTCGATGATGCCGGTCTGCCACCATTCCTCGCCGCGCGCGCGGCCTGTTTTCTTCTCCACGCCGCTCATGTCAGGGCCTTTGCCTTGGCGCGCGGCGGCAGGCCGGCGAACACCTCGTCCATGTGCTCGCCCAGCACAGGCGGCGGCCGCGTCGGCAACGGTGCCGTACCGTCTACCATGAACCCGCCGCGCAGGACGGTCAGCGGCCCATCCATGCCAGCCACATCCTCGAAACGAGCCGTCACCTGGCGTTCGAGCACTTGTGGTTCGGTCAGCACTTGCGGGATCGTCAGTACCCGGCCCGCCGGCACGCCGGCTCGGTTGAGCGTCTCTTCCCAAATTGCCGCCGGATCGCTTGCCAGAGCATCCTCGATCTCGACCTTGAGCGCGGCGCGGTTCTGCTTGCGGGTCTCACGCTCGGCAAAGCGCGGGTCCGACGCCAGTTCCGGCCGTCCGATCAGCCGGCACAGCGTCACGAACTGCTCCTGCTTGTTGGCGGCGATGTTGATGAGCCCATCGCCGGTGCGGAAGGCGCCGGAGGGAGCCGCCGTCATGTTCTCATTGCCCATCGGCTTGGGATCGACCCCTGCCGTCAGGTAATTGGAAACAGGCCAGCCAAGCGCGGAAAGCGTGCATTCGAGCATCGACACGTCGAGGAACGCACCCTCGCCCGATGTCTTCTGCCTGACCAGTGCCGCGGCGATGGAGAACGCGCCGACCAAGCCTCCCAGCGTGTCGGCGACGGGATAGCCAACGCGCAGCGGCGCGGTTTCCGGCGTGCCGGTTATGCTCATGATCCCGGAAAGACCCTGGATGATCTGGTCATAGGCCGGATTGTCGCGCATCGGCCCGCTCTGCCCGAAACCCGATATCGCGCAATAGACGAGGCCCGGGCGGACCGCCCTCAGCATTTGGTAGCCAAGCCCGAGGCGTGTCATCACGCCGGGTCGAAAATTCTCCACCAGCGCATCGGCGCTGGCGACCAGGTCGAGGAAGCGCTCGCGATCCGTCTCTTTCTTGAGGTCGAGCATGACCGATCGTTTGCCGGCGTTCTGGGCCAGGAAGGATGCGCCCATGCCGGCACTGTTGAGCTTTGGAGAGCCGCCAAGCTGGCGCGCCAAGTCGCCGCCTTGCGGCCCCTCGACCTTGATCACGTCAGCTCCCAGCAAGGCCAGCTGATAGGCACAGTAAGGCCCGGCGAGCACATTGGTCAGGTCGAGGACGCGGATACCGGAAAGCAGGTCTGTCATATCTTTTCAGATCGCTCAGGCATCGCCCGGCACATGTTCGGGACCGCGCCGCCGCCGGTGCTCGATGAAGGCCCAGATATGCGGCCCGACCAGGCCTATGAAGGCGAGCGTCAGCAGGGTCAGCGACAGCGGATGCTTGTAGAACACCGACCAGTCGCCGTTGGAGATGGTCATCGCCCGGCGGAACTGGGTTTCGGCGAGCGGCCCCAGGATCATGCCGATAATGACGGGCGCGGTCGGGAAATCGAACCGCCGCATCAGGAAGCCCGCGGCGCCCAGGAGATAAAGGATGACGAGATCGATCGGCGACTGCGAGATGCCATAGGTGCCGACAGTGGCGAATACCAGGATCCCGGCATAAAGCTGCGGCGCGGGAATTTTCAGCAGCCGCACCCACAGGCCGATCAGCGGCAGGTTGAGGATGACCAGGATGACATTGGCGATGAACAGGCTGGCGATCAGGCCCCAGACAAGGTCGGCTTGTGTCGTCAGGAGCAACGGCCCCGGATTGATGCCGTAGCTCTGGAAGGCCGAGAGCATGATCGCCGCCGTCGCCGAGGTCGGCAGCCCAAGCGTCAGCATCGGCACCAGCACGCCGGCGGCGGACGCGTTGTTGGCGGCTTCCGGCCCTGCAACGCCTTCGATGGCGCCGACCGTACCGAACTCCTGCTTGTGCTTCGACAGTTTCTTTTCGATGGCATAGGACAGGAAGGTCGGGATCTCGGCGCCGCCGGCCGGCATGGCGCCGATTGGGAAGCCGATCGCCGCTCCCCGCAGCCAGGCCTTCCACGAGCGGCCCCATTCGGCCGCCGTCATGTAGAGCGAGCCTTTTAGCGGCACGATCTCGTCCTTGCCGGCATAGCGGCGCGAGGCCATGTAGAGCGTCTCGCCAACCGCGAACAGGCCGACGGCGGCGATGATGACGTCGACGCCATCGAGCAATTCCGTCATGCCGAAGGTGAAGCGCGGCTGGCCCGTCTGCAGATCGACGCCGATCATCCCGATTACAAAGCCGGCAAACAGACTGGTCAGGCCCCGCACCGACGACGACCCAAGCACCGCCGAAACCGTGATGAATGCCAGCACCATCAGCGAGAAATACTCCGCCGGGCCGAAGGCCAGCGCGAACTTGACCACGACCGGGGCCAGGAAGGCGACGCCGAGCGTGCCGAGTGTGCCGGCGACGAACGAGCCGATCGCCGAGGTGGCGAGTGCTGCGCCGCCGCGGCCGGAGCGGGCCATCTTGTTGCCTTCCAGCGCCGTCACGATGGTTGCGCTCTCGCCGGGCGTGTTGAGAAGGATCGACGTCGTCGAGCCGCCATACATGGCGCCGTAATAGATACCGGCGAACAGGATGAAGGACGCCTCCGGCGCCACCTGATAGGTGATCGGCAGGAGCAGCGCGATGGTCAGTGCTGGCCCAAGGCCAGGCAGCACGCCGATGGCGGTGCCAAGCGTCGTCCCGAGCAGGCACCACAAAAGATTGGTCGGGCTGAAAGCGACCGCGAAACCGTGTGCGAGATGGCCGAGCGTATCCATGGCGTCAGCCTCCCAGCGTGCTGGTGAACGCGTCGATCACCATGTTCAGCTGGTTCTCGACGACACCAGCGCCGATGTTGACGCCGAGCGCCTTGGCAAAGCCGAAATAAGCAGCCAGCGCCAGCACCAGGCCGGTGAGCACATCGCGCAGCGTATGCCTGCTGCCGAAGCCGTAGCAGACGAGAACGAACATGATGACCGACGCGGCGGTGAAACCGAGCGGCTGGATGAGCACAAGATTGGCCAGCAGACCGATGACGACGAAGCCCATCGCCTTCCAGTCGGTCGGCGTTTCCTTTTCCTCCTCCGGCTGCCAGCCGCCGCGAAGCGCGGCGAGGATGAGCAGCAGGGAAAGCACAACCAGGCCGACCATGGTCAGATAGGGAAAGACGGTCGGACCAACCTTGGAATAGAGCGGCGAGACCGGGATCGCCAGCGTCTGCCAGGCCACGGCCCCGGCGCAGGCCAGGAGGCCGACGCCGATCAACAATTCCGGTACGGCGAGTCGCGGCGGCACTGCCTGCTGGTCGGTGGTGCTCATGAATGTCCTCCCCGCTATGGATGGCTACGATCTGGTGGCCAAAACAGCCGCCTCCAGCAGCCGGCTTCGTCGTACCTTCACGCTGCATGGCCGCATGCGATCGATGCGTCGAGAAAAGGAGGAGGCGGCACAAGCCGCCCCCTTGGGGAAATCAGGCGAGACCGAGATCCTTGAGGATGGCCTCGATGCGAGCCGAATCCTCAGTGACGAATTTCGCATAGTCGTCGCCGGTGAGCAGGATGGACGTCCAGTTGCGGTTCTTGCATTCGGTCGCCCATGCATCGCTCTTGGCCATGGCTTCGACCAGCGTGATCATGGCCGCCTTGTCGGCGTCGGAAATGCCGGGCGGCGCGAAGACGCCGCGCCAGTTGAACAGTTCCACATCGATACCGGCTTCCTTGAGCGTCGGCGCGTCGATGCCGTCCTGGCGCTTGTCGGCCGAAATGGCGAGCAGCCTGAGCGCGCCCGCCTTGACTTGCTCGGAGAACTCGCCGAAGCCGGAAATGCCGGCCGCCACCTGGTTGCCGAGCAATGCCGACAGAGCTTCGCCGCCGCCCGCGAACGGTACATAGGAGAGGCTGGGAGCCGGAACGCCGACCGTTTTGGCGATCAGGCCGAACAGGATGTGGTCGGACCCACCGGCCGAGCCGCCCGCGACAGGAACCTTCGTCGGATCGGCCTTGAGTGCCGCGACGAAATCGGCGGCCGTCTTGAACGGCGAGTCCGCCGGCACCACCAGCGCCTCGAATTCCCCGGTGAGACGGGCGATGGGCGTGACTTGGGTCAGGTTGTTGGCCGCCTTGTTGGCGATGATGGCGCCCACCATGACCATGCCCGCGACCATGAGCGCATTGCCTTTGCCGCTCCACTGATTGATGAACTGCGGCAGCCCTACCGTGCCGCCGGCACCACCGACATTGGTGATCTGCGAGCCGGAGATGAGCTTCTCGCCGCGCAGCACCTGATCCATCGTGCGCGCCGTCTGGTCCCAGCCGCCGCCAGGTGCCGCCGGCACGAAGATCTGGACTTGAGGCGCACCTTCGGCGAAGGCGGGTGAGAAATGCGATGCCACCAGCCCGGCCGCGCCAGCCGCCGCCGTACTCATCAAAAATCTGCGTCTGTTCAGCATGGGATTCCTCCAGATCACGACACCTCCTCCGGTGCCTGCCAAAACGCGCCTGTTCACAGACCCGTGATCAAGTTCAAGCAGATTTTACCTTGTTCCGTCAACAGGAACGACATTCTACTGGACAGAACGGTCCGGTGGCGCGACAGAGTGGTTCCGCTCGGGCTTCACCGAATTGGGAACCGCAATGGACTTACCAGGCAACTCGGCTGATGGGGAAATCCGGCGCACCTCCGTCGAAGGTGTTGCGGCACTCGACCGGGCGATCGCCATCCTCGATGCCTTCAGCACGGCCGACTGCTCGCTAAGTCTTGCTGAAATCGCGATGCGCACCGGTCTTTACAAAAGCACGATCCTGCGGCTCGCCAATTCGCTGTTGCGCGGGCAACTGCTCGAGCGCCTGGACGATGGGCGCTATCGCGTCGGACCCGCCGCCTTTCGGCTGGGCGCGCTTTACCAGCGTTCGGTGGTGGCGGTGGACATCCTGTTGCCGATCATGCGCGATCTCTCCGAACGAAGTTGGGAGAGTGTTGCCTTCTACGTCCGCTCGGGAGACGTGCGCACCTGTCTTTACCGGGTCGAATCCAAGCGTCCGATCCGCTACACGATACGCGAAGGCGACGTATTGCCTCTGCTGGCCGGCTCGGGCGGGCGCGTGCTGGCGGCCTTTTCGGGACAGCAGGGCGAACCCTACGAAACCATTCGCAAAACGTGCAATTGTCTCGCTGTGGGTGACCGCGACCCCGAAACGGCAGGCGTCTCGGCGCCGGTTTTCGGGCCGGGACACGCGCTGCTTGGCGCCTTGACGCTGGCTGGTCCAAGCACGCGCGTCGACGCTGCGTTCCTTGAGCGCATGAAGCGCCCGCTGCTCGAGGCGGCGGCCCGCGCCACTCGCGCCTTCGGCGAGGATGCCTCCATGCTGGAGCAGGCGAGCCTCGCGACGGAGGCTTAGCCCTAGCTCAGCGGTTATGGCGTCGGAAAGGCCTCCAACTTCCGCTCGCCGCCCCTGTAAGGAAATGCGCGCCCAAGGCCGGTTGCGGCAGGTCAAGGTGTGCAGCGGTTTTCCGTCCGGATTGCGCGTTTGTAGCGCCTGGCCGGGTGATTGTCGGCGCCCTCGCCTCGCCTGACACCCCTCAGGGCAGCCGCTCCAGCAGCATGGTCGGCGCATCATGGTAGAGGGTCTGCGTCAGCTCGATATAGCCGCACTTCCTGGCGACGTTCAGCGAAGCCGTATTTTCGGGATCGATGATGCAGACGGTTCTGGCACGTCCGAACGTCTCGTCGCCCCAGCCATGCACGCGGCTGACGATCTCCGTGGCAAGGCCGGCGCCGTGCGCGGCCGGTGCGAGCGCCCACCCCGCCTCGGGGATGCCTTCGATCGACGGCTCCATGTCGCGCTTCAGATCGTGGAACCCGGCCTCACCGATGAAACGGCCGGTCGCTTTCTCCTCGATGGCCCAGAAGCCGTAGCCAAGCAGCGACCACAGGCCGGCATGGCGCAGGAAGCGCATCCAGCTTTCCTCACGCGTGCGCGGCTTGCCGCCGATGAAGCGGGTGACGACGGGGTCGGCCCACATGGCGGTATAGGCGTGGAAATCCTCCAGTTGGTGCGCCCTTAGAATGGTTCGCTCGGTCTCGATGACCGGAACACCGTGCGGATTTTTCATGACGATATGCCTCGCTGATCCTCAGCGCTTAGCAAATCGCTGGTGCGGTGCAAGGGCCAGGGCGATACGCGCCATCATCCAGGGAAGGTCTAAGTAATCGAAGCAGAACTTCAGCCGTGCCAAACCATATTCATGTAGACACCGCCACACTGCAATTCATCCAGCATCTGGTCGAGCCGCTTTCGCCTGGTGTCCGGACGCTTGGCGCGGCCGATCCAGCCCAGATAGTCGTTCTTCTGATAATCCGGCCGAGCCTGATCCCGGTGTTCGCGGCGGCGATGGCGCGCGGCTACGGCGCCTGATCTTCGGCGGCGACAGTTTCAAGCGGGGCGATCGGCACCAGGGGCGCCGGAATGCTGGTCGTCTTCACCTCTGCCTTGCAAATATCGGCGATGACGCAGGCCGGGCAATCCGGCTTGCGCGCCTTGCAGACATAGCGTCCGTGCAGGATCAGCCAGTGATGCGCATGGCGCATATATTCGTCCGGGATGATCTTCAATAACCCCTGCTCTACCTGTTCCGGCGTCTTGCCGGGCGCCAGGCCAAGCCGGTTGCCGATGCGCAAGATATGCGTGTCGACCGCCATCGTATGCTGGCCGAAGGCCATGTTGAGCACGACATTGGCGGTCTTGCGCCCGACACCGGGCAACTTGACCAGTTCATCGCGGTCATCCGGCACCTCGCCGCCATGGTCGCGGATCAGCGCCTGCGATAGGGCGATGACGTTCTTGGCCTTGTTGCGCCAGAGACCGATGGTCCTGATATGGTCGCCGACCTTGGTTTCACCGAGCGCCAGCATCTTTTGCGGCGTGTCCGCAACCTTGAACAGAGCCCGCGTTGCCTTGTTGACACCGGCATCGGTCGCTTGCGCCGAAAGCACCACCGCCACCAGCAGTGTGAAGGCATTGACGTGTTCGAGTTCGCCCCTCGGCTCCGGCCGCTGCACCGAAAAACGCCGGAAAATCTCATGCACTTCAGCCGGGCTGTAGCGGGACGAGCGCCGCGCCGGCCGAGGGCGCGGCTTGGCATTGGAGCCATCACGGCGTCCGGCCGGCAGCTCTTTTTCGGGCATGGAAGACTCATTGGACTTGGGACGCGCCATTTCCCTCCTATAATAGTGTGTCATGAGTGACACAAACGCCTCGTTTCAGGCTGACGAGCCCTTCTTTCATGCATTGCTGACCCCGCACCGGTCGCTGGGCAGGACGGGCTTCCTGATCCTGATGGGCGCACTGATGCTCGGCTGGCTGGTGACGGGTGCGTTTTTCCTGTCGCGCGGTGCCTGGCCGGTGTTCGGCTTCTTCGGCCTCGACGTGGTGGCCGTCTACATCGCCTTCCGCGTCAATTACCGGGCTGCACGCGCCCGCGAGGAAGTGTCGGTCTCGCGCACCAGCCTCGACATTCGCAAGACGGGCCCCTCGGGAAAGTCGGAAGCGCATCGCTTCAATCCGTTCTGGGTACGGTTTTCGATCGCCCGGCACGCCGAGATCGGCATCACCAAAATGACCGTGGAAGCACAAGGCCAGAACGTGCCGATCGGCGGCTTCCTCGACCCCGATTCGCGCGAGAGCTTCGCCACCGCCTTCTCGCGCGCGCTGGCGACCGCCAAGGCGCGCTAAAAGCAATTCCAGGAAATTTCCGGGAAAGCCTTGCCGTAGAGTGTCATGAGCAAGGTCTCTTTTGCCCCTGTCAGATGGACTTTTTCGCCAGCCATCAGCGGCTCCCTGGCTCGAATCCCGAGTCTATCTGGGCAAGTGCTGCAAGAAGGCAGGTTTCGGGTGGCGATCGGCGCCCCGAGGGGCGATATTCCAGCCCAAGGAGACAGTCCATGAGCACACACACGGCAGTCCTCAAGAAGGACATCACGCCTGAGGGCAGCGACTACGAAATCGTACGCCGCGCCATCGAAAAGATCAGTCTCGACTATCGCGACCAGCCATCGCTGGAAGAACTGGCCGAGGAGGTCGGCGAGACGCCGACCGGCTTGCAAAAACTCTTCACCCGCTGGGCCGGCCTGTCGCCCAAGGCTTTCCTGCAGGCGGTGACGCTGGATCATGCGCGCAGGCTGCTTGATTCCGGCATGCCTCTGCTCGAAACCTCCTTCGAACTGGGCATGTCCGGCCCCGGCCGGCTGCACGACCTGTTCGTCACCCATGAGGCGATGTCACCGGGCGACTACAAGACGCGCGGCGCCGGCCTCACCATCCGCTACGGCTATCACACCTCCCCGTTCGGCACTGCTCTGATCATGGCCACCGACCGCGGGCTTGCCGGCCTCGCCTTCTGCGACGCAGGCGAGGAACGCACCGCTTTTGCCGATATGTCAGGCCGCTGGCCGAACGCGCTCTATATCGAGGACAGGGAAGCGACGGGGCCCTATGCCGCGCGCATCTTTGAGCCGACGCTGTGGCGCGCCGATCAGCCGCTTCATGTCGTCATGATCGGGACCGACTTCCAGGTCCGCGTCTGGGAGGCGCTGCTCCAGATTCCGATGGGCAAGGCCCGTACCTATTCCTCGATCGCGGCCAGCATCGGTGCGCCGAGCGCCAGCCGCGCGGTCGGCGCCGCCAACGGCGCCAACCCGCTCTCCTTCGTGGTGCCTTGCCACCGCGCCATCGGCAAATCAGGCGATCTCACCGGCTATCACTGGGGCCTGACCCGCAAGCGCGCCATCCTCGGCTGGGAGGCAGGGCAGATTTCGTCGTGAAATGTCGATTTTTGCTTTCTGCCACAGAAAATATATGAGTATTTGGAAATACGCAGTATTATTGCGCTTGATTTTGGAACTTCTGGATACAACCGTGGACAACCGCCGGTTTCTTCACGAGCGTTATTTCGATATCTTATTTAAGTTTACGCTAAATTAACCACGATAAAGCGATGATGACCCATATTAATTCGGGCGATCCGACTTAATAGGAGAATCTCGATGAAGTTGTTCCGCACCGTGTTTGGTGCAGCCTTGCTGGTCACGTGCCTGGACCACGCGGCGATGGCCACAACGCAGAATGTCATCTTCAATGGCACGGTCACCGCGACCTGTACGCTTGTCGTCGGCACCAACGGCACCATGACGGTGAGCGCCGACCTTCAGTCGCTGAGCTCCCACAACAGCGGCGGTTCGGCTGGAACAGTCACGCTCACCACCACCGGAGGTGTTTCACTTAGCGTCGATCCGGTGACCCTCACCACCGTGCCCGCCGCCGACAGCACCGCCACCACCTGGACACCGACCTATTCGGCCAGCGGCGCCCACACGACCGCTGAAACGGGGGCCGCCACCGCCCTCGCTGTCCCCGGCGCCGACCTTGTCTCGGTCCATCTCGCTGGCACCAAGGGCGGCAGCAACCGCTTCGCCACCGGAAACTATCAGGCAACGGTAACACTGCGCTGCGAATAGCCGTCGCGAAGGAGGGATCCTTGAAACATGCACGAATCCTGGCGGCGGCGCTGGCCGTCGGCCTGCCGGCCATTGCCGCCAACGCCCAGTCGATGTCGCCGATGCGGGGTGAGGTCAACAGTTTCACCGACGCCTTCGCGGTCCGCGTGTTTCCCGCCAATCCCTACGGCCAGAAGATCAAGGTCGAAATCCACGTCTACGATCAGAATTTTCAGCCAGTGGATGCCAAGATCTCTCCGAGCGTTTTCCAACTGGGCTCGCAGGCTTCCCGTCCTGTCCTTGTGGTCGTGCCCTTCGGCGGCGCTGCCGAGCGTAAAGTGCGTATCTGTACCGAGAGCATCCCCTTTCCCAATCAACAGACGCAGATAAGGGCACAGATATGCGGAAAGTTTTTTGGGCACCGCAAGTCCTGACAGTCGCGTTTGCGGCAACCTGGGCAGGGATCTCGCCGGTTCTGGCCGAGGATGTCTACAACCTCAATCAGAATGAGAGCGGCTTCAACCTGCCCGGCGTGACCTTGCCGCAAGGGCAGGATGAGGTCCACGCTTCCGACGGAACCACCTGCCGCTCCGCCGTATCGGGCACCGGTGCCTATCTCGATCTTGGCGTCATCAGAGGCAACAATCAGGCGAACAACGACATCGCCACCTACGGCCGCGTGGTGATTCCGATCGGGCGTACGCCGAAGCGCGTCGATTGCAGCCGCCTCTACGAGCTTGAGGTCGAGCGCCTGCAGCTGGAGCTGAAGCTCCTCAAGATGGGCCTGGGCGGTGACGGGCCGACCGCGAGCGTGGCCGCCAGCGCACCTACGCCCGTGGCCGCGTCACCCGGATGGGCCAACGAAGGCTGGAGCATCAGGACCGGAAGCGGCGATGGCAAGAAAAAGAAGAAGAAATAGCCGCGCGCTGCTCGCGATGGCCGCGCTCGCCGGCTGCTGCCTTCCGGCGCAGGCCGCGATCATCGGCACCTGCACCATCATGGTCGGGGCATCGGGCACGATGACCGCCAATCCGGCCATCGGCATACTGGGCTCCAAGCAGGCAGGCGGATCAAGCGCCAGCGCCACCGTGGTGGCAAGTTCCCTGCTGTGCTCGCTGCTCAACTTGCTGGACTGCTATTCGGTTTCAGCGCCGGCGCCTGCCGCATTCTCTTCCGCGCCGAGCGGCGGGGGCACCAACGTGACCTTCGCCTCGGTCTTCCGCCTCGATGGCTCGGGGGTCGACAACAATGGGGGCGTGCCGCAAAGGGTCGCCAATGGCACCCACGCCATGCAGATCGACCTCATCGCCACCAAGTCGAGCGGTATCTTTCCCGCCGGCAACTATCAGGGCATCGTCACCGTGCGATGCGAGTGAGGCGGCAAATCGCGCTGGACCATTCGCGTGGTCTGGCATCGAGCGGCTTGGCAGGATAGCTTCCGCGCATCAGCAGGAGGCATTTCTTGATTATCGTAGTCGGTTCGATCAACCTCGACCTTATCGCCAGTGTCGATCGCTTGCCGAGCCCCGGTGAGACGGTGAGCGGTTCCAGCTTCACGACGGCCCCCGGCGGCAAGGGCGCCAACCAGGCACTCGCCGCCGCGCGTGCCGGCGCTCAGGTGCGCATGGTCGGCGCCGTTGGCAAGGACAATTTCGCCCCCGAGGCACTGGCTTTGCTGCGCGAGGCCAAGGTCGACCTGTCGGGCGTGGGAGAGACCTTTGCCTCGACCGGCACGGCGCTGATCATGGTCGGCGATGACGGCGAAAACATCATCGCCGTGGTGCCCGGCGCCAACGCTTCCGTGGTGCCCGGCGACCTCTCCAAGGCTTTTCTGACAAAGGGCGACGTCGTGCTGCTGCAGCATGAAATTCCGCTCGCGACGGTCGATGCGGCCCTCGACCAGGCAAGGGCGGCCGGCGCGATCACTGTCCTCAACACGGCCCCTTTCCATGGCGGGGCAGCCGCCTTCCTCGGCAAGGCCGACTATGCGGTCGCGAACGAAACCGAATTCGACCTCTATGGCGAAGCCCTTGCCCTGAAAGGCCGCGATCGTGCGGCGCGCATGCGCGACTATGCCAGCAAGACTGGACGCATCATCGTCGTCACGCTCGGCGGCGACGGCGTGATGGCGGCGACGCCGAGCGAATTCCTGACCGTCCCCGCTTTGCAAATCACACCGGTCGACACGGTCGGCGCCGGCGACACCTTTTGCGGCTATTTCGCCGCCGGCCTGTCGTCGGGCCTCACGCTCGAACAGGCATTGGCGCGTGCCGGCGCCGCCGGCTCGTTGGCTTGCCTCAAGCCCGGCGCCCAGCCGGCGATCCCACTGGCCAAGAACGTCGACCAGGCTCTGCAAGAGGCCGGTTGAAATGATGCGTCCCCGCACGAAGCATGACGTACCCGCGGCCAGCGACATCTGCCGCCTGTCGGCTGTCGAGCTTGCCGATGCGATCCGCCGGAAGAAACTCTCAGTGCGCGAGGTGGTGACGGCGTTCCTCGATCGCATCGACGCGGTCAACCCGCTGGTCAACGCCATCGTCTCGCTGCGCGACCGTGCCGACATACTGCGCGAGGCCGATGCCGCCGATATCAGCCAGACCGATGGCACCGGCGCGCTCTTTGGCCTCCCGATCGCCATCAAGGACCTTGCCTCGACCTCCGGCCTCAGGACCTCGTTCGGCTCGCCGATCTTCGCCGATTTCGTGCCGCGGGAAGACGATTTCTTCGTCGAACGCATCCGCGACGCCGGCGCCATCATCATCGGCAAGACCAACGTTCCCGAATTCGGGCTCGGCTCCAACACCTACAACAATGTTTTCGGGCCGACGCTGAACGCTTTCGATCCGGCGCTGACCGCCGGCGGCTCAAGCGGCGGAGCGGCGGTGGCGCTGGCGCTGGACATGGTGCCCGTCGCCGATGGCAGCGACTTCGGCGGCTCGCTGCGCAACCCGGCGGCCTGGAACAATGTCTACGGTTTCCGGCCGTCACAGGGGCTCGTGCCCAGCGGTCCCGACTTCGAGGTCTTCCACGCGCAGATGGGCGTCGAGGGGCCGATGGGCCGCAACGTCGCCGACATGGCGCTCTTGCTCGACGTGCAGGCCGGCTACCATCCGCAGGCGCCTCTCTCCTATGAGAAGCAAGGCTCCTTCCTCGAAGGCCTGGCGACGGCGGCGACCGGTGGCCGTATCGCCTGGCTCGGCGATCTCGGCGGCCATCTGCCGATCGAGCCCGGCATCCTCGACTTATGCGAGGCAGCACTCGCACGGTTCACGGATGTATCTTTCCTGACCGAGCCCTTGCGACCGGATTTCGATTTCGAGGCACTCTGGCAGGCCTTCGTGACGCTGCGCCAGGCCAGCAGCGGCTGCGCTCTGAAAGTACACTATGACGACCCCGCCAGGCGTGGCCTGCTGAAGCCGGAAGCCGTATGGGAAGTGGAAAACGCGATGCGGCTGACGGCGCCGCAGATACGCGCGGCCTCGGTCGTCCGAACCTCCTGGTACCGCACGCTGCTGTCGATCTTCGACCGCTTCGACCTCATCGCGCTGCCGACCGCGCAGGTCTTTCCGTTCGATGTCGGCACCCATTGGCCGCGCGAAGTCGGGGGGCGGGCAATGGACAGCTATCATCGCTGGATGCAGGTTTCGGCCTTCGCCACCCTGGGCGGTTGCCCGGCGGTCAATGTTCCCGTCGGCTTCGACGACAGGGGCCGGCCGATGGGCATGCAGCTGGTCGGCAGGCCACGCGGCGACCTCGCCGTGCTGAAGGCTGCGGCTGCCTATGAGACGACGCTGCCCTGGCCCGCCGGAGCCTGAGCCAGACCGGCGCGCCGGCTTGCGTCGTCCTCGCCGTCATGCATTGATTGTTGCATGCTAGGCCGCGATGGCGGCATTGCGAGGAAAATCATGTCGCTGGAACTCTACGCCGCCTATGTTCTTGCCTGCATCGTGATGATCCTGGTGCCTGGGCCGACGGTGACCCTGATCATCGCCAACAGCATCCGCCACGGCTCCCGCGCCGGCCTCGCCAACGTCGTCGGCACGCAAGCCGGCCTTGCAGTCATGATCGCCATCGTCGGCATCGGCCTCAACACGCTGATTTCGGGCATGGGCCACTGGTTCGAGTGGGTCAGGCTGATCGGCGCGGCCTACCTGATCTGGATGGGCGTGCAGATGTTCCGCTCGAAGGGCACGCTGAACGCCGACGGAACCGCCCGCAAACCACGCGGCGGCTTCTTCCTGCAGGGCTTGGCCGTGGCGCTGAGCAATCCAAAGACGCTGATCTTCTTCGGCGCCTTCTTTCCGCAGTTCATCTCTCCCGCCGGCAACTACCCACTGCAGATCGTCATCATGGGCCTGACCGCCATGATCTTCGCCGCCATGTCGGACTCGACCTATGCGCTCGCCGCCGGCCGCGCCGGGCGCATGCTGTCGGCCAGCCGCATCAAGCTCCTGTCGCGGATCAGCGGCAGCTTCATGGTCGGCGGCGGTGTGTGGCTGGCGTTTTCGAAGGCAAAGTAACGGCGAAAGCGCCTTCTCCATAAATTTTTGCGGAGACATATTGAAGAATTGTACGCTGCTGCACAACTCTTCACTATGCGCAAATCAAACGTTTCCTTTCGGGATCGCTTGCTTATTTGGCAATACGAGTACAGCGACGCAGTGGTCGGCACCGCTTTCTTTTGCGCCTTTGCGCTGATGAAATCCATTGCGATTGTAGGGCTCCAGGCCAATCTGGTCGTCACCACTCAACGCGTGATGGCCGTGGTCGAATACATCAGAGTGAAACCTGTCAGCCCGTATGCCATGGTAGGTCACAATCTATACTACACCTACGACGTGCGCCTTGATGACGACAACACGCGGATTTCGATCGACGACGACGTCGAGCGACCGCATCTTGTTGGCTCGCTCGTTCCTATTGAACGTCAACACCACAAGCACGGCGTCGACACCTACCGATTGCTCAATGGGTGACAACGCGCGCCGGTGACACCGCGCGCTTGTCGGCGCTTCCAAACGTCAGTTAAGCCGCCCCAGCCTCTCCACCAGCAGCGCGAAGAAACCATCGTGGTCGATGTCGCGCATCACCATGGCGTTCTTTTCCCTGGAGGTGACCCCCCACCAGTCGACCACGGTCATGCCCATGGTCAGTTCGGAGGCGGTTTCCACGGTGACGTTGCAATGGCGGCCTTTGAACAGGTCGGGCTTCAGGAGATAGGCGATGACGCAGGGGTCGTGCAGCGGCCCTCCATCCGTGCCGTATTTGCCTTCGTCATAGCGCTCGAAGAATTCCAACATCTCGGCGGCGGCGATGCCGACCTTGGTGCCGAGCTTGCGGAACGCCTCGATGCGCTTGGACGTGGTCAGCGCCTTGTGGGTGACATCGAGCGGCATCATCACGATCGGGATGCCGGACCGGAAGACGACGTCGGCGGCATGCGGATCGACATAGATGTTGAATTCGGCCGTGGGCGTGACGTTGCCGCCCTCGAAGAAGCCACCGCCCATCAGCACGATTTCCTTGATGCGCGGCGCAATCCGGGGCTCTCGGATCAGCGCCAGCGCAACATTGGTGAGCGGCCCGAGCGGGCAGAGCGTGATGGTGCCGCTCTCCTCCTTCATCAGCGTCTCGACGATGAAATCGACGGCGTACTGGTCCTGCAGCTTCATTGTCGGTTCGGGCAAATCCGGTCCGTTCAAGCCGGTCTTGCCATGGACCTCCTCGGCCGTGACCAGTTCGCGCGCCAACGGACGGATGGCGCCGGCGTAGACCTTGATTTCGGGCCGGCCGGCCAGTTCGCAGATCTTGCGGGCGTTCTTTTCGGTGAGCTTCAGCGGCACGTTGCCGGCGACGGCCGATATGCCGGCGATCTCCAGTTCAGGACTGCCAAGCGCCAGCAGAATGGCGATGGCGTCGTCCTGGCCGGGATCGGTGTCGATGATGATCTTGCGTGGTTGGGGCATTTCAATTCCTTGTTTGGCTGGCCATCAGCTCACCGGGCCGGTCCTGCGCCCGAAAGACGCCAACCGGCTGCAAAGCTGCTGAACCGCTTGACGGGGGACGGTTCCGGCCTGCGCGCTTCTCCTTGCATCCGCGCGTCGATTCAAGCGCCATGTCGATTATTCCTGTGAGTCCACGATGATCCTGGGCTATTTCCGTGGGTCCGCGACATGGTCTCCTTGGGCGGGTCTTTTGGTGGCTTGAACTTGGTCGCGGGGCGGACCATATCAAGACCATCGGGAAAAATGCCATTTGGGTTTTTCCAGTTTATGTCGCTCTTGAGAGGACAGTGTAACATGAGCCGAATGACGCCTTTCTCCAGCCCGCTTCTCCTGGGTTTCGACGCCATGGAAAAGACCCTGGAGCGTCTGGCGAAGTCCGGTGACAGCTACCCTCCCTACAACATCGAGCGCCTGAGCGGTGCCGACGGCAAGGCCGAAAGGCTGCGCATTACACTCGCCGTCGCCGGGTTCGCCGAAAGCGATCTCGATGTGACAACGGAGGAAAACCAGTTGGTCGTGCGCGGTCGCCAGACCGACGATACCGAGCGCGAATTCCTTCATCGCGGCATTGCCGCACGCCAGTTCCAGCGCTGCTTCGTGCTGGCCGACGGCATGCGTGTGATCGCGGCGGAGCTGAAGAACGGCCTTTTGTCGATCGACCTTGATCGGCCGGAGTCGGAACGGCTGGTACGGAAAATAAACATATCGGTGAAAGACTGATCTTCACCGATGGCTCTCATGCGGGATGGCCTTGAGCGGCGTCCTCGCGCCAAGGAGGCTTGAAATGACCAGAACTGACGAAACCATCACCATGACCAGCGGCGAATTCGCCCATCTCGGCGAAGGCTCTGTCGCCTATCTGCGCAAGGTCTCGAGCGACGAACTGCTCGGCCGCTTCCCCAACATCGGTGAAATCGCGCCCGGCATGGAGCTGTGGGCCCTGTTTGGGGCCAATGGCCAGCCGATCCTGCTTTCCGACGCGCGTGACCGCGCGCTGGCCGGCGCCATGGAAAACGACCTGACCACCGTCGCCATTCATTAAAGACAATTGGTTGGCTGAACTGAAAAGGGCCGCTCATGGCGGCCCTTGGAGCAATATTTAAAAAGATGGCTTCAGGCCGCGTGCGAGGCCTGCGTATCCGACAAAAGCGCATGGATCGCCGCGGCGTCGCGCGTGCCCCTGACCTTGGCCACGGTGTCGGCGTCGCGCAGCACGCGCGCAATGCGGGACAGTGCCTTGAGATGATCGGCACCCGCCCCTTCGGGCGCCAGCAGCAGGAACACCAGATCGACCGGCTGGTCATCCAGTGATTCGAAATCGACCGGCGTCTCCAGCCGGGCGAAAACGCCGGCGATGCGCTTCACGCCCGCGAGCTTGCCGTGCGGGATGGCGATGCCGTTGCCGACGCCGGTCGAGCCCAGGCGCTCGCGCTGCAGGATGGTGTCGAACACCTCCCGTTCCGGAATGCCCGAAATCGTTGCTGCCCGCTCGGACAGCAATTGCAGTAGCTGCTTCTTGGAGTTCGCCTTCAACGCCGGCAAAATCGCCGGAACGCTGATAAGATCGCTCAGATCCATGCTTGAAAATCCTTGTTCGCCTGCCGCGCCAGTCCCCACCCCTCGTGCGGCTGGCTTTTATCCCTGTGCGACTTTGGTCGTGGACGGATCGATCCAGCCGATGTTTCCGTCGGGCCGGCGATAGACGATGTTGAGATGGTCGGTTCCGGCATTGCGGAAAACAAGCACGGGACTGTCCTTGGTATCGAGTTCGATGACCGCCGAGGCCACCGACATGGTCTTCAGCGTCATGGTCGATTCGGCGACGATGGCCGGTGCGAAATCCTCCGGGATTTCCTCATCGTCATCGGCAAGCGGTGCCATCACCGTGTAAGCGATGTCGGTCAACTCGCCATTGCCATTGCCTGAATTGTGCGATTTCAGACGGCGCTTGTATCGCCGAAGCCGGGTCTCCAGCCGATCGGCCGCGGCCTCGAAGGCGAGTGTCGGGTCCTGGGCATCGCCGGTGGCCTGCAGCGAGGCGCCGGAATCCAGCCGGATCATGCAATCCGCGGAATAGCGCGAGCCCGATTTGATGACGGTGACATGCCCCGCGAAGCCACGATCGAAATATTTGCCGATCGCTTCACCGACACGATCGTTGATGCGTGTACGGAACGCATCGCCGATATCCATGTGCTTTCCCGAAATGCGCAGATTCATCTGAAAACTGACCTTCCTTGCTCAGGCTTCAAACTGGCCCGAGTTTATACTCGTGATCCGTGCGCACAAGCTTTGCGGCGTCACTCGCGCCGATTTAAATCCGAACTTTCCGGTTGATCACAAGCCGCCTTCTTGACCGTCCCGGGTCATTGTCGTGACGGACCATCCGCTAGCGGGCATCGAGCCCGTCTCATGCGGGCGGGCTTCTAGCCACTTCACCGTGGCTTGTCAATGAAACTTGAAAGCTGTGGAAATCGTGAACGCCTAGCGGCCGGCGCTGGCGAGCGCCCGTTTCTCGCGCCGGCGCTGTACCGACGAGGGAATATTCATGCCTTCCCGGTACTTGGCGACGGTGCGCCGGGCGATATCGACGCCGCTTTCCCTGAGCATGTCGACAATAGCATCGTCCGACAGCACATCGACGGGCTTCTCCTCGTCGATCATTTGCTTGATGCGATCACGCACCGCTTCCGAGGAATGCGCATCGCCACCACCCGATGCCGCGATCGAGGCCGTGAAGAAATAGCGCAGCTCGAACACGCCGCGCGGGGTGAGCATGTATTTGTTGGCGGTCACCCGGCTGACCGTCGATTCGTGCATGCCGATGGCGTCTGCCACCGTGCGCAGGTTGAGTGGCTTCAGCTGGCGCACGCCATGGACCAGGAAGGCGTCCTGCTGGCGCACGATTTCCGAGGCCACTTTGAGGATCGTCTTGGCCCGCTGGTCGAGGCTCCGTGTCAGCCAGTTGGCGTTCTGCAGGCACTCGGCCAGGAAATCCTTTTCCGCCTGGTTCTTCGCGTGCGGCGACACCTGGGCGAAATAGATGTGGTCGACGAGCACGCGCGGCAGCGTTTCGGCATTGAGTTCGACGGTCCAGCTGCCGTCATTGGCCGCCCGCACCTCGACATCGGCGACGATCGCATCGCTGGCGCCGCCAGAAAACGCCATGCCCGGCCGCGGGTCGAGCGCCCGGATTTCGGCCAGCATGTCCAGCAAATCCTCCTCATCGACGCCGCAGAGCCGCTTCAGCGTCTGGAAATCGCGGCGCGCCAGCAGTTCGAGATTGGCGACCAGGGCCTTCATGGCCGGATCGAGACGGTCACGCACGGCAAGCTGCAGCGAAAGGCATTCCGCGAGGTCGCGGGCAAACAGGCCGGCCGGCTCGAAGGTCTGGCACACCGCCAGCACCTCGCCCACCGCCACCTCGTCGGTGCCAAGCCGCGCGGCGATCTCCGCCAGATCGGCCCTGACATAGCCGGTCTCGTCGAGCCCATCGGCAAGTTCTCCGGCGATCAGCCGCGCGACGGGATCGATGAAGGCGAGCGCGACTTGCTCGCCGACATGGTCGCGCAGCGTGATCCCGCTCGCAGCCATGTCGCCGGCGTCGAGCCCCTCGGACGAGGAGCCTCCACTGCCCGAAGCCGATTTCCATTGCGCCGTCAGGTCGGGGCCCAACCGCTCGCTGGTGCCGGGATCGTCGGGAAACAGGTTTTCCAGCGACGTATCGAGCTTTTCCGAGATGGCCTCGGCACTCCATCCCGCCTCGTTCTCGAACCAGTCGCCATCGGCGGACGCTTGCGGCTCTACGTCGAGCTTCTGCGCCTGGTCGCTCACGGCATCATCCTGCGGCTCGGCGCGCTCCAGAAGCGGGTTGCGCTCGATCTCCTCGTCGATGAAGTGCTCTAACTCGGTATGGGTGAACTGCAGCAGCCGAATCGACTGCATCAGCTGCGGCGTCATCACCAGCGACTGCGATTGTCGGAGCTGTAGTTTGGCCGCCAATGCCATGGTTCGGTTTCAAACGCCTCCTCTACGCGTCCCCAACTTCCGGAAATCAATTTCACGGCCGGCCATAGAAACTGGCCCGGCTTTTGCTTGTCAAGGCAAAGCCTAGCAAAACCCGCTTACCGGAGCGTTATCCCGGAGCAAAATCGCGGAAAACAGGTCGGCGGCGCGCAAAAAATCGTATCAGAAAACAAATTTCACGCTCAGAGCGTAAAACCCTCGCCGAGATAAAGCCGCCGCACGTCAGGATTTGCCACCACTTCGTCGGCGCGGCCATGAGTGAGCACCTGGCCGGCGTGGATGATGTAGGCGCGGTCGATCAGGCCGAGCGTCTCACGCACATTGTGGTCGGTGATGAGGACCCCGATGCCGCGCGCCGTCAGGTGACGCACCAATTGCTGAATATCGGCGACGGCGATCGGATCGATGCCGGCGAAGGGCTCGTCGAGCAGCATGTAGGCCGGGCGCGTCGCCAGCGCGCGCGCGATTTCCAGGCGCCGCCTTTCGCCGCCCGAGAGCGACATGGATGGCGCCTTGCGCAGATGGCTGATGTGAAATTCCTCAAGCAGTTCGTCGAGGTTGCGCTCGCGGATCTTGCGATCCTTTTCGACCACTTCGAGCACGGCGCGGATGTTCTGCTCGACATTGAGGCCGCGAAAGATCGAGGCCTCCTGAGGCAGATAGCCGATGCCGAGGCGCGCGCGACGATACATCGGCATCGAGGTGACGTCGAAGCCGTCGATCTCGATCGTGCCTTCATCCACCGGCACCAGGCCGGTGACCATGTAGAAACAGGTCGTCTTGCCGGCGCCGTTGGGGCCGAGCAGCCCGACGGCCTCGCCTGCGCGCACGCCCAGCGTGACGCCGCTGACGACCTTGCGGCCCTTGTAGCTCTTGGTCAGACCCTTGGCGATCAAGGTTCCCTTGAACTTCGCCTTGTCGACCGTGGCCGGCGCCGAAAGCTTGCCTGCGGCCCGTCCCGGAAGACGCGCCGTCAGCGACGACAGGCTGACCATCAGGGGTTCGTCGCTCCCGATTTCGGCGGCGGTGTGATCGACATCTGCACACGCTGCCCAGCACATGGATCGACCTGGGCCAGCCCGGTCTTCATCTGCACGGTGAGCTTGCAGCCGACCAGCACATTGTCGTTTTGCGAAAGGACGACCTTTTTGCCCGAAAGCACCAGCACCTGGCTCTTCATGTCGAAACTGCCCTGATCGCCGGTCGCGACCTGCTGATCCGACTTGATGTAGACCTTGTCGGAGATCTCCAGGTGATCGATGTTGGCCGAGCCGGTCATGGCTGCCGCCCCGGCGGCTTCGGCGCCCTTGGCGCCCGCATTGGGATCCTTGACGTAGTAGACCATCATCTTGCCGGCCTTCATCAGCGTCGGTCCCTGGACGACGGTGACATTGCCGGTGAAGATCGCGACGCTGTCGGCCTGGTGGACTTCCAGCTTGTCGCTTTCGATCTGGATCGGCTTGTCGCCGGCCAGTTTGAGACCCGACACCTGGCTGGCCGCTCCCGACTGCGCCAGCGACGGCGCCAGGCTGAGCAGGAACAGCGCCGAAGTTGCGGCCGCGAGCCGTGTCGAATTATTGAGCCACATTCGCTTCTTCGCCCTTTGCCTCAGCCGCCTTCAGAACGGCGGGATCGATGTTGACACGAACCTTGTTCTCGAACACCAGGATCTTGCCATTGTCCTGGACCGACATCGAATCCGCCCTGATCTGCGACCCGCCACGGCTGACATCGACGGGATCATCCGTCTTCATAGTGCCTTTGCCCATGTCGAGGAAGACGGATTTGAACTTGGCCTGCATGCCGTCGGTCGTGCTGATGGTGACGTCGCTGTTCAGCTTCATCGTATTGCCGTCGCGATCGTAGGTACCGCGCGAGGCTTTAATCGCCGCGACATTGTCGGGGGCGATCGGCACCTTGGCGTCGATGCCTTCGAGTTCGATGATGCCTTGCGTGCTCACATCCTGGATGGCGCGCAGCGCCGTCATCGAATAGGGCTGCTTCTGCTTGGTGAAACCATTGAGTTTGGGATTGGCCATCACCAGCTTACCGTTCGAGAAGGCGGTGCCTTCGGCCTGCACCGCGACGGAAACGGGCGCGGCGAGGTAGGAATAGACTGGGAAGGCGACGGCGATCAATGCCGCGGCCAAGGGCACGGCGAATTTGAGTACGCGCACGCGGCGTGAATGACGCTGGGCGCGGTCGAAAGCTTCGCCCCGCGTCCAGTCATCCGCCGGGGGAGCCAACTCCGTCTCCGGGCTGGTCGGTTCATTCGGTCGCGCTAACATGACTGCTTTCTTCTAAAACCCTGCCCCGGGAGCACCGCCTATAGGTGGGACGCCAGCGCCCTCGCGCAAGCACAAGCCGACGAAAACCGCAAAAATGTGACAGCTGCCGTGCACAAACGAAACCCGGGTCAGCGCAACAGCCAGTGCTTCATAGCAGAAATAGACGCCCTTGCGTCTTTTTTCACCACCGAAGTTCTTCCCACTTACCTTGCGTCGCCCGCACAGGCCAGTCACAAAACAGACAACACGGACCGCTGCGCGCGGATTGCCGCGCCATGTGCGGGACGGAACTGCTTCCCGATCAAGACATCATGGTCTAAAAGCGTCTCTTCCCGGTGACTGTGAGGCTGACGATGGCATTGAGAGCCGACGACCTGATCGACCGCCGCCGCTTGCGGCGCAAGCTGACTTTCTGGCGTGTTGTGGCCTTTGGGATCGTGGCGCTCGGGGTGATTGCGCTGTCGGCCTGGTTCTATGGCGACGATTTCGGCGGCTCCGCCGTCGACCACATCGCCAAGGTCAGGATAGAAGGCACCATCACGGAGGACGACGAACTGATCAAGCGGCTCGAGGCCATCCGCCAGTCGCCGAAAGTAAAAGGCGTGATCCTTGTGGTCGATTCTCCTGGCGGCACCACCGTCGGCGGGGAATCGATCTACGAGGAGGTGCGCAAGCTGGCCGCCGACAAGCCTGTCGTGGCCGAGGTCGGCACGCTCGCCGCGTCGGCGGGTTACATGATCGCCAGTGCCGCCGACCATATTGTCGCCCGCAAGACCTCGATCGTCGGCTCGATCGGCGTGCTGATCCAGTATCCCGACGTCAGCGGCCTGATGGACAAGCTCGGCGTCAAGCTGGAGGAGGTCAAGTCCTCGCCGCTGAAAGCCTCACCCTCGCCCTTCAAGCCGACCAATGACGACGAGCGCGCCATGGTCCGCAAGCTCATTCTGGACAGCTACGACTGGTTCGTCGGCATCGTCGCCGAACGTCGCAAGATGACCCACGAACAGGCGCTGGCGCTGGCCGACGGTTCGATCTTCACTGGCCGCCAGGGTGTTGCCAACGGGCTGATCGACGCCGTCGGCGGCGAGTCCGTGGCGATCGACTGGCTGGCGACCAAGGGTGTCGATGCCAAGCTCAAGGTGGTCGAGTGGAAGGACACGGAACGGCGCGGCGGTTTCCTGTTCTCGAAGGCGATGGCACGCACGATCGCCGGCGCGCTCGGCCTGCCGGACTCCGGCGGCGACGTGATCCGTGAACTTGGCGCCGACCGCTTGTTTCTTGACGGTCTCGTTTCCGTCTGGCACCCTTGAGACGCGTTGGGACAGCTAAAAAAGCAAATAAAATCATCCTGATAATTTTGGCCGAACTGCTTTCACGGGGACCCGTCTGATGATCAAGTCCGAGCTTGTGCAGATTATTGCCACGCGCAATCCGCATCTTTTCCTGCGCGACGTCGAAAACATCGTCGGCGCGATCTTCGATGAAATCACCGACGCGCTTGCCGAGGGCAACCGGGTCGAATTGCGCGGTTTCGGCGCTTTTTCGGTGAAGAACCGACCTGCCCGCACCGGCCGCAACCCGCGCACCGGCGAATCCGTCGAGGTCGAGGAGAAATGGGTGCCGTTCTTCAAGACCGGCAAGGAGTTGCGTGAAAGGCTGAACGGCGGCAAGTAGGCGCGTCAGCGCTGGACGGCCTTATCGGCCCGCTTGCGACGGAAAACATCATGCTCAATCGCTTCATGCTCATCGTGGTCTTCGTGCCCCTGGCGATCATCCTGATCGCTTTGGCCGTCGCCAACCGCGAACTCGTCGCCTTCACGCTGGACCCCTTCAATCCCGGAAATCCGAAGCTGACACTCACCTTGCCGCTGTTCATCTTCCTGTTCCTGGCGCTCGCCATCGGCATGGTCGTCGGCAGCCTGGCGACATGGGTGAAGCAGGGCCACTACCGCAAACTGGCTCGCCAGCGCGGTGTCGAGGCCGAAAACCTGCGCCAGGCAGTCAGCCGCACGCCCTCGGTGCCGCAGGCATCAGCCCAAGCACCGGCCCAAGGGTCGGCGTTGCCGAAGCCGACCAATTGAGCCGCAGGTCGGCGCGTTTCTTTTCACGGAGCTTTTCATGCTGACCATTTCGGCCGCTGAGGTCGATCGTGCGCTGACCTTTCCTGGACTGGTCGAGACATTGCGCACGGCATTTCGCGAGGGCGCGGTGCAGCCGGTCAGGCATCATCACACGGTCGAAAGGCCTGACGGCGCGGCGTCGACCTTGCTGCTGATGCCCGCATGGACCGATTTTCACGCCGCGGGCCGTTCCGCCGGCGGCCATATCGGCGTCAAGATCGTCACCGTCTCGCCCGACAACAACGCCGTCGGCAAGCCCGCCGTGATGGGGCTCTATCTCCTGCTCGATGGCAGCACCGGCGAGCCGGAAGCCCTGATCGACGGCCAGCGGCTGACGCAGTGGCGCACGGCGTGCGCCTCGGCCCTCGCGGCGTCCTATCTCGCCCGCGACGATGCCTCGCGGCTGCTCGTGGTCGGCGCCGGCGCGCTGTCGCCCTTCCTGGCCAAGGCGCACAGCGCCGTGCGGCCAATCAAGACCATCCGCATCTGGAACCGCACCCCGGCCAACGCCGAGAAAGTCGCGGCCGATCTGCGCGCCGAGGGCTTCGCGGCCAGCGCCGCGACCGATCTCGATGCCGAGCTTGGCCAAGCCGACATCATCTCCTCGGCGACAATCACCACCACGCCGCTGATCAAGGGCACGTTGCTGCGGCCGGGAACCCATGTCGACTTGGTCGGCGGCTTTACGCCTGCGATGCGCGAAAGCGACGACGACGCGGTCATGCGCGCCCGCGTCTATGTCGACACCCGCGCCGGCGCCACCAAGGAAGCCGGCGACATCCTCCAGCCACTGGCCTCAGGCGTGCTGAAACCACAAGCCATCGTCGCCGACCTGCACGAACTGGCGCGCGGCCAAAAGGAAGGTCGCGGCAGCCCGGACGAGATTACGCTGTTCAAGTCGGTCGGTGCCGCGCTGGAGGACTTGGCCGCCGGCATTGCCGTCTACAAGGCGCTCAGGGGCTAGTCGAAGCGAGTTTGGCGCCCATCGTCTCCGCGATCAAAGCGAAATCTGCCACGCTGATCGGGAACAAGCCAAAGCGCAACGGGTAACCCCAGTTCGATTTGCCTGAGGTGAACTCCAGCCTCTCAAGCAATTGCTTGATCGGCGTTTCCTGTGCCTGCGCCCAGTCGACATCGCGACGGAACGGCGTGAAGCCGCCGCCCATGTCGCCTTGATAGGGGTCTCCTTCCCGCACCATGCCGATCGCCGTGAACGCCTGCAGACCGTCTTTCTCCCCCAAAACCGTGGTCGGCGAATAATAGACGATGCCATCACCGGGCCTGACGCGGCGCAGCGGTGCCGCCTTGCCATGGTTGACCTGCATGAAGCCGCCCTTGCGGCCGCGCCGGACATGTTCGGCCGACGCCACGGCGATCCAATACGCGCTCATTTCTGTTCCTAATTGGCCAGTTGTCCGTCGGCCAACGCTTGCCCGCTAATCGGCCCGCAGTGCCGGAGTGCCAAACGATAGGGCTGGGGCCGCGGCAATGGCAAGTGCGGCCGTTCGGAACGGCTTCGGCCCGGAACCGTTGTTGCGTCATGCGACTATATGGCTTCCTGCTGTTCTGGTCTGTCTTGGCCACCATGATCGCTGCGCTCAGCCTCGGGCCGTCCTTCGCCCATGTCCTGGAATCGGTGCCCCGGCTCACCCGATGGTCCCCGGCGCTTTGGCGCGAGGCCACCGTTTTCAACGGCCAGTTCCTGCTCTTCGCAATCATTGGCGCGCCGCTGGATGTCGCGGCAATCATCTGCCCGGGACTGCTGGCGTGGCTGCTGCGCCAGGATCGGCCGGCGTTCTGGTTCGCACTCGCCGCCACCTTGCTCTATGCGCTATCCCTCGTGCTTTGGTTCGTTCTCGTCAAACCGGCCAATAAAATTCTCGCCACCTGGGTGCCAGGGCCAATTCCAGACAATTTCGAAGCCATACGGCTGCGCTGGGAAACCGGCCACATGGCCGTCACGGCGGCCAAGGCTGCCGGCTTCGTTTCGCTGGTTGTCGCACTGCTTTCGATCGGGCGTGGCGGCTAAACCATCCGCAATCGCCGCAATTGCCCAATCGTTGCTATCGCAATGTCGCGCGGGTTTGTTGCGCCGATGGGCATAGCTGTGGCAGAAGCGGGCCGAACCGCCGGAGAAGCTGTCTCTTGAAGTCTTTTCGCGACAAACGCCGCGACGGCCGCCCGCACCAGCCGGGTAAAGGCGAAGCCGCGCAATCGCGTCCACCGGAAGGTCGCGGCGTGGCCAGGCCGGAGGTCAGGCCGCGGCAAGACCTGAAGCCGGACCAGCCCGCACCGAAATCCACGCCCCGCAACCTTGCCCGTCGCGACGGCGTCCTGCCCGCTGAGCAACTTCCGGTAATCCTCGAAGTGGCACCCAACGCGGATTACGCGCTGCTCGACAGCGGCGCGGGACAAAAGCTTGAACAATATGGCCCCTACCGCATCGTGCGGCCCGAGGGCCAGGCGATCTGGCAGAAAGCTCTGCCGGCAAAGGACTGGGAGCGTGCCGACGCGATCTTCACCGGTGACACCGACGAGGAAGGCATCGGTCGCTGGCGTTTTCCCAGGACGCCGCTCGGCGAAACCTGGCCGATGAAGCATGACGGCATCGACTATCTCGGCCGCTTCACCTCGTTTCGCCATGTCGGCGTCTTTCCCGAGCAGGCGTCGCACTGGGACCATATGGCCGGGCTGATCGCGGCCGCCAGGCGGCCAGTCAAGGTACTCAACCTGTTCGGCTATACCGGCCTTGCCTCGCTGGTGGCGGCGCGCGCCGGCGCCGAGGTCACCCATGTCGACGCCTCGAAGAAGGCGATCGGCTGGGCTCGCGAAAACCAGGAGATATCCGGACTTGGCGGCAAGCCGATCCGCTGGATCGTCGACGACGCGGTCAAGTTCGCCGAGCGCGAGGAGCGTCGCGGCAGCCGCTACGACATCATCCTGTTCGATCCGCCGGCCTATGGCCGCGGCCCCAAGGGCGAGGTCTGGCAATTGTTCGAAGATCTTCCCGATCTGACGGACCTCTGTCGCTCGATCCTGACCCCAAGACCGCTTGCCGTGGTGCTGACCGCCTATTCGATCCGTGCCTCCTTCTTCGCCATCCACGCTCTGGTGCGCGACACGTTCGCCGGCATGGGCGGCAAGGTTGAATCGGGTGAGCTGATCATCCGTGAAAAGTCCGCCGGCCGGGCGCTTTCGACGTCACTGTTTTCGCGCTGGGTGGCCTGACATGAACGAACGGCATGCCGGCGCGCCCGGTCAGGTGAAGGAAGTCACCAGCCTTGCCAATCCGCTGGTCAAGGACATCAAGGTACTTGCCTTGAAGAAATTCCGCGACCAGCAGAACGCCTTCATGGCCGAGGGGCTGAAGCTGGTCATCGATGCGCTCGACTTGGGCTGGCAGATCAGGACGTTGGTTTTCGCCAAGGCAGGACGCGGCAATGCGGCCGTGGAAAAGGTCGCGGCACGCACGGTCGCCGCCGGGGGCACCGTGCTCGAAGTATCGGAAAAGGTGCTTGTCGCCATCACCCGCCGCGACAATCCGCAAATGGTGGTCGGCGTCTTCTCGCAGAAATTCCTGGCCCTGAAGGACATCCGTGCCGACAATGGCGATGTCTGGGTGGCGCTCGACCGGGTGCGCGATCCCGGCAATCTCGGCACCGTCATCCGCACCGTCGATGCCGTCGGCGCCAAGGGCGTCATCCTGGTCGGCGACACGACCGATCCGTTTTCGGTGGAAACGGTGCGCGCCACCATGGGGTCGATCTTCGCCATCCCGGTGGCCAAGGCAACTACGGAGGCATTCCTTGCCTGGCGTGGCGGCTTTTCAGGGCTGGTTGCCGGCACGCATCTGAAAGGCGCGGTCGACTATCGCTCGGTCGATTTTTCCCGCGGGCCGGTGCTGCTGATGATGGGCAATGAGCAGCAGGGCCTGCCCGAAAGCCTGGCGGCAAGCTGCGACAGGCTGCTCAGGATTCCGCAGGCGGGCCGTGCCGATTCGCTCAATCTGGCGGTCGCCACCGGCATCATGCTGTTCGAGATCCGGCGCGGCGCGCTGAAGCTCGAACCAATTTCGGACCAGCAATGAGGGTTGCCCAATCGTGAAATCATGGTCTCCCTACGCGCTGCTCGTCATCGTGGCCATCGCGCTCGACCAGTGGATAAAGACGCGGGTCGAAGCCGGACTGCCCTTCCAGGAAAAGCTCGACCTCCTGCCCTTCCTGGCGCTGTTTCGCACCTACAACACCGGCATCGCCTTCTCGATGTTCTCCTCCTTCGGTGACATCGGCCTGGTTGTCATCGCGGTGCTGGTCGTCGCTTTCGTGCTTTACCTCGCCACGCGCACGCCATCGGGCCATGTCATCGCCCGCACCGGCTTTGCCCTGATCATCGGCGGCGCGCTGGGCAATCTGATCGACCGCGCCGTCTATAGCCACGTCATCGATTACATCCTGTTCCACACGCCGGTCTGGTCCTTCGCCGTCTTCAACCTTGCCGATGCCTTCATTTCGGTGGGCGCGGCCCTGGTCGTCTTCGACGAACTCATCGGCTGGCGGCGTGAACCCACGCCTCCGAACGCCAAGCCTTCCGAGGATTGACCCCGCGCGGCCATCGCCGCACAGTCACGCCGAGCAAGTTCGCGGAGAAAAAGATGACCGAAACCTTCAAAGCCATCCTCGTTTCGCGCGATGCCGAGAAAAAACAGTCGGTCGCCGTGACCGATCTCACCGACGCCGATCTGATGGAGGGCGACGTCACCATCGCGGTCGAGGCGACGACGGTGAACTACAAGGATGGACTGGCGATATCGGGCAAGGCGCCGGTGATCCGTCGATGGCCGCTGGTGCCGGGCATCGACCTTGCAGGCACCGTCATCTCTTCTTCCAATCCCGACTGGCGCAAGGGCGACAAGGTCATCCTGAATGGCTGGGGTGTTGGCGAAACCCATTTCGGCGCCTATGCCGGGCGCGCCCGCGTCAAGGGCGACTGGCTGGTGCCCCTGCCGGAAGGCATGAGCGCGCATGATGCCATGGCGGTCGGCACCGCCGGCTACACGGCCATGCTCTGCGTCATGGCGCTGGAGCGGCACGGCATCCTGCCTGAGCGCGGACCTGTCGTGGTGACGGGTGCTGCCGGCGGCGTCGGTTCGGTCGCGGTCTCGATCCTGTCCAGCCTCGGCTACCATGTCATCGCGTCAACCGGCCGCAACGCCGAAAGCCCCTATCTGATCAACCTCGGCGCCGCCGAGGTGATATCGCGCGACGCGCTCAACCAACCCGCCAAGCCGTTGGCCAAGGAGCGCTGGGCCGGCGGCATCGATTCGGTCGGCAGCCACACGCTGGCCAATGTGCTGTCGATGACCTCCTATGGCGGCGCGGTCGCGGCCTGCGGCCTGGCCGGCGGCATGGATCTTCCGTCGAGTGTCGCCCCCTTCATCCTGCGCGGCGTCTCCCTGCTCGGCATCGATTCGGTGATGGCGCCGAAAGCCGTGCGCCTCGAGGCCTGGCGGCGCATCGGCTCCGATCTCGATGTGGACAAGCTCGCCAGCCTGTCCACGACCATCGGCTTCGACGGCATCATCGGTGCGGCACACGACATCGTCGACGGCAAGATCCGTGGCCGCGTCGTCGTCGACATGTGACCCGGCTCAGGGGTGGCAGGCGCGGGGCGGAATTGCCACATTGGTGGCAAATACGTCGCCGCCGGGCCAAAAACGCCCGATCCGCTAAAATTCGAACGATCCCCCGCAATTTTGCATAATCTCTGTCTGGCAAAGGATCTCGCATGATCGCGGAATCCGACAGCCAACAGGCCGACGCCGGCGACGACATCGATGCGGCATCGGCGCAACCGCCCCCCCGCCGCTGGTCCCTGATCAGCAACCGGCCAAGCGCGAAGGCCTGCCGATCCTGACCTTCGTTGCCGTCATGCTGCTGGCCGGCCTCTCATCCCTGACCGGGGCGCCAGTCTTCATCAGCCTTGCCTTGCTGGCAACCGGCCTTGCTGGCCTGGCCATGCATCTGCGCGCCAGACGCAGCGTACGCCGCACCGCGGTCCTGCTCGACGAAACCACCGCCCGTAACCGCGCCGAGATCGAGACGCTGGCCGACCGCATGTGGGAGATGCAGGAAAGCGAGGAGCGCTTTCGCGGTCTCATCGACGCGCTCGGCGATCTCGTCATCCATCGCGACCGCGACGGCTACATCGTCTACGCCAACAAGGTGTTCGCCGACCTCGTCGAAACCGATCCGCGCGATCTTGCCGGCAAGACGTTGGCCGAACTCGGCATCGAGGTCGGCATCGTTCCCGATGCGGCTTTCTCCGATCATGAATGCCTGAGTTCCACCGACGTTGCCATCCGCACGCCGACAGGCCCGCGCTGGTTCTCCTGGATCGAGTTGTCGGTGCGCGAAAAGGACAGTGGTGCCGTCTCGCATCGCGCCATCGCCCGCGACATCACAGCACGCAAGCGCGCTGAATCGTCCATGATCACCGCGCGCGAGCGGGCCGAATTCGCGAGCCAGGCCAAGTCGCGCTTCCTCGCCACCGTCAGCCATGAGATCCGCACGCCGATGAACGGCATCATGGGCATGGCCAGGCTGCTCGCCGACACCAGCCTTTCGCCGGAGCAGCAGACCTATGTCGGCGCCATCTCGACCTCGGCCAGCGCCTTGCTTGCCCTGATCGAGGACCTGCTCGACTATTCCAAGATCGAGGCCGGACGCTTCGATCCCGAACCGCAGCCCATGTCGGTGCGCGAGATCGCCGACAACATCATCGAATTGATGGCCGCGCGCGCCTTCGCCAAGAATATCGGCCTCGGCTGCCATGTCGAACCGGATGTGCCGCAATTGATCACCGCCGATCCGGGCCGGGTCAGGCAGGTGCTGCTCAACCTCATCGGCAACGCCATCAAGTTCACCGACAGTGGGGGCGTGCTGGTCAGCGTCGCGCGCGCCCGAACCGAGACCAGCGACCGCATCTGCTTCACCATCGCCGATACCGGTCCCGGCCTGCGCGACGAGGACATGGAGCGCATCTTCGAGGAGTTCGAGCAGGCCGACGGCACCTCGACGCGCACGCATGGCGGTGCTGGACTGGGACTTGCCATCTCCAAGCGCCTGGTGGCCGCCATGGGCGGCACGATTTCGGTTTCCAGCCGGCTTGGCCAGGGATCGGAATTCGTCTTCGAGATTCCCGCCACATCAGCCACCGAGCCGCCGCAGGGCCGGTTGAACGCGCTTGCCGGGCGACGCGCCGTGATCGTCTCCAAGAACACCGTCGAGGCCGACGCCATCGCCCGCACCATCCGCTCCAATGGCGGAGCGGCCGGAATCGCCACCACCGTGGCTCAGGCCGCATCCTTTGCCGACGGCTGCGACGTGCTTCTGGTCGACGCGGCCATGGAAGAGAGTGACGGAAGGCTGCTCAAGCGGCTTCGCCAGCATGGGTTTTCCGATTGCGAAGCCGTCACGCTGATCGCACCCACCGACCGCGGCATGCTGGGCGAGTTTCGTGCCAGCGGCTACGCGACTTTCCTTGCCCGGCCAGTGCGCGGAGGAACACTTTTGCGTGTCCTTTTGAGCAGCCACGCACCGGTCCTGGCCCAGCCGCAGCCGGAAAAACGCCGCGCGCCGGCGCTTCGTGCCTCAGGCGAACGCCAGCAGGGCCTGTCCGTGCTGATCGCCGAGGACAACGACATCAATGCCATGCTGGCCCGCGCGACGCTGTTGAAGGCCGGGCATCGCGTCAAGGTGGTCGGCAATGGCAAGGCCGCCGTCGAGGCGGTCACTGGTGCCGGCCACAAGCACCGCTTCGACGTGGTGCTGATGGATCTTCACATGCCCGTCATGGACGGACTGGACGCCATTGCCGCGATCCGCCGCCATGAAGAGGAGGCCTCCGTGCCGCCGGTGCCGATCATGGTGCTGTCGGCCGACAGCCAGGAAAAGACTCGCCATGCGGTGCTCGCCCACGGCGCCAGCGGCTTCGTCACCAAGCCGCTCGACCCCGATGCGCTGGTCAGTGCCGTCGAGGGCCAGGTCGCCGCTTGAGCCAGCTTTTTCCGGGTGCGTGGCTGGTCAAGGCCGCCAAAAACCAGCCCATTTTCGGCGCCCGCGAACGCGACGCGCCTGGGTCTTGTGGCGCAACGTAGCCGGTTGACCGTTTTCGCCAGCCGACGAAGTATTGCCCGCGACGCCGTATCACGGTACTGTCACAATCCTGTTGCACCTACACCGTATCCCCGTGCCAAGAGGGATGGCTCGAAGGAGAATCACTCGTGCATACAGTTATGCCGGAATGTGACACTCGGCCGAACGCCAGCAGCGCCTTGCTCGCCGGACGTAATGTCGATTCCGTCATAAAGGGCGCGGCGCTCGGCCGTATCGGCAATCTCGAAGTGCGGCTCGCCCGCAACGAGGCCGAGATCGCGGCCGCGCAGGAAGTGCGTTACCGTGTATTCTATGACGAGCTTGGCGCCAGGAAGGATCTGTTCCAGGCGCAGGACCGCCGCGACGCCGACCGCTTCGACCCGCTCTGCGACCATCTGCTCGTCCTCGACACCACGCTTTCCGGCCCTGAGCACCGTCGCATCGTCGGCACCTATCGGTTGCTGCGGCAAGAAATCGCGGCAACCGCCGGAGGCTTCTATTCCGAAGGCGAATTCGAGCTGACCAAGCTCATCGCCCGCCATCCCAGCCAGCGTTTCCTTGAACTCGGCCGTTCCTGCGTCTTGCCGGAATACCGTTCGAAGCGCACCATCGAAGCGCTATGGCAAGGCATCTGGGCCTACATCAATCACTACGAGATCGGGGTGATGACCGGCTGCGCCTCGTTCCATGGCACCGTGCCGGCCGCGCATGCGGAGGCGCTCACCTATCTTGCCCATCACTGCCGCACCAACTCGGCCTGGGACGTGCGCGCTGTGTCGGGGCGCTATTGCTCCATGGACCTGATGCCGATCGAGGCGGTCAACACCAAGGCGGCGATCGCGGCGATGCCGCCTCTGGTCAAGGGCTATCTGCGGGTCGGCGCTCGCATCGGCGATGGTTGCGTCATCGACCGCGAATTCTCCACGGTCGACATTTTCGTCGTGATGCCGGTCAAGGAGATCGGTGCCCGCTACGTCAACTATTATGGCGGGGAAGCGCAGCGCTTCGCCGCGTGAGCGATTAGGCAGTAGTCAGTAGTCAAGACGACACGATTCGCGCTTCGGCGACTACTGACCACTCCCCTACTCCCTCTCCTCACGGAATGTCTTCCGGCCGCCGGCCGGGCCGGCTCTTGTAGGCTGGAAAGGTCCAGCCGAAACGGAGCGCGCCGCCGCGAACCGCGAACGCCGCGGCGAAGCCGGCCAGCTCTGAAACGATCGGCGGCAATCCTGTGACGTCGCCAGCCGTGAAGATGGCAGCGCCCGTGAGAGCGGCCGTAACATAGATTTCCGGCCTCAGCAGCACCGAGGGTTCGCCGGCCAGCAGATCGCGCAGGATACCGCCGGACGTGGCGGTGAGCACGCCGGTGATGACGGAGACGACCGGCGAACCGGTAATGGCCAGTCCCTTGGCCGCACCCATCACCGAAAAAGCGGCCAGCCCGATGGCGTCGAGCCAGAGCAGCCATTTCCAGCGGGATTCGATACGGTGCGCGGCAAAGAAAACCAGCACAGCGGCCGCCGCGCAAATCAGCACGTAGCTGGAGTTGGCGACCCAGAAAACCGGCAGATTGAGGATGACGTCGCGAAGCGTGCCGCCGCCGATGCCGGTGACGCTGGCCAGGAACAGGAAGCCGATAATGTCGAGCTGTTTGCGCGACGCCGCCAACGCCCCCGTCGCCGCGAAGACGGCAACGCCGGCATAGTCGAGGAGAGCGATCGGGTTCATGGAGTGAGTAGTGAAGCAGTCAGTAGTGAATGGCAATTGGCGAAGCAGGCGCCTCCCCGGCCCGGTCCCTGCTACTCACAACTCTCTATCGCTACCCCACTAATCACGCATCCTTCTCGGCCTGCTCATTGACCGGCCCTGGCTCGACCGGCGCGTCGGCGGCGATTTTCGGACCGCCCTTGGCGACGCCGACCATGGCCGGGCGCAGCACCCGCTCGCCGATCGAATAGCCCGGCTGCACGACCTGGACCACGGTGTTGGCCGGAACATCGGGATTGGGCACTTCAAACATTGCCTGGTGGAAATTGGGATCGAACTTCTCGCCCTCGGGAGCGAGTTTCTTGACCCCATGCCGCTCCAGCGCCGACAGCATGGCGCGCTCGGTCAGGTCGACGCCTTCGATCAGCGCCTTGAAGCCGGCATCCCCCGATGCCTTGGCCTCGGCCGGAATGGCATCCAGGGCGCGGCGCAGATTGTCCGACACGGACAACATGTCGCGGGCGAAATTCGCCACCGCATAAGTGCGCGCGTCATGCACGTCGCGCGCGGTGCGGCGGCGCAGGTTTTCCATCTCGGCCGCGACCCGCAGCGCGCGGTCCTTCAGCTCTTCATTTTCCTTCAGCAGCCGCACAAGCGCTTCGTAGTCGCCATCGGTGCTGCCTTCCGTGCGCTCGGCATTGGCCTCGGCCGCCTCGGCTTCATTGGGCGTGCGTTCGTCTTTTGCCTGGTCGCTCATCGCCGTTTCCCGTCATCTCGAATGGTATGGATTTTGTGCCCGATATCGAGGTTCGCAGGCCAAAAATCAAGGGGAAAGCGACCGCAGGCGCCTGCGACCCGACCAGGAAAGCACGGTGGGGACGCTTCGATTTTAATTCAAATTTTACCGTACTTGCCGGCTTTGCTTGCCACGAGGCGGTGATGCGGGAACCATTCCGCTGCTGGGGGAGTTTCGGAGCCGACGCAGGATTTTTGAAATGATGACCCGCAACAAGCTTGAAAAAGGAGAAGGGCTCGCTGCGGAGGTTCGGCGCCAGTTCGGCGCCGAGGCAGTGACGCGCTTTCTGCGCACCTTGCCAGCCTTCCGCATCGAACCCGACATTCCGGACCGATTTGAGCAATTGCTCGAGCATCTCGACCGGGTCGAGGATGGCGACGCCGGCTGGCGCCGGCAGTAGGATCGCCCGGACCTTACGCGACAATTACGCACAGTAACTTTGCGTGATCCCTGGCTTGCGGTGGCGGCGCACCCTGCCTATGCTTCCTGATGAACATGATTTCCCCCGAGGCAGCTGCCAACAGCAAGCGTGCCTGGCTCAAGATCCTGGCGCGCTACAAGAAGCCTGACAGGCGGCGTAGCACACTCGAACTCGCCATCACCCTCGTTCCTTTCGCCACGCTGTGGGCTCTGTCTTCCGCTGCCTATGCCTATGGTCATTGGTGGGGACTGGTGCTGATCCTGCCCGCGGCCGGCTTCCTGGTGCGGATTTTCATGATCCAGCACGATTGCGGCCATGGCTCCTTCTTTGCCAATCGCATTGCCGATGACTGGATCGGCCGGGCGCTGGGCATCCTGACGCTGACGCCCTACGACTGCTGGCGGCGTGCCCATGCCACCCATCATGCCAGCGCCGGCAATCTCGACGAACGCGGCATGGGCGACATCAGGACGCTGACCGTCGCCGAATACCGGCGGATGTCCTGGCGGGGTCGCCTGGCTTATCGCCTCTACCGTCATCCCCTGGTGATGTTCGGCCTGGGGCCGATCTGGCTGTTCATCTTCTCGCAAAGGCTGCCTATCGGCATGATGCGTGGCGGCCTGACGCCCTGGGTGTCGTCAATGACCACCAATCTTGGCATCGCGCTTGCCGCGGCCATCCTCATCTGGGTCATCGGCCCCGGCGCGTTCCTGATCGTCCATCTGCCGATCGTCATTCTCGCCGGTTCGGCCGGCATCTGGCTGTTCTATGTCCAGCACCAGTTCGAGGAGACCGAATGGGCGAAGGATGAGGAATGGGAGTTCCAGCGCGCCGCCCTGCACGGCTCGTCCTATTACGACCTCCCGCCGGTGCTGAACTGGTTCACCGGCAATATCGGCGTTCACCACGTCCACCACCTCTCCGCCAAGGTGCCCGGCTACCGGCTGCAGGAAGTGCTGCGGGATTATCCCGAGTTGCGCGGCATCGGCCGCGTCACGCTCCTCGAGAGCCTGCGCTGCGTCAAACTGGCCTTGTGGGACGAAAGCAGCCACAAACTGGTGTCGTTCCGCGAAGCGCGGATGGCGGCGTAGAGCATACCGCCGCGCCAGCGCGCGGCGGTATTTCCCAAACCTTTCTCAGGCCGCTTGCCGCTCGTCGCGCATCAGGATCTGGCCATGGCGGATCTCCGTGCCCAGCACCTTCAGGCATTCGCGGATGAAATTGGACAGGCCCGGCCAGCCCTTGGCCGAAACGAGATTGCCGTCGACATGGGCCCCGTTCGGCGCGACGTCGATATAGATGCCGCCGGCCAGCGTGACTTCCGGCTCGCAATAGTGAAGCGCCGCCACTTCCCTGCCCCGCACCACGCCGTCGACCGCGATCAGGATCTGCACGCCATGGCAGATGGTGAAGATCGGCTTGCCTGTCTCATGGAAGTGCCGCACCAGCGCCTGCACCCGCTTGTCGATACGGATGTATTCGGGACCGCGCCCGCCCGCCGCGTAGACGGCATCGTACTGGGCCGGATCAACCTCGGAAAACGTCTTGTTGAGGATGTAATCGTGTCCGGGCTTCTCGGTGTAGGTCTGGTGGCCTTCGAAATCGTGCAGCGATGTCTTCAGCACATCGCCCGCCTTCTTGTCCGGGCAAACGACATGCACTGTATGGCCGACGGCATGCATGGCCTGTTCAAAGACGAAAATCTCGTATTCCTCGCTGAACTCGCCAACGAGCATCAATATCTTCTTGCCAGCCATTCCCGGTTCCTCCCTTTGTGGCCATTTATTTCGGGTTGCGAAATAACAGCGATATCCTAAGAGCAAGATGCCGGAAGGAAAAGCGCAAATCGCACAATTGGTACGACCAGTTTTTGGAGTAGAGGCCTTCGACCTTGCTAGAAAAAGCGTCAGCTGTTGCGAAGGCGCCGCCAGGAATATTTCGGTCCCTTGGTCTCCGTTATGGCGGCCGGCTGGTAATAAAGCCCCAACCCGCCGGTGCGGCCTTCTTCCAGGCGCTTCATGAGCACTGGATTCGAGATCTCGAATTCATCGAAGCCAAGCCGCAGCATGTGCGGCAACGGGTCGACCAGGACCTGCCCGGTGGCACGCAACGCGCCCGTGAAATGATAACGGCTGCGCAGCAGTTCGCCCTTGGAGAAGGAGCGGCCGTCGCCGAAAGCCGGGAAGGCCAGCGCCACCAGCGACAGCTGGTCGAGCAGGTCGACGATCTTCTCGAGCGGGTCGCCGGGTTGCAGCACGACGCCGAGCCGCTCCTTCGCCGAGCGGCGCACCTCCGGGTCGAGATCGAGGAAGGCCTGCAGCGGCAAGATGAATCGGCCATTGCCGGAAAGCGCGTCGGCGCTTTCGGCATGGCTCCACTCGTCCTCGCGAAAACCCTCCGGGGTCCAGAGCCGGGTCTCCGGTGTCGTCAGTCCAGTCATCAAAATTCCTAAAATTCGAAGAGCTCGAGCGTGTGTTGAAATTCAGGTCAGGTTGCGTCGAAAACGGCGGCTTGCGAGAACCGGAGCGAAACGTACTTGAAGTCCGTGAGAACCGGAAGCTGCCGTTTGCAGCCCGGCCTCACCTGAATTGCAACATACCTTATAGTGATGCGTCGGTCAGCGACACTTCCAGTCCCGACAGGTGAATGCCGCACTCGGTCTTGGCGTGGCCGGCCCAGCGGCCGCTGCGCGCATCCTCGCCCGGCTGCACCGGCTGCGTGCAGGGAAAGCAGCCAATCGACAGATAACCATAGGCGACCAGTGGGTTTTCGCGCAGCGCATGCGCGCGCATGTAGTCGGCCTGGTCCGACGTCGTCCAGTGCGCCAGCGGATTGATGCGGATGCGAGGCCCGACCGCCTCGAACACCGGAAGTGCGGCCCGTGTCGAGGCCTGGAAGCGTTTGCGGCCCGTGAACCAGGCGCGAAAGGGTGCGACGCCACGTGCCAGCGGCTCGACCTTGCGCACGTCGCAGCAGGCATCGGTGTTGTTCTGGTGCAGATTGCCGGTCGGGTCGATCCGTTCGAGCGCCGCTTCGTCCGGCTTGATCACCCGGATGTTGGTCAATCCGAAATCGGCGACCAGCGCGTCGCGATAGCCGAGCGTCTCCTCGAAATGCTTGCCGGTATCGAGGAAGATGACCGGCAGCGTGCGGTCGATCTTGGCGATCATATGCAGCAGCACTGCCGAATCCGCGCCGAACGAAGACACGGCGGCGATCTCGTCGTGAAACAGATCGTTGGCCGATCGTTCGATGATCTCGATCGGGCTGAGATGACCGTAGAGCGCGTCAAACCCCGCCGCTTTGGCGGCGATGCCGTCATCGACATCGGCAATATGGTCAAGCGGCCTTGGCTTCGCCAGCATAGAGCGCCTCCTTGAACGGCGCGGGACCGACACGGCGGTAGGCGTCGATGAATTTTTCCTGCGGGTTGAGCCGAAGGCCGAGATAGGTGTCGACGATCTGCTCGATGGCGTCGGTGATTTCTTCCGAAGAGAAGCCACGGCCGATGATCTCGCCGACCGAAGTGTTCTCGTCGGCCGAACCGCCCAATGTCACCTGGTAGAGTTCGGAGCCCTTCTTCTCGACACCGAGGATGCCGATATGGCCGACATGGTGGTGGCCGCAGGCATTGATGCAGCCGGAGATCTTCAGCTTCAATTCGCCGATCTCGCGCTGCCGCTCCAGCGAGGCGAAGCGGCGCGAGATTTCCTGTGCGATCGGGATCGAGCGTGCCGTCGCCAGCGCGCAATAATCGAGGCCCGGGCACGAGATGATGTCCGAGATCAGGTTGGAATTAGCCGTCGCCAGCCCGATGTCGACCAGCGCGTCATAGACCGCCTTGAGGTCGGCACGCGCCACATGCGGCAGGATCAGGTTCTGCTCGTGGCTGACGCGAAGCTCGTCGAAGGCATATTTCTCGGCAATGTCCGCGACCGCTTCCATCTGGCTGTCGGTCGCATCGCCCGGCACCTCGCCGATACCCTTGAGCGAGATCGTCACCGCCGCGTAGTCGGGGTGGCGGTGCGTCACCACGTTCTGGTCGAGCCAGTCCGAGAAGCCCTTGGAATCCAGCCGCGCCACCTTGACGGCAGCGTCGCCGTCCGGCCGCCCGGTCAGCGCCGGCGGTGCGAAATAGGCCTCGATCGCGCGGATGTCCGCCTCGGGCAGCTTCAGCTCCGCGTCCTTCAATTCCTGCCACTCGGCCTCGACCTGCCGGGTGATTTCCTCGGCGCCGGTCTCGTGGACCAGGATCTTGATGCGCGCCTTGTACTTGTTGTCGCGGCGGCCATAGAGATTGTAAACGCGCAGGATCGCCGTGCAGTAGGAGAGAAGGTCGGCTTCGGGCAAGAAGTCGCGGATCTTCCTCGCCACCATCGGCGTGCGGCCCTGGCCACCACCGACATAGACGGCGAAGCCGAGTTCGCCGGCGGCGTTCTTCTTCAGGTGCAGGCCGATGTCGTGTGTCTGGATGGCGGCGCGATCGCGCTCGGCTCCCGTCACCGCGATCTTGAACTTGCGCGGCAGGAACGAGAATTCCGGATGCACCGAAGACCACTGCCGCAGGATTTCCGCATAGGGACGCGGATCGGCGACCTCGTCGGCGGCAGCCCCGGCAAAATGATCGGCGGTGACATTGCGGATGCAGTTGCCGCTGGTCTGGATGGCGTGCATCTCCACGCTGGCCAGGTCCGCCAGAATCGCCGGAACGTCCGACAGCGCCGGCCAGTTGAACTGGATGTTCTGGCGCGTGGTGAAATGGCCGTAGCCCTTATCGTATTTGCGGGCGATGTGGCCGAGCATGCGCAACTGCTTGCCGTTCAGCGTGCCGTAGGGCACCGCGATGCGCAGCATGTAGGCGTGCAGCTGCAGATAGACACCGTTCATCAGCCGGAGCGGCCGGAACTGGTCCTCGGTGATCTCGCCGGACAGCCGGCGCTCGACCTGGTCGCTGAACTCGGCGACGCGGGCCTGGACAAAATCGTGGTCGAACTCATCGTAACGGTACATGCTTCGTCTTTCAGGGCGCGTCCGCCCGTTCACCTGGTGTCCTGGCTATGCCGCCCGCTCGGCCTGCTTGCCGAGGTCGTTGCGGATGGTCGGGCCGGCGGCGCGGATCTTCTCGCGCAGCCGCACCGGCTCGACAACGCCATCGACGATGTCCGCGTCGATCAGATTGACGTCGACCACTTCATTGTCGGCATGGGCCTTGGCGCCGATCGCCTCCAGCCGATCCTCGGCCGCCTTGTCCTGGGCAAGGTCCGCATGGTCCACCGTCTCGGCCCAGCCGCCATCGGCGTACCACACGGCAATGCCGTCGCCGAGGCGATTGGCGGTCAGTATCTTCATGGCTGAACTCCCTCGGCGGCTGCTACGGGCACGCTCTCGTGCCTGTGTGCCGCGAGCGGCTCGGACCGCTCGAAATTGGCGCCGGCGACGGCGTCGCCGATGATGGTCATGACCGGGCCCGACAGATCGGCGCGCGCTTCCAGCGACGGCAGGTCGGCAAGCGTGCCGTGGAAGCGTCGCCGATTGGCGAGGCTGGCATTCTCGACCACGGCGACCGCCGTGTCCGGCGACAAGCCCGCCTCGATCAGCCGGCCGGCAACTTCGGCCGCGACCGAGCGGCCCATGTAGACGGCAACGGTAGCGCCGGAAATCGCGAGCTTGGCCCAATCCGGCAGTGAATTGCCCTTGAGATCGTGGCCGGTGGTGAACACCATCGAGGAGGAAACGCCGCGCAGCGTCAACGGCAGTTCGAAATCGGCGGCAGCGGCAAAGGCCGCTGTGACGCCTGGGACCACCTCATAGGCGATGCCGGCGTCACGAAGCGCGGCCATCTCCTCGCCGGCGCGGCCGAACACCAGCGGATCGCCCGATTTCAGCCGCACGACGCGCTTGCCCTGACGGCCGAGATCCACCAGCAGCGCATTGATTTCGGCCTGGCTCTTGGTATGGCAGCCCTTGCGCTTTCCCACCGGCAGGCGCTCGGCATCGCGGCGGCCCATGGCGACGATCGCCTCCGGCACCAGCGCGTCATGGACGATGACATCGGCCTCCATCAGCAGACGATGCGCCCGCAGGGTCAGGAGGTCCTCGGCGCCGGGACCGGCGCCCACCAAGGCGATGTGGCCGCGAATGGGCGCGTCGGACAACAGCAGATCGGTGGCGGCTTCGCGCGCCTGTGAAAATTCGCCGGCCTCGACGGCGCGTGCTGGCGCTCCGCCGAAGAAGTCGCTCCAGAAACGGCGGCGTACATTGCCCCTGGGCAATCTCTCGGCGGCATTGCGGAACGACGCCGCAAGCGCTGCCAGTGGCCCGAGCGAGGGCGACAGCATGCGGTCGATGCGGCTGCGCAGCATCTGGGCAAGCACGGGGCCCGCGCCTTCGGTACCGATCGCCACGGCGACCGGTGCGCGGTTGACCAGCGCCGGAGTGAAGAAATCACAGAGGTCCGGCCGGTCGACGGCATTGACGGGAATGCCCAGCCGGCGCGCGTCGGCGGCGACGCGACGGTCGAGCGCCTCGTCGCCGCTGGCGGCAAACACCATCACGGCGCCTTCAAGCTGCGAAGCATCATACGCGCCGGGCATATGGTTCGCGCCCGTCTCGGCGATGAAGGCCAACAGATCCGGTTCGGCATCCCCAGCGATGATGTGCAGGACCGCGCTCGACTGGGCGATCAGCCGCGCCTTGGCCAAAGCCTCCTCGCCGCCGCCGACAATGGCCACGGCTTCGCCCTCGACCCGCATGAAGACGGGGAAGGCGTTGAGCTTGGTGGTGGCTTGCGACATGACAAAGCAGATCCGGGAACAGGGTCGCAGTTTTACGCCCAAGCGTAAAAAAGCAGAAGCAAAGCACTCGCGCATGCGGTGATGGCAGGCAATCGCTTTTCTGCAACCGCGAAGGGCAGGAGAAAAATATTCCATGCCCATGCACCGGGAGCGCCCGGGCTGCTGAAACGCGCCTTGATTTCAGGCACTTTTAGCTGCCGGCGACCGATCCCACAAAACAGTTTTTTCTAATTTCTACCAATTCAGTAGATTAAAGTCGTCCGGTGGTGATTTCGTCTTCAGCGCCTGTCTGCACGGCCACTCGGTCCTCCGTTCGGGTGGAACGTTGACGGGTCAAAATGCGTTCCCGGTATAGCCACCACTCAACAAGGAGCGTCCCTATGAACACGATCAAACTGAAGCATGGCATTTGGGTTTTGGTGGCCGACGGCGAAAAGGCGCTCCTGCTCAAGAACGCCGGCGACACCAAGTTTCCCAACCTTGAAGTCGTGCAGGTGATGGAACAGGAGAACCCGCCCACACGCGAACAGGGAAGCGACAGCCCCGGTCGATACAATGACGGCCCATCCGTGCATCGCAGCGCGGTCGAGGAGACCGACTGGCATCGCATCGGCAAGGAACGCTTCGCCGAGGAGATTGCCGCCCGCCTCTACAAGCTTGCACATGAGGGTGCATTCGACAGCCTTGTGCTTGTCGCCCCGCCCATGGTGCTCGGCGCGATGCGCAAGAAGCTGCATAAGGAGGTTGGCGACAAGGTGACGGCCGAAATCCCGAAGACCATGACCAACCACGCCATTTTCGAGATCGAGGCATTGCTGCAGGCAGCCTGACCACGCGCGGCGAAGGCGCCTATCGGGTCGCAGCACGGTCGCCACTGAACCCAAGCACCTGACCGGCAGTCACTCAGCTGCCGGTCAGGTTTTTGCCGTCTCGACGTTGATTCGCGGCTTTGCGGGTTGCATCGCCGACACCCCGTCCACCATATTGCAAACAGGCGGCGGCTTAGGGCGGCGCATATCCGACATCGCTGGCTTGAAAGGCGCTCCATAGACAATGCCGCATGACACGCCCCTTATCGCCACCATCGTCGCCGGTCTGGGGCTGGCTTTCGTCTTCGGCGCCCTCGCCAATCGGTTCCGCATTCCGCCACTGGTCGGCTATCTCGTAGCCGGCGTGCTGGTTGGGCCGAACACACCCGGTTTTGTCGCCGACGCCGGCCTTGCCAACGAATTGGCCGAAATCGGCGTCATCCTCCTGATGTTCGGCGTCGGCCTGCATTTTTCGCTGAAGGACCTTCTGTCGGTCCGCGCCATTGCCGTGCCGGGAGCCATTGTCCAGATCGGCTTTGCCACGGCGCTCGGCGCCGGGCTGTCCTGGATGCTCGGCTGGTCGATGGGGGCGGGCGTGGTGTTTGGCCTGGCGCTATCGGTCGCCTCGACCGTGGTGCTGCTGCGCGCGCTTCAGGAACGCCGCTTGATCGAGACCGAGCGCGGCCGCATCGCCGTTGGCTGGCTGATCGTCGAGGATCTGGCTATGGTGCTGGCGCTGGTGCTGTTGCCGGCCCTTGCCGGCGTACTCGGCGGCCAGGAACCGGCCGATGCCCATTCGAGCGGCCTGCTGGCGCTGCCGGCCAGTTACGGCATCTGGGGTGTCGTCGGCATGACGCTGGCGAAGGTCGCCGCTTTCGTCGTCGTCATGCTGGTGGTCGGCCGCAGGGTCATTCCCTGGATCCTGCACTACGTTGCCCATACCGGGTCGCGCGAACTGTTCCGCCTCTCGGTGCTGGCAATAGCGCTCGGCGTCGCCTTCGGCGCGGCAAAACTGTTCGGCGTCTCGCTGGCGCTGGGCGCCTTCTTCGCCGGCATGATCATGAGCGAATCCGAGCTCAGCCACCGCGCCGCGGAAGAATCGCTGCCGCTGCGAGATGCTTTCTCGGTGCTGTTCTTCGTCTCCGTCGGCATGCTGTTCGACCCCCTCAGCCTGTTCAGCAACGGCCTGCCGATCCTGGCGACGCTGGCCATCATCGTCATCGGCAAGTCGCTGGCGGCGTTCGTCATCGTCGTCGCCTTCGGCTATCCGCTGGCCACGGCCTTGATGATTTCGGCCAGCCTTGCCCAGATCGGCGAATTCTCCTTCATCCTGGCCGAACTCGGCGTCGGGCTGAAACTTCTGCCCGAACAGGGACGGGACCTCATCCTGGCCGGCGCCATCCTGTCGATCGTGCTCAACCCGCTGATGTTCCTGGTCATCGACTGGATGAAGCCGTGGCTCGAGGCCCGCGCCGCCAGGACGGCGCCGCCGGCGGACGCCAAGCCGGTTGGCCCGGCGACGGAACCGGGCCATGTCGCCTCGGTCGCCATGGCATCCAAAAAGGAAGACGGCCCGCCACCAAGGACGGCGCTCACCGGTCATGCCATCCTGATCGGCTACGGCCGCGTCGGCGGCCTCGTCGGCGCCGCGTTGAAAGAAGCAGCACGGCCTTTCCTGGTCATCGAGGATGCCGACAAGACGCTGGCGAGGCTGAAAGCAGACGGCGTCGAAACCGTTGCCGGCAACGCCGCCAACGCCGAAGTCTTCGCCGCCGCCAATCCCGAAGGCGCCACGCGGCTGATCCTTGCCATTCCCAACGCGTTCGAGGCTGGCCAGATCGTGCTGCGGGCACGCGCCGCCAATCCCAACATCAACGTCGTCGCCCGCGCCCATTCGGATGCCGAGGTCGAGCATCTCAAGGGGCTCGGCGCCGATACGGTGATCATGGGCGAACGCGAGATCGCGCGCGGCATTGTCGAAGAGGTGCTTGGCCACAAGCCGCGGGTCGCTGAACCGTCCGCTGCCTGAGCCGGCGCTGCCCACAGGCGCGTTGATCAAGCCACGAATGAACTGCGAAGGCTGTTGTCACCCTGGCCAGATTAGCGGGCCTTGGCTCGACCAGTTCACACGTGCTGGCCGCCATTGATGTGGATTTCCGAGCCGGTCACGTAGGACGCTTGGCTCGAGCACAGGAAGAAGATGATGTCGGCGACCTCAGCCGTGGTGCCCAGGCGCCGCAGTGGGATGGTCTCGACGATTTTTTCCGTGCCCGGCGACAGGATCGCGGTGTCGATCTCGCCTGGCGCGATGGCGTTGACACGGATGCCGTGCGGGCCGAAATCATGCGCCATCTCGCGCGTCAGCGAGCCGAGCGCGGCCTTCGACGTCGCATAGGCGGTGCCGGCGAAGGGATGCACGCGGGTGCCGGCGATCGACGTCACATTGACGATCGAGCCCTTGGCCGCCGCCAATTCCTTGAACAGGCCGCGCGCCAGCATGATCGGCGCGAAGAAATTGACCTGGAACACGTCGCGCCAGACATGCATCGGCGTGTCGATCGAGTTCATGCGGCTGTTGCCGTCCTTGAGCTTGGGCGAAATGCCTGCATTGTTGACCAGCGCGTGTAACTGGCCACCATGGGATTCCAGCCGATGGCGGATTTCCGAGACCGCAATACCGACATCTTCCTGATCGGCGAGGTCGACCTTGATGTGATCCTCGGGACCGGCCGGCCACGGGCAATCCTCGGCAAAGGCCTGGCGTGAGCAGGTGATGACGCGCCAGCCCTCGCGCGAAAAGCGCTTGACGGTGGCATGGCCGATACCGCGGCTGGCGCCGGTCAGCACGATGGTTTTTCTGGTGTCGGTCTCGGTCATGTCGCGGTCTCCGGGCTGGACATGTAGCCGAATGCCGCCGAGGTGGCGAGAGGCGGATTGACGCCGCCAGCCGGCTGCTCAGCCGCCGCCAAGGATATCCAGGATCGACGTCTGCCGTTTCTTGAGCCGACCGCCGACGCTGCCTGGCGGCACCGGATGTCCGACCGAAGCGGTGGTGCCGTCATCCGCCGGCATATCGAAGCCATCGGCATCGACGGTCTGGGCAGGCCGCGCCGCACGGACCGGCCCTGGCGTCGCCTGTGCCGCGGCCTGCGCGGCTGGCGCCTGCTGGCCGACGGACGCCGACGGAACCGGTGCCGGCTGGTTGTTGCTGGCAGAGGGAATCTCGTCGGGGACGATGGTGTCGGCCGGCGTCGATTTCCAGGTGCCGGGCAGCGGCCGCACCGGCACGCCCTCATGCGCGGCGACCATGAATTCGTGCCAGGCCTGCGCCGGCAGCGCGCCGCCGGTGACCTTCTTCATCGCCGTGCCGTCATCATTGCCGAACCATACGCCGGTGGTCAGATTGGCGGTGTAGCCGACGAACCAGGCGTCGCGCGAATTCTGGCTGGTGCCGGTCTTGCCGGCCGACGGCCAGGCGAAAGCCGCCTTCCTGGCGGTGCCGACCTCGACCGTGCCGGTCATCATCGAATTCATCATGCCGACGATCTCGGGCTTGATCACGCGCGGTGCGCTGCCGCCGGCGCTGTCGTAGAGCACCTTGCCGTCTGACGTCGTCACGCGGCGGATGAAATGGATGTCCGGCTTGTAGCCGCCATTGGCGAAGGGCACATAGGCCGAAGTCAGCTCCAATGGCGTCACTTCCGAGGTGCCGAGCGCGATGGAGGTGTTGGCCTGCAGGTCGGACTGGATGCCCATGCGGTGCGCGGCTTCCACCACCGCGTTCGGGCCGACTTCCATGGTCAGCTGCGCGGCAACCGAGTTCAGCGATTTTGCCAGCGCTGTCGCCAAGGTGACCTTGCCAAAGTACTTGCCGCCGTAATTGTCCGGCGTCCAGTTGCCGATCTTGATCGGCGCATCGTTGCGGATGCTGTCAGGCGTGCGGCCGGCCTCAAGTGCCGCCATATAGACAAACGGCTTGAACGCCGAGCCCGGCTGCCGGCGCGCCTCCGAGGCACGGTCGAACTGGCTGGTCGAATAGTCGTAGCCGCCGACCATGGCGCGTACCGCGCCGGAATCGTCGATCGACACCAGCGCGCCCTGGGTGACGTTGAGCTTCTTGCCGCTGTCGTCGATCAGCCGGCGGATCGATTTTTCGGCGAGCTTCTGCAGGTTCAGGTCAACGGTAGAATCGATCACGATATCGCCGCGCACGTCGCCGATCAGGTCGGGCAATTCTTCCATGATGGTGTCGGCGACATAGTTTTCCGAACCGGTCCAGTAGGATGGCGAGCGCGTCGCCGGCGCGCTGAGCGCCGTTTTCAGCTCCTTTTCGCTGATCTTGCCCTCCTCGCGCATGGCGCCGAGCACCAGCTGCGAACGCTCCTCGGCGGCCTTGGGATCGCGCGCCGGCGACAGCCGCGAGGGCGCTTTCAAGAGGCCGGCAAGCAGGGCGGCTTCGGACAGCGTGACGTCGCGCGCGCTCTTGCCGAAATAGCGCCGCGAGGCCGCCTCGACGCCATAGGCGCCGGAGCCGAAATAGACCCGGTTGAGGTACATTTCGAGTATCTGGTCCTTGCTGTGCTTGTGCTCGAGCCATAGGGCCAGCAGCACCTCCTGCACTTTACGCTCCAGCGTACGATCCGGCGTCAGGAACAGGTTCTTGGCCAATTGCTGCGTCAGCGTCGAACCGCCTTGCGAGAAATGCCCGCCGATGAGGTTGGTGACCATGGCGCGCGACAGGCCGATCGGATCGACACCGAAATGCGAATAGAAACGGCGGTCCTCGATGGCGATGACCGCCTCGGGGATATAGGGGGACATTTCGTGCAGGCCGACCGCCTCGCCGCCGCTCATGCCGCGATTGGCCAGCAATTGCTCATCGGCCGAGACGATCTTGATGTTGGGCGCACGATCGGGAATCGACCAGGTCGTGGCCGCCGGCATCTTGGCGCCATAGTAGATGACGACGCCGGCCACCGCGATGCCGCCCCAGATGGCGAGCACGAAGCACCAGTAGAACAGCCGGCCGAGCACGCCGAACAGCCCGCGCCCGCCTCCGCCGCGCCTCCCCCGCGACGATTTCGCCTTCGATGATTTGCGTTTGGCGGAGGCTTTGCGGTTGCTCGGCACGACGCGGTCCTCCTCGCTCACCGAAAGACCCGTCTGGGATCTCGCTCGCGGCGGTCCCTCGAAGCTGGGCTCGATGCGACTGTCTCTGCGGTTCGCCATGCGCTGCGCTTGATGTCCCCGGTGCCAATGGCGCTCGGGTTGAAGAGTAGATGCGGCGATTTAAGGGCGGGTTAAGCAGGCCTTCGGCCAAACCTCTGAATTCCGTTAGGGATCTGTTAATCCTCTTCTCTCCGACACCGTCGGTTCGCCACCGGGAAACGGCCGGCGCCCGGCCTGCGCTTAAAAGCGCGCCAAGCCTGGCTCGATCCCCGAGCCTGCCGTTCCGACAATCGACGCCGGCGGATAGAAGGCCAGCGCCTGCTCCTCGCAGGTGACCGCAACGACATTGTTCGAGCGGTCGACGGACTCCGATCCTTCTAGATCGGCTCGAACTTCACATCCAACTGGTCAGGACCCGCAGCTTGCCGCAACAAGGCGACAAGTTGTTCGCGCCTGTCAACCGGCTGCCTTCGCCAGTTCGAGGCATTGGTTACATGCAGCCAGCCGTCGACCGACATGAAGAAATCCTCGTGCTCGTCATCGCCCTCGCCGCAGCGCAGCAACTTGTTCTCGGTAAATCTGACCAGCGCCTGGTCGATCGTGCGGTAGAGCAGCGGCCAGTTGCCGCCACCTGAGTCCATACGGAATTTGTAGCTCGGCGCGAAATCCAGCCGCTGCCGCAACAGGCTTCCGTCGAAAAAACAGAAGGCCGGCCACAAGAACCAGCCGCCCGGCGTCGGAGTGTCGCGCCGGACACTGCCGTAAACGCTCTTGCCCTTCAGCCGGTCGCGGATTGAAAAAGATTCCGTCGGAAAGATGTCATGGTCGATGAAGCCGAAGACCTTCGGGGCCAAGCCGGTCATGAAATTGCGCACGATCCAGTTGAGCGCCTGGCCGTGCGATCTGCTGACCGTCAGCCTGTTTCTCGGCAACGCTACATAGGGGACGTGCTGGCGCAGGCAGAGGTCGCGGATGGCTTCCCTCGCCTCCTCCTTCTTGCTGTTGTCGAAGACGATATAGCTCTCGTGCTCGGCCAGGTGTCTGCGCACGAGGTGGATCTGCCATGCGATCACATCAGGCCGGTTGAAGGCAACGCTGGCGACGACCGCGTCACGGAACGATTGCTGTCGTCCCTGCAATTCGCTGACCGGCGCGGATGTCCTCAGGAAGCGAAAAGTCCGCCAGTAATAGCGCAGCAACGCCTCGCGTCGTGGCGGCCGGTTCAGCCTCTCCCATTCCGCCACGGTAATCCTGGGCCGCTCTCCGCTCTGCCACGCGTCGGAAGCCCCCATGTCACGCTCCTGGATCCCGGCGGGTTCAGTTCTGCTGGATTGAAATGCCCTTGTCGTCGATCTTGAGTTCGACGCCTTTCGGCCTGGCCTGCTCGCGGTAGACGTAGACGCCCAGCGCGATGATCACGATGATGAGCGCGCCAATGGTGAGATAGAGCGTGTTCTGCTTCATGGCGCGCCTTCTGTCATGCCGAGCATCAGGCTCGTTTCAGCACCCTGACCAGAACCAAAAGGATGATGGCGCCGATCGTGGCGTGGATTATGGAGGCGATGATGCCACCGCCGATCGAGAAGCCGATGCGCGGAAACAGCCAGCCGGCGATGAACGCGCCGATAATGCCGACGATGATGTTGCCGATCAGGCCGAAGCCGAAACCCGAAACGATGAGACCGGCGAGCCAGCCGGCGATGGCACCGATGAGGATGAAGACGAGAAGGCTTTCGACACCCATGGCGGGTTCCTCCGTGCAAGAGGGCGGGTGCGGAGCGGAAGGCTCCGAATCGGCCCCGATATCAACGGCTTCAGGCTAGTCGAAAGCATTCGGCCTCGCCAGCGGCGCTCACTGGTCGTCGTCGTCGCTGGCAGCGGGCCGCCAGCTGGTCGGCTCGACCTTCTTCTGCGTATGGCTGTCGGTGTAGACCCACCAGCCGCCGTCGCGGTATTGCGCTATGGATTCATTGAGGACGCCGTCGCTGTCCTTCCAGGTGACGGTGACCTTGGAGCCGTCGGTCGGCGCGGTCGATATCGGCTTTCTGTCCGCCATCTCATCCCTTTTCTCAACTGTGAGCGAAGATATCCTCTTCGCCCCAGCCCATCAGGTCAAGCTTGGCCCGCGTCGGCAGGAAACGGAAACAGGCATCCGCCTCCTTCGTGCGGCCCTCGCGCGCCAGCCGTCCCGCCAGCGCATCGCGCAAACGATGCAGATAGAGCACATCGGAGGCGGCGTATTCGAGCTGTTCGGGCGACAGCGTTTCGGCCGCCCAATCCGACGATTGCTGCGCCTTGGACAGACCGACGCCGAGAAGCTCGAAACAGATGTCCTTCAGCCCGTGCCGGTCGGTGTAGGTGCGCGTCAGCCGCGAGGCGATCTTGGTGCAGAACACCGGCTCGGCCATCACGCCAAACGCATGGTAGAGCACGGCGAGGTCGAAGCGACCGTAGTGGAACAGCTTGGTCACCCTGTCGTTTGCCAGCAGCTTGACCAGGTTCGGTGCCTCCTTCTGACCCGGCGCGATCTGGATGACATCGGCGCTGCCGTCGCCGGGCGAGATCTGCACCACGCAGAGCCGGTCTCGGTGCGGGTTGAGGCCAAGCGTCTCCGTATCGATCGCCACCGCCGCGACATCGTAATGCGAAAGGTCGGGCAGATCGTTTTTATGGAAGCGGATATCGCTCATCGTTTTCTCCGGGTCGCGGCGTTACCCGTCCTCGCCGCGATCCAGTGAAAAATCAACAAGAAAACGTGTTTTCCGCGCTCAGCGTGTCAGCGCATCCAGAATGCGCGCCCAGGAGCGCTGGCCCTTGTGGAAGGAGCTGAGCTCGTATTTCTCGTTGGGCGAGTGGATGCGGTCGTCATCGAGGCCGAACCCGACCAGCAGCGATTCCATGCCGAGATAGGTCTGAAAGTCGCCCACCACCGGAATGGAGCCGCCGCTGCCGGTCGTCACCGCGGGCTTTGGCCATTCGTCGGAAAGCGCCGTCTTGGCCTTGGCCAGGAAGGGCGAGTCGTAAGAGAGCTGGATTGCCGGTGAGCCGCCATGAGCATGGAATTCGACCGTACAATCGGCCGGGATGCGTTCCTTGACGAATTTCTGGAAGGCCGCGCGGATCTTGGCCGGATCCTGCTTGTGGACAAGGCGGAACGAGACCTTTGCCGAGGCCTCCGCCGCGATGACCGTCTTGAAACCCTTGCCGGTATAGCCACCGATGATGCCGTTGAATTCGGCGGTGGGTCGCGCCCAGGTCAGTTCCAGCACCGAGCGGCCTTTTTCGCCCGATGGGATCGACAAGCCGACAGGCCCGAGGAAGGTCTCGGCCGTCTCGCCCAGCGTCTCCCATGATTTCAGCACCTGCGAGGGCGTTTCCTCGACACCGTCATAGAAGCCCGGGATGGTGATATGGCCGTCCTTGTCGTGGATGTCGGCCAGCACCTTGGCCAGGATGCGGATCGGGTTGGCGGCAGCCCCGCCATACAGGCCCGAATGCAGGTCGCGGTCGGCGGCCTTCACCGTGATCTCCTCGCCAACCAGACCGCGTAGCCCGACGCAGATCGACGGCGTGTCGCGGTCCCACATGCTGGTATCGCAGACCAGCGCGAAGTCGGCCTTGAGCTCCTCGGCATTGGCCTCGAGGAACGGCTTCAGCGAGGGCGAGCCGGATTCCTCCTCGCCTTCGAACAGGATGGTGACCCGGCACGGCAGGCTGCCGTGCACCTGTTTCCAAGCACGGCATGCCTCGACGAAGGTCATCAGCTGGCCCTTGTCGTCGGCCGAGCCGCGCCCGGTGATGATCTTGTGACCAGGTCCGACCTCCTTGATCGCGGGGGCGAAGGGATCGTTTTCCCACAATTCGATCGGGTCGACCGGCTGCACGTCGTAATGGCCGTAGAACAGCACATGCGGCGCGCCAGCCGGCCCATCATGATGCGCAACCACCATCGGGTGGCCCGGCGTGTCGCGCACGCTGGCGTCGAAGCCGATCAGTTTGAGTTCCGCCACCAGCCATTCCGCCGCCTTGCGGCAGTCGGCGGCGTAGGCTGGATCTGTGGAGATCGATTTGATCCCGAGCAGGCCGAAGAGCCGTTCCAGGCTCTGGTCGAGATTCTTGTCGAGACGGTCGAGGACGGGGGAGACTGCGGACATTTGCAATAGCCTTTCGGTTCAGTGCCGGAACCGTAAAGGCAGAGCGGCGAAACGAAAAGCCCGGGACGATTGGACCACGACTCGGATGGCCGCCGCGGGCAAAAAAAAATGCCGCCGTGGTGGAGGGGGAACCACGGCGGCCTTTTACTCGAAACGATGCGGCAGCCCGGAGAGGGGGGATAGGCTGCCGCAATTGTCCGGTATAGGCGGGGGACGGGCCTTGCTCCGGACTTCGGCGAAAACTGCCGATGACGTCTATTTGGGTCTGTGAACGTGGCGATTCAAGGGCGTCAACGTTACACTTTTGTAACGTGCCCGTGAGCGGGCCTGTATGCCTCCGATCCGTCAGGGTCGCGATCTGTCAGGGTGTTGTATCTGGCGCTGTCTTTGGCATGGACCAAGCCATCGCGCCGCGCTATCCCTGCCCGCATGAAAAAAGGCGATCATCTCTTTCTCATCGACGGCTCCGGCTACATCTTCCGCGCCTATCACGCGCTGCCGCCGCTGACCCGCAAGTCGGACGGCCTGCCGGTCGGTGCCGTTTCCGGCTTCTGCAACATGCTGTGGAAGCTGATGCAGGACGCCCGCAACACCGATGTGGGCATTGTGCCGACGCATTTCGCCGTCATCTTCGACTATTCCTCGAAAACCTTCCGCAACGACCTTTATCCCGAATACAAGGCCAACCGTTCGGCTCCGCCCGAGGATCTGATCCCGCAGTTCGGCCTGATCCGCCAGGCTACCAGGGCGTTCAACCTGCCCTGCGTCGAGATGGAAGGCTTCGAGGCCGACGATCTCATCGCCACCTATTGCCGGCTGGCCTGCGAGGCCGGCGGCGACACCACCATCATCTCCTCCGACAAGGACCTGATGCAGCTGGTTGGCGAAACGGTCGGCATGTACGACCCGATGAAGGACCGGCAGATCGGCATCCCCGAAGTCGTCGAGAAATGGGGCGTGCCGCCGGAAAAGATGATCGACCTGCAGGCGCTGACGGGCGACTCAGTCGACAATGTGCCTGGCGTGCCCGGCATCGGGCCAAAGACCGCGGCGCAACTGCTCGAGCAGTTCGGCGACCTCGACGGATTGCTCGCCCGCGCCGGCGAGATCAAGCAGGAAAAAAGGCGGGAATCGATCATCGCCAACGCCGACAAGGCGCGCATCTCGCGCCAGCTGGTGACGCTGAAGAACGATGTGCCGGTGGCAGAAGGATTGGATGATTTCGTCCTGCATGCCCCCGACGGACCAAAGCTGATCGGCTTCCTCAAGACCATGGAATTCACCTCGCTGACGCGCCGTGTGGCGGAAGCGACCGGCACCGAGGCCGGCGACGTCCAGGCCGTCGCGGTGCCCGTCGAACGCGCCGATAACGCCCATGGCCCCGATGTCGGCGCCGGAACACCGCCCGTTGCCCGGAACGGGACGGGCTCCGAGCCTGGCCAGGCTGCTGAAATCGAGACGACGGAGACGCCAAAACAAGGTGACACCCCTTCCCTCCTGGCCGCATTGCGGCTGGAGAGAGCGGCGACCGCCAAGATCGATACCTCCGCCTATCAGTGCATCCGCGATATCGCGACGCTGAAAGCCTGGGTCGCGGAGGCGCGGGAGGCCGGTATCGCTGCCTTCGACGTCAGGGCCACCTCGACCGATCCGATGCAGGCCGAACTGATCGGCATGGCCATGGCCACAGCGCCTGGCCGCGCCGGCTATATTCCCTTCGCCCATAAGAGCGGCAATGGCGACCTGCTTGGCGGCGGCACGCTCGAAAACCAGATTCCGCTTCGCGAGGCGCTGGCGGTGCTCAAACCCCTGCTCGAGGACAGGTCGGTGCTGAAGATCGCGCAGAACCTGAAATATGATCTGGTCATCATGAGCCGCTACGGCATCGATGTCGCGCCGTTCGACGACACCATGCTGATCTCCTACGTGCTCGACGCCGGCACGCCGCATGGCCACGGCATGGATGCCCTTGCCGACAAATGGCTTGGCCATAAACCCCTTCAACTCAAGGACGTGACCGGTTCCGGCAAGAACTCTGTCGGTTTTGACCAGGTCGATATCGACAGGGCGACCGCTCACGCCGCCGAGGATGCCGACGTGACGTTGCGGCTGTGGCGGGTGCTGAAGCCCCGGCTTGCCGCCAAGGGCCTGGTCTCGGTCTATGAACGCCTGGAGCGGCCACTGGTGCCGGTGCTGGCGCGCATGGAACAGCGCGGCATTTCGGTCGACCGGCAGATCCTGTCGCGGCTGTCGGGGGAACTGGCGCAAGGTGCGGCCCGGCTCGAGGAGGAAATCTACCTGCTCATCGGCGAGCGCATCAACATCGGCTCACCCAAGCAGCTCGGCGACATATTGTTCGGCCGCATGGGCCTGCCCGGCGGCTCCAAGACCAAGACCGGCCAGTGGTCGACCTCGGCGCAGCTGCTCGAAGACCTTGCCGCGGAAGGGCACGAACTGCCGCGTAAGATCGTCGATTGGCGCCAGCTGACCAAGCTGAAATCGACCTACACCGACGCCCTGCCCGGCTTCGTCAATCCCGACACGAAACGCGTCCACACCTCCTACGCGCTCGCCGCGACGACGACGGGCCGTCTGTCGTCTTCCGACCCGAACCTGCAGAACATTCCGGTGCGCACGGCTGAAGGCCGCAAGATCCGGACCGCCTTCATCACCGACAAGAGCCTCCGGCTGGTGTCAGCCGACTACAGCCAGATCGAACTGCGCGTGCTCGCCCATGTCGCCGAAATCCCGCAATTGCGGCAGGCCTTTGCGGATGGCGCCGACATCCACGCCATCACAGCGTCTGAAATGTTCAACGTGCCCGTGGAGGGTATGCCGTCGGAAGTGCGTCGCCGCGCCAAGGCGATCAATTTCGGCATCATCTATGGCATCTCGGCTTTCGGTCTCGCCAACCAGCTGTCGATCCCGCGCGAGGAGGCGAGCGCCTACATCAAGAAATACTTCGAGCGCTTTCCCGGCATCCGCGATTATATCGAGGAGACCAAGGCCTATGCCCGCGAGCACGGCTTCGTCGAAACGATCTTCGGCCGCCGCATCCACTATCCCGACATCAGGTCCTCGAACCCGTCGCTGCGCGCGTTCAACGAGCGCGCCTCGATCAACGCCCGCCTGCAAGGCACCGCCGCCGACATCATCCGCCGCGCCATGATCCGCATGGAGGAAGCCTTGGACAAGGCCAAGCTGTCGGCCCGCATGCTCCTGCAGGTGCATGACGAACTGATCTTCGAAACGGTCGAGGCGGAAGTCGAGGCGACGATCCCCGTCGTGCGCCATGTCATGGAAAACGCGGCGATGCCGGCGGTCTCGATGTCGGTGCCGCTGCATGTCGACGCGCGGGCCGCCAACAACTGGGACGAGGCACACTGACGCGCTAGCGAGGCCCTCAGGCCGCTTGCGCCAAACATTTCGCGCAGGTCCCGCGAAATTCGATCACCGCCTTCTTGGCGGCGAAGCCGGTCGAGTTGACCCATTCGTTCAGCCGGTGATCGACGTCGTGATCGGACATTTCGGTCACCTGCCCGCAAGTATCGCATATGGCGAAGGCGGTCATCGAGTGGCTATGGTCGTGCGGCTCGGCGCAGGCGACGAAGGAATTAATGCTTTCCAGCCGGTGCACGAAACCTGATTTCACCAGCGTGTCGAGCGCGCGATAGACCTGCAATGGGGCGCGAAAACCGCGCTCGCGAAGCTGATCGAGCAAGGTGTAGGCGCTGAGCGGCCCGCTGGCGATCTCGAGTTTCTCGAGCACGCACAACTGGTTTTTCGTCAGCACATCCCTTGCCGCCATGGTCCTGTTCCACTTGTCCTGCACTGTTGGCGGGCTGTCCGCGCATGCAAACGGCCCGATCCCATTCAGATAGCGACGAACCGCCCTCTTTGCTACTCTTCTGTTGTTGTCCCGGGCCAATCGATGACGCGCGGGCACATTGGCAGAAATCTCGACGAGGGTAGCCAAGGGTGTGCTAGGCACCATTGGCCTGCCGACCCACGCGGCGATCAACGCCGCCTCAGGGAGGCCGGCCACGCCCTGACTGGACTTCATCCGCGAAGGCCGGCGCGAGCAATTCCGCCAGCCTTCATTAGCCGGCTTCAGCTATTTCCTCGGCGGGCCTTTGCGTTCGGCGGAAGCAGCCCACAGGTTGATATCGGACTCGCGCGCGTATGTATCGATTTCGGCCAGTTCGGCGTCGCTGAAGTCGAGCACCTTCAGCGCCCCGACGCAATCCTCGACCTGCTCAGGCCGGCTGGCGCCGATCAGCGCCGAAGTAACCCGGCCCCTGCGCAGCACCCAGGCCAAGGCCATCTGGGCCAGCGTCTGGCCGCGCTTGCCGGCGATCGCGTTGAGCGCCTTGATGTTGGCAATGGTGCGATCGTTGATGAAAGCTGTCTTGAGCGACTTGCCTTGGGAGGCCCGGCTGCCATCGGGAATGCCGCCGAGATATTTGTCGGTCAGCATGCCTTGCGCCAGCGGCGAGAACACGATGGAGCCGCGTGTCGAGCAGTCCGTCCTCCTCGACCCAGCGGTTCAGCATCGAATAGCTCGGCTGATGGATGACGCAGGGCGTACCGAGTTGCCTCAATATGTCGGCGGCCTCGCGGGTGCGCTGCGAATTGTAGGACGAGATGCCGGCGTAGAGCGCCTTGCCCGAACGCACCGCATGGTCGAGCGCGCCCATGGTTTCTTCGAGCGGCGTATCGGGATCGAAGCGGTGCGAATAGAAGATGTCGACATAGTCGAGGCCCATCCGCTTCAGGCTCTGGTCGAGGCTGGCCAGCATGTATTTGCGCCCGCCCCATTCGCCGTAGGGGCCGGCCCACATTTCGTAGCCGGCCTTGGTCGAGATGATCAGTTCGTCGCGATAGGCGGCAAAATCAGTACGCAGTATCTCGCCGAAAGCCGTCTCGGCCGAGCCGGGCGGCGGCCCATAATTGTTGGCGAGGTCGAAATGGGTGATGCCAAGATCGAAGGCCTTTCGCACGATCGCCTGCTTGGTTCGATGCGGCGTGTCGTCGCCGAAATTGTGCCACAGCCCGAGCGAGATCGCCGGCAGCTTGAGGCCGGACCGACCGCAGCGGTTGTAGATCATTTTCTCGTAGCGGTTTTCAGCGGCGATATAGGGCATGGGGAAATCCTCGAATCTGAACGGACAGGGCACCGTCATCGCAGAGGCGATGAGCATGCCCGTACCCCATCCTTTACCCCCTCCCCGGAGGAACGGGGAGAGGGGTAAGCAAAATTATCGATAATCCATGCGACTACGTCTTCTTGGCCAGCAGCTCCTTGGCCTGCTTGACGCCAAGCGCGGCCGGACGCTCGCAAGTGGTCTGCATGGGGACGAACTTGCCGGTTTCGCCGGAGCGCAGGAGGCCGGTCATGACATCGACGGCATGCAGCGCGAGCTCCATTGAACAGCGGTGCGGTCGCCCTTCGGCGATCGCCAGCGCCATGTCGGCCAGGCCCGCCGTGCGGTAATTGGCCATCATGCCCTGGCCATGCATCTCATTGGGAACGCCAAGCGGATGCTTCCATTTCGGCAGCTTCTTGACCGGCTTGCCTTCTTCGGTGAAGCGCACGTCGCCGCCGAAGAAGTTCGGATCCGGCACGAACACCGTCCCGGCCTCGCCATAGAGTTCCATCGGCGCGTGGCCGTGAGCCCACACATCCCAGCTTGTGTTCAGCGTCACCACGGCGCCGTTCTCGAATTCCAGCAGGCCATGGATGGTGGTCGGCGTGTTGACCGGGATTTTTTCGCCCGCGCGCGGCTTTGAGCTGATGGTCCGTTCCTTGGCGGGGGTCGTCGCGAAAGCCGCCACCTGCTTCACCGGCCCGATCAGCTGGATGAGATTTGTGATGTAGTACGGTCCGATGTCGAGCACTGGTCCCGCGCCGGGCTGGAAGAAGAAGTCGGGATTGGGGTGCCAATGCTCCATGCCGTGGCCCATGACGTGGCAAGTGCCGCTGGTGATCTTGCCAAGCTTCCCCTCGTCGATCAGTTCGCGCACCAGCTGGTGCGCGCCGCCGAGGAACGTGTCCGGCGCCGAGCCTATGCGCAGCCCCCTCTTCTGGGCCCGCGCCTTGAGGTCCTGACCCTCCTTGAGCGACAGCACGAACGGCTTTTCGGAATAGACATGCTTGCCGGCATCGAGCACCTGCTTCGAGACTTCGTAATGCACGGCCGGAATGGTCAGGTTGACGATGATGTCGATATCGTCGGCCTTGAGCAGATCCTCGACGGTCTCGGCGCGCAGCTTAAATTCCTTCGCCCGCGCCCTGGCCGCGTCCATGTTGATGTCGGCGCAGGCGCGCATCTCGATGCCGCGAAACAACGGCGCCAGCGAAAAATACGCCTTCGAGATGTTGCCGCAGCCGATGACGCCAACACCCAATTTCCCAGTACCCAGCTTCTTTGCCATGGTGGTTGTTCCTAGTAGCTCTTGACGGTTGCGATCGAGCGGCGGGCGAAGCGCTCGATGTCGTTGGGATTGTCCTGTTCCATGACAAAGTATTTCGCCGCGCTCTTGGCCCGCAGCACCTTGATCAGGCCGGCCCAATCGATCGTGCCGTGGCCGACATCCGACCAGCCATCCTCATCCAGCCCCTCGCCCGCCTTCGCCATGTCCTTGACATGGACGGCGACGATGCGCTGGCCCTGCTTTTCGATCCAGGGCAGCGGGTCGGAGCCGCCGCGCACTACCCAGGCGACGTCCATTTCCCAGCCTATATTGGGCGCGGACGACAGGATATGGTCCTGCGGCACCGAGCCGTCGGCGAGTGTCTTGAACTCGAAATCATGGTTGTGCCAGGCGAAGCCATAGCCGGCCTTCGACGCGACCTCGCCGACCTTGGCCAGGCGCTCGCCAAAGGCGCGCCAGCCGGCGGCGTCGGATGGCCTGTCCTCGGCCATCAGATACGGACAGATCAAAAGCTTGACGCCGAGCGTTTCGGCGATCCGGCGCACACCGTCGAAATCATTCTCCAGCGCATCGATGGAAAAATGCCCGGTCGGCATGGCAAGGCCGTTCTTGTCGAGCTCGGCGCGGAAGGCCTTGGGATCGTCATAGACGCCGCCGAACCCTTCGACCTCGGCGTAGCCGAGCTTGCCGAGCATTTCGAGCACATCGGTCCAGGGCAAGAAATTGCGGGCGCTGTAAAGTTGGAATGACCAGTTCATCGTCTCTGTCCGTTCTGCTTGGGGATTGTCCTTGGGAGGATGGTTTTCTTGGGAGCTACATGCGGTTGCCGGATGGAGTATCGAACAGCGAGGCGCGGGCAGGATCAAAGCCGATCCTGATCGGGTCGCCATTGCGCAGCGTTTTTTCCGCCTCGACACGGAAGGAAAAAATGCGGCCGCCGAGCTTCGTCCACACCAGCGTATCGGAGCCCATCGGCTCGACGATCTCGACGGCGGCATCGGTGGCGAAGGGCATGGAATTCGCGGCCTCGCCAAAGGCAACGTGCTCGGGGCGAATCCCGAACACGCAAGGCCCGCTCTTGTTGCCGGCGCCATCGAAGCCATAGCGCTCGAGCGGTATGGTCAAATCCCCGGTCTTGAACACCGCCGTCGTGCCGGTCTCCAGCTGCCCCTCGACGAAATTCATCGCAGGCGAACCGAGGAAGCCGGCGACAAACCGGTTGACCGGGCGGTTGTAGATGGTCTGCGGCGCGTCGAGCTGCTGGATGACGCCGCCCTTCATCACCGCGATGCGGTCGGCCAGCGTCATCGCCTCGATCTGGTCGTGGGTGACATAGATCATCGTGTTCTGCAGCTTGCGGTGCAGAAGCTTGATCTCGACGCGCAGCTCTGAACGCAGCTTGGCATCGAGATTGGACAGCGGTTCGTCGAACAGGAAGACGTCGACATCGCGCACCAGCGCCCGTCCGATCGCCACGCGCTGGCGCTGGCCGCCGGAAAGGGCCGCCGGCTTGCGCTGCAGCAACGGCTCGATCTGCAGGATCTCGGCGGCGCGCGCGATGCGCTTGGCGATCTCGTCCTTGGCGATGCCGGCGACACGCAGCCCGAAGGACAGGTTCTTCTCCACCGTCATTTGCGGATAGAGCGCATAGGACTGAAAGACCATGCCGATGCCGCGGTCCTTGGGCTCTTCCCAGGTGACGTTCTTGCCCTTGATGAAGATGCGGCCTTCCGAAATGTCGAGCAGGCCGGCGATGCAGTTGAGCAAGGTCGACTTGCCGCAGCCGGAGGGTCCGAGCAGCACGATGAACTCGCCTTCGGCGACATCGAGATTGAGCGTCTGCAGCACCGAGACCGCGCCGAAGTTCAGCGACAGGTCTTGGATCGAAACGCTGGTGCCGTTCGCCGCCATCGCCATCACCCTTTCACCGCGCCGGCGGCGATGCCGCGCACGAACAATTTGCCGGAAATGAAATAGACGATCAGCGGCACCAACCCGGTCAGGATGGTGGCGGCCATGTTGACGTTGTATTCCTTCACGCCTTGCACCGAATTGACGATGTTGTTGAGCTGCACCGTCATCGGATAGGTGTCGGGACGGGTGTAGACGACGCCGAACAGGAAGTCGTTCCAGATGCCGGTCACCTGCAGGATGACGGCGACGACGAAGATCGGCAGTGACATCGGCAGCATGATGCGCAGGTAGATGCCCCAGAAGCCGGCGCCATCGACGCGCGCCGCCCGGAACAGTTCCTCCGGCATGGAGGTGAAATAATTGCGGAACAGAAGCGTCAGGATCGGCATGCCGAAAATGGAATGCACGATCACCAGGCCGGTAAGGCTGCCATAGAGGCCGATCTCGCGCAGGATGATGACGATGGGATAGATCATCACCTGGTAGGGAATGAAGGCGCCGACGATCAGGATGATAAAGAAGGTGTCGGCGCCCTTGAAGCGCCAGTTGGCCAGCGCGTAGCCGTTCACCGAGGCGATGGCGATCGACAGGATCACCGAGGGAACGGTGATGCGCACCGAATTCCAGAACCCGCGCGAAAGCCCGTCGCAATTGAGGCCGGTGCAGGCCTGCGACCACGCCTTGACCCAGGGCTCGAAGGTGATCTCGAGCGGCGGCGAGAAAATGTTGCCGAGGCGGATCTCCGGCATGCCCTTCAGCGAGGTGACGACCATCACATAGAGCGGCAGGAGATAGTAGAGCGCCACCACGATGAGCGTGCCGTACAGGAAAATGTTACGGCGCGAGAACATGTGCCGCGGCTTTGGTCCGCTCGGGCCGGAGGCGCCAGCCCGGAGGTTTGACGACGTGGCGGACAAGGAGACGGCATGATCAGACACGCTTGCGGCCTCCGAATTCGAGATAGGCCCACGGCACGATGACGATCATCACCGACAGCAGCATCATGGTCGAGGCGGCAAAGCCCTGGCCGAGATTCTGGGCGAAGAACATGTAGTCATAGACGTATTTGGCCGGCACTTCGGAGGCGATGCCCGGCCCGCCGCTGGTCTGCGCGACGACGAGGTCATAGACCTTGACGATGCCGGACGCGATGATCACCAGCGTGGTGATGAAAACCGGCCGCATCATTGGGATGATGATGAACAGATAAGTCTTCCACATGGGAATCCCGTCCACCCGTGCGGCCTTCCAGATGTCCTCGTCGATGCCGCGCAGGCCCGCCAGCATCAGGCACATGATCAGCCCCGTGCCTTGCCAAAGCGCCGCGATCGATATGCCGTAGATGACGATGCTGGAATTGTAGAGCGGATTGAAGTCGAAGCTGGTCCAGCCGAGGCTTCGTACCACGCCCTGGACGCCGAAATCCGGATTGAGCAGCCATTGCCAGACAAGGCCGGTGACGATGAAGGAGAGCGCGAAGGGGTAGAGGAAGATGGTGCGGAACGTGTCCTCGAAACGGATCTTCTGGTCGAGCAGGGCCGCCAGCAGAAAACCGATCACCAGCGAGAACACCAGTGAGATCACACCGTAGATCAAGAGGTTCTCGATCGAAATCAGCCAGCGCGGCGTCGCCCACAGCCGGTAATACTGGTCGAGCCCGACGAAATTCAGCCGCGGCAGCAGCTTCGAATTGGTGAAGGAATAGAGCACCGTCCACGCGGTGCCGCCGACAAAGACCACCATTGCGGTGAGGATCATCGGGATCGAAGCGACCTTCGCGTTGAGATTGCGGAAGAGTTGGCTCGGGCGTTCGCTCTTGCTCATCGGTACAGCCGTGCTGGATCGGATAAGGGCGGAAAGTCAGCACGCCTTGGCTCCCGGCCCTGTCTGGCAAGGTCGGGAGCGGACGGCTCGTCGGTCGTCAATCAGCCGAAGCGATGATGTCGGCGAAGCGCTTCTGCGCCTCTTCGAGGCTCATGTCGGGCTTGGCGAAGAACTCCGAGAACAGGTCCTCCTTCTGCTTCTGGCTGTCCTGCGAGAGCAGCTGGTCCGTCCACGGGATGACCGCGCCCTTGGCCAGGATGGCGAGACCTTTCTTCATGCAGTCATTGGCCGCGTTGAGGTCGACGTCGCCGCGCACCGGCAGCGAGCCCTTCTTGAGGTTGAAGGCGACCTGGGTCTTGGGATCGAGCAGCGTCTCGGCCAGCACCTCCTGCGCCTTGGCCTTGTCGGCGTCCTTGAGCAGCGGGAAATAGAAGGCGTCGCCGCCCGTTGCGATGACCTCGTTCAGGCCGAGGCCGGGAAGGCAGGTGTAATCCTTGCCGGCGGTCTTGCCGGCGACCTGGAACTCGCCCTGCGCCCAGTCACCCATGATCTGGCCGCCGGCCTTGCCGGTGATGACCATGTTGGTGGCCTGGTTCCAGTCCTGCACATTCGTGTTCTTGGCCATCTTGCGCGCATCGTCGGCCGCTTTGAACACCTTGGCGACTTCAGGACCGGCTGCGAACTTGGCGTCCTTGTCCTTGTAGACCTTGAGGAAGGTGTCGGTTCCACCGACCGCGGCAAGCAGCACGTCGAAGGCGCCCGATGCCTGCCAGGCCTGCCCACCGACCGCGAGCGGCACGATGCCTGCCTTCTCCAGCGCCGGAGCGGCGGCCACATACTCGTTCCAGTTCTTCGGCACCGGCACGCCGGCCTTCTCGAACGCCGCGTTCGACAGCCACAGCCACTGCCAGGAATGGATGTTGACCGGCACGCAATAGATCTTGCCGTCGATGGTGCAAGAGTCGAGCAGGCTCTTGGGCCGTACCACTTCCGTCCACTTGCCCTTGGTGGCGACATCGGTGAGATCGCGCATCAGGCCAGCCTGAACCAGCTCTTCCGCTTGCCTGCCGTGATTGAACTGCGTGGCCCCCATCGGATCGCCGCCGGTGATGCGGCTGATCATGATCGGCCGCGCCGTGCCGCCGGATCCGGCGATGGCGCCGTCGACCCAGTGATTGCCGGTGGCGTCGAATGCCTTGGCGAGTTCGGCGACCGCCGCCGCCTCGCCGCCGGAGGTCCACCAATGGGTGACTTCCAGATCGGTCGCGGCCGCCGGCCCGGCAAAGTTGAGAGCAACCGTCGCGGCAAAGGCAGCGGTCAGGAATTTGTATCGCATTTCGGCTTCCTCCCAGAAATCTGAAACGTTACAGATTTTCGATACGGCAATTGAAGACCATACGCAACCCCTTCCGGCAGAATGTCACTTTGACATTTTTCGAGCTGCGAACAAAATCATCTCGCTGCCGCGGCATTGTGCGACGCAATATGCAAAACTGCACCGCTCTCTAGGTAAGAGCAGCAAGAAACTTGCCAAGAGCACGCTTCCCTCTGAATCCCAACGTTTTTTCGGCCTGCGGTTGACGGCGTCTTTTTGCGTCCGCCCGCGCCCGTTTACACCGATCGTGACAAGCTGTAACGTTTCAGTATACTGCTTCCACTGCAGGTGACGCGCCATGGGGAGCGGCCGCAACATTGCCGGGCTGCCCGGCGGCTGCTATGCGCCTGATGGGCGGGACGGATGAACAGACAGCGCACGGCCAAGGATGACGAGGCGACGGCACAGGAGCGGCCGACGCTGAAGACGCTTGCCTTCATGACCGGGCTCGGCGTCACCACCGTCTCGCGGGCCTTGAAGGACGCGCCCGAGATCGGCGCCGAGACTAGGCGCCGAGTCCAGCTCGTGGCCAAGCAGATCGGCTATCGGCCGAACCGCGCCGGCGTGCGCCTCAGGACCGGCAAGACCAATGTCATCAGCCTCGTGCTCAACACTGAGCACGAACTCATGAGCTTTGTCTCCGACATCATCTATGGCGTCACGGAAGTCATCGCCGACACGCCCTACCACCTGATCGTCACGCCCTATTCGCGCTCGCAGGATCCGCTGGATCCGGTGCGCTATCTCGTGGAGACCGGCTCCGCCGACGGCGTCATCATTTCACGCACGCAGCCGAACGATCCCCGGGCCCGCTACATGCTGGAGCGCGGCATTCCCTTCGCGACCCACGGCCGCACCGATATGGGGCTCGTGCATCCCTATCATGATTTCGACAACCACGCCTTCGCGGCCGAGGCGGTGCGCCATCTCGCCGGCCTAGGCCGCCGCCGGCTCGCTTTGGTGACGCCGCCGGTGGGTTTGAGCTACTACCGCCACACGGTCGACGGCTTTGCCGATGCGCTGAGCGAAGTCGGCGCTAGCGAGGTGCCCTTCAACACCGTTTCGATCGACCATTCGATCGAACAGATCAGGACGAGGACCGCGCAGCTGATGCGGCGCGACATCAGGCCGGACGGCATCGTCAGCAGCGCCGCCGCCGCGACCCTCGCCATCGTCGCCGGCATCGAGGACGCCGGCCTCAAGCTCGGCCGCGACGTCGACGTGGTGTCGAAGCAGTCGTCGGAACTGCTGCATCTGTTCAGGCATGAATTGCTGGTCGTGAACGAAGACTTCCGCCTGGCCGGGTCCGAACTCGCCCGCTCGGTGCTCGGCTGGATCGGCGGCGCCGCGCCCGGCTCGCTGCAGAGCCTGAGCGAACCGAAGGGCGTCGTGGCCTATCGGCGCTTCGGTGAATAGACTCCTTTTTACGCAATTCAGGACGGAAAACCGCCACGCAATCTTCCTGGAATTGATCTAGCCAGCCGCGCCGCTGCCCCACGGCCCATGGAACGCACCCTGCTCGCCGATGCGCTCGAAACCATGCGCCCCGAAGAAGTCGCGCTGCGCCTGGATCAGGTTCGAGGTGCCGCGGCCCTGGCGGTAGCTGTCGAAATAGGCAAGAGCCGACGACAGTGCAGGCACCGGCGCGCCGGCTTCGGAAGCCCTGGCCACGACGCGACGCAGCGACGGATGCGCCTCCTGCATCATGGTGATGAAGGCTGGCGCCATGAGCAGGCTGGTGGAAGCATCGCCGCTGCCGAGCGCTTCGGCCATCGTGTCGAGCATCTGCGAGCGGATGATGCAGCCGGCGCGCCAGATCTTGGCGATGGTCGGCATCGGCAGGTTCCAGTTGAACTCCTTCGAAGCGCCGCTCATCACCGCGAAGCCCTGCGCGTAGGCGGCGATTTTGCCGGCGAACAGCGCCAGTTCGAGGTCTTTCAGCAGCGCGTCCTTGTCGCCGGAAATCCTGGTCACGCCGATATTGCCATAGGCTTTTTCCGCCGCCTGCCGCTCGTCCTTGATCGACGACAGCACGCGCGCCGCCACCGCCGCTTCGATCGCGGTCGCCGGAATGCCGAGCTGCTGCGCCTCGATGACGGACCATTTGCCGGTGCCCTTCTGGCCGGCGCGGTCGAGGATGATGTCGACCACCGGCTTGCCGGTCTTCGGATCGTCGGCGGCGAGCACCTTGGCGGTGATCTCGATCAGGTAGGAATTGAGCCGGCCCTTGTTCCAGTTGGAAAATACCGTGGCGATCTCCTTCGGCCCCATGCCCAGGCCGTCACGCAGGATGCCGTAGATTTCGGCGATCATCTGCATGTCGGCATATTCGATGCCGTTATGGATGGTCTTGACGAAATGCCCGGCGCCGTCGGTGCCGAGCCATGCGGCGCAAGGTTCCTCCTTGAACTTGGCGGAGATCGCGGTCAGCACCTTCTCGACGCGCTTCCAGGAGTCTTCCGTGCCGCCGACCATGATCGAGGGTCCGTGGCGCGCGCCCTCCTCACCGCCGGAGACACCCATGCCGATGAAGGTCAAACCCGAGCCAGAGAGCTCGGAGAAGCGCCGCATCGTATCGCGGAAATTGGCATTGCCGGCATCGATGACGATATCGTTGTCGGACAGCACGCCACGCAGCGCTTCGATCTGCTCGTCGACCGGCTTGCCGGCCAGCACCATGATGATGATCGGACGCGGCGGCCGGATCGCGGCGGCGAGTTCCTCCAGGCTGTAGCAGGGGACGACCATGTCCCTGAGCGCACCGGAATTCTCGACGAAAGCGTCGGTGCGTGCCCTTGTGCGGTTGAAGACGGCGATGCGGTGCCCGTGCTCGGCGATGTTCAGCGCCAGGTTGGAGCCCATAGTGCCAAGGCCGATCAGGCCGATTTCGGCTTTTTCCATCGTTTCTTCCCTGCTTTCGGATCTGGTGTTTTCGAGCTTGCGCTCATTGTTGCTTGAATGATTGACGGCCCTTCAGGCCCGCGTCAACCGCCTCGCCCAATTGTGTGGCTGGGGCGTTACGGTCTGATGTCGACCGGCGCCTCGATCTTCACCATCTCGAAGTCCGAGACCAGGATGTCTATGCGCACCATCCAGCGGCCGGGTACCGGGATGATGAGGTTGTCGACACGCCAGCTGCCGTCGCCGGGCCTGGTCGCCGCGCGCTTCAGCGGTTCGATGCCGGAATCGGGCTTCGACAGCACCAGCGTCACCTCCTTGGCGTCGAGCGGTCCGAAATCGCCGGTCATGATGATCATCGAGGCGACCACCGGCCCCGCATGGCCTGGCGTGATGCTGAGATCGGCCATCGCCTGCAGCGCATGGATGTGGACCGAAACCGGCTGCGCCGCCGCGATCGCCAGTGCTCGTGGCGGCGGCGTGAAGCGCCAGCCCGCGGCGACTCCGAAGATCGCCAGCACGATCAGCACTTCGACGCTGACCGAGCGGGTGAGCCTGCGTTGCACCTCGGTCGCTCCCGCCTCGGCCGAAGCGGTGAGCTTCCAGCGATTGACTGCGGCAAGGGTGAACAGGAAGACCAGCAGCACGAGCTTGACCAGCAGCAGCCGGCCATAGGCTGTGTCGAGCAGCGCCGAGGGTATCTGCACCTGGATCACGGCCAGCACGATGCCTGCCGCGGCAAGCAAGGCCACCACAGGCAGGATTGCCCATGAGAAGTGGTGCAGGAATTCGACGGCGCCCGCCGCTTGACGTTTCAGCGCGAGACCGAGCGGCACCAAAGCGCCCGCCCAGAAAGCGATGCCGACGCCATGCACGAAGACCAGCGGCCGTGTCAGCCATTGCGGTTCGGCGGCACTGGCATGGCCGCTGGCGGCGAGTGCGACGCCGACGCCAGCCAGTCCGGCAAGGGCAAGCGGCCTGGCGGCCGCGCGCGGTCCGGCCAGCGACAGCAGGCCAAGTCCCAAGGCGACCAGGGCGATCAGCACCGTCCAGCCGAAGCTGGTGCCGAGCCCGGTGCGCCAGATCACCGGCTGCGCCAGATGGGAGAGCGGCGCCCCCAGCGCATCGAGACCCTGAAAGCCCAGCGACAAGGGTGCCGCCATCAGCCCGCACAAGATCGCGGCCGTGACAAAGCGACGGCCGGCACGGCCATCCCCGGCCAGCCAGGCAAAGGCGAACGCGCCGCCAATGCCGAAGAAAAGGCCCATGTAGAGAAAAACATTGCCGATCCAGATCGCCGACCGCAGCGGCCAGTCAATCGCCTCGGAGACGGCCGGCGGCTCGCTTGGCGCGCCGACGGAAAACAGCAGCGAGCCGCCGACCGGATGGCCGTCGGCGGAAATGACACGCCAGCTCAGCACGTGCGTGCCGGATTTGAGCGCCCGCGGATTGTCGATCTCGACCGTCTGGTCGCTGAGACGGAAGTCGGTCAGCGGAACCGGGGTGCCGTCGGGCGTCACCAGCGTCAGCACCAGCGGCGAGACCGGCTCGCTGAAGGTAAGCGAGAACCGCGCTGGGGCCTGCGCCAGCACCGCACCGTCGGCCGGATCGGTCTTGATCAGCGCCGCATGGGCAAGGGCCTGGCTTGTCGAGGCCATGACGATGAGCGCCATGGCCGCAGCGAGCAGCCCGCCGGCAACCCAGCCGACGAGCTTGCTGTTCGTATCGACTATCCAGGAAGGTATTGCGATCATGCCATGCCATGGGGATGCGGCGCTCCGACAAGCAGAGCGCCAGGGAGAAAAGCTATGTCTTCGGCGTGAGCTTGATCCCGGGCGCCGGGTTCTCCAGCGCGTCCTCATCCTGTCCGGCCGCCGGAATCTCGATCCAGCGGGCGGCGGCATCGCCGCATTCCTGCACCACCGGGAAGTACAGCTTCTGGCCGGCGGGCAGGTCGGCCGTCAGCGTCGCGCGGAAGACGAACTCGTCGTAGAATTCATCCGGCAAGTTGCCGCCGCTCCAGTCGACTTCCTTGACCCCATCGGCAACCGCCTGACCATAGAGCTGGTAGGATTTTTCATATTTGCCCTTCTTGGCCTGCAGCGTCCAGCCTGGCTTCGGCATCGGCTTCACCGCGATCACCCCTTCTGGGATCTGCACGCGCACGGCCGTCGTCGCCTTGCCGTCGCAGCCATGCGGCACGCGCAGCACAGCCTTGTAGGTCGAGCCGACTGCCGCCTCCTGGGTCTCCAGCGTGATGTGCGCGAAGGCGGCATTTGTCCCCAGCACGAGAAACGCGCCGGCCGCCAAAAGATATTTGTTCATGATGGTCCCTCTGATTTCAAAATCGGTGATCGGCGCGATCAATTGGCGTGGTCGTCCATGCCGCCCATTTCGCCCATGCCTTCGACGGCGAACTCGACATTGACCGTGCCGGCCTTCTCGAAGGTCAGCGTGGCGGCGAATTTTTCACCCTGCTTGGGTTGCCGCTTCAGGCCGATAAACATCAGGTGGTAGCCACCGGGTGCCAGCGCGACCTTGCCGCCTGCCGGGACTTCCAGGCCACCATCCACTGGCCGCATGGTCATGACGCCGTCCTTGACACCCATTTGATGCAGCTCGGCCTTTTCCGAGACGTCGGAGGAAATCGACAGCAGCCGGTCCGGTGTACTGCCTTTGTTGACGATGGTGAAATAGCCGCCGGCCACCTTGGCGCCGGCTGGCGTGGCGCGCGACCAGGGGTGTTCGATTTCGAGATCGCCGACCTTGAATTCATGCGCCAGGACGGCCTGGGCGCCCAGGAAGACAAGCGCGAGGGCTAACGCGCCAATGCCGAGATCGGCTTTGAAGCGAGACAGGGTGCGGCCGAACACAGTGCCCGCCAATATACGGAAAGAATGGGACATGGTTGCTCCATGACGTGATGATCGCGCCGTCGCCGGTCGCGAATGCTTGATCTTGGATGAGTACGCTCGCGAAAGGTTCCGCAAGCAAGCAGGCTCAAGCCACCAATGGGGGCGCGCGCGGATTCGATGGGGAGCGTTCGCGGGCGAAGTCGAGATGCGTGGTCGCCGGGAAGACGAAGGCGACGGCCTCGAAGGAAAGGGACGCAAGCGCAAGCCCGGCATCGGCCGGCGGCGCATAGGCCGGCGAAAACATGCTGCAGCCGAGTGTGCAGCAGGCCGGCGGATGGGACGGGTGCTGGTCGCCGCCGGGAAGCTGTGTCGCGCCATCGTGGGTACAGATGACGTTGCCGAAGGCATCGAGCTGCGCGGTATCAGGCCCGATGCTGAAGGCGAACGCACCAAGTGTCGACTGGAGCAACAGCAGACAGGCCGCGACAAGCGCGACCGGCATGCTCCAGCGTCTCTCCCGGCGGTTCACCATTTGCCTCTTCAAACGATCGATGACTATCCCTACCACGGCAGCCAGAGGTCGAAAATCGTCAATTCCATGCTGCGGCAACACGGCAGGATCAGTTCTTTTGAGACGGCCGGCTTTCCGGGATGGAGGTCAGCAATGTCTGGCGGGCCGACTTCAGGTGCTTGCGGCAGGCGGCATCGACCTTGCCGAGATCGCGCGACTTGAGCGCCTCGATATAGGCCAGATGTTCGCCGATCGCGACTTCGTTGCGCTCGCGTTCCTGTGCCTTGTTCCACTGGTAGTGGTAGTGGAAGATCATGGCGATGACGTCGTAGAAATCGACGATGAAGCGGTTGCGTGAGGCGCGATGAATGAGCCGGTGCAAGCGCTCGTCCAGCTCCGAGAACTCATTGAAACGCGTCGCGATCTCGCGTGCCAGAACGCGGTGTTCCCCTTCCAGCCGATCGAGATCGCCCCATACCGGACTGTCCTGCGGCAGCGCCGTGAAGGCGGCGGCCGAGCGCAATTCGAACATTTCGCGGATCTCGGTCAGTTCCAGCGCGAAGGCCCGCGTGAAGCCTTTCAGCACCCAATGGCTGTTGCGGCGTTTTTCGATCAGGCCGAAGCGGGAGAAGCGGATCAGGAACTCGCGTACGCTGGTGGTGCCGACGCCGATCTCGCGCGCCAGTTCGAGCTCGTTGATCTGCATGCCGGCCTCGGCGCCGCCGGCCAGCAGCCTGCGCATGAACGACCGTTCGATGATCTCGGCCAGCGTGTCGGTCTCTTCCTCGGGAAAGAAATCATCCGCACGTGGATCGCGCAGCACCGTCTTGGCGCGCTTGTTCCAGGCGATCAACCCGGTTTCTTCCATGCGCGCCAGGATGCTGCGCACGGTCGTGCGGCTGACTCCCAGCAAGGCGCCAAGTTCCGGTTCCGAGGGCAGGCTGCGCGTCTCATCGAGCAGCCTCAGACAACGGTTATAGGCGTCCTTGTAGACGTTGTTGCTCTTCGACATCCCTGACCCGTTGCACGCCAGCGCTTGCGGCGGCCGGCTTGAAGCGCAATATGACGTTCCATCGTCTGCAGCGCCACCACTTACCCAGGGCGGAACCGCCGTGAAAAAACAATTGACGCAAAACTGTTTTTTCACGATAAAAGACATTAACTCTTAACAGGCGCGTGTCAATCCGCGCATCCCAGGATCACCCAGGAAACCGCCCGTGAACGTCTCGAATACCATTCTTCTGTCCCCCGCCGACAATGTCGCCGTTGCCAATGGGCGCATCGAGATCGGCACCGCGCTGCCGGGTGGCGCGCTCGCTGCCACCGTCATCGAGCCCGGCCACAAGGTGGCGATCAAGCCGATTGCCGCGGGTGAAGCCGTGGTCAAATACGCTCAGGCGATCGGTCGCGCCACGCAGGACATCGCGCCCGGCGAGCATGTCCATTCGCACAATCTGGTCTTCGAGGCCGGCCGCCTCCCCGTGGTGCCGCCAAGCGAGGCCGAGCATGCGACGGAAGCGGACCGCGCCCGGACATTCATGGGCTATCGCCGCGCCGACGGCCGCGCCGGCACCCGCAACTTCATCGGCATCATCGCCAGCGTCAATTGCTCGGCCACCGTCTGCCATTCGATCGCCGACACCGCCAACCGGACCCTTTTGCCGAAATATCCCGGGATCGATGGCTTCGTGCCCATCGTCCATGGCCAGGGCTGCGGCATGAGCGGCACCGGCGACGGCATGATGGTGCTGCACCGCACGCTGGCCGGCTATGCCCGCCACCCGAATTTCGGCGGCGTGCTGATGGTCGGGCTCGGCTGCGAGGTCAACCAGCTCACGCTTTACGGCCAGAAGGGTGCCGCCGCCGGCAAGCGCCACTTCAACATCCAGGATGCCGGCGGGTCGCGCAAATCGGTCGAAAAGGCGATGGGCGTGCTGGCCGAGATCGCCGAGGAAGTCGGCCAGTTGAAGCGCGAGCCGATCCCCGTCAGCGAGATCGTCGTCGGCCTGCAATGCGGCGGCTCCGATGGCATGTCGGGTATCACGGCCAATCCAGCGCTGGGTGCGGCCGTCGACATCCTCGCTGGCGTCGGCGGCATCGGCATCCTCTCCGAGACGACGGAAATCTATGGCGCCGAGCACCTGCTCGCCTATCGCGCCGCAAGCCCCGAGGTCGCCAAGAAGCTCGATGGCTACGTGAAATGGTGGGAGGATCACGTCGCCAAGCATGGCGCCTCGATCGACAACAACCCATCGCCCGGCAACAAGCGCGGCGGCCTAACCACCATCCTGGAAAAGTCGCTGGGCGCGGTCGCCAAGGGCGGCCAGACGCCGCTTAACGGCGTCTTCGGCTACGCCGAGAAGGTCACCGGCAATGGGCTGGTGTTCATGGACACGCCCGGCTACGACCCGGTCTCTGCCACCGGTCAGGTCGCGGGCGGCGCCAACGTCATCGTCTTCACCACCGGCCGCGGCTCCTGCTTCGGCTGCCGGCCGACTCCCTCGATCAAGGTCGCCACCAACTCGACCATGTATCACCAGATGGAAGAGGACATGGACGTCAATTGCGGCGTCATTGCCTCCGGCGAAAAGACCATCGCCGGCATGGGCCGGGAGATCTTCGAACTGATCGTCGAGACGGCTTCGGGCCGCAAGACCAAGAGCGAGGATTTTGGCTACGGGGACAACGAATTCGTGCCCTGGCATCTCGGCGCGACGCTCTGATTTCGATTGATGTCTGGTAGACTGCCCGGCCGGACAGGTGGCCGGGATAGGGAGGTTGCGCATGGAAAAACGCCGCATCGGCCAGACCGCGTTGGAGGTCACCGAAGTCAGTTTCGGCGGCGCCGCGATCGGCGGCCTCTACCGGGCGTGTTCGCGCGAAGCGGCAATGGAAACGCTGCAGGGTGCCTGGGAGGCGGGCCTGCGCTATTTCGACACCGCGCCCTTCTACGGTTTCGGCCTGTCGGAACGGCGCTTCGGCGATTTCCTGCGCTACAAGCCACGTGATTCCTATGTGTTGTCGACCAAGGTCGGCCGCCTGCTTCACCCGGTGCCCGAAGATCAGGTGCCAGACCACTCCTATGTCGATCCGCTGCCCTTCGCGCTGGACTACGACTATTCCTATGACGGCATCATGCGCTCGGTCGAGTTCAGCTATGCGCGCCTTGGGCTAAACAGGATAGACATCCTGTTTGTCCACGATATCGGCGTTTACACGCACGGTGTCGAGAAAACCAAATTGCACTTTCGCCAGTTGATGGACGGCGGCCTCAAGGCGCTCGAGGAGCTGAAGCGGGCCGGCACGATTTCCGCCTACGGGCTCGGCGTCAATGAAGTCCAGATCTGCCTCGACGTGATGCGCCGCGCGCCGCTCGACTGCATCCTGCTCGCCAGCCGCTATTCCTTGCTCGACCGCAGCGCGGAAGCCGAATTGCTGCCGCTGTGCCGGGCGCAACGGACCTCGCTTGTCATTGGCGGGGTTTTCAACTCAGGCATATTGGCGACCGGGCCGGTGCAACGGGCGCATTTCGACTACCAGCCCGCCAGCCGCGATGTTCTCGACCGTGTCGACGCCATGGAGAAGATCGCCGCTGAAGGTGGCTACCCGCTGCCCGCCGCCGCGTTCCAGTTTCCTTTGCACGAACCCGCGGTCGCCACTGTGCTGACCGGTACCGCAAAATTGGCAAACCTGACGCGCAACCTCGAACTGCTCGATATCGACGTGCCGGAGACGGACTATGCCAGGTATCGTCCCTACACGGTGGTGCAGGAACTGCATTGAAGCGCATCGTCGCGATGTGCACGGGCGCGCGACCCGCCTTCGCGATGTCGCGATCCAAAGAAGAATGAACATTCCATATTGACTGAGCTATGGAATTAATATTCCATAGCTTTACAGAACGGAAACGGGAGCGCCTGACCGCGACAAGGGAGAAGCCGCCGCTAGGGGAGTCATTGTCTGGAAGAACTGGCTGAAACACCGCTTGCATCGGCTGGATCGATGCACTATCAAAACGGTGCAACTGTTTTTTATTGATAAAGTTCTGTTTGGGCTACGCCTATCCGGACGGAGCTTCCGTTAACGTTCACCGGGCGACTTAGGGAGGATCTTATGAAATTCGTGACCAGCATTCTCAACCGCCGCGCCGTCATGGCCCTGGCGGCAGCATCGATGCTCACCGGCGTCATGCATACCGCACCGGTTTCGGCGGCGGATGTGACTATCCCGATCATCGTCAAGGACACCACGTCCTTCTACTGGCAGATCGTTCTGGCCGGCGCCCGCAAGGCCGGCAAGGATCTCGGCATCAACGTGCCGGAACTCGGCGCCCAGGCCGAGACCGACGTCAACGGCCAGGTCTCGATCCTCGAGAACGCCGTCGCCAGCAACCCGGCCGCGATCGTGATCGCGCCCACCGAGTTCAAGGCGCTGGGCAAGCCGATCGATGAAGCGGCCGCCAAGGTCAAGGTCATCGGCATCGACTCCGGCGCCGACTCCAAGGCCTTCACCTCGTTCCTGACCACCGACAACGTGCAGGGCGGACGCGTCGCCGCGGACGGCCTTGCCGCCGCCATCGGCGCCGCTAATGGCGGCAAGATCGAGGGCGACGTCGCCCTGATCACCAACGCTCCCGGCGCCGGCTCGCTCGAACAGCGCAAGCAGGGCTTCACCGAGCAGCTCAAGGCAAAATATCCCGGCCTGAAGCTGGTCGCCGACAAATACGCCGACGGCCAGGCCACCACCGGCCTCAACATCGCCACCGACCTGATCACCGCCAATCCGAACCTCAAGGGCATCTTCGCCTCCAACCTGATCATGGCGCAGGGCGTCGGCCAGGCCGTCGCCGAGAACAACCTTGGCGGCAAGCTGGCGCTGGTCGGCTTCGACAGCGACGAGAAGCTGATCAAGTTCCTCAACGACGGCGTCATTTCCGCCCTCGTCGTCCAGGATCCCTACCGGATGGGCTATGACGGCATCAAGACCGCGCTCGCCGCCTCGAAGGGCGAAAAGGTCGAGGCCAATGTCGACACCGGCGCCAATCTGGTGACCAAGGCCAATATGAAGGACCCCAAGATCGACGCGCTGCTCAATCCCAAGCTCTAAGCAGCCGGCGTTCAAAACCGCTTCCGGGGCCAGAGGCCCCGGAAGCATCCGCCGCCAAAGCGGCTTGGCGATCAGCCTGTTTGGCTTTGCCTGAAAGACGACCGCAGCCTCGCCGAATGCCAACCGCGGGGCCAATCTGGGAGGATTGTCATGACGCCGACGGCGCAGGAACTGCATCCGGCCCCCGTGCTGGAACCCGGCAGGACCATCCTCGAACTGCGCGGGCTGGAAAAACGCTACCCCGGCACCCATGCGCTGAAGCCGGTCAATCTCGCCTTCAAGTCAGGCGAAATCCACGCCATCGTCGGCGAGAACGGCGCCGGCAAATCGACCCTCATCAAACTCCTGACCGGCGTCATGCCGCGCACCTCTGGCGAGGTCCTCTGGGAAGGCCAGCCGGCAGCCCTGGCGACGCCGCATGAAGCGATGGCGCTCGGCATCAATGCCGTGCACCAGGAAGTCGTGCTGTGCCGTCACCTGACGGTCGCCGCCAACATGTTCCTTGGCGAGGAAAATTCCCGTTTCGGCATCCTGCAGCAGCGCGCCATGGTCAGGGAAGCGCAGACGATCATCGACGATCTCGGCTTCGACCTGCCGGCGCATGTCGTGCTGGGTGATCTCACCATCGGCCAGCAACAGCTGATCGCCGCTGCCCGCGCCACGGTGCGCGGCACCAAATTCCTGATCTTCGACGAACCCACGGCCTACCTCACCCGCAAGGAGGCCGACCAGCTTTTCACGCTGATCCGGCGCCTGAAGGGTGAAGGCGTGACGATCATCTACATCAGCCATCGCATGGAGGAGGTCTTCGAACTCGCCGACCGGGTTTCCGTGCTGCGCGACGGCACGCTGGTCGGCACACGCAATATCGCCGAGACCAATGATGCCGAGCTGGTCAAGATGATGATCAACCGCTCTATCGAACAGGTCTATCACAAGGAGCATTTCACGCCGGGCGCTCCGATCGTCGAAACAAGGAACCTGTCGGGCAAAGGCTTCGAGAACATCTCGATGACGGTGCGTGCCGGTGAGATCGTCGGCCTCTACGGACTGATCGGCGCCGGCCGCAGCGAGTTCGTCACCTCGCTCTATGGACGTCACAAGAAGTCGGCCGGCCAGATCCTGTGGGAAGGCAAGGACGTCCAGATCAACTCCGAGCACGACGCGATCAAGCTCGGCATGGCACTGGCGCCGGAAAGCCGCCGCGACCAAGGCCTTTGCCTCAATTTGCCGGTCGGCCTCAACCTCAATTTGCCGATCTACAAGCGCATCTCCAGCAATCTGTTGATCTCGAATGCGAAAGAGAAGGCCGAGGCCGACCGTCAGATCGCCGGCCTGAGGATCAAGACGCCGACGCGCGGGGCGCTGGCGTCGAGCCTTTCGGGCGGCAACCAGCAGAAGATCGTCATCGGCAAATGGCTGGCGCACGGCGCCAAGCTGTTCATCTTCGACGAACCGACGGTCGGCGTCGATGTCGGCACCAAGGCGGAGATCTATCGCCTGTTCGGCGAGCTGTTGTCGAAGGGCGCCGGCATCATCCTGATCTCGTCCTATTTGCCGGAGGTCTACGAACTGGCCGACACGCTGCACGTGTTCCGGCGCGGCAAGCTGGTGGCCACGCACGGGTTCCATACCGCCAGTCACGAGGACATTCTCACGCAGGCGCTCGCCGAGAAACAAGAAAAACTGGGAGGACAGACATGAGCATCGAGGCGATCCCCGCCGAAAAACCGAAGCGCAACTACAACGTCCTGTTCGGGCTGACGCTGCTGGCGCTGCTGGTGCTGCTCTGGATCGTCCTGTCCCTGGCGACGCCAAGCTTCGCCTCGGGCAACAACATCGCCAATCTTCTGCGGCAGGGCTCGATGATCGCCATCATGGCGGTCGGCCAGACCTTCGTCATCATCACCGGCGGCATCGATCTGTCGGTCGGCGCGGTGGTCGGCTTCGCCACCGTCGTCGTCGCCATGCTGATCAATGCCGGCGTTCCGATCGCGGTCGCCATCCTGATCACCTTGCTCGTCGGTGTCGCCATCGGCCTTTTCCATGGCTTCGGCATCGTCAAGATGGGCTTGCCGCCCTTCATCATCACGCTGGCGACGCTGACCTCGCTGCGCGGCATCGGCCTTTTGATGACCAACGGCAACTCGATCAACATCAACAGCGACAGCTTTACCGCCTTCTCGCGCAATTCCTTTATCGGCATCCCCAATTTGTTCTGGATGGTGATCCTGGTGGGTGTGCCCGCCTATGTCTTCCTGCATCACAGCCGTTGGGGCCGCTACCTCTTTTCGGTCGGCTCCAACGCCGAGGCCTCGCGCCTGTCCGGCGTCAATGTCCAGCGCACCATCTACATGGCTTATACGCTGTCCGGCCTGTGCGCGGCCTTCGTCGGCGTGCTGCTCGCCGCCCGCATCGGCATCGGCAACCCGACCCAGGCCGAGGGCTGGGAACTGCAGGCGATCGCCTCTTCGGTCATCGGCGGCACCTCGCTGTTCGGCGCGGTCGGCTCGGTGCACGGGCCGCTGCTTGGCGCCTTCATCCTGGCCACCATCAACAACGGCGCCAACCTGCTCAACGTCAACTCGTTCTGGCAGCGCATCATCACCGGCGCGCTGATCATCATCATCGTCTACTTCGACGGACTGCGCCGCCGCGGCAAATGACGCATTCCGATCGATCGCCGGCCTGACGCGGGCCGGCGATTTCTTGAACAGACTGGATCAAAGCATGAAAGCCGTCGTCTGCCGCTCGCCCGGCGACCTTGTTGTCGAAGACCACCCGGCTCCCGGCGCCCCGCCTCCCGGCTGGGCCCTGGTGGCGGTCAGTCATGTCGGCATCTGCGGCACCGACTACCATATCTTCGAGGGTAAGCACCCTTTCCTCGCCTATCCCCGCATCATGGGCCATGAAGTCTCCGGCACAGTGACCGAGCGGGGCGAAGGCGTCGACCTCGCCCTTGGCGAACCGGTGATCATCAACCCCTACCTTTCCTGCGGCAAATGCATCGCCTGCCGGCACGGCAAGCCCAATTGCTGTGTCAGGATCGAAGTGCTCGGCGTGCACCGCGACGGCGCGATGTGCGAACAGATCCTGGTGCCGGCTAAGAATCTCTATCCCACCAACGGCCTGTCGCTCGCCGACACCGCCGCCGTCGAATTCCTGGCCATCGGGGCGCATGCCGTCCGGCGCGCCCGGGCCGAGCCTGGCGCCCGCACCCTGGTCATCGGCGCCGGCCCGATCGGGCTCGGCACCGCCATCTTCGCCCGCATTGCCGGGTTGGATGTGACACTTCTCGATATGAGCACCGAAAGACTGGTCTTCGCGGCGAGTGAACTCGGCTTTTCGATTCTCGACGGCTCGCAAGGACCCGTGTCCGATCTGGTGCGTGATGCGACCGACGGCGAAGGCTTCGACGTGGTCTTCGACGCCACCGGCAACACGCGATCGGTTCAATCGGCCTTTGCCCACGTCGCGCATGGCGGAGCGCTGGTGCTGGTCAGCGTCGTCAAGGACGATATTGTTTTTTCCGATCCCGAGTTCCACAAGCGAGAAATGACATTGATCGGCAGCCGCAATGCGTTGCGCGCCGACTTCGACCATGTCGCGGCCTCGATCCGCAATGGTGCCGTGCCGTTGGCCAAGCTTGTCACCCACCGCACCACGCTGGCCGATACGCCAGGAGATCTCGCACGCTGGGCGCATGAAAAGTCGGGCCTGATCAAGGCCGTGATCGAGATCGGATAGCCCTACAGCGCCGACAGCTTCAACTCCACCCGCTCGGCCGGAAAACGCGACTCCGAAAACTGGATCGGCTGGCCGTCGGGTGTGACATTGACCGCAACCGTGACCAGCACGATGGCGCCCGGCTGCAGATCGAGATCGGCGAGATCGGCGGCGTCGGCATGGCGCGCCGAGAGCACGGTCGATTGCCTGAGATAATCGTCGATACCGAAACGTGCGAGCGAGGCGGTGATAGAACCGGTTTGCGCCATCGCCTTGTCGATGCCGGCAAAGCGCCGGGCATCGAACCATCCAGCGGCGCGCGACACTGGCCGTCCGTCAGCCTCGCCGCGTGTCTCCAACCGGATCACCTCGGCACCCCTGGCAAGGCCAAGGCCTTCGGCCACGCGCTGGCTGGCGGGCTCGACCGACGAAGCGAGCAGCACGATGTGCCGTTCCGACGTCTGCCCCTGCAGGCCAGTCGAAAAGCGTGTCCGCGCGCCAATCGGATAGGACAGCCGCTTGCGTGACAGGACGAAGGTGCCGCGTCCCTGCTCGGCCCGCAGCACGCCCTCCTGCACGAGGGCCGATATGGCGCTGCGTACGGTGTGACGGTTGACGCCGTAGCGCTCGGCCAGCGCGACTTCGGGCGGCAGCGCGGCGTTTTCGGCGAAATCGCCGGCGGCGATGGATTGCAGGATCCTGTCGGCGATCTGGCGCCACAGTGAGACGCCGCTGCGCCGCTCGATGCTGTCGGCGACATCATGCCCGATCATGTTTTGCCCCCCGGCCTGTCACGCACCCGTCATGGACTCGCGTTAGGTAATATGTATAATTTGTATAGTTGTCTATATCAATAGACAAATTTAGCTGAGAGGAAGTTGGCGATGCGAGGACAGGAAGGCCGCGACCAGGCCGAGCGCAAGGCCGCCATGGCGACGCTGGCGCAATCGAGCGGCGACGACATCGTGCGGCTCTGGAACGAGTCCAGCCTGCCTTCGCAAGCCGAACTTCTGCGCGGTCCCGAGACGGGCCTGGTCACGGTGCGTGGCCGCATCGGCGGCGGCGGCGCGCCCTTCAATGTCGGCGAGGCGACCGTCACGCGTGCCACTGTCCGGCTGCCATCCGGGCAGGTCGGCCATTGCTACGCGCTTGGCCGCGACAAGCAGAAGGCGAAGCTGGGAGCAATAGCCGACGCGCTCTGGCAGGACCCTGCCCGCCGCACCGAGGTCGAGACCAGGCTGATCGCGCCTTTGCGGTCGGCGCTTGCCGCTGCCCAGGAAAAACGCCGCGCCGAGACGGCGGCAACGAAGGTGGATTTCTTCACCATGGTTCGCGGAGAAGATTGATGGATATCGCTGCGCAATCGATCGAGGGCGGTTTCGCCGATCCGGTCTTCAACGCTCAGACCGTGTTTCGGGCCGTCATGGATGCCATGGCGCGGCCGGGCAGTGTCCACCCCTTGCCACCCCTGGCCGGCCCGCCGGCGCCGCTTTCAGCGACATCGGGCGCCGTGGCACTGGCGCTATGCGACAACGACACGCCGCTCTGGCTCGACCCTGCCCTGCATGCCTCCGCCGCGATCGGGTCCTGGCTTGGGTTCCATACGGGCGCGCCGCTGGCCAACACGCCGGCCGACGCGCATTTCGCGTTTGTTGCCACGCCGGCCGAGATGATGGCGCTCGACGGTTTTTCACAGGGCACGCAGGATTATCCCGACCGATCGACGACGCTGATCCTGCAGGTCGGCGATCTCACTTCAGGGACCCCGCTCTTGCTGGAAGGCCCGGGCATTGAAACCAGCGCCACGATCGCGCCGGCACAGATGCCGCGCCATTTCGTCGAGCAGTGGAAGCAGAATATCAGGCGCTTTCCGCGCGGCGTCGACATCATCCTCGCCACATCGGACGGCATAGCCTGCCTGCCGCGCACGACGCGCATCAAGACGATGGAGGTGTAAGATGTATGTCGCGGTAAAAGGCGGCGAGGCCGCCATTGCCAACGCCCACAGCCTGCTCGCCGATCGCCGGCGCGGCGACCGCTCGGTGCCCGCACTTCGCCTCGACCAGATCGTCGAACAGCTGGCGCTCGGCGTCGACAGGGTGATGAGCGAAGGCTCGCTCTATGACCGTGAACTGGCCGCACTCGCCATCGTCCAGGCACGCGGCGACATGATCGAGGCGATCTTCCTGGTGCGCGCCTACCGCACAACGCTGCCGCGCTTCGGCTACAGCAAGCCGATCGACACCGGCGCCATGCTGGTCGAACGGCGCGTCTCGGCGACCTACAAGGATCTGCCAGGCGGCCAGTTGCTCGGTCCGACCTTCGACTACACGCATCGGTTGCTCGACCCTGAACTTGCCGCTGGCGCCGATGTCGCCGAGCCCTTGCAGCGCGAGACGGAAGCGCAGGCAATGCCGCGCGTCTCGGCGATCCTCGCCCGTGAAGGCCTGATCGAGCCCGATGGCCAGATGCCGCAGGACCATGTGCCCGGCGACATCACCCGCGAGCCGCTGGAATTCCCGATGGCGCGCGACATCCGCCTGCAGGCACTGTCGCGCGGCGACGAGGGTTTTCTGCTGGCGCTCGGCTATTCCACCCAGCGCGGCTATGCCCGCAACCATCCCTTCGTCGGCGAAATCCGCATCGGCGAGGTCGAGCTGGAACTCGACGTTCCCGAACTGCCCTTCGCCGTGCCGCTCGGCACGGTGCGCGTCACCGAATGCCAGATGGTCAATCAGTTCAAGGGCTCGGCCAAGGCGCCGCCGCAATTCACCCGCGGCTACGGCCTCGTCTTCGGCCAGAGCGAACGCAAGGCGATGGCCATGGCGCTCTGCGACCGCGCCTTGCGCGCCTCCGAGCTCGGCGAGGATATCGTCGCCGCCGCCCAGGACGAGGAGTTCGTCATCTCGCACTCCGACAATGTCCAGGCCACCGGCTTCGTCGAGCACCTGAAGCTGCCGCACTACGTCGACTTCCAGGCCGAACTCGATCTCGTACGTCGCATGCGCGCCGAGTACGAAGCACGCGAGAATCCAGCGAAGGCGGAAGAAAAAAAGGAGGCAGCGGAATGACTGCGCAACCGACAGACATCGCCACCTACAACTTCGCCTATCTCGACGAGCAGACCAAGCGGATGATACGCCGCGCGATCCTCAAGGGCATCGCCATTCCGGGCTACCAGGTGCCGTTCGCCTCGCGCGAAATGCCGATGCCCTATGGCTGGGGCACTGGCGGCGTGCAGGTCACCGCGTCGATTATCGGCCCCGACGATGTGCTCAAGGTCATCGACCAGGGCGCCGATGACACCACCAATGCCGTGTCGATCCGCGCCTTCTTCAAGAAAGTCGCTAACGTCGCGGTCACCACCGATACCGCCACCGCCACCATCATCCAGACCCGTCACCGCATCCCCGAACATCCACTCACGGCGGGCCAGGTGCTGGTCTACCAGGTGCCCATCCCCGAACCGCTGCGCTTCCTCGAGCCGCGCGAGACCGAAACGCGGAAAATGCATGCGCTGGAAGAATACGGCCTCATGCATGTGAAGCTCTATGAGGACATCGCCAAGCACGGCCGCATCGCCACCACCTATGCCTATCCGGTCAAGATCGAGGGCCGCTATGTGATGGACCCGTCGCCGACACCGAAATTCGACAATCCCAAGATGCACCGCTCGCCGGCCCTGCAGCTGTTCGGCGCCGGCCGCGAAAAGCGCATCTACGCCGTGCCGCCCTTCACCGATGTGGTGAGCCTCGACTTCGAGGATCATCCGTTCGAGGTGCAGACTTTCGATCAGCCCTGTGCGCTGTGCGCGGCCGAGAATGTCTATCTCGACGAGGTCATCCTCGACGACCATGGCGGCCACATGTTCGTCTGCTCCGATACCGATTATTGCGAGAAGCGGCGCGCCGACGGCCATCGCGGCCACCTTGCCCCCGAAACCGATCTTGCCGCAGGAAACATGGAGCCGGCGCAATGACCGACGAACCGCTGCTGCGCGTCTCGGCGCTCTCCAAGTTCTATGGCTCGCGGGTCGGCTGCGACAATGTCTCCTTCGACCTGTGGCCGGGCGAGGTTCTGGCGGTCGTCGGTGAGTCCGGCTCCGGCAAGACGACGCTCCTCAACTGCCTGTCGACGCGGCTGCTGCCTTCCTCCGGCACAGCCAGCTACCGCATGCGCGACGGCCAGTTCCGCGAGCTCTACCGCATGAGCGAGGCCGAGCGCCGCTTCCTGATGCGCACCGACTGGGGGTTTGTCCATCAGAACCCAGCCGACGGCCTGCGCATGACGGTCTCGGCCGGCGCCAATGTCGGCGAACGGCTGATGGCGGTCGGCGACCGCCACTACGGCAAGATCCGCGCTACCGCGGTCGACTGGCTGTCGCGCGTCGAGATCGAGGAAGACCGCATCGACGACGAACCGCGCGCCTTTTCCGGCGGCATGCGTCAGCGGCTGCAGATCGCCCGCAATCTCGTCACCGGGCCACGGCTGGTGTTCATGGATGAGCCGACCGGCGGCCTGGATGTCTCGGTGCAGGCCCGCCTGCTTGATCTCTTGCGCGGCCTGGTCACGGATCTCGGCCTTGCCGCGATCGTCGTCACCCACGACCTCGCGGTGGCGCGGCTTCTGTCGCAGCGCATGATGGTGATGAAGGATGGCCGCGTCGTCGAAAGCGGCCTCACCGACCGCGTCCTCGACGACCCGCGCGCGCCCTACACGCAATTGCTGGTTTCCTCGATTTTGCAGGTGTGATGATGGCGCCAGGCCACCACCCGCTGCCAAGCGAATTTTTCAACGTTGGCGATTGGCGAAACCGCCCGACACAGCCCCTTCTCCCCGTCACTATACGGGGAGAAGTGCCCGGCAGGGCGATGAGGGGCGGCGCTGACGTGGCGGGAACGTGCGTTGCGGACGCATCTGTCGTCCCGGCACCTTCGCCCTGCGCAAAGCAACTGCTCAGCCGGACCTCGGCGCTGCCCCTCATTGTCCTGCCGGACATTTCTCCCCGTATAGTGGCGGGGAGAAAGAGCCGTATCCTCCCGCCGACCGACGACAATCGGAGAACCTTCTGATGCCGACCCCACTCGTTGTTTCCGACGTTGCCAAAAGCTTCACCATGCATCTGCGCGACGGCATCAAACTCCCTGTCGTCGCGGGTGTCTCGTTCTCGATCAAGGCGGGCGAATGCACCGTGCTCGGTGGTCCGTCCGGCGCCGGCAAGAGTTCGATCCTGAAGATGCTCTACGGCAACTACGCCGTCGACGAAGGCCAGATCATCGTCAGGCACGAGGACGGACTGATCGACCTCGCCCATGCCAGCCCGCGCACCGTGCTTGCCGTACGCCGGCAAACGATCGGCTATGTCAGCCAGTTCCTGCGCACCGTGCCGCGCGTCTCGGCTCTCGACGTCGTCGCTGAGCCACTGGTTGAACGCGGTGAGGAGCGCGAGGCAGCCCGAGCCAAGGCACGCGCGTTGCTGGCCCAGCTCAACCTGCCGGAAAAACTCTGGATGCTGCCACCGGCAACCTTCTCGGGCGGCGAGCAGCAGCGTGTCAACATCGCGCGAGGCTTCATCACCGAGCACCCCATCCTGCTGCTCGACGAGCCGACCGCATCGCTCGACGCGACGAACCGCGACGTGGTGATCGAACTCATCGCCGCCAAGAAGGCGGCGGGCGTCGCCCTGCTCGGCATCTTCCACGATCACGATGTGCGCGAGGCGGTGGCCGACCGCATCATCGACGTCACCGCCTTCGCTCCGGGAAAAATCGCCGCATGACCAGGAAGCTATCGGAGACGCCGCTGGTTCACCCGACGGCGGAGGTGCACAACTCGACACTCGGCCGCTGGACCGAGATCGCCGACCGCAGCCGGGTTTCGGAAAGCGAGCTCGGCGACTATTCCTACATGATGCAGGACTGCGCGGTCTGGTGCGCGACGATCGGCAAATTTGCCAACATCGCCGCCAGCGTGCGCCTCAACGCCACCAACCACCCGACCTGGCGGCCGACGCTGCACCACTTCACCTACCGCGCTTCCGACTATTGGGACGACGCCGAGCATGAGAGCGAATTCTTCGCCGAGCGCCGCGCCAAGCGCGTCATCATCGGCCACGACACCTGGCTCGGCCACGGCTCGACCGTCCTGCCCGGCGTCACCGTCGGCGACGGCGCCGCCGTTGGCGCCGGCGCGGTCGTCTCGAAGGACGTCGCGCCCTACACGATCGTCGCCGGCGTACCGGCAAAACCGATCCGCGAGCGCTTCGACCGCCGCACCGCCGAACGCTACCAGGCACTCGCCTGGTGGGATTGGGATCACGCGCGGCTGCGAGCGGCACTGGACGATTTCCGAGAGTTGTCGGCGGAGGCGTTCCTGGAGAAATACGGTTGACGCCATTGATGTTTTTGCCAAAGTATTGTTTGGAAAACTCAGCGGCACAGGGCAGGAATGGGCTTTATCGTCTTAATACTTTTTTGTGTTGGAATGGCCCTGTTGGTACTGGGAATTTTGGCAGTGAAGCGTGAGATTAATCGCTGGGGCCAGTCTGACGTAGTCTCCTCAATCATTATGATAGTGGTAGGGCTGGGGTTATCGGCGACAGGATTAGTACCACTCTATATTTTATGGTTCCTCGCCAACCTTACCGGAAAGCCAGGCTAACAGCCTTCCTGTAAACCGGAGACCGTTTCCATCATATTTTGCGGGCTGGCGATGGTCACCGGGGTCGTGGAACGTCAGTTGGGCGCAGGCGATGGTCGGACGCCGTTTCCGCTGCCATGTTGATGATCTTGGGATTGCGTCTATCCTAAGCGCGCTGGTTCCTACTCATCTGTTCGGCACGATGCTCATACAGGGCACCGTTCACATCCCTGACATGTGACTCGGACAGGAGGCATCTCTCCCAAAGGAGATTGCCATGACCGTCAGACCCTCGCTTACCGGATTTTTCGAAGGTTCCAGTCCGACGCCGCCGGTGCATCTCGGCACCCGCTATGACACGTCAGGCAACTTCCTCTTCGAGCCCGGCAACACGGTGGTCAGCCATCTTGTCGAGGGCTCGCCTTCCGAAGCCGCGATCATCGAGGTGCGCGAGCGCATCCGCGCCATGCCCGGCGCGGACCGCCTCGCCTTCACGCCGATCTCCAGCCTGCACATGACCCTTTTCCAGGGCATAATCGAATATCGCCGTCGCCTGCCCTTCTGGCCGCGGGACGTGCCGCTCGACACCAGCATCGACGCCATGACCCGCCTCTATCTGGAGCGCCTGAAGGGGTTCCAGGGCTTCGGCCCTTTCAACATCAAGGTGGCCGAGGTCCTGCCGACCGGCCTCACCGTTGCCGGCGCGACCGACGAGGATGCGCGCATCATGCGTGCATGGCGCGATGCGCTCGCGGTGCCGTTCGGCTACCGGCATCCCGATCACGACACCTACGTCTTCCACATCACCTTCGCCTATCAGATCCAGCGCTTTGATGATGATAGGGCCGCCGCGTGGCAGGCGCTGTTTGACGATTGCCTGGCACTTTTCGCGCGCCAGGCGCCGGTGATCGAGATCAAGGCTCCCGCCTTCTGCGCATTCCGCGACATGAAGCATTTCGAGGAATTGCTGGTGCTCGGCTGATCGCCCGCAAGGCGCCAGTCGCCGCGCCTGTGGAGCGTAACAAAACTGACATCATCGCGACACGGCAGGTTCATGTGGTTGCGTTAGGCGAGTGCCTGACGATCAATATGGACCGGACTGGAACCAGCCCATGTCAGCAAACTCTGCCACGCTCGAAATCCGCGGCGTCAGCCGACGATTTGGCAAGAACACCGCCGTCAGCGACGTCAACATCTCGATCCCGCAAGGGCAGATGGTCGGCGTCATCGGTCGTTCGGGCGCCGGCAAATCCACTCTTCTTCGCATGATCAACCGTCTTGTCGACCCCAGCCAGGGGTCGATTTTTTTTGACGGCGCCGAGGTCTCCCGGCTGCGCGGCTCGCCGCTGCGGCGCTGGCAGCGCGACTGCGCCATGATCTTCCAGCAGTTCAATCTGGTGCCGCGCCTCGACGTGCTGACCAACGTGCTGCTCGGCAAATTGAACCACCGTTCGACCCTGTCCAATCTTCTGGGCATGTTTTCGCGCGCCGAGTGCGCGGAGGCGGTCGCCGCGCTCGAGCGGCTCGACATCGCCCGCACCGCACTTCAGCCCGCCGGCACGCTGTCGGGCGGCCAGCAGCAGCGCGTCGCCATCGCCCGCGCCATGATGCAGCAGCCCAGGGTGATCCTCGCCGACGAGCCGATCGCCTCGCTCGACCCGCTCAACGCCAAGGTGGTGATGAATTCTCTGCAGGACATCAATCTGCGCGAAGGCATCACCGTTGTCACCAATCTGCATACGCTCGATACCGCCCGCACCTATTGCAACCGCATCATCGGCATGGCCGCCGGCAAGGTCGTCTTCGACGGGCCGCCCGAAGAGCTCGACCGCCAAGCCGTGCGTCTTGTCTATGGCGCCGACAGCAATGGCGGCGAGATATCGGAGGTCATCACCTCCACCAGTGTTGCCTTCAAGCAGAAGATCGCCGCATCCGCCGGACCGCTCGAGCCCGCATTCCCGGGATACTGAGCCCAGTAAGGGCCAATAGCGAGCAGCCTGGATCGTCCGCCCGCGTCAAGGGCACTTGTCAAGATCAAGAACGCTGCCGGCGCGGGGCCGGAACTTACAGGAGAGATATCAATGTTCAGGAAGATGGTTTTCGGTGCCGTTTCGGTGCTCGCCATGGCCACCAGCATGGCCCATGCCGCCGACATGAAGGAATTTCGCGTCGGCATTCTCGGCGGTGAAAACGAAACCGACCGGCTGCGCAACTACCAGTGCCTGGCCGATCACCTGAAGGCAGAGTTTGGCTTCGAGAAGGTTTCGCTGTTCCCGGCCGCCGACTATGACGGCGTCATCCAGGGCCTGCTCGGCGGCACGCTCGACTTCGCCGAACTCGGCGCTTCCGGCTACGCCAGCGTCTATCTCAAGGATCCGAAGGCGGTTACCCCGATCCTCACCACCAAGCAGACGGACGGCTCCACCGGCTACTATTCGATCGGCCTGGCGCTGAAGACGTCGGGGATCACGGACATCAAGTCAGCCAAGGGCAAGAAGCTCGGCTATGCCGATCCGGATTCGACCTCCGGCTATCTGATCCCGCTGACCCAGATTCCGAAGACCACCGGCGCCTCGAACGAGACCTACTTCGCTTCGACCCAGTTCAATGGCGGCCACGAAAACAACGTTCTGGCCGTGCGTGACGGTAAGGTAGATGTCGCGGTCGACGATTCCTCGGGCATCGGCGACTTCAAGAACGGCTACACCTCCGGCACCTTCCACAAGGAAGTCGCCAAGGGCGCCGTCGACCCTAACGACTTCGTCGAAGTCTGGCGCTCGGGCCTGATCCCGAACGGCCCGCTTGTCGTGCGCACCGCGATCGGCGACGACATGACCGCCAAGCTGGCGGCCTTCTTCACCGACCTGCCCAAGAAGGACAAGGCTTGCTTCGAAGGCGTCGAAGGCGGCGATTTCACCGGCTACGTTCCGGTGAAGCCGGACTTCTACAGCGTCATCGTCGAAGCCCGTAAGGCAGCCATCGGCGGCTAACGGCGAAATTGCAAAAGGGCGGTACCTCATCAAGTACCGCCCTTTTTGCATCCCGATCATGACCCTTTCCGTGACAGCCCCCTCCGGCGCCACCCACGAGATGGCCGATGCCTGGCGACGCCAGACGTCGCTGCGCCGGTTCTATACCGTGCTGGGCGTCGGCCTGCTGCTTGCCGCGATGCTTTCCAGCATGTGGTTCGCCGACGAAGCCAACGCCGGGCACTTCTTCGACCGGCTGCCGCATATTCTGGATTTCCTGAGCTGGCTGGTCCCCAAGGACTGGAACGACGTCTGGCGGGCGCTGTTCGACATTGCCTCGCCGCATGATACCGGCACCCAGGAATTCAACTTCCCGCTCGGCCGCGTCTACGTCTGGGACGGTTTCTACATCCCCGAATATGTCGAGCTGATGCTGACCACCGTGAACGTGGCGCTGGTCTCGACCTTCATCGGCTTTGTCTTCGCCGTGCCCTTTTCCTTCATCGCGGCGCGCAACCTGACGCCTCATCCGGCACTGAGGCTGGTGGTCAAGCGCTTCATGGAATTGCTGCGTGCCTTTCCGGAGATCGTCATCGCCGGGCTGTTCGCGGCCATCGTCTCGACCGGTCCGGTCGCCGCCATCATCGCCATCGGCCTGCATTCCATCGGCGCACTCGGCAAGCTGTTCTACGAGATCAACGAGAACATCGACATGCGAGCCGAGGAAGGCCTGCGCGCAGTCGGCGCCAACTGGTTCGAGCGGGTTCGCTTTGCCGGCCTGCCGCAGGTGTTGCCCAACTTCATGTCGTACACGCTGCTGCGCGTGGAGATCAACGTCCGCGTCTCGACCATCATCGGCGCCGTTGGCGGCGGCGGCATCGGCGAAGAGCTGAAGCTCTCGATCTCGCGCGGCTTCGGCGCCAAGACGCTGGCACTGGTGCTGCTCCTGTTCACCACCATCTTCATCATCGACCAGTTTTCCGCCTGGCTTCGTCGCAAGCTGGTCGGCGAACAAGCCTTCATGATGGGGGCGTAAATCATGGCGACCATGACCGCTGAGGAGATGCTGTCGATCGAGGCGCGCCACCCGCAGGTGTTCCGGCGCTCGGCATACAAGCGCTTCGGTCCGCTCCTGCTGTTCGTCGGCACTCTCCTCTATCTGATCTATGCCTTGTGGTTCTTCAGCCTGCCGCAGGTGCTGCGGGAATCGCACTGGGAGCGCCTGCCGCTCTTCCTGACACAATGGATCAGCTACGATCTGCAGCCGGAATTCCGTCTCGACCAGCCGGAGATCACGCCCAAATACCCGCGCTTTTCCGCGCTGGGCGACAACCCGAATCCCGACTGGGTGGCCAGGAATCCGGACGGCACCTTCACCGTGCTGATCGACGGGCCGGCAAAATCCGTCACCTTCGACAAGACGCAGGCGACGATCGTCGCCAACGGCCAGACCGTGCCTGTTTCGCTGACCAGCGGCAAGCCGGTGGTCACGGGTGCCGTACCGGACTGGATCACCGCCCATGACGACGAGGTGGTGGCCAAGATGGGCTTCGTCGGCGAGGTGCGCGTCACTGTCGACCGCGTCAAGGTGCGCAAGCGCTTCCTCGGCTGGGCGAACTTCGTTTTCGACACGCGCTCGCCCTTCTTCGGCAAATCAGCGCGGGAAGTGATCTCGCTGATCGTCTCGGGACCAGAGCTGAAACCAGGTACCACCAACCTTGCTCTTGCCGGCGACAACGTCTGGAACAACGCCCAGTGGCAGCACGGCGATGTCTGGACGAAGCTCCTGCAGACCATTGTCATGGCCTTCCTCGGCACGCTGCTCGGCGGCATCGTCGCCTTCCCCCTTGCCTTCTTCGCGGCGCGCAACATCACGCCGAGTGGCATGCTCGGCCAAGTGCTCAAGCGCTTCTTCGACTTCATGCGCTCGGTCGACATGCTGATCTGGGCGCTGTTCTTCACCCGCGCCTTCGGCCCCGGCCCGCTGGCGGGAAGTGCAGCGATTTTCTTCACCGAGATCGGCACCCTCGGCAAAGTCTATTCGGAAGGCCTGGAGAACATCGACGACAAGCCGCGCGAAGGCGTGCTCTCGACCGGCGCCAACGGCATCCTGGTGCAGCGCTACGGCGTGATGCCCGAAGTGATCCCGGTCTTCATCAGCCAAACGCTCTACCAGTGGGAATCCAACACCCGCGGCGCCACCATCATCGGCGCCGTCGGCGCCGGCGGCATCGGCCTGAAACTGTGGGAAGCGATGCGCACCAATTCCAACTGGGCCAACGTGTTCTACATGGTGCTGCTGATCCTGCTCGTCGTCTTCATTTTCGACAACATATCCAACTTCCTGCGCCGCCGGCTGAGCCGGACGATCCACGATTACAACAGGATCCAGGCCAGGCAGGGTTAGTGTTGTGACGCAGAAGCGCAAGCATCGTCTCGCCCGGCGCCGAGGGGTCGACCCCCACTCCGTCGAGCTTCGCTCGACACCTCTCCCCCGGTCGACGGGGTAGAGGAAAGGCACCAGACTGTCCGATCCGCGCTTGTCCCCGAAGGCCGAGGCTCTCTTCCTGTCCCGGCGCCACCAAGCCCCTTCCTCTCCCTCCGGAGGGGGGAGAGGTGGCTCGGCGAAGCCGAGACGGAGTGGGGGAACCACCTGGCAAGCGACGCGAACACAAATAGAAAATGGACCAGACGTAGGCGCCTAAGCCGCCTTCCTCCACCCGTCCCTGATATGCCTGTACCCATCGCGATAGACGGCTTCCGGCGTCTCGGAAAAATCCCTCCACACCTTGGTCGCCGCCGCCAGATCCTTCAGCGAGCGACCGAACGCTTCGATCGTCAGCCAGTCGTCATAGCCGCTCTTGCGAATGGCGGAAAAAGTTTCCTTCCACGGAATGTTGCCACGCCCCGGCACGCCGCGATCGTTCTCCGATATATGGATATGCACGACATTGCCGCGGTGCTTCGTATAGGCGCCGATCGGGTCGGCTTCCTCGATATTGGCGTGGAACGTGTCGTACATTGCCCTGATCTGCGGCCGGTCGATGGCGTCGATATGTTCCGACAGGTCGGCCATCCTGTTGAAGAGATAGCACTCGAAGCGGTTGAGCGCCTCCAGCCCGATGGTGACGTTCCTCTTGCCGGCATGGTCGCCTATGGCGCGCTGCGAGGCGATCGAGCGCTTCTTTTCGGCGGCGGTCGGTCCGGACCCGGAAAATCCGCCGAGCGTCGAATGCAGCGGTCCGCTCAGCGTGCGGGCGCCAAGCGCATCGGCGCAATCGATCGCCCATTTCATGTAGTCGACACCGGCCTTGCGTGTTGCCGCATCGGCCGAAATCAGGTTCATCGCCGGATCGCCCATGGCTGACACAGCGGTCCGCTCCAGCCCGATACGGTCGAGCAATTCGCCCAGCTTCCTGTAGTCGTCCGGCGTGCCGGCGAAGATCGGGATTTCGACACCGTCGAAGCCGGTTGCCTTGATGTCTCGAAGCAGCGGCTCGTGCTTCTTCGATACCGCCGTCGTCCACAAGAACATGCACATGCCGATCTTCATCGACGCCCTCCCTTTTTGGCGGCCGGCCGATTGCACCGCCGGTGTTCGCCACTCCCCTCATCCGGCCGCTTCGCGGCCACCTTCTCCCTGAGAGGGAGAAGAGATATGCGCCAACGCCTCCTCTCCCCCTCGGGGAGAGGTCGGATTGCCCCGAATTGCCCTAGGCAATTCGGTTGGCTATCCGGGTGAGGGCCCTCGTTACTCGGCGCCTCTTAAAGCTTGGTCCAGGCCCCGTTCTTCTTCGACGACTTCACGCAGGCCTCGATGAAGGCCATGCCCTCGACGCCGTCCTGGATGGTCGGGAAGACGACATCCTTTGCTGGCTTGCCACCCTTCTTGCGTGCCGCGCGAATGGCCCGTGCGGCCTCCTGGTAGATGTTGGCGAAGCCTTCGAGGTAACCCTCGGGATGGCCTGACGGAACGCGGCTGACACGGCCCGCCACCGGCAGCGCACCGGCGCCGTTGCGGGTGATCAGCTGTTTCGGCTGGCCGAAGGGCGTGTACCAGAGATAGTTGGGATCGGCCTGCACCCATTCCAGCCCGCCCTTCGAACCGTATATGCGCAGCTTCAGGCCGTTCTCATGCCCGGGCGCCACCTGGCTCGCCCAGATCATGCCCTTGGCCGGATGCGTTTTCCCCCTCGGTTTGAAACGCAGCATGACGTTGACATTGTCGTCGAGCAGCCTGCCCGGCACGAAGGCGTCGAGATCGGCCGACAGGGAGTCGAGTTCGAGCCCGGAGACGAAGCGGGCGAGATTGTAGGCATGGGTGCCGATATCGCCGAGCGCGCCGCCGGCGCCCGCCTGCTTGGGGTCTGAACGCCAAGCCGCCTGCTTCTGGCCGGTGGCGGCGAGGTCCTCGGTCAGCCAGTCCTGCGGATATTCCGACTGCACGATGCGGATGTCGCCGAGCACGCCCTTGGCGACCATTTCGCGCGCCTGCCGCACCATCGGATAGGCGGTGTAGTTGTGGGTGAGCACGAACACCTTGCCGGTCTTTTCGACGATCGCCGCAAGCCTTTTCGCCTCGGCCAGGGTCGTTGCCAGCGGCTTGTCGCAGATCACGTGGATGCCTGCTTCCAGGAAGGCCTTGGCCGCCGGCACATGCACGTTGTTGGGAGTGACGATGGCCACCGCCTCGATGCCATCCGAGCGCTTCGCCTCGGCCTTGGCCATTTCGGCGTAGGACGCATAGCTGCGCGAGGGATCGAGCCCCAGTTCGGCGGCCGAGGCTTTCGCACGCCCCGGATCGGCCGACAGGGCGCCGGCGACCAGCACGAAATCATTGTCCATGCGCGCAGCGATCCGGTGCACTGCGCCGATGAATGCGCCCTGCCCGCCGCCGACCATGCCGTAACGGATCGGGCCGCCTCCCGTTTCCGACTTCGATGCACCAACCATGTTTTTCTCCCTCGTGTGAGATACCCCTCCCCCGAGGGAGAGGGAAAGCCGTGTCAAAATCCCATCATGGCGCGCAGCAGCTTCTTGTCCGTGGTGCCGGCGGCGAAATCGTCGAATGCCTTCTCCGTCACCCGGATGATGTGGTGCTGGATGAAGGGCGCCCCTTCGGCCGCACCATCCTCCGGATGCTTCAGGCAGCATTCCCACTCCAGCACCGCCCAGGAATCGTAGTTGTACTGCGTCAGCTTGGAGAAGATGCCGCCGAAATCCACTTGCCCATCGCCGAGCGAACGGAAGCGGCCAGCGCGGTTCGTCCAGCTCTGGTAACCGGAGTACACGCCCTGCCGTCCGGTCGGATTGAACTCGGCATCCTTGACGTGGAAAGCCTTGATCCGCTCGTGATAGATGTCGATGAATTCGAGATAATCGAGTTGCTGCAGCAGGAAATGCGAAGGGTCGTAATTGATGTTGCAGCGCTTGTGGCCGCCGACCGCGTCGAGGAACATTTCGAAGGTCGCCCCGTCGAACACGTCCTCCGAAGGATGGATTTCGTAGCCGACATCGACACCATTGTCTTCATAGGCGTCGAGGATCGGCTTCCAGCGTTTGCCGAGTTCGCCGAAGGCTTCCTCGATCAGTCCGGCGGGGCGCTGCGGAAAGGGATAGAGGTAAGGGAAAGCCAGCGAGCCAGTGAACGACACCGAGACATTCAGCCCGAGATTGCGCGATGCCCTGGCACCGAACTTCATCTGTTCGACAGCCCATTCCTGTCTCGCCTTCGGGTTGTTGTGCACCGACGGCGGCGCGAACCCATCCATCTGCGCGTCATAGGCCGGATGCACCGCCACCAATTGCCCCTGCAGATGCGTCGACAGTTCGGTGATCTCGACCCCGGCATCAGTGCAGATGCCCCTCACCTCATCGCAATAGGCCTTGGAAGACGCCGCCTTCTTGAGGTCGAACAGGCGCGCGTCCCAGGTCGGGATCTGCACGCCCTTGTAGCCGAGGCCGGCGGCCCATTTGGTGATCGACGCCAGCGAATTGAACGGTGCGGCATCACCCGCGAACTGCGCCAGAAACAGTCCAGGGCCCTTCATTGTCGTCGGCATCGGCATCCTCCTCGTTTGTCACGACCAAGCATAGCGCCTGATGAAAGCAGGGCCAGTCACTTTGGTCTTTATCGCGTCGGACGCTCGCCGACACCGCCATTCTGGTATGACCAAATAAGGCAATCTGGTCAAGCCTTGGAATGCGCCGAAAAGGCACTCCGAGAGCCCAAAATAACGGCACATATCGCAATGTAATCAACAAACTAATCCAGCCTGAAAGTTGCGTCGCCACAGTTGTTGCCGTCTCAAGGAATTTGCTGTAGACCTCATTTCAGACCCAATTGGTCTAACCAGTTTGCAGTAAAAGGCTGGGGATGCCTTGGGGAGGAACCCTTGCGTCGTCTTCCGGCGATGCATGTCGCAGGCAAACCATACGGACGAATCTGGGAAGGACAGACCATGCATCTTTCGACGCACAACTGGATGCGCGCGGAACCGCTTGAGACGACGCTGAAGCGCATCAAGAAATTCGGCTATGAGTCGATCGAGATTTCCGGCGAGCCCGCGCAGTACAAGACCAAGGAGACGCGGGCGCTGCTGAAGGAGCATGGCATTCGCTGCTGGGGCGCGGTGACCTTGATGCTGGGTGAACGCAACCTCGCCGCCAGGGACGAGGGCCAGCGCGAGCGCTCCGTGCAATACGTCAAGGACGTGCTGACGATGGTCGGCGAACTCGATGGCGAGATCATCACGCTGGTTCCGGCAACCGTCGGCAAGGTGGTCCCGGACGGTACCGAGGAAGAGGAATGGAAGTGGGTGGTGGACGCGACCCGCGAATGTTTCACCCACGCCAAGAAGGTCGGCGTCAAGATCGCCGTCGAACCGCTCAACCGCTTCGAAACCTATCTGTTCAACCGCGGCGCCCAGGCGCTGGCGCTGGCTGACGCGGTCAGCCCCGAATGCGGCGTCTGCCTCGACGCCTACCACATCCACATGGAGGAATTTAACGTCCATGACGCTATCCGCCAGGTCGGAAAGCGCCTGTTCGACTTCCATGTCGCCGACAACAACCGCTTTGCCGCCGGCCTCGGCCAGATCGACTGGCCAAGGATCGTCGCCACCTTGAAGGAAGTCGGCTACGACGGCGCACTGACCAACGAGTTCGTCGCCCCGGTCGACCGCACGCCGGCAGCACCCTATCCCGACATGGTCGAGCGCCATCCGGTCGATATCTCGCCCGAGCAGCTGAAGTTCATCCAGGACCATGGCTCCAGCGTGCTGACCGAGAAATTCTACACCGACCAGATGCGCATCACCGCCGAAACACTGCTGCCGCTGATCAAATAGTCGACTGCCGCTGGGAAATTTGCCCTTCCGCCCCGACCGGCGGCAGGGCTGGGGAAAAATATGCGCATCAAGACAGTCCAGGCCTGGTGGGTCCGCGTGCCGATCGAAGCCGCGAAGCAGCATCGCAGCGACTTCGGCCAGGTGACGACCTTCGACGCCGCCATCCTGCGCGTCGAAACCGATGACGGGCTGGTCGGCTGGGGCGAAGGCAAGAACGCAGCCGGCAGTGCCGGCAGCTACGGCGCACTCGTTCACATGCTGAATCACGAGGTCGGGCCGCAGTTGATCGGCCGCGATCCGGCCGACATCGGAGTCATCTGGGAGATGCTCTACAACGGCGTGCGCCATGAGAGCGCCGCCCGCGCCGGCCACGCCATGCCACAACTGGCGCGGCGTGGCATGAGCGTCGCCGCCATCAGCGCGGTCGACATCGCGCTCTGGGACATACTGGGCAAGTCGCTGGGCCAGCCGGTCTGGCGGCTCCTTGGCGGCCGCAAGGTCGATCGCATGCAGGCCTATGCCTCGGGCGGCTGGGCCTCCGCCGATGCCATCGGGGAACAGATGAAATCCTATATCGCCAAAGGCGGCTTCAAGGCGTTGAAGATGCGGGTCGGCGCCATGGACGGCGCGGCGCACGTTTCCGCCGCCCGCGTGCGCGCCGCGCGCCAGGCCCTCGGCCCCGACATCGATCTGATGGTCGACGCCCATGGCACCTATACGGTAGCGGAAGCCAAACGCTTCATCCATCTCGTAAACGACCTCGATCTCGCCTGGTTCGAGGAGCCTGTCATCGCCGACGACAAGCTAGGCATGGCCGAAGTGCGCGCCTCCGGCGCCGTTCCGATCGCCACCGGCGAAAGCGAGGCGACACGCTATGCCTTCCGCGATCTCGCCGTTCTCAAGGCCGCCGACATCTTCCAGCCCGATCCTGCCTTCTGTGGCGGTATCAGCGAGGCGATGAAGATCGGCACCATCGCCAGCGCCTTCAATTTGCGCTTTGCGCCGCATCTGTGGGCCGGCGCGCCCTGCTTCTTCGCCGGGCTGCATGTCTGCGCCGCGTCGCCTTCGAGTTTCACCGTCGAGTATTCGCTCGGCGCCAACCCGATGATCCACGATCTGGTCGAAGAGACTGTCGAAGCCAAGGACGGTATGATAGCGATCCCGGAAAAGCCCGGACTGGGATTCACCGTTTCGGAGCGATTCCTGGAGGCGCACGCGCAACGCAATTGACGATGAAAGAAAAGAACCTTCTCGCGGAACTCGCCGCCTATCTGTTCTCCCACTCGGACAAGGAGAGCGGCCGCACGCCGTCGGAACGCGAATTGGCGGAGCATTTCGGCGTCAGCCGCGGCCAGATCCGCGAAGCGCTCGCCATCCTCGAGGCCATGCGCATCGTCGAGCGCCGCGCCAAGTCGGGCATCTACATCGACACCAAGCAGGCCAGCGTCGAGGCGCTGGCGCTGTTCGCACGTGCCGGCCTGCCGCTCGATCCCTTGCAGATCTATGAAACGGTCGAGTTGCGCAAGATCCATGAGATCAAGGCCGCCGAGCTTGCCTGCTCGCGCGCCACCGAGGAGAATTTCGAGCGCCTGCGCGAAATCCTCAAAGCCTCGGAAGACCGCATCGCCGCTGGCGAAGGTCTGGCCAAGGAAGACCGCGAGTTTCACCTCGAGATCGTGCGCGCCACCAAGAACAGCGTCTTCCACAACATCTGCAGCGTCTACTATCTGATGGGCGAGCAGCGCCTGCCGATCTATTTCAACGATCCTGAACGCAGCGTGCGCTCGCATGCCGAGCACGTGCAGATCTACGAGGCGCTGCTGCGCCGCGACGGCAATCTCGCCCAGGCGCTCATGAGCGCCCATCTGCAAGGCGCGGAAAGCTACTGGAAGGGCCTGATCGAGGGCGGCATGGCGGCTTCGCCCGCGGGCGCGGCACTCGAAAAGGCCTGACCGTGACCCAGACCGTGCCAAAGATCCTGTCGACGCATCCGCTGCACCCGCGCGCCACGGCCAAGCTGGCCGGCGCCGGCCAGCTGGTCATCGCTTCGGCGCTCGACCCCGGCACATTGGCGGGGGAGGCCAAGGATGCCGACATCATCATCGTGCGGGCGCCGCTGCCGCCGGCGCTGTTCGAGGGTGCATGGAAGCTGAGGGCCGCGATCCGCCATGGCGCCGGTCTCGACATGATCCCGATGGAAGCGGCCGCGGCGGCCGGCGTGCTCGTGGCCAACGTGCCGGCGGTCAATGCCCGCTCGGTGGCGGAACATGTCATGTTCACCGCGCTTGCACTGCTGCGGCAGTTCCGCCGGGTCGACCGCGACCTGCGCGCCAAGGGCTGGCTGGCCGGACGCGAGCACGCCAATGCCAACATCGAACTCGCCGGCAAGACCATCGGCATTGTTGGTCTCGGCGCCGTCGGGCAGGCGGTCGGCCACATCGCCGCACACGGCTTCGATCTCAAAGTGGTGGCAACGACACGCAGCATGCAGCCGGCGCCGGAAAAGGTCGGCTTCCTGTCGATCGACGCGCTGGTCGAGCAGAGCGACATCATCGTGCTCTGCTGTCCGCTGACGCCGGAAACGCGAGGCCTGATCAGCCGCGAACGCATCGCCCGCATGAAACCCAACGCACTGCTGATCAACGTGTCGCGCGGGCCGGTTGTCGATGACGACGCGCTGATCGAGGCCTTGCGGGAGCGTCGCATCGGCGGCGCCGCGCTCGACGTTTTCTCGACGCAGCCGCTGCCGCCAAACCATCCCTATTTCGGCTTCGACAACGTCATCGTCACCCCGCATATGGCGGGGATTACCGAGGAATCGATGATGCGCATGGGCGTCGGCGCGGCCGGCGAAGCCCTGCTGGTGCTGGCGGGCAAACTGCCTGTCAATCTGCGCAATCCCGAAGTGGTCGATCACTACCGGCGTCGGTTTCCGGCGCAGATATAGCATCGCCGTTTCGCCCCAATTCTCCGCGACGTTGCGAGCCATGTCCGGTCTTCGCCTTGCAGTTCTGATTGTCGCAACTTCGTCCATCTGCACCTTGCCGGCATTCGCAGCGGCCGAGAGCAGCTATGTCTATTGCGACAACGGACTACGCTGCTTCAAGGCGCCCTGCCCGTCGAACAGCGCGCTTGACCTTGCCACCGGCTCCATCATCAAGGGCGCGTCGATCGACACCAGCGGATTGCCGCAGACCGACAAGGCGATAATAGCTCAGTCCGACGTGCTTTACAGCGGAAAGATCGTGGTCAGGGGCTCGATCGAGCACCGCATCCAGACCTTCACCGTCAAGGAATACAGCCTGCCTTGGCTGGTCGCGACCCGCATCGTGCGCACCGCCAAGGACGGCGAACGCAAGCACTGTTCATCGCACTGATCCGTCATCCGCGACTCACTGCCGATCAACCCCCAGCAGCCTCTCCACCGACAGGGCGATCCGCAGCAGATGCCGGTCATGGCCATTGCGTGCCACGAGCATCAGCCCCATTGGCAGCGATGGCCCCGGCATCGGCAACGAGATCGCACAAAGGTCGAACTGGTTGGCGACCTGGGTGTTGCGCAGCAGCAGGCCTTCGGTGCGGTCACGCAACTCGGCATCCTCGGCCATGGAAGCGATGGCCGGCGCCGTCACCGGTGTGGCTGGCAACGCCAGCACGTCAACCGATGCCAGCCGCTCATCCATGGCGGCGGCCAGCGCGGCACGGCGGCGGAGCGCCCTGATATAGACCGGCGTCGGCAGCAGCGCCGCCCGCGACAATGGCCCGCTGACATGCGGGTCGACCGGCACGGATGCGCCTGTCGCCAGCCAGTCGGCATGCACTTCCGCGCCCTCCATCGCCGCGATCGAACCACGCCTGGTGGCCGCGCGCAGATCCGCGATCATGTCGTCGATCGACAGATCCGTAATGTGTGCGCCAGCCTGTTCGATCTTGCCAAGACAATACTCGAAGGCGGATGCAACCTCGCCTTCCGTGTCGCCGAAAAGAACGCCGCGCGGAATGCCGATGCGAAGCCCGGCGAGTGGAATGGCCACCAACTCCTTCGGCACTTCACCGGCCATGACCGAGTCGGCGGCGGCGCATTGCGAGACGGTTCGGGCAAGCGGTCCGACCGAGTCCAAAGTGCCCGAAAGCGGAAAGGCGCCATGGAGCGGGACGCGCCGTGCAGTCGGCTTGAAACCAACGACGCCGTTGAGCGCCGCCGGAATGCGGATCGAGCCGCCGGTGTCGGAGCCGATCGAGATGTCGCTCGTCCCCTCGCCCACGGACACGCCGGCGCCCGAGGACGACCCGCCTGGAATGCGGCTGGCATCAACGGCGTTGCCTGGCGTGCCGTAATGCATGTTGTCGCCGATCGCGGTGAAGGCGAACTCGGTCATGTTGGTCTTGCCGATGACGACCGCACCGGCTTGCCGAAGCCGGCTGACGATGGCGGCGTCGCGCTGTGCCGGCGCGGCGGTCTTGCGCATCAGCGACCCGGCCGTGGTCGGCTCGCCGGCGACATCGAACAGGTCCTTGATCGAGACAATGGTGCCGTCGAGCGGGCCGAGTGTCACGCCCACTCTTTTGCGGGCATCGCTGGCGTCAGCCGCGACCCGCGCCGCTTCGGCATAAAGCTTCGTGAAGACCTTCTCGTCGGCCGCACGGTTGGCAAGACGTGACAGGATGATTTCGAGGCGGTCGCGGATTGGTTGCATGTTGGTGTCGGACTCCGCCAGGATGGAACGTCTTTAAGGCAAGCAGCCGTTGGGACTGCCGAAGGGATAACCCGGCCAGCGTGCCTTTGCACCTGCCAGCGACAGGAAGATACTGATGCTGTACAAAGGCAGCTGCCATTGCGGCAAGGTTGCATTCGAGGTGGAGGGCGAACTTGAGAGCGTCGTGCGCTGCAATTGCTCGATCTGCGCCCGCAAGGGTGCGCTGCTATGGGCCGTGCCGCACGACAAGCTTACGCTCGTCGCCTGGGGCGATGACCTCGGCCGCTACACATTCGGCGAAACGAAGATAGCGCACCGCTTCTGTCGAACCTGCGGCATCCATCCTTTTGCCGAGGACACCAGCGAAGGCGGCGAACGCAGCGCCTACATCAACATCAATTGCGTCACCGGTCTCGACCCGTCCACCTTGTCGGTCTTCGCGTTCGACGGGCGGGCCGTCTAGCTTCCCATCATCCCCTATAGGTGGCTGTTGCGAGAGACTATTCGGCCTTTGGGCCGCGCAGGAACACCGCGATGGCCGCCAGCAGCGTCGCGGCGCCGCAATAGGCAAACGCGCTGCCGACACCGGCATGGTCGACCAGCAGCCCGCCGAAGACGGCGCCCATCGCAATCGCTACCTGGAAGGTCGCCACCATCAGGCCACCGGCGCTTTCAGCCTGGTCGGGCGCTGCCCGCACCAGCCAGCTCTGCAGCTCTACCGGCACGCTTGGGATCACTGTGGGGCGAAAGGGCCAAAGGCGCTGCCGGAACCTTGCTGAAAGTCCCCGGCAACTGGCGGTGAAGCGACCAAGGTCGAACTGCCGTCTGGATCCTATTGGACGCAGAAAGCCAATGAGATGCATGACGACGCCTGCCTCTCGGAGACGGAATGCGTGATCCTGCTGATCAACGACACGCCTTACGAGACCTACCTGCCGAAATAGCCGCGCCCTATGATGCGTGCCGCAGGCTGACACCACTGCCCTTGTCGAACAGCACCACCTTGTCGGGATTCCAGGCAAAGCGCACCGGTTGCTCGATCGCGACATCGGTCCTGGCCGGCACCGTGGCGCGAAGCGTTGTATCGCCGACCCGCAGCGTCAGGATCTTTTCCACGCCATGGTTCTCGACGTCGTGGACACGGGCCTCGACCGGTGCGCCGCTTTCCAGATAGACATCCTCCGGACGAATGCCGAAGACGAGCGGGCGACCGTCGGTCGCCGCACTCGCCCCAGCCCCCGTAAAAATCTTGGCCGCCCCCGCGAAGGGCAGTTCGAAATTCAATGGCGCCATCACCGCGCGGCCGTTAACCAGCCTGCCGTCGATGAGGTTCATCGGCGGCGAGCCGACGAAGCTCGCCACATAGGTGTCGCGCGGATTGTTGTAGATCTCGTGCGGCGTGCCGGTCTGGATGATGCGGCCATGGTTGAGCACGCCGACCTTGTCGCCCATCGACATCGCCTCGATCTGGTCGTGGGTCACGAACAGGAAGGTGGCGCCAAGCTGTATCTGCAGGTTCTTCAATTCGGTGCGGAGCGCCTCGCGCAATTTGGCGTCGAGCGCCGACAGCGGCTCGTCCATCAAGAACACGCGCGGCTTGCGCACGATGGCACGGCCGATGGAGACGCGCTGCATCTCGCCGCCGGACAGGCGGTCGGTCTTGCGGTCGAGCAGGTGCTCGATCCGCAGCGTGCGGGCGGCGCGGTCGACGCGGTCCTTGATCTCGGCATCCGGCAGCCGGCGGATCTTCGGCTTCAGCGGAAATTCGAGGTTTTCGCGCACCGTGTAGCGCGGGTAGAGCGAATATTGCTGCAGCACCAGGGCCACGTCGCGCTCGGCCGCACCCCAGTCGGCGACGTCGACGCCGTCGATGAAGACCTGCCCCTCGCTCGGCTTCTCCAGACCGGCAATCAGCCGCAGCGTCGTCGTCTTGCCGGCGCCCGTCTCGCCGAGCAGGACAAAGAATTCGCCATCGGCGATGTCGAGGTCGAGCCCGGTCAAGGCCGTGTGATTGCCGAAAGTCTTGGAGATGTTCTTGAGCTGGATATGGGCCATCAGAGCCTCACCTCAAGCGACTTGCCGCTTGCCTTGTCGAAGAAATGCGCCTGGGTCGGATCGATTCGGGCAAACACCTTCTCGCCCGGTCCGGCAACGAAGCCGCTCTTGGTGCGGGCCCGCAGCATTTTCGAGCCAACCTTGAGGTCGACGATGTCGAAGGAGCCGAGCGGTTCGACGATCTGCGTCTCGACGGCCATGAAGCCATCGGCCGCGTCACGACGAATGAGGACGCCTTCCGGCCGGATGCCAAGTGCGAGTTGGCCGCTGGCGTGGCCGTTGAGTTTCGACAGCAGCGCCCGCGGAAACTCGAAGCCGGAAGCCGCGCCACCAACGGTGACCGAGGCCGATGACGTTGCTTCGGCAACCGCCGCGTCGGCGACATTCATCACCGGACTGCCGACGAATTGGGCCACGAACAGATTGGCCGGCCGCGAATAGACCTCGTCGGGCGTTCCCACCTGCTGCAGCACGCCCTCATGCATGATGACGATGCGATCCGCGAGGCTCATCGCCTCGATCTGGTCGTGCGTGACATAGATGGTGGTCGAGCCCTGCTTGATATGCAGCCGCTTGATCTCGGCTCGCATCTCCTCGCGCAATTTGGCGTCGAGCGCGCCGATCGGCTCATCCATCAGCATCGCCTTCGGCCGCCGCACCAGCGCACGGCCGATGGCAACGCGCTGCATGTCGCCGCCCGAAAGCGCCGACGGCTTCTTGGCCAGCAGATCCGTTATCTGCAGCGTCTTGGCGACCGAGCGCACTTCCTGGTCGATCTCGCTTTTGCTCTTGCGCGTGGCGCGCAACGGAAAGGCGATGTTCTCGTAGACGCTCATATGCGGGTAGAGCGAGAATGACTGGAACACCATGGCGATGTCGCGGTCGGCTGCCTTCAGATGCTGGACCGGCTTGCCGTCGATGAGGATGTCGCCCTCGTCGATGGTTTCCAGTCCGGCGATGGCGCGCAACGTCGTTGTCTTGCCGCAACCGGACTGGCCGAGCAGCACGATGAACTCATTGTCCGCGATCTTGAGGTTGAGGTCCTTGATGACCTGGACGGCACCGAAGAATTTCTGGACGCCGCGAAGCTCGATCTGGGTCAATGCTGTGCTCCCGGATTTCGCGCGTCCCCGGCATGACCGGTGCCGGCCTGTTCCTCGGGTGCGATCTTCGAGGTAATGTTGAAGCCGATCAGCCCGGTCAGGATGATGGTCAGGCCGTAGGTGTGCAGGGTCATGTTCCAGGGCTGGCAGAGGGCCACGATGCCGAGCACCATGAGTATCTGCGAACCCGGTTCCAGATATTTCTGATTGATGGCGCGAAAGCTCATTTGCGGATCGCTCCGAAGGACATGCCGCGCAGCAGATGGTTGCGGAGCAGGAAGGTGAAGATGGCGACCGGCAGCAGGAACAGGAAGGTGCCGGCGGCTATCACCGTCCAGTCCGGCAGGCCCGAGCCGACCTGGCTCGGGATGAACGGCGGCGCCGTCTGGGCGCGGCGGTTGGTCATGATCAGCGCGAAGGCGTATTCGTTCCACGCCGTGATGAAGCAGAAGACGGCGGTGGCGGCGATACCGGTGGCGGCCTCCGGCAGCACGATCTTGAAGAAGGCTTCCATGCGTGTATAGCCGTCCACCAGTGCCGCCTCCTCATATTCCTTCGGGATTTCATCCATGAAACCCTTCATCAGCCACACCGAGAAGGACAGGTTGAAGGCGGTGTAGAGAATGATCAGCCCGACGTGGGTATCGTTGAGGCCGACCGCGCGGTACATCAGGAACATCGGGATCGCGACCACCACCGGTGGCAGCATACGTGTCGACAGGATGAAGAAGAGCAGGTCCGCCTCCCCCTTTACCCTGAAGCGCGAGAAGCCATACGCGGTGAACGTGCCCATGCCGACGGCCAGCACCGTCGAGGTGATGGCGATGATCAGCGAGTTCAGGAAGCGGCTCGGATAGCCCGACCACTGCACCTGGCCCTTGCCGTCGCGCACGATCTTTTCGCCACCGTCGAAGACGACGCGCTCCCACCATGGGGCCGCCGCGTACTCTTCCGGCGACGGCGGACTGCGCAATTGAGAGCGCTTGGTGAACAGCTTCACGAACGGCGATATCTCCGGCTGGAAGACGACGGTCGGCGGAATCGTAGTGGCAAGATTGCGCGGCTTGAACGCCGTCGAGGCGATCCAGTAGATCGGCGCCAGGAAGATGATCGTCACCAGCAGCACGGCGACTATGGCGACGCGGTTGAAGGTGATTTCGGAAGAAGTGCGGACGGCGGCCATCTCAGCGCTCCTTCACCTTGTTGAGATATTTGACGTAGATGTTGGTGATCGCCAGCACCATGATCAGCACGATGTAGGCCATCGCACAGGAGCGCCCGGTCTGCCATTCCTGGAACGCCATCTTGTAGAGCCGGATGGAGATCAGCTCCGCCGTCGGTTGGCTGGTCAGGATGTAGGCGAGATCGAAGGTCTTGAAGGCTTCCATGGTGCGGAAGATGACGGCGATCATCAGGATCGGCGCGACCAGCGGCAGGGTGATGCGGAAGAACGTGTAGAACGGCCCGGCGCGGTCGATCGCGGCGGCCTCATAGAGATGCTTCGGCACCGCCGACAGCCCGGCCAGCGACAGCAGCATGACGAAGGGCGACCACATCCAGATGTCGGTCAACGCAACAGCGTAGAGCGCCATCTTGGGGTCGGCCAGCCACTCGAAATTGCCGAGCCCGAGCGCATAGTTGATAACCCCCCATGACGGGTCGTAAAGCAGTTTCCAGAACAGCCCGACCACCGCCATCGACAGCATCATCGGCAGCAGCAGCAGCGTGGTGATAAGACCCTTGAGCGGAATGTCCCGGTTGAGCAGCATCGCCACGCCGAAGCCGACAAGCAGCTGTCCGACGACCGAGACAATCACGTATTTCGCCGTGATGGCGAAGTTCGACCAGACATAGGGGTCGTTGAGCAGGTCGCGATAATTCTGCAGCCCGACGAAATTCGCCGGCGCATTGGTCGATGCGCGGAAGTCGGTGAAGGAATAGCCGAGCGAATAGATCAGCGGAAAAATGTTGAAGACGATCAGGAACAGAACCGTCGGGATGATGAAGAGATTGCGGATGGAGATATCGCTTAGGCCGCGTGCCGCGGCGCGCGAGGATCTGTCGAGGGTGGTGATCATCGTGGTCGCCAAGACCCTGCTCCCGGTTCAAGAAAAAGAAACGGAGGAGGCGACACCGCCCCCTCCGCGGGACATGAAGGATTATTGGACGCGGCCGTATTTCTTGAAGGTCGCGTTCCAGTCTCCAGCCAATGCGTCCAGCGTTTCCTTGGCGGTGCCGCTGCCGCCGATCATGTAGGGGTAGACGCGCTGGTTCAGCTGCTGCAGCAGTTCTGCGTATTCCGGCACTGCCCAGAAATCCTTCACCTTGAACATGGTCTCGTAGAAGGCCTTGTTGTAGGGCGTTGCGTTCTGGAACTCAGGCGACTTGAGCACCGCCTGGCTGCAGGTATAGCCGCCAAGGGCCGCCCACTTCTTCTGGGTCTCGTCCTTGATGAACCATTCGAGGAACTTCATCGCCTCGTCCTGCTTCTTCGAGTACGAGATGACGGAGATGCCTTGCCCGCCGAGTGCGGCGAACTGGTCGCCATTTGGGCCGGGAGGGTTGGCGAAAAAGCCGGTGTTCTTGGCATTCGGGTTCGACGCTTCGTTGATCAGCGAGGGGAAGAACGCGAAGAAGTTCATGCTCATCGCGGCCAGGTTTTCCGTGATTGCCTGGTTGTCCTCGACGAAGAACGATTTGGCCCAGCCCGGAGGCGTGAACTTGTAGAGCTCCTTGTAAGCATCGAGCGCGGCCACCGCCTTGTCGGAGTTGATGTGACCGTCGACCTTGTAGGTCGTGTAATCGCCCAGCTCACCGCCATAGGAGAACAGCGCGTTCTCAAAGCCCATCGCCATCGCGTCGTAGGAATTGTCGGTGTAGATGGCGATGCCGTATCTCTTCTGATCCGGCCGGTGGAAGAACTCGGCGATGTCGCGCAGCGCCTTGAAATCCTTCGGCACGTCGAGGTCGTAGCCGTATTTGGCTTTGAAGGCTTCCTTTTCCTTGGGATCCTCGAACCAATCCTTGCGATAGGACCAGCCGACGGCGTCGCCCTCAAGCGGGATCGCCCAGTATTTGCCGCTGTTGCCGGGATACTCGGCATAATATTTCACCGTCGCCGGTGCCATGACGTTGCCGAGATCATGCTTCTTGAAGAAGTCGGTCAGGTCGACGTAGTGGCCGCCGGCGGCGCCGGCGCCGAGCCACTGCGAGTCGCCGACGACCAGGTCATAGGCGTCGCCATGGGCGTTGAACTCGGTAAAGGCCTTGGTCTGGAAGTCGGACCAGGGCGTGGTCTCCACCGTGATCTTGACGCCGGTTTCCTTCTCGTACTCGTTGCCGAGTTCCTGCAGGTAATTGGCCGGATCCCATTCCGCCCAGAAGATGGTGAGCGACTTTTCCTGCGCGTAGACGGACGTTCCGCAGGCAAGCGTTAAGCCGATACCAGCAAGCATGCTGGTCACTAACTTGCGCATAATGATTTCCTCCCTTGTGCGCATTCTACCTTGTCGTACGAGCCAGCGACGGAGCCGGCCCTGGTAGTTCCTCCCGTGGTCGCGCTTTTCCGAATTCGGAGCCTCCTCGCTCTGTCCGGAAATGGATCGCAGCCCTCACTTTCGATCCGCTTATCTTCCTTGATCTGGTATTACCAATCCTGCGGCGACGTCAAGCCCTTTCTTGAAAGCCGGCATGGGCCGTTACTGTCGAATTAAAGCTTTATCTGCCTGTTTTCCCATGATTTTCCTACTCAATGATATACATTGACCTTGCCCCATGATCGCATTTTGGGCTAGGATCAGCGGTATGCAGGCAAATCTGGTCGAACCAGATTGGGGCTATTTCGCCGCTCCTGAAGCGGACTCATCACCACCATAAGCCGACTCCGCGATTGCCGTGCGCACCAGCGCACTCGCCGCCCATTGCGCCACCGACATCATCCGGCGGCTGTCCAGCCCCCATATATCCTTGAGCACGATCAGCACCTCCACGCCGAAGATCAGCGACAGAGCCTGCGCCAGCCGCTTGAAGTCGCGCGGCGGCAAGCGGCCCTTGAGCGGCGTCAGCGCCTCCTTCAGCAATTCGACGCGATGGCCGCGCGTGAAGGCCGGCTCTCCGCCCAGCGTGCCCGCCTGGCGCCGCGCCCATTGATCGAGCGACAGCTTCAACGCAGCCTTGAACGTCGCCTCGAAAGCCTCGATGCGGGGCATGGCCGTATCGAACAGTTCGGCGACGCGGCGCTCGGCATCGGCAGCGGTGGACTTCCAGGTCAAGATTGGCCCCAGCCCTTCATCGACCACCGCCTGCACCAAGGCTGCCTGGCTCGGGAAATAGCGGTAGGCCGTGGCCCGGGAGACCTCGGCTGCCTCCGCGACCTCGCTGACGGAAGGCGTCGCACCCGCCTGCATCAGCCGCGTGGCCGTCTCCAGCATCAGCCGCTTTGTCCGCGCCCGCGGTCCGCGCTCTGCTCTCTCCCCGGCATTGTCGTCCGTTGCGGGTTGTTGACGTGAGACATCCATGCCAATACGATACGCGCGTCTCAAAAATTTGCAATGGCAGCCCTTTTCCTGGAGTGGCCACGTTGACGCTCTACGGCGCACAAAGCTTTCATCTGATGAACATCACCACCTTCGAACCAACCAGCAGAGGGAGGCGCGGATGAAGCGCATCCATGTGGTGGGCACCGCCGACACCAAGGGCGAGGAACTCGCATTCCTGGCCGATGCGATCGCCGCGACGGGTGCCGTCGTCTGCCGTGTCGATGTCGGCACGCGAGGCGCGACCGTGCCGGTCGACGTCTCGGCTGAAGAGGTCGCCGCCCATCATCCCGATGGCCGCGGTGCGGTGCTCGGCATCGACGACCGCGGCAGATCGGTTGCGGCAATGGCTGGGGCCTTCACGCGCTTTGTCCAGTCCCGCGACGACATATCGGGCATCATCGGCATTGGCGGCGGCGGGGGCACCTCGATCATCACAGCGGGCATGCGCGCGCTGCCGCTCGGTCTGCCCAAGCTCATGGTCTCCACGCTGGCCTCGGGCGACACCGCCCCCTATGTGGACGTGTCCGACATCATCATGATGCCATCGGTGACCGACATGGCCGGCCTCAACCGGCTGTCTCGTGTCGTGCTGCACAACGCCGCCCAGGCGATAGCGGGCATGGCGGTCAATCCGGCGCCTGCGGCGGACGGCAAGGCCTCGATCGGCCTCACCATGTTCGGCGTCACCACGCCTTGCGTGACGGCAATCGCTGAACACCTCCGCTCGACTTATGATTGCATGGTCTTCCATGCCACTGGCACCGGCGGCCGCAGCATGGAGAAGCTGGCCGACAGCGGCCTGCTGTCGGGTGTCATCGACATCACCACGACCGAGGTCTGCGACCTGCTGTTCGGCGGCGTGCTGCCGGCGACCCAGGATCGTTTCGGTGCCATTGCCCGCACCAAGCTACCCTATGTCGGCTCGGTCGGCGCGCTCGACATGGTCAATTTCTGGGCGCCATCGACCATTCCGGAGCATTATCGTGGCCGGCTGTTCTACGAGCACAATCCGAACGTCACGCTGATGCGCACGACCGCGCGGGAATGTCGCGCGATCGGCGAATGGATCGGCACAAGGCTCGCCCATTGCGAAGGCCCGGTGCATTTCCTGATCCCGGAAAAAGGCGTTTCCGCGCTCGACATCGAAGGCGGCGCCTTCTTCGATCCGGAAGCCGACGCAGCTCTGTTCGAAGCCGTCGAGCGCACCATCAGGCCGGGTGCGACGCGCCGCGTCACCCGCCTGCCGCTGCACATCAACGATCCGGACTTTGCCAAGGCGGCGGTCGCGGCCTTTCTCGACATCGCCAGACAGTGAGACCCAGACATGCCAGCCATACCGCGCAAGGACATACTGAAAAAGTTCCGGGGAATGATCGACAAAGGCGTGCCGATCGTCGGTGGCGGCGCCGGCACCGGCCTGTCGGCCAAGGCCGAGGAGGTCGGCGGCATCGACCTCATCATCATCTACAATTCCGGCCGCTACCGCATGGCTGGCCGCGGCTCGGCCGCTGGCCTGCTCGCCTATGGCAACGCCAACGAGATCGTCAAGGAGATGGCCTATGAGGTGCTGCCGGTGGTCAAGAAGACGCCGGTACTGGCCGGCGTCAACGGCACCGATCCCTTCGTCATCATGCCGCTGCTGCTGGCGGAACTGAAGACGATGGGCTTTTCCGGCGTTCAGAACTTTCCCACCATCGGCCTGTTCGACGGCCAGATGCGGCAGAGTTTCGAAGAGACCGGCATGGGCTTCGGCCTAGAGGTGGACATGATCGCCGAGGCACACAAGCTCGACCTCCTGACCACGCCCTATGTCTTCAACCCCGAAGAAGCACGCGCCATGACCAAGGCGGGCGCCGATGTCGTCGTCGCCCATATGGGCGTGACTACCGGCGGCTCGATCGGCGCCACCTCGGCCAAGTCGCTCGACGACTGCGTCATTGCCATCGACGCCATTGCCGAGGCGGCGCGCTCGGTGCGCAAGGATGTCATCCTGCTTTGCCATGGCGGCCCGATCTCGATGCCCGATGACGCCCGCTACATCCTCTCCCACGCCAAGGGCCTGCACGGCTTTTATGGCGCGAGCTCGATGGAACGGCTGCCGGCGGAAGCCGCGATCGCCAGGCAGACGGTGGATTTCAAGGCGGTGACGCTCGGCGCCGCCGCAAAGAACAAGAAGGGATGAGAGAGATGACCGACAGGAGCAAGGTGTTTGTCTACCCGAAGGACGTCAGCGCCTTCGGCTTCGACTGGGGAAAACTGTCTTTGACGGTGGCACCTGAAGTGAACGGCGCGACCCGCTTTTCCGGCGGCGTCGTCGACCTGCCCTCAGGCAAGGGCCATACCCGCCACAACCATCCGGGTGCGGAAGAGATCATCTTCGTCATCTCGGGCCATGGCGAGCAGATGGTCGAGGATGAGAAGGGCAATCCGGTGGTGGAGAAAGTCGGCCCCGGCTGCACCATCTACGTGCCGGAGAGTCGGTTTCATTCGACGCTCAACACCGGCGACGGGCCCATGCAGCTGTTCGTCGTCTATTCGCCGGCCGGGCCGGAACTGGGCCTGCGCGAACTGCCGGATTTCAGGCTGATCCCACCGGGCAGTTGATCAATCTATCCTGCTACAGGCAGCGCCGCCCCGAAAGGCGGATGAGGGGCAGCGCCGGCCTCCAAAATTAGGCCGTCCCACCCCTATTCCATCCCCGGCCGCGATCGCCAAACATCACGTACCCGCTCTCGGTCACCGCCAGCGTATCCTCCAGCTTGATGAAGCCGCGCGTCGGGTGGAGCATGGTGGTCTCCACCGACAGCACCATGTTTTTCTCCAGCGGCTTGGCCGCATAGGTGCCTTCATAAGCCACCGGATGGTTGGTCATCAGGAACGGCGCCTCATGCGTGATCAGGCCCATGCCGTGGGCGAAGAAATCCGTATAGGGCGCGACCTTGGATGTCTTCAGCACACCCTCGGCGTAAGCAATCATGTCGCCGCCAAGCGTGCCCGCCTTCACCTTCGAGAAGGCCGCCTGCTGCACCGTCTCGACCTCGGCCAGCAGATCCTCGAGCTCGGCATCGGGTTCGCCCAGAATGCCCATCCTGCAGAGGTCGCCGATATAGCCGTGATAATTGCCGCCGGAATCGATCGACAGCACCTCGCCCTTCTTCCACGCTTGCGGAGAGGTGGCGCGGTTGTGGCTGGAGCCCAGCGTCAGCAGGCAATATTCGAAATGCGCACCGCGATTGGTCTCTTCGCGCCTGATCTGCTCGATCATCTCGGCCTTGGTCGTGCCCTCGCGCGCCCAGGCGATGGTCGCCAGCATGGAATCGGTGATCAGCTCGGAGGCCGTGCGCAGCTTCTCCAACTCCGCGTCGGTCTTGATGGCACGCATGCGTTCCAGCATGTCAGTCGCATCGATCAGCTTCGCGTCGGGCAATGCCTTGCGGATCAGCGCATAGGCGTCCGACGGCAGGAAACCGGGCTCGATACCGATGCGGGCATCGCCCTTGCCGATCTTCCTGACATGCTCGACGGCAAGATTGGCGGCGTCGAGGGTGCCCCAGCAGGCGGCATGCAGCGTCGGCGTCCAGAACGGGTGGTTCTGGTGCTCGCCGCCTTCCATGCGGTTGCCGATATAGGCTGCATGATCCGGACCGCCCTTCTCGTAGACCACGATCGGCAAATAGCGGCTGTGACCGATCGCATCCATGGCGGCGAAGAAGATGAACTTGTAGCCGCCCAGCAGATATTGCGTGTTGTGCTTGGAGGTTGCGAGCAGCACGTCGATGCCGGCCTCCTCCATCAGCCGGTCGACTCTGGCCTGCTCGAACGGGATATCGCTGACGGCACTCTTGCCCGGCGCAATGTTCATCACTCTCTCCCAGAATTGCCCGGGATCGGCGCTGTTTCGCACCCGATCCGCCGGCTCGCGGTCAAATCTGCACCATTTTTCTCGCTCTGGTCCAGCCAGAATGTTTACGAACACAGCGCCAGGGCGGTCACCAAAGCGTCATTTGTTCACATATCCGGAAATCTGGTCCTACCAGCCAACCGAATTGACTGGACTTGTGCTAAACTGGTCCAGCGGACGGAAATTTCAAAGCCAAGCAAGGATGCGCCAATTCCGTCTCTGGCGAAACCCTCGGCAAGGCCCATAATCCCGCCGCAAGGATGCCGATGCGCGCGCCGGCGTTCGAGGCCGCGCCCGGTCGGGTGGAGGAGAGGACGGAGTTCGATCATGTCAGGTTTCACCATTTCCAGACGCACCATGCTTACCGGGTCGGCAATGCTGCTGGCCACCACCGCCATGCCGGCCCTGGGCTGGACGCAGACGCCAAAGAACGGCGGACGGCTCGTGCTTGCCGCCGATTCCGAGCCGCGCAATCTCAACCCGGCGATCGTCGCCTCCAACGGCGTTTTCTTCATCTCCAGCAAGATCGTCGAGACGCTGGCCGAAGCCTCCTTCGACGGCAAGGACGGGCTCGCGCCTCGGCTGGCGGTGAGCTGGGAAGGTGCCGCCGACGGTCTCTCGGCGACCTTCAAGCTGCGCGAAGGAGTCAAATGGCATGACGGCAAGCCGTTCACCTCGGCCGACGTCGCCTTCTCGGCGCTGCAGATATGGAAGCCGCTGCAGAATCTCGGCCGCACCGTGTTCAAGGACCTCAGCACGGTCGACACGCCAGACGATCTGACCGCCGTGTTCAAATTCGCCAAGCCGACGCCGTTCCAGCTGATCCGCAACGCCTTGCCGGCGCTGTCGAGCGTGGTGCCGAAGCACATCTACGAAGTCGGCAAGATCGAGGACAACCCCGCCAACAACGCACCGATCGGTACGGGTCCGTTCAAGTTCGGCGAGTATAAGGCCGGCCAGTACTACCGGCTGACGAAGAACGCCGACTACTGGGGCAAGGACGAGCCCTATCTTGACGAGATCATCTATCAGGTCCTGCCCGACCGTACCTCGGCCGCCGCCGCGCTGGAGGCCGAGGAAATCCAACTCGCGGCTTTCTCGGCCGTGCCGCTGGCCGATCTCGACCGCATCTCCAAGGTTCCCGGCCTGAAGGTCATCACCAAGGGCTATGAGGGCCTAACCTACCAGCTCGTGGTGGAGATCAACCATCGCCGCAAGGAATTGGCCGACCTCAAGGTGCGCCAGGCCATCGCGCACGCCATCGACAAGGACTTCGTCGTCAAGACAGTGTTCCTCGGCTACGCCGCCACGGCCACCGGCCCGGTGCCGAAGAACGATCCGCAATTCTACACCGCCGACGTGCCGATCTATGCCTTCGATGTCGCCAAGGCCAACTCCCTGCTCGACGAAGCCGGTTATAAGAAAGGCGCCGACGGCAACCGCTTCTCGCTCAGGCTCTTGCCTGCCCCCTATTTCAATGAGACAAAACAGTTCGGCGACTACCTGCGCCAGGCGCTCGCGGCAATAGGCATCGACGCGCAGCTGGTCAACAACGACTCGGCCGCCCACATCAAGGCGGTCTATACCGACCACGCCTTCGACCTCGCGGTCGGCCCGCCGGTTTTCCGCGGCGACCCGGCGATCTCGACCACCATCTTGGTGCAGGGCGGCATTCCCGATGGCGTGCCGTTCTCAAACCAGGGCGGCTACAAGAATGACGCGCTCGACGCCCTGATCACCAAGGCCTCCGAAACGCTCGACACCACGGCGCGCACCAATCTCTACAAGGAGTTTCAGAAGCAGGTCGCGGCCGACCTGCCGCTGATCAACGTCGCCGAATGGAGTTTTATCAGCGTCGCCAGTGACAAGGTCGGCAACATCGCCAACAACCCGCGCTGGGCGGTCTCGAACTGGGCGGACACATATTTGGAATCGTGACACACTCACGCGGATGAGAATTCGCGAGGAAAGCCGTCGGCAGCAGCCAATCCCCCTCCTTGAGGGGGAGATGTCCGGCAGGACAGTGGGGCGCGCCTGGGCTCGACATTTCGTTATGTCCCTTATCGCGCATTCGAGGTCCGCATGAATCGCGCCCTCGTCCTCCTGCGCCGTCGCCTCGTCGGCAGCATCTTCGTGCTTTTGATCGTCGTCATCGGCACTTTCCTTTTGCTCGAAGCAGCGCCCGGCGATGCGGTCGACGCCTACATCGTCTCGACCGGCGGCGACGCCGGCATGATCGAGCTGTTGCGCCACCGCTGGGGTCTCGACCAGTCGGAGCTGACGCGGCTCGCCAACTACCTCTGGGCACTGCTGCATCTCGATCTCGGCCAGTCCGTCACTTTTTCCCGGCCGATCCGGGACGTCACCCTCGAGCGCCTGCCGACCACGCTCATCCTGATGGTCAGCGCCACCGCGCTCTCCTTTGGCCTCGGCTCGGTGCTCGGCATCTATGCCGGCGCCAGGCCAGGCAGCTTCCGCGACCGTTTCCTCTCCGTCGCCTCGCTGGCTCTCTACGCGGTGCCCGGCTTCTGGCTCGGCCTGGTGCTGATCGTGATCTTCGCCGTCGACCTGCGCTGGCTGCCGGTCGGCGGCGTCGAGACGCTGGCCTCGGACAAGACCGGTCTCGACCGCGCCGCGGATATCGCCACCCATCTGGTGCTGCCGGTTTGCGCGCTCGGTTTCATCTATCTGGCGCTCTATCTGCGCATGATGCGCGCCGGCATGGCCGAGGCCTGGCGCGAGGATTTTGTGCTGGCCGCCCGCGCCAGGGGATTATCCCGCCGCCGCATCGTGCTCGCCCATGTCGCCCGCAATGCGCTGCTGCCGCTGGTCACCATGCTCGGCCTGCAGTCGGCGCAGATGCTCGGCGGCAGCGTGGTCATCGAGAGCGTCTTTGCCGTGCCCGGCCTTGGTCGGCTGGCGCAGGAAGCGGTCGCCGCGCGCGACACGCCGCTGCTGCTCGGCATCATTCTTACCAGCGCCGTCCTGGTCATCGTCATCAATCTTGTCGTCGACATCGCCTACGCGTTCCTTGACCCGCGCGTCGGCGCCAGCGGGGCCGGTGCATGAGCCGTCTGCGCCGCTTTCTGCGCACGCCCGAGGCGGCCGCCGGTGCCATCATCCTGACGGCGCTTTTTGCCATGGCGCTGTCGGCCTCGCTGCTGTTTCCCGGCGACCCGCAAGCCATTGCTGGCGCGGCGTTGCTGCCGCCTTTCCAGGACTGGTCGCTGCCGCTCGGCACCGACCGGCTCGGCCGGGACGTGTTGGCCGAGCTGTTTCATGGCGCCCGTACCTCGCTGGCCGTCGGTCTGGCCGCGGCGGCCGCGGCACTCGCTTTCGGCGCGGTGATCGGCACGCTGGCCGGCTTCGCCGGCGGCCTGATCGACGAGGTGCTGATGCGCGTCACCGATGCTTTCCAGACCGTGCCGGGCTTCCTGCTGGCACTGGCCTTCGTCAGCGTGGTTGGGCCCTCGCTCGGCGTCGTCGTCGTCGCAATAGCGCTCGGCACCTGGACGGGGCCGGCGCGGGTCGCCCGCGCGGAAGTCCTCTCCATTCGCGAACGCGACTATGTCGCCAGTGCCCGTGTCATTGGCATGCATCCCCTGGAAATCGCCTTTCGCGAGGTGCTGCCCAATGCCTTGCCGCCGATCTTGGCGATGTCGTCGGTGATCGTCGCCGCCGCGATCCTCACCGAAGCAGCCCTGTCTTTCCTTGGTCTTGGCGACCCCAACCGGGTCACCTGGGGTGGCATGATCGCGGAAGGTCGCGCTGTCTTGCGCGCCGCGCCGTTCCTCTCGATCGTCCCGGGCATTGCGCTGGTGCTGACGGTGCTCGGCGTCTATCTCGCCGGCGAAGGCATCGTCGAGACGACGGCCGTGCGAAGGGGCCTGTCGTGACGGTACTGGCGTCGATCCGAGATCTGACGGTGACCTACCGCCGTGATGGCAGCGAGGTCGCCGCGCTGAAGAATATTATTCTCGATATCCAGCCAGGCGAACGGCTGGCCATCATCGGTGAAAGCGGTTCGGGCAAGAGCACGCTGGCGCTGGCGATCGCGGGATTGTTGCCGGCGAGCGCCAGGATTGAGGGGAGTATCGACTGGTTCATGCGATCACCGCCAACGTTGGGGGCCAAGGCACCCCCCTCCGGCAGGATAGAGGGGGGTGGGAAGGATCGCCTATCTCTCAACCGTCACAATCAAGCCTCCCTTGGCGGCCGCGACATCGGCTTCGTCTTCCAGGATCCGTCCGCCAGCCTCGATCCGGTAATGGCAGTCGGCAAACAAATCGCCGAAGTCGCGCGCACGCATCTCGGCCTCACATGGGCCCAGGCATATGCCAAAGCCAAAACCCTTCTCGAACGCGTCCGCTTGCCCGACCCCGACTCCGCCCTGCACGCCTTCCCGCATCAGCTTTCCGGCGGCCAGAAGCAGCGCGTGGCGATTGCCGCCGCGATTGCCGCCGGGCCGAAACTGCTGATCGCCGACGAGGCGACCAGTGCGCTCGACACCATCGTGCAGGCCGAGATCGTCGCTTTGATTCGACGGCTTGTGGCCGAGGACGGCATGACGCTGCTGTTCATCAGCCATGACATTGCGCTCGCCGCGGAGCTTGCCGAACGCATCGCCGTGTTCCGCCACGGCGAGTTGGTGGAGTTTGGCAAGACCGAGCAGATTGTCGAAGCCCCGACGCAAGCCTATACCCGCGCGCTGCTCGACGCCCATATCGACCTCGACGCCGAGCCGCTGCTGCACCGAAGCAGGCTGAATGCATGAGCCTGCTGACAGTGTCCAATCTCACCAAACGCTACAGTCGCGGCGGCAAGACCCTTGCTGCGGTGAGCGATGTCTCCTTTCATATCGAGCCCGGCGAAACGCTGGCGCTGGCAGGCCCTTCCGGCAGCGGCAAGTCGACCATCGCGCGGTTGGTGCTGCGCCTGATCGAGCCGGATGGCGGACGCATTGAATTCGAAGGCGATGATTTCCTGGCTCTGGGCGGCTCGGCACTTCGAGCCCGTCGCGCGCGCGTGCAAATGGTGTTCCAGGATCCGCTGGCCGCCTTCAACCCGCGCGCCACAGTGGCGCGCGTCCTCGATGACCCCTTGCGCATTCATGGCGTCGCCCCGCGCACGGAGCGCCCGCGCCGCATCGCCGCCTTGCTGGAGCGGGTCGGCCTGGCGGCCGATCTCGCGCCCCGCGCAATCCATGAAATCTCCGGCGGTCAGCGGCAGCGTGTGGCGATTGCCCGCGCCATCGCCACCAAGCCGTCGCTGATCGTGCTTGACGAAGCGGTGTCGGCGCTCGATGTCTCGGTGCGCGGCCAGATCCTCGATCTCCTGCTGGACCTGCAGCGCGAGGAACGGATCGCCTATCTCTTCATTTCGCATGATCTTGGCGTCGTCCGGGCGGTCGCCCACCGCGTCATCCTTCTCGATGCCGGGCGGATTGCCGAGAGCGGCGATGCCCGAACCGTCATCGACGCGCCGCAATCGGCCATCGGCAAGGCACTGGTGGCGGCTGCGCCCAGATTGAACAGAAACAGACCATGATCCGCTCTTCGACAAGATCACACCGACAGGACGGCCTACCCTCCAACCATCAACCTGACGACCTCGTCATGGTTGGTCTCGGAAATCTTGCGCTCGCCGGCCTGGACGCCGCGGCGCAGCACGACGATGCGGTCCGAGACCGCGAAGATATCCTGCAGATTGTGCGAGATGAAGATCACGCCGCGTCCTTGCGCCTTGAGCTGGTGGATGAGCGAGATCACCTTGCGCTGTTCCGGCACGCCAAGTGCCGCGGTCGGTTCGTCCATGATGAGGATCTGCGCATCCCAGTAGACAGCGCGGCCGATGGCGACAGCTTGGCGTTGGCCGCCGGAGAAATTGCTGACCGGGGCGTTCATCCGGCTGACGTGGAAATCCAGCCGCTTCATCGTCTCCCTGGCCGCCTCGGCCATGGCCTTGCGGTCGAGCACCGGCAGGAAGCCGAACGCCTTGCGCATCGGTTCGCGGCCAAGGAAAATGTTGGCGCCGATCGACAGATTGTCGGCGAGAGCCAGATCCTGGTAGATCGTCTCGATGCCTTTTTCGCGCGCCTCTTGCGGCGTCGCGAATGCCACCGGCTGGCCCCTGAGCAGGATTTCGCCGCCTGTCGGCTGGAACACGCCCGAGATTGCCTTGATCAGCGTCGTCTTGCCGGCACCATTGTCGCCGGCCAGCGCCACCACTTCGCCCGGCCGCACGGCCATGGAGAAATCGTTGAGCGCGCGCACGGCGCCGAAATGCTTGGACAGGTTGCGGACCTCGAGCAAGGGGGTGTTCTGGTCGGTGCTATTCATCCTGGCGGCCTCCACTGAACCGGCGCTGCGCCTGGTCTATGAGCACGGAAATGATGATGACGACGCCAACGGCGATGAACTGCCAGAACGGCTCGACATTGACGAAGACCAGCCCGTACTGGATGACCGCGATCACCAGCGCGCCGGCGACCGTGCCCAGGATGGTGCCGGAGCCACCGAACAGGCTGGCGCCGCCGATGACGACCGCCGCGACGCTGTCGAGCAGCAGCGGCTCGCCGGCTTGTGCCGCACCGGCCGTGAAGCGCGCCGCGTAGAGCGCCCCGCCAAGGCCGGCGCACATCGCCGACAGCACATAGAGCCGCAATATGTGGCCCCTGATGTCGATGCCGGCGCGCCGCGCCGCCTGCACATTGGCACCGATGGCATAATTGTGCTGGCCGAACCGTGTCTGGCTGAGCAGATAATGCATCACGATGACGAACACGGCAGCGATCATGACCAGATAGGGCACGCCGTAGAACTTGCCATTACCGAGCAGCGCGAACCAGGAATTCTGAACCGGCACCGTCGTGCCGCCGGCAAGCAGGAAGGCAACGCCGCGCGCGACGCCGAACATGCCGAGCGTGCCGATGAACGGCGGCACCCTGAGGCGCGAGATGAGCAGGCCGTTGATGATGCCGGGAAAGCCGGCGACGATCACCGCGGCGAGGATGCCCGCCAGCATGGCCAGCGGCAAGGGAATGGCGGCGCCCGCCATATTGGTGGCATGCGCGGCAACGACGGCGGCAAGCCCCATGATGAACCCCAGCGACAGATCGATGCCGCCCGAAATGATGACGAAGGTCTGTCCGGTCGCAAGCAGCAACGGCGCTATGGCAAAGATTGCGATGGATTGCAGGTTGAACGGGTTGAGCACGAACGTCGCGCCGAAGGCGAACCTCGACCATACCTCGAAACAGATGATCAGACCGGCGAGGAACAACCAGGCGCGCCCTTCGGCGATGCGTCCGATCAGGGTCCTGGCCGGATCGCCATGATCGGCCTGGGGGGCGACATGCTTCTCGGCCGGCTGGGCTGGTGATGTCGAGGTCATGAATACTCCGCGGCGCGGCTGCGTTCAAACAGGCCCCGCCTTTGGGAACCCGGCACGAGCTCCCCCCGGCGGACCGGGAGGAGCCAAGCTCGTCTTGACCTACTCGGAGTAGAGGTACTTCGAGATGTTCGGGTCGGCGATGTTGGACTTGTCCATGATCGTGAAGCCGGTGCCGATCGTGACCGGGATTGAATGGCCGGTCAGGTGGGCATAGGCCGAGACGACGCCGAAGTAGCCGATCTCGGCGGGATGCTGGGCGATCGCCACGTCCACCAGGCCGGTGTTGATGTTGTCGACGATGCTGGTCGGTGCATCGAAGGCAACGACCTTGACGGTGCCGCTCTGCCCGGCCTGCTTGACGCCGTTGGCCGCACCCAGCGCGGAGAACAGATTGGCGCCGAACACGCCGACCAGATCGGGATTGCGCGCGAAGACGGCCTGCAGCTGCGAGGCCGCCTTGTTGGCGTCGTCGTCATTGAATTGGGTCTCCAGCACGGTGATGCCCGTATGCTTGGCCATTTCCTTCTTGAAGCCTTCTTCGCGCTGGTCGGTGGTCGAGATGCCGGGCTTGACGTTCGACACATAGACCTTGCCCTTGTCGCCGACGGCGGTGGCAAGCGCACGCGCGGCGATCTCGCCGCCCAGAACATTGTCAGAAGCAATGTAGGCCAGCGGGAAATCGGCATCGCCAGCACCCGTCTGGTAGACGCCGCTGCCGATGAAAGTATCGACTGTTATGACCGGAATGCCGGCGTCGTTGGCCTTGCGCAGCGGCTCGACCAGCTGGACCTTGTCGGTCGGCGCGATCAGGATTGCATCCGGCTTCTTGGCGATGACCGCGTCGAGCACCGGCACCTGGGTGACCGGGTTGAAGTCCGGAGCGCCCTGGAAGACCAGGTTCACGCCGAGCGCGTCGGCGGCCGCTTGGGCACCCTTGCGCATGGTGATGTAAAAGCCATCGGTCGTGAGGCCCGGAATGAGCGCAATGGTGTATTTTTTGTCCTGCGCCTGCGCGGGCGCCATCAGCACCGTTGCGCTGACGGCAAGCGCTGCGAGCGCGGCAACGATCTTCTTCATGACATCCTCCTCATTGTTGGCAGTTCTGCCGTTTTCGGTGACATTGGAATGGCCGTTATCCGCTCAGAGGCAGATGCCGACGGCCGGAACGCCTGTTTGCCTTTCGCGGGCAGCTCCTCCCAAGCGCCCTCCAGTCTAAATATCAGCCGACCGAGCCGACCGCACAATCCCGTGCTCACTTTCCTCGCCTCCGCGAGGTCAGGGAACCATCGCGCCCGGCATCCTGCACGACGGATCGGCAATTTGTAACACTTTGCAGAAATAAATTGCAACTCGGTTTTTCCGCGACTGCAACGCCGGCTTTCCAGACGCCTTCTGACTGCTCCTCCGAGCCCCGGGCGAACTATCGTCCCGACTCCCCGGCGACACAATCGATTTCGCAGCGGCTTCTCTCCGCACCGACAGCGCCGCATCAGTCCGCATATCTGCCGCTATCGCGTTGCAAGAACCGCGAGGATGGCCTGAGCCGTCTTGGTATCCGTCACCAGCGTGTTGATGAGCCCGGAACGAACGGCGCCGATGATGGCCGTCGCCTTCTCCGGCGAGGCTGCGACGCCGATCACCAGGGGCACGGCGCGAAGCTGCGCCGGCGACATGGCGATCATCCGGCTCTCCCCTTCCCAGGCGATCAGGGCGCCTTCCGCATCGAAATAATGGCGAAGGACGTCGCCAGCCGCATGGACCAGCGCCTGCTCGGTCGGCGTGGCGGCACTCGCCTCGGGTGGGTTGATGGCGTGCGGCAGGCCAATGCCGACGATCGCAACGTCGGTCCTGTCCCACAGCGCGACGGCATCGCGGATGGTGGCGTCTCCAAGGAAGACGTCACGCAGCTCGCTGGACGGCAGATAGGGCGCATGGATAAAGTGCGGTGTCCCGCCAAACTCTTCGGCGGCGAGCCGCACGAATTCATTTACCTGGAAATGCGCCGCGTGCTGCTGCATGCCGCCAGTCGCGGCCACAGTCAGCACGCCCGGCATGCGCGGCAGGCCGGCTCGAATGACCTCGCGCACGGCGCGTCCCCAGCCGATGGCGACCACGGAGCCGGCCACCAGTTGCGCCTGCCTGAGCAAAGCGCCAAGCGGGGCGGAAAGCGCCGTCAGCGCACCCGCTGCCGGCGTTTCGACAACGGCGGCGTCCCGCAATTTCAATCCGTCGACAAGTTGCCTGGTAATATCCTCCGGCGTCGCCAGGTCGATCACCTCGATGCGCACGATGCCTTCGGCCCGCGCCCGCTGCAGCAGGCGCGAAATCGTCGCGGTGGAGACACCGAGCTGCCGCGCTATGTCGACCTGCGACATCTCCTCCACATAGTGCAACTTGGCAACCGTGTGCAGCATCGTGCGCGATGCGGTCGCGTCCTGGGCGGAGGGAACAGACAGCTTGCAATTCCTTTCAGCAACGTGTTACACACGTATACGCCGATGCGAGTTATCGCGCAAATCCGATGAACTCGCAACTTGAGGCGATACCAGGCCAAACGCCGGCTGGGCTGCTTATCCCAGCCGCCGGCGATGCATCAGGCGGCAAACTCTTCCTGCCGGCAGGCGGGCAAACTGACCATTTGTTTTTGTTTCCACGGGATCAGCGCCTCGGCGCGCCAACATCGGACAGAAGAAAACCATGACCAGGATGACCACCGCGGAACTGCGCGGCTACCAGCAGATATGCGGCAAGGACGGAGCCATGGTGGCCATCGCTTGCGACCAGCGCGGCGGCATGCGCACCTTGTTGGCGTCGGCCCCCGAGGACCAGGCCAGGATCACCAACGACATGCTCGGCGACACCAAGGCCGACATCACGCGCTATCTCGCAAGTGCGGCGTCCTGCGTGCTGCTCGACCCACTCTGCGCGGTGCCGAGGGTTGTCGACGACGGCGTACTGAACCGGGATACCGCACTCCTCATCGGCCTCGACGCGTCCGGTTTCGACGTTTCGCCGGAGGGCTATCGCCTGTCGCGGCTGGTCCCCGGCATCGATGCGCGGCGCGTGCGCGAACTCGGCGGCACGGGCGGCAAGATCATGGTGTATCTCAGGGCCGACAAGCCTGAAGCCAACGAACACAACATCGCCATCCTGCGCCAATGCATCGCCGACTTCGGCAAAGAGGACCTGCTGCTCGTCGTCGAATTCCTGACCTATCAGCTCGAAGGGGAAAGCCCCGAGGACTATGCGGCCAAGACGCCCTGGCTGGTCGAGGAGGGTACGAGGATTTCGCTGGAATGCGGCGCGAAGGTGCTGAAGCTTCCCTACCCTGGAACGCCGGAAGCCTGCGCCAACATCACTGAAATGGCCGGCGAAGTGCCGTGGGCCGTACTTTCGGCCGGCGTCAACCACACCACTTTCCTTGGCCAGGTCGAGATCGCCATGCAAAATGGCGCCTCCGGCGTCATCGCCGGCCGATCGCTGTGGAAGGACTGCATCTCGCTCGATCGTGACATTCAGCGCGAAAGGCTTAAGACCATCGCGGTGCCGCGGCTGCGAGAGATCCAGGCGGTGATCGGGCACTATCGGCGGAAGGCTGCCGCTTGATATCCACCTTTGAGCGCCGGCACGTGCAGGACGTCATGCCACAAAAGTCGATGGCCATAGGGATCGATATCGGCGGCACCAATTTGCGTGCCGCCCGCATCTCGGGCACCGGTGAAATCCTCGAACGCCTTTCCGAAAAGAGCGCGCCCGACGCGGAGCTGGTGCTTGGCCGCATCGCCGACATGGCGCGCCTTCTCGATACGCCTGATGTGGCGGCCATCGGCGTCGGCGTCCCCGGCCGCGTCGACGTACGGCGCGGCGCGGTCCTGTCGGGCGGCTATGTCAACCTCGCTTCGGTCGCGCTCGCGCAGCGGCTGGAAAGCATGACCGGCAAGCCTGTCGTCGTCGACAACGACTGTAACATGGCGCTGGCCGCCGAGATGGCGCTTGGCGCCGGCCGGGGCCACGACAACATCGCCATGTTCACCATCGGCACCGGCATTGGCGGCGCCGTCGTCCAGAACCGACGGATCATGCGCGGCCGGGCAGCGGCGGGGCAACTGGGGCACATCACCGTCGACGTCAACGGCGAACTCTGCGCTTGCGGGCGGCGCGGCTGTGTCGAAACCACCAGTTCGGGCACGGCGCTCGGCCGTCACATAGGGCGGGCTGGCTTTGGTCCCGAGGTTTCGGTCGACCAATTCTTTGCCCGCGACGCCGCCGGCGACATCCAGGCGCGAGGCATATTGGAAGCCTGGGCGAGGCCACTGCGCGCGGCCATCGATACCACCGTTGCCGTGTTCGACCCCGACCTCGTCCTGCTTGGCGGCGGTCTTGGCCGGGCGGCACACAGAGCGCTCGGCCACGCGCCGGCGCTGGCGCCGTGGTACCAATGCCCGGTGGCGCCGGCGCAGCTTGGCGACGACGCCGGAGTGATCGGCGCGGGTCTCCAGGCGCTTTCGGCACCGACATCGACATCGCTTTCCGTTGAGCCCGCCCGCGCCAGACGCGCCGTGCTCGTCAACGGCATCCCGGCCAGCGGCAAGAGCACGGTGTCACACGGCATCGCAGATCGCATGGGATGGCCGCTGCTCGCGCTCGATACGGTCAAGAACCCATTCCTCGAAGTGCTCGGCGGCGGCGACCGTGAATTCAATCGCACGCTGGGCCGCGCCAGCTATCAGGCAATCTGGTCGCTCGTCGGCGACGCCCCGGCCGGCAGCACCTTCATCGTCGATGCCTGGTTCGGCTTCCAGCCGCGGCAAGTGCTCGAGGATCATCTGCGCAACGCCGGCGTCGAACACACGGTCGAAATCTGGTGCCACGCGCCGGGCGAAGTTCTGGCCGAACGCTACGGCGCCCGGCTGGGTCAGCGCCTCCCGGGTCATCCCGGCGCTGCCTATATCCCCGAATTGATCGAGCTGGCCAAGCGCGCCGAACCGCTGCGGCGCGGGCCGCTGTTCGACGTCGATACGACGCAGCCGATCGACTTCGAGGCCATCGCCGCATGGCTCCGCGCGACTTTGGCCGGCGACGCGTCGGTCCTTTCAATCAATAGCCGACGGTGAAGCGCTGCCTGACATGCGTCGGCTTCTCGATTTCGTCGATCATGGCGATGGCATAGTCCTCGAACGAGATGCTGCTACCCTTATCCGAGGCGAGAAGCGTGTCCTTGCCGACGCGGAACTTGCCGGTGCGCTCACCTGGGACGAACATCGCGGACGGCGACAGGAACGTCCAGTCGAGGTCGCTGACTGTCTTCAACTTGTCCAGGAAGTCGGCGCCCTTCTGTGCCTCGGCCTTGTAGATCGCAGGAAATTCGGCGGTATCGACCAGACGCTTGCCGGGCGCGACTTCGAGACTGCCCGCGCCGCCCACGACGAGATAGCGCTTCACGCCCGAGGCACGCACCGCGGCGATCAGCGTGTCGGGGTCGCTATCCACGAAATGCACCGCGCTGATCACCGCGTCATGGTCGCGGATCAATTTGGCAAGGCCTTCCTTGTCGAAGACATCGCCCTTCTTGGCGGTCACGCCGGGCAGCGCGGCAATTTTTTCAGGACTGCGGGCGATACCGGTGACCGTGTGGCCACGATCGGAGAGTTCCTTGAGTATGCGCGAGCCGACAGCGCCGGATGCACCGATGAGAGCGACGTTTGCCATGTTCTTTTCCAGTCCTTGTTGGAGGTCGGTTGAGGGTCACGCCGCCGCTATATGGGCGACAAGATTGTCAAAGCTGCCGAACAGCGCGTTCGAACCGATGAGCCGAGGCGCTTCGTTGCGGATGGCCGCTAGCGAAGGCACGCCCTTGGCATGCAAGCGCTGGAACAGCGCGCTGCCCCGATTGACCAGGTCGAGGTGCGCCGTCAGTAAGGTTTCGGTCGGGCTCTTCAGGATCGCGGCGGCATCCATCATGCCAGCGCCGGCGAGCACGGCAGCCACGCCTTCCACAGTTACGATATCGCGACCGTCGACATAGCGCGCACGTTGGATTGCCTTGAGCGCGGTCAACCGGCGGCTCGGGTCTTCCAGGCCGGCGGCGCTGATGGCGAGGGTCGCGGCATGCGAGTCCAGCAAGGTGCCACGGATGCCGAGGACATTGTGCTGATAGGGCTGCGTGAACGCTTGTCCGGTCAGACGCTCGATACGCTGGTCGTTCGCCCAGGCGTGAGCGGCAAAACCTTCATCCATCGGCCTCGCGCCCGCTCCCGAAAACAGACCAGTCGGCAGCAATTCGACGCGCACGCCCCTGGCAGCCAATTTGTCCAGCATCGGGGCGGCGCCGTAGCACCAGCCGCAGAGCGGATCGAAAAGATAAATCACATCCGAATTGCTCATGATTGCCTGATATCCCTTGGCGCGGCGTGCAGCGGTCTGGATTGCCAAATCTGTTGCTCCTATGTGGCAGACAACGATCTTGCGATAAACACCATCCAATAATATAGATTGTCTGACCAGTTCATACAAAGCGATCGCCGTGGCTGACCTGCTGAACCTCAATCGACTGGTCTACTTCACCACCGTGATGGAGACCGGCTCCTTCACATCGGCGGCCGACCGGCTTGGCGTCGCCAAAGCCGTGGTCAGCCATCAGATCGGCAAGCTCGAGGAGGAGTTGGGCGCGACACTCATGCGACGAACGACACGGCGTGTCGCGCCGACCGAAGAGGGACGCCTCTTCTATGATCGTGCGATGATAATCCTGCGGGAAGCGGAGGCCGCCTATGGCGAGATTTCGCGCGCGGCCGTCGAACCGGCTGGAATGTTGAGACTGACGGCGCCGCTCGACTACGGCACGAAGGTGGTTGCACCGGTCATCGCCGCCTATCTGAGAACTTATCCGCATATGCGCGTCGAGGTGATCTTCGACGACGCGGTAAGCAATCTGGTCGACGAGCAGATCGACCTCGGCATCCGCGTCGGCTGGCTTGCTGATTCCTCCAACCAGGCGCGGCGCCTGGGCACGATCCGGCAGATCGTGGTGGCAAGTCCTGCGTTCGCCGCAAACCTGCCGCAGGGCGTGAGCCCGCGGCAGGCGCGGTCGCTGGCCTGGGTCGGAAACGCCCAGCTTCGCGGCGTCGGCCAATGGCTGTTTTCCAGGGATGGCGACAAGGTGCTGACTGAACTCAACCCGGTCATCACATGCGACAAGAGCCCGGCTGCCCATGCCTGCGTGCTTGCCGGCATAGGGCTGGGTGTGTTTCCCGACTACAGCGTCAGCGACGACATCGCCGAGGGGCGGCTGGTTCCTGTCTTTGCCGACTGGGCCTTGCCCAACGGCGGTATCCACGCTGTCTTTCCGCCGGCAAGGTTCAGGCCCGCCAAGGTGCGCGCGTTTGTGGACCTGCTCGCCGCCGCAGAGAGAAAGCGATCGCGCGGCAGTGCCGTGGCGTGAATGCAACCGCGGCAGAAGGTCGGTAATGGCTTACATAAAGCGGTTCTGCCGCACCCCAAAACAAGACATCCGCAGCATTATGAGATCGGAACGCGAACGGCCCGCCGGCATAGAGCCAGGCGGGCCGTTTTTGTTTGGTTGCGGGGACAGGATTTGAA